>JAFEAV010000002.1 GCA_018266215.1 Cyanobacteria bacterium SZAS LIN-3 | reverse complement strand
TAGGTTCTTAGATTAGCAGAATTTGCCGGAGCAATTTTGCCATTATGTTTCCGCGACCTGCAGATCCGATTTATTTGTCCGGCGGCGCCGAAGAAAGGTACTGACGGTCAAATAAAGCGCCCCAAAGAATCCGACCAGATAGCTGGCATCGTGCGCGAAAGCATCGGCCATAAAAGCCGCGTGCTTGGCCGGAGGAAGCAAGGACGCGCGGTCCCAGATTTCAGCCAGATTGAGGATGTGATGCGTTTGCAAGTTGTAACCGCAGATGCCGGAAATGCAGGCAGCAACAGCCATCACAATGAGCAAGGTAAGAATGGGTCGAACCAGCATCCCGGGGCGACAGACCGGATACGGCCCCACAGTGGCAGCCAGAGCAAGAAATATGCCGAGAGAAGTGCCCATCCACCAGCTGGCTGTTGTCCCCCATAGGATAGCGAGAATAGTGGGAGGTTGGTCACCAAAAATGGGAACATGTCCAACCGTAAAATATTCCAGACAAACCCGGACAGTGACCTGATCATGCAGTATGCCATAAACAACGGCGGCCCAGGTCGCCAGGCAAACAATCTGCAGCGCTATGATGATTCTATTCAAAATGGCTCTTTTTTAGAAATAATATTGTCGGCTTCAGCCAGGTCTCTACCCGCGCTCTTTTTATCGCCCATCAGACTATAGACATGAGCCCGCTGGCGATAGGTTTTAGCGGTTGGTTCAAGCTCAATGGCCCTGGTCAGGTCTTTAACGGCGCCCGGCAGATCTTTTGCTTTCACCTTCAGTTCCGCGCGCTCGCGGTAAGCCTCCCCATCATCAGGATTGAGTGCCAGTGCCAGTCCGATACGATTAATGGCCTCCTTATACCTGCCCAGTTTATCCAGGCAGTGGACTATCTGATAGACAATCCAGTCCTGTTTCAGCAAAGCATAGGCCTGATCAAAAGCCTTAATCGCTTCGTCATAACGCTCGAGCTTCTCTAACAGACTGCCTTTGACCCTGTAAATTTCAACTCGCTTTGGCCCGAACTGCTCGGCGCGCTGAATATCGACAAGCGCCTCCGGATATCGCTTAAGAGCAGACAGCACTTTACTGCGCACTAGATATGACCGCTCATAAACATGCGTGCACGAGAGCGCCCTATTGGCAAACTTCAGCGCCTCTTCCAGATTGTCCTGCGAAAGCTCATAGTAGGCCATATCGACGCAGGCAAGGCTGCAGTCAGGATAATAGCGCAGCGCCTTGGCAAAGTACTCGCGGGCAAGAGTACTGTCCGACGATTTCATGTCATAGTCCTCAAAATAGGACTCTCCGAGGAAGCAATACATTTCGCAGGTTCGATAGCGGGTCTTCAACAACAGCGAAACTATTTCCCGGGCAGGCTCCATGAAACCAGCGGACATAGCACGCTCGGCCTGGTCATACAACGTGCGCACGGTTGCTTCATCAACGTTAGCAGGCAGATGCCTGGCACGATAAAGGCAGACCTGCACTTCTCGCGGTGTGAAGCGCGCTCGGGCGGCTGGAACAGGGGACGGCGCCGCCTGAGCCATAACAGGATAGAGCAGCAGGACAACGCTAGATAGAATCTTCAGACTAGGACTTGACACGGCTCTGGAAAGATTCAAAGAAAATGCACCGTAACCAGGAGTCGGCTCAGATAGACAATGGCTTCCCAGACACACCCGGCAAAGGTTAGCACAGGCGGGCGAACTTTCTCAAGTTAGTCAAAACTTCTACTTCTTGGGATGCTCGGCAAAGAACCGCATCATCTCATCGCTGGCGTTGAGACCGGTATGCACGGATGTATCGCCAATGAGAGCGGCACAGCGACCGCCCGGCCACATGTGCTTGCCGCCTGCAATGCTGACAAGACAAACGGCACTGTCACCATGGCCCCCGGAAAATAGCTCTCTCGTAATTCGTCCGCTTACCTGCCGCTCCGATACAGGTTTGCAGTGATTGCGCGCAATCCAGTACTCGACCGTCCTCTGCACAGGGAGTATGCCCCGGATTTTATAACCCATCTTATAACCGGTGCCGCCATCATAGGGTATGACACTATCGGCAGTGCCATGAAATTCGATAACACTGACTGGCTGATCAGGCTCGGCATGACCAGGAAACATACAACCTTCTACACTGCCGATGGCGGCTATCTCCCCGGATAGCTCCGTCGCCAGGCGATAGGCCATCATGCCGCCGTTTGATACACCAGCTACATAAATACGCTTCTCATCGGCGCCACACTCAACTTTTAAATACTCGATCAACTGGCGAATAAAAGTCACATCGTCCACCTGTCGCGCACTGGCGGTAGCACAGCAGGCACCGGCGTTCCAGAAAAGTATTTGCCTCGGACCAATACCTGTGCCGTACGGATAAACTGCGATAAATCCATCCTTGCCGGCACGCTTCGTCAAACCGCTGTCGAATTCCACGGTCCAGGCATTGGTCAGTGCACCGTGCAAAACGATGATGACAGGAAGTTTGGCGGCAGCAGGCGGTTTAGCCGGGGGCACACTGTCAGGCATCTGGATGACAAAGCGCCGTTTCAATTTGCCCACCATAATAGATCCGCTATGCCGCCCCGGCGAGCGGATCGACTTGTGCCCGACGCAGGCATGCGAGACATCGAGGGCGCCAATCAGAATTGCCGACACCATCAAAAATCCAATCGCAGCCATACAACGAAGCCGACGCATGTTAAACCGCCCCTGAAAGAATACTTTTAAAGGCTAGCACTGCCCTGCAAGAGCAAAAAAAACCGCCAATCACTTGACTAAGTGTTGATCCAACTTTTCTTTCAATGCCCTTGCCTTATCAGTATTCACCTGAGCCAGTGAAAGATTCACTTCTGCCAGGGCCTGGTCTGAGGAGCCCCGGGAATAGTAAACTTCCGCCGACTGCAAATGCTTAGCCGCCAGAGCGATTCTAGCGCTTGATAGCTGATCCGCGGACAGCCCCAACACTTCAGGCTTCTCCGGGTCCAGGCCCAGACGAGCCTGCACCAGCGAGGCGCTATCAGCTTTAATCCAGACCGAGGTGCCGCCGTCGTCCAGGCATAAACGCCATTCAGGCAAACCCATCAGCTGGTGATAAAGCGGATAGCCATGACTTAAAACAACGCTGTCGAGGCTCCATTTATCAGCAAACCTCGGCCAGGGAATGGCCAGATTCATCACTGTAAGCCATTCTCTGCAAAAGGCTTGATCGAAGACAAAAAATCGCCCGTCAATAAACACAGGCGGCCCCTTGAGAAAGATCAAGCGAGAACCGGACAGGGTGTCGGTAAAGAGATGATCTCCGGCCTTCAGCCTGGTAGCGGCCAGCACAAGAGCCGGGCGCGAACCAAGAAAATGCTCCAGGGCAGGATCGCCATTTTGACTGAGCGGGAAGCGACTCCACCAGAGGCTGAGAGAAAGGGCAAGCACAGCCAGAAGCCAGAGCGGCGGTGCGATTCTCAAAGACGACCGGGAAGAAGTCAGGTTGGGGGGAGCGGCCAGAGCCAGACCCAGGAAGGGCCAGGACAGAAGCACCCCCAGGGGCTGCAGGCGCGCCACAGCAAGGCCGGCGATAATAGCGGCAAAAGAAATTACAAAACCACAAAGGGGAATTCTGCGACGGCGAACGACAAGCAGGGCAAAAACGGCCAGCACAAAAAGATTGCACGGCTGCAGCAAATAGGAAGTCAAATACAGAGGACGCAATTCATTGCAGGCATTGACGTCGGTATGAGCAAATACACCAATAGCTATAAGTATTGTGCGCAGGTCAAAAGGCATCAGGAAGGCCGCCCCCAGCGAAAGCAGCATCACCACCAGTAGTGGCGCGATTTCCCGCTTCGCCGAATTATTCTGGCCTTCAGTCACGCTCGTGTCCCGGCCAAAACAAGCGCCGAGAAGATAGACGGCACTCAAAAGTGGACTGAGCAGCGCCAGACAATGGCAGTTGGCCCAGAGCAAAGTCAGGGGCGGCAGACCAAAGATGGCTCGACTCTGATTATTCTTGCGCCAATGCTCAAGTATCAAAAGACAGACAAAAGCAGCCCAGAAAGAAATCAATTGAGGCCGGGCAAAGAACCAGAATGGTGTCAGCACCAGGGCCATACAAATAGCCGTATACGCAGGTTTTACCCCCTGCTGCAACCAGAGCAGGGGCATGGCAAACAGATACAAAATTGAGATCAGCATGAAAGCAATGGCACCGACCGCGTTCAAACCGCCCGCCTTGCAGAGGGCTGAGACAGCCAGTTCAAATAGCCACTGATAGCAAATAAAAAGCCTGCTCGATTGAGTCCAGGTAAAGATATCGTGGGTGGGCAACTTGCCGCTGGCTGATATGTAATCACCTGTGCGAATCAACCAGCCGGTGTCGGCGCCGCCCAATAGAACGCTGTCCAGGCCCTGCCATAGGGCGTACAAAGAGAATGCGCCTGCAAGCAGAGCCAGTGCTCCGGCAACATTTTTCTTGATATCGATGCTAATCGGCAATGGTCGCATCAAACGCGGGATCGTGGGCAAAGGCAATGCCGCTCTTCTCAAAAGCCTTATAGATGGCCAGATTCAACTCACTGCGCAGTGAACTTGGCTTGTTCAAATAATCTCTGGTATAGACTCGCAAAATAAAGCTCAGCGCTTTCTCACCGTATTCTTGAAAGACAACATCCGGTGCCGGCTCGGCCACAACACCCGGATGGCTGCGAGCAACATCGAGCAGGACATCTATGACTTTTTGCGGCTTAGCTGAATGTGCAACCGGCACCGGGAAACTGAAGCGCACAAGATCACTGGAATAACTCCAGTTGGTGATTTTGCCTTTAACGAAGTCAGCGTTGGGCACGATTATAGAAATATTGTCGTTAGTCAGCATAGTCGTCGCCCGCAGACTGATTTTCACGACCTCGCCGGTAACTCCATCCACTTCGATACGATCCCCGACCTTGATCGGACGCTCGAGCAAAATGGTCACACCGGCGACAAAGTTACTGGTTATTTGCTGCAGACCAAGGCTTATACCCAGGCCCAGGGCGCCGACGATTACCGTGATAGAGCTTAAGTCGATGCCGGCGGTCTGCAGAATGATGAGAAAACCAACCGTTAAAACCAGGCCCCGGGTAAATGAACCAAGTGTCTGGCGCACTCCGATATCGATATTGGTGCGCGCCAACAAGCGCTCTTCAATCGAGCGCTTAGTCCAGCCGGTAGCCCAGACCAGAACAACAAAGAGACCGAGTACATAAATTAGATGCCAGAGACTGATCGTAGATTTGCCTATAGGCAAAAAAGGCGTTTGAAAAATACTTTCAATCTGCAGCAATAGTTTATGCAGGTCATGCACCGCGGTTTATGGCTCCTCCGCTGAGGGAGTTATCAGTTCCAGAGTCGCGGGGGTCGCAGGCGCCGCGGTGTTTAGATTGGGATTGCGACCCGGCCTGGGACGTCGTTCCGAACCCTTCTCCGGATTGGCATCTTCACCGGCGGGGGCGCTGACATCGCCTTTATCGGAACCATCGGCGCTTTCAGAGGCGGCCGGATTTTCGGCCTCAACATCCTCGGCGGCAGTGCATTCCAGCACCAGCTCACCGTCGGCCACATCTACTTTGACGGTGCCGCCATGTTCAAGTTTGCCAAACAAAAGTTCGTCAGCCAGAGGCTCACGTATCTTTTGCTTGACCAGACGAGCCATGGGTCTGGCCCCATACTGCTTATCAAAGCCCCGATCGGCAAACCATGTCCCGGCACCGACACTGATTTCCAGCTTGACGTGCTTCTCAGCCAGGGCCACCTTGACCTCGTCAACAAACTTGTCGACAACCCGACAGATGTCGGCATAAGTCAGAGGATTGAACGCAATCCAGGCATCCAGTCGATTACGAAACTCGGGTGGGAACATGCGCTCAATGGCACCGCGCCCCTTACCCATGCCGAAATTATTGGCGGCATCGGCAGCGGCCGGTTTCTTCTCCTCCGCCTTCTTCTTGCGAGCGGCATCATCATCCTCGGACGGTATCTGCTCTTTGCCCTGGCGTTCGGCCAGTTGCACGACACTTTCCTTCTTGTCGGCCACCTTGAAGCCGACGGTGTCGCCCATCATATCTCGGGCTCCGGCATTGGTCGTCATGATCAATATGATGTTGCGGAAGTCAGCCTTCTTGCCGTTATTGTCCGTCAGACTGGCGTGATCCATTACCTGTAAGAGGATGTTAAAAATATCCGGATGCGCTTTTTCAATTTCATCCAGGACCAGCACCGCATATGGTGTCTTGGTCACGGCATCGGTGAGCAGGCCGCCCTGGTCAAATCCGACATAGCCGGGGGGAGCGCCAATCAGCCTGGAGACCGTATGGGGCTCCATGTATTCAGACATGTCAAAGCGGATGAAATTAACACCAAGTACCTTGGCCAGCTGTTTCGCCAGTTCGGTTTTACCCACGCCGGTAGGACCGGAGAAGAGATACGAGCCTATCGGCTTGAGAGGATTACCCAGCCCCGAGCGAGAGAGCTTGATGGCATTGACCAGTTGTTCAATGGCATGATCCTGACCATAAATTACCGCCCGCAATTCGGATTGCAGCAATTTCAGGCGATCCTTATCCGAACCGGAAACGGACTTGGGCGGTATTTTAGCCATGCGCGCCACAGTCAACTCCACATCGTGGGCAATGACTTCGCGATCCGCCCTTTCCTCTTCAGGCAGCAGCTTGACTGTGGCACCGACTTCGTCAATCACGTCGATTGCTTTGTCAGGCAGGAATCTGTCATTGATATATTTGCTGGCCAATTCGGCCGCGGTCTCAATGGCTGCATCACTATATGTGACACCATGATAGCTCTCGTAATGGCTCTTGAGACCTTTCAATATTTTGACGGTATCTTCAAGACTGGGCTCGGTTATCTCAATCTTTTGAAAACGGCGGGCCAGCCCCTTATCGCGCTCAAAAGCAGACTTATATTCCTGGTAGGTGGTGGAGCCGATGCAGCGCAATTCGCCCGAAGCCAGAGCGGGCTTGAGCAAATTTGCGGCATCCATACCACCGCCTTCGACGGCACCGCCACGGACTATCGTATGGATTTCATCGATAAAGAGAATGACATTTTCTTTCTCTTTCAAAGCCTTGAGTACGGCCTTCAATCGCTCTTCCAGCTCACCGCGAAACTTTGTCCCGGCTAAAAGCGAGCCAAAATCGAGGGCATAAACTTTAAAGCCCTGCAATTGTTTCGGTACTTCATTGCGCTGGATTTTCAGAGCCAGGCCCTCGGCTACAGCGGTCTTACCAACGCCGGGGTCGCCCACATACAGCGGATTGTTTTTCTTACGTCGGCAGAGCACCTGGATTGTGCGCTCGACTTCAGCCTCACGACCAATCAGAGGATCAATGCGATTGTTTGCCGCTTGATCGATCAAATCGACACAGTACTCAACCAGTGGATCTCGTTTCGGACGTCTGGGTTGACCGTCTTCGGGCAGATCGACTTCACTGCCGCCGCGACCGGCGCTGGCCGAGGCCAGAGACTCCTCCGCCATATCATCATCGGCGCCGCCCTCCGCGGGCTTGGCGATACCGTGCGAAATAAAATTGAGAACATCCAGACGCGAAACACCCAGTTTTTCAAGCAGAAAAACTGCGAAGGATCTGCGCTCATGAAACATGGCCGCCAGAATATTGCCGCTATCAAGGCTGGGCTGCTGCGCCGACTGGGCCTGGAAAGCCGCACGTTCAATAACGCGTTCAAAGGTGGCCGTCTGCTCCGGCATGGCCTCCTTCCCCTTGGGCAGGACTTCGATCTTTTCATTAAGATAGCGGTCAAGCTCGCGCTTCAGCACATCCAGATCCGCACCACAGGCCGTCAGCACATTGCAAGCGGTCGTTTCTCTGGTCATGGCAAAAAGCAGGTGCTCGAGCGTGAGATATTCGTGGCGCCGGCTGTGAGCTTCGTTAAACGCCTCGTTAAAGGTCTTTTGCAGCTCTCTAGTAATCATCGTGGCTTCCTCAAGTAAAACTATTCTTGGTGCTGCTTATTCTTGTTCCAGTGAACAGCGCAACGGGAATTCCTGTTGCCTTGCCAGCATCGTCACTTTGGTCACCTTGGCCTCGGCTATCTCGTAGGGATAGACGCCGGCTACTCCCACGCCCATCTGGTGCACGGCCATCATAATTTTGTGAGCCTCGGCCGGCGACTTATGAAAAATCTGCTCAAGGATAAGAGTGACAAACTCCATACTGGTGTAATCATCATTGTGCAGAAGGACTTTGAATAAAGGCGGACGCTCAACCTTTATTTTCTTTTCGGTGACAACCGCAGTGCCACCACCTGCGCTCTCTTCATTTTCGTCGTCAAATTCGCCCATATACTAAGGTCTCACAGCTAATGGCTCAGTGCCGGGGACATATCTGCCATTAATAATAGCAAAACCCGGGCCGAGCGCCGTCTGTGACATAATCTTGAACGTGACAACCGCAGAAGCCCAGACAACTCACAATTTTGCCGGCACAACCAGGCGGGCGGCGCTCTCGGCCATCTTTGCCGCCGGCAGCTTCTCGCTCATGTTTGCCCTGATAAAACTCCTGGGCAAGTCCTATCCGTCTGGCGAAATCCTCTTCAGCAGAAGCTTTTTCGCCCTTATTCCCCTGCTGCCCATGATCATTAAAAGTGGCGGCTGGCGTCAGGTCCTGCGCACGCGCAAACCCTGGGCCCACGTCACTCGATCGGCGGTGGGGCTGGTTTCAGCCGTCCTCTGTATCGAATCCCTGCGCTTCCTGCCCCTGGCCGAAGCCACTTCGCTCTTTTATGCGGCCCCGCTAATTACCACGGTACTGGCCGCCGCCCTGCTCAAAGAACGGGTCAGTCGCCCCAAGGCAATGGCAATCGTGGTGGGCTTTCTTGGGGTCCTCTACATGCTCCAGCCCCGCCTCTCAAGCAACATCGCCGGAGCAGCTATGGCTCTGGCCTCGGCCTTCACGTCGGCCTATGTCATGATCGAATTGCGCCGCATGGGTGCCACCGAAAAAGCCCTGACAATCGTTGTCTATTTTATGCTGGCCTGCAGCGTAGCCGGGGTTTGCAGCATGCCCTTCGGCTTTGTAGTCCCCAACGCCCACGACGCAATATTGCTCTTGCTCATCGGCGTCATTGGCGGCATAGCGCAGTACTTCATGACCGAGGCCTACCATCTGGCTCCGGCTTCCACTGTGGCACCGCTCAACTATATCTCTCTGCTCTGGGCTGTCCTGCTGGATGTGACCTTCTGGGGTCGCATGCCCACACCGGAAGCGCTGGCGGGCGCCGTCGTAATAGCCCTGTCGGGTATTTTTGTCATTGCTCCGGAACGGGCTGCGCGCCCGCGGGACTACTGATTTTTTGTATAGGCCGACAGCAGCGCTCGACATTGCTGCACAACAGCCTGATCGCGAGCCTTCTCAGCCTGACCCTGGGTCTGACTGAGCCAGTCTTTAACAGACGCCGGACTGCCGCCGCTCAGTTTCAGCGCAGCAGCTTTGCTGAGATTGGCTTCCAGTCTAAAATAGCTGTCTTCCGGAAGTGACTTTGAGGCGTCCACGAGCCCGTCGGCCAGCGCCGGCAGTTGCTGGACATCGTTCTTTTCCAGCGCATCGTTGTACCGCATCAGTTTTTCATTAAACGTAGTGACGGCGGTTTCGTCGCCGTTGAGCAGCAGCCTGAGCCCTTCGATAGTACCCATCTGGTAGGCGCCGCCGACGCGAGAAAGATCCAGGGCTTCGTTTACATACTCGCGGGCCTTATCAAAATTTTTGGCCTTGTGACTGATTTTGGCACCGCCTATAAGCAAATCAATCTTGTTGGAAACAGGCAATCCCGGGGTGGCGGAAAAATAAATCAATCCCTTGTTCACGCGGCCGATACCAGTATTGGTATCACCTTTACGATAAGAATCTTCCACTTCAGCCAGGATACCGGCCATGGCTGCGACATCGGAGGCGGAAGCAGTGGTTGCCGTAGCCGACGCGGACGCGGCAGGGGCCGAAAGGCGCTGAGCAATCAGGGAGTTGAAACGCGCACTCTGAGAGTTATCCGCGCCACCTGCAGGCGTAGTCGTGGGAGTGAGCAGTTCGGTCACATAGCGATTTTGTTTGACAACATCCATGGCCCGGGACTGGTCTGTAAGAGCAGTCACATTAGGAATTGTCTTTGGCTCCGAGCCTGATTGCGAAAACATTGCGTACGCAACATAACCAACCCCTAAGATGATCACAAGAAGGATCTTGTCGCCATTTCCCGATTTTGATTCACTCACTACCCAACCGCCTGTAGTTGACTTTCAGCGGTCATTTTACACGCTTTTGAAACTACCGTCCGGGCGGTCAGGGACGCCATCTCTCACCGGAAAGATTAGACATGCCGGCCATGGCAATAAAGATGAAGCCAATAAAAATGACTACGACATAGCTGACCAGAACTGCCTTTCCAAAGCATTCAATTACAGGAGCGGCAACATTATTGTCGGGATTGGCAGGGTCGTAGCGTATCGGCAATCCATTCAGACGGCATTCGTTTTCAAATCCAATCGTGTCCAGGGCCGCAAGCGAAAAAATAGGCAGTGATGTGACAGTGTATTGATATTGCCGCCCATTGGCGACAAAGCTGTAGCGTGCCTCAAGGAAGTTTATATAGCTGTTGCGCCGACGGCTGTAGGTATACCCGGATGCCGAATAGCCGGAAAAGGTCAGTCCCATGCGCTCCAGATGGCCGGAAGCGACCTGATAACCGCTTGTCGAAAAAAGTGGCCAGTACTGGTAAACCACGGCTCCGCCACAGCCAATCAAGAGGGCGACGGTAGCGAAATCGACAAACATGTTGGAACGCGCCGGACGAGTCTTGCGGCGTTCCGCGGCAGGTCCCCGGTTAACGCCACCAAAACTTGACATCAAGCCTCTTCTGAATCTTCGATTTCTTCTTCGTCTGCTTCGTCACGCTCAACTTGCGAGCTCCACTTCAGCTCCGTCAGCGCCTCATCAAAGGTAATTTGATTTTTGCGCGCATGGTTGAGAGCAAAAATGGCCTGTTCCATGTTGATTTTTTCATCACGCAAAAGCACAAGGGAGCGCAGCGTGGCATGCAAAGTCTGATCATCGATGGCACCGGTGACGAGCAGGATTTTGCCCAGAAGCGCTGAATTGCGCCGGGCGTCACGCAGAGCTTTTTTGATTTCAGTATCGCTGACGATACCCGCGGCCTTGAGCATTTCGCCGAGCCTGACCCGCTCCCGCGATTCAGAGGCACTGAGATCAAGCTCCGAAATGGCACGAGCCAGGGAGACATGTCTGGTCGCCACTTCACGCAAAGCTTCGGCGGCCTTGAGAGCCGAGAGCGAATGACCGGAAACAATTTCCTGCAATTTGAGAGCCGTATCAAGGATGCGCTTGGAGATGAACCCTCCTTCGACCAGCATCTGGCCGATAGGCACCTCGCGAATAAGCCCCATCTCCAGGGCGGTCATCAAATCGCCTTCATTGACAAGGCCGGACAGGACGAGCAATTCGCCCAGCTTGACCCGCTGCCGGGGCGGCGGCTTGTAAAAGCCAAGATCAATCAGGGAAACTTCAATATTGACCCGACGAAAGCGGCTGGATTTGAGGGCCTGCACGGCCTGTTCCCGTGAAATCTTATTGTCGCGCACGAGCACCTGGGCCGTGAGCGCGGCCGAGAGCATTTCTTCCGACACGGCATTGGTCAGGACCAGAACACGCCCCAGGGGCAGGCCTGTCTCCTGACTGGTTTTAAGCGAATCTTCCAGCTGCGGCTGGGCAATAATGTCGGCATCCTGTAAAAGCTCGCCCAGGCGCGCCACCGGCGGTTTATCGGGATTAACCCAGCCTACCTGCTTGAGGCAGACATCAAAATCAAGACCTTCCTTACCCAGTATGGTCAGCGCTTGCTGCGCTTTTTCCAGTGTCAGCGCCCCGTCTTTAACCAGGGCCTGAGCCTTGACTGCGGCTTCCAGCTCACGGTCACCGATGTAACCGCACATCACCAGCACCCGGCCCAGCGGCAAACCAGTCTCCGAGGACAACTCAATCGCGTGGTTCAGGCCGTCCATATTCAGGATCTTGGCCTCAACCAACAACTCGCCCAGGCGCTGCGATAACTTGGTACCGGCTTTCACAAAAGTCCTCTCCCCATCTATATTGTGCAGCCCCGATACATCAGCCCGAGCAGATCTGCAAGCTTTGAACACAGACAGTTTAAAGCAAATATGAATTTTAGAAAAGAAAAATTACCCCCAGGGGAATTCGAATCCCCGTCGCCTCCGTGAAAGGGAGGTGTCCTAGGCCTCTAGACGATGGGGGCATCTAAGGCGTGGCGTTAGCCACAGCGACTAAAGAGGAGGATAACAAAACGCGAACAATAGTGTCAACAAGCTTGGACCAAGGGCGCCTTACTGGATAAGATACGTAACATGGAACCGTATGACTTTTACCGCTCCTTCAATACCTACCTGCGCGACACCTTCAACGAAAGAGTGTACCGGGTGCCGCTTGACGCCGGCTTTACATGTCCCAATCGCGACGGCGTTCGGGCATTCGGCGGCTGTACATTTTGTGACGATCGCGGCTCCGGGGCTCCGACCATCGAGCAGGCTCTCAATATAAAGAAGCAGTTGGAAACCGGCATCGAGCGGGTGAGAAAACGCTTCAAAGCGACCAAATTCATCGCCTATTTCCAGGCCTTTACCAACACCTACGCCCCCGAAGGCGTGCTGCGGGAGCTCTATGACGCCGGGCTCGACCATCCCGACGTGGTCGGCCTCTGTATAGGTACGAGGCCGGACTGTCTTAATGACAACATCCTCGATCTATTGGAGGAATATCACAAAAAAACTTTCCTCTTTTTAGAGGTTGGGGTGCAAACCATTCACAACCGTACTTTAGATGCGATTAACCGCGGGCATTCGGCCGAAGAATTTTTTGACTGTGTCGAAAGAGTCAAAGCCCGCAATATGAGGATCGCCACGCACCTCATTTTTGGTTTGCCCGGTGAGAGCGAAGCCGACATGATGACGACGGTAAGAAAAATAGCTCCTCTTAAACTGGATGCAATCAAGATTCATCAGCTGTGCGTCTACAAAGGTACACCGATGGAAGCCGACTACCGCCGGGGAGAACTGCCGCTGCTTGAAGAAGCGGACTATGTGCGCCTGGTTGCCGACTCCCTGGAAATGATTCCACGCGAGACGGTAGTCATGCGCCTGATGGCCGAAGGCAAACGCGACGAGATCGTGGCGCCGGAATGGGCCTTTGAAAAAGAACGCATCATGTTCAGAATAGAAGCGGAAATGCTGCGGCGCAAATCAATGCAGGGCTGCCGTTATGAAGAAGCTCAGTTTTTGCACAATAACGCCGCGCCGATTGTGCCGGCGTAATCGCCCAGCTCGGCCCGCACTATCTCAGTTTTTCGCGAAGGGATACGCAGGGCTCTGCGCCTTGCTTCCAGCTCAGCCAGGTCAAAAAACTGAGGCACGGCTTCCACCAGTCCGCCACCAAGTATGATGCGGCGCGGATTATAGAAATTTATTACAGTCGCCAGGCCGACACCCAAAAACTGCGCCGCCTGCGTGATCGCGCGCAGGGTCGAAGCGTCGCCCATGTCCAGGGCTTGAGCAATGGCCTTGGATCTCAAAATGCCCTTGGCCGGATCGATTTTGTCACGCAGGACCGTGTCCATGCCGCGATTGATGTCGTACATAACCGTTTTAGCAATAGCTGTGCGCGAGGCGTATGTTTCCAGACAGCCATAGCCACCGCAGCCACAGGGCAGTCCATCCGGCATGACAACAATATGACCGACCTCACCGGCGGTGCCATTGCCGCCGCGATAAATCTTACCGTTATTGACTATGCCTGAGCCTATGCCTGTACCGATGAACATACAAACGAAGTTATCGCAATCGCGACCGGCCCCGTAATTCAATTCTCCCAGGGTCGCAACTTCCACATCATTGCCCAGGCGCACGGGAAGACCAAACTGAGCGCTGAGCGGATCGGCCATGGGCAGGTCGTTTGTACCGCCGATATTAGCCGCAGCCAGTAGCACTCCGCGCTCACGATCGACCATACCGGCGGCACCGACTCCGATGCCTACCAGCTTCTTCGGCTCTACACCGGCTATTTCAATTGCCTCGGCGATGCAGGAAGCGATGCGCTTGATTAACTCGCCGCCCTCTTCCACCACGCGGGTTTTCTTCTTGGCGGCGCTAATGAGCTGTCCATTGGAAATATTGACGACACCGGCCAGTATTTTGGTACCGCCCAGATCAACACCAACTGCAAACTTTTCAGCCACGAATAGACTCTCTTTTTATGGTACCCGGCAACAAGATCCGACCTGGGTACTATAGCAAAGTCATCTATGGTCTAGCTTCAGGCTTACCGGCCAATTCAGAAGCATCGCCGTACGGCCGCACTATCGCCCCGGTACTGTCCGAAACGTTGGCAGGATTGGCGTCAGTGGCGATTTCCGCCGCCGCGGCACTGGACTCGGCTGTAGCCGAAACAGTCACACCATGCGTGGAGGCGGGATCCAGAGCAGCAGAGTCGGTTGTATTGCCGACGGCATTTCCGCCGGCAGCCAGACCGGCCTGGGCGCCAATGCGGGCCAGCTCAACGCGGGATGTAAAGGAAGCAAGATCCGATTTGGGTCTGTAGCCGCAGCCATTGCAGGCGGCAAGATTTCTGGCCTTGTCCTCGGTAAATACTCCGAGAGCAACCGCCACATGCCGCTGGGAAGCGCTGGCGTTGCGAGTCACGGTAGCGCCGTTTACAACCATTGTGGTTGACCCGCCACCGTCAAGATTCATGGCCTCGGTGCAACCCATCTTGAGGAAAAATTTGGCCACATCAAACAATGTATGTGGGCCTTCAAAAGTTGCAAGAAGCAGGTGGTCATCGGCGGTAATACCGCAAGCAGTGCGGGCGACGATGTGACCGCCGGTCCAGTTGGCGGGGAATTTTTCACTCTTCAAATCAAAGGCGAATTTGCCGTCTTGCAAAAGCAAGGGACCACCGCTGACGGCCTGTTTGACGTTATCCCAACCGGAGGGATTGGTCTGCCAGCGCACATGCACCAGGTCACCCGGCTTGAGAGCGGCAATCGGACTCTTCTTAGAATCAGCCAGAACAAACCCACCGTAGGGAATGGCCATTACTTTCTCGGCTTTATCCAGAACCTTTCCACTGGCATCGACTGCAACCATCGTACCGGCAAAAGGAAAAGTAACTTTCTCTCCCCAGCGTCTTGTATAAAGGATGCAGCGAGAGCCCGTGCGATGCGGCTGATTGACATTGTTGATCCACATCTCGGGGTGGTCCGGATTGGATGTGTAGAGGGTACCGTGCAAGCCCACGCGGGCGATGCGGGCGTAGCCGCCGTCGGTGAAGCCCAGGGCAACTCTGTCGTAAAGCGGCCCGGAGACCCATTCTCCATCGACCATCAGTGTACCGAGCGGCACGCCGCCGGTCTTGAAGTAATTAGCGTTGATGGCGGCAATGGCACCCGAATCCCGGGCATGCTCGCGCACATCCTTAAGCTGATTGAAAGCATAAGAAGCAGTCACCGGGCGCATCTTGACCGGTGATTTGGACATGTCGATGTCAACCACGTTGATACGCGGATGACCGGCATAGAGCTTGTAGGTCACACCCGGTGCCAGATTTTTCACCGCTGGCGGTTGCATCGGTCCGGCCGGTATATGACCCATCACCCCTTTGTGAGCGGCTTTGACCACAACCTTCTTGACGGCAATCTTAGCGACTTTAGGCTTGTGCTTGCCCCTTGGCGGCAACTTACTGAAGGCACCGCGGATCCATTTTTTGCTGTGTCCACGACCTACATGCACCGAAGCGCGTACACCGGGGCCGGGCATGGGCGGCTGCACTGTGCCGACCCCCATAGCCAGCTTCTGCGCCTGCGCGGGCAGGCAGAAACCCTGGCTGGAAGCCCAGACAAAGACGCTGAGCAAGCCAAGAGAAATGGATTTTTGGTAGTAAGTGGAAAACCGCAAGTTTGCCAAGACCCCAGATGAAGCAAAAAAATGACACTAGTAATATACCCATTTCTACTACCTTTTAGGCCGACACGCAAATTAGATTCCTGGGGTCGGCCCGGCCGGAAAGACAGAGAGATGGCATCTTCACGCATCACTCACAGAGCGCCGTTCGAAATAAAGTGCAAGGTACTACCACCCTCCACCTTATATACAGAAGATCTGCAATCACAGCGCCTTAGCGGGCGCCCTTCTTGCCGCCTTCTTTTACCTGCAAAAATCTTTCGCTGTAAGACTTAACGGCAGCCTCGCGCTCGTCTTCCGGCAACAGAGGGAAGCCCAGGTGAATGCGCTGTTCGAGATAGGCCCGGGCAACGCGTTCCGAGAGACGGCTGATTTTCAAGATATTGTCCATGCGCTCATCGCGTCCGAGCACACCGCGGGCATCAAGCAAATTGAAGGCATGCGAACACTTGAGAATCTGCTCGTATGCCGGCAATACTAACTTCTCTTCCAGCAACTTACGCGCTTCTTCCTCAGCCAGACGGAAAAGAGTGTGCAGTACTTCCGGGTTGCTCTTCTCAAAATTGTAGGTGGACTGCTGCACTTCATTGAGGTGATACAGCTCGCGATAACTGACTTTATCGTTCCACTTGAGGTCATAAACGTTGTCCACATTTTGCAAATACATAGACAAACGCTCAACACCATAGGTGATCTCGGCGGCTACGGGCCGCACTTCCAGACCACCGGCCTGCTGGAAATAAGTAAATTGCGTGATTTCCAAACCATCAAGCCAGACTTCCCAACCCACACCCCAGGCGCCCAGAGTCGGCGAAGCCCAGTTGTCTTCGACAAAACGGATATCGTGATCCAGGGGATTGATCCCCAGCTCCTTCAAACTCTCCAGGTACATCTCCTGCACATTAGCCGGAGAGGGCTTGAGAATGACCTGATACTGGAAATAATGCTGCAGCCGATTGGGATTTTCGCCGTAGCGGCCATCGGTTGGACGGCGGCAAGGGTCAGCGCAGGCCATTTGCCAGGGCTCGGGTCCGATAACTCTTAAAAAAGTCCCGGGCGACATTGTCGAGGCACCCTTCTCCAGGTCGAAAGGCTGCATGACGACACAGCCTTGCTTGTCCCAGAAACTGTTGAGGGTGTGAAGAACCTGTTGAAAAGTAAGCGCCACCGGTGAAACTCCATCAATAGAGGCAATTTGGCAAAAGTCTAGCTTCAATTCGACGCTCAAAGATTAAAATGACTAAGTCTTAGGCATAAGTGGAATAAACTTTGACAGTAACAGCTCCATTCAGGAGCATCGTCGGTTGCAAAGGAGCCAGACTTGGACAGTCAACACCGCGGATATGGGGAGCCCCCCGAAGGCATGCGCAGAGACATGGGCGGTGCCACGACCATCAGTGGGGCGAGCGGCAGCACGCCGGCACTGCGAGTGCAGAGCCTGGCACCCAAAGTACAGCGCCTGTTGGACAATATCAACGGCGTTCTGGTAGGCCAGAACCACGCTACGCGCCTGGCTGTTATAGCCTTCCTGGCCGGCGGCCACTGCCTGGTAGAGGACGTACCCGGGGTAGGAAAGACACTCCTGGCCAAATCACTGGCCATGTCGGTACATGCCAAGTTCAAGCGTATTCAGTGTACGCCCGACCTCTTGCCTTCAGACATAAGCGGGGTCAGCATCTTCGAAGCCCGGGAAGGCACCTTCAAGTTTATGCCCGGTCCGATTTTTACCAATATCCTGCTCGCAGACGAAATCAACCGCGCCACCCCGAGAACCCAATCAAGTCTCCTGGAAGCTATGGAAGAAAATCAGGTCACCACCGACGGTGCCACCAGACGACTGCCCGATTTGTTTTTTGTAATCGCCACAGAAAACCCGATTGAATACCACGGTACCTTTCCCCTGCCCGAAGCCCAGTTAGACCGTTTCATGATATCCCTGTCGCTGGGCTATCCCAAGCCGTCAGAAGAAGTTGAGATTCTGGACAAAACACTGGAAGAAGAGTCATTCACCGTTGACGCCGTCCTGACCGAAGCCGATGTGCTGGAAGCCAGACAGGTAGTGAAGATGATTGTCGTCGACCAGTCAATCAAAAATTACATCGTATCGGTCGTCGGCGCCACGCGTAAACATCCGTCTATTGTGCTCGGGGTCAGTCCCCGCGGCAGCCAGTTGCTGATGCGCGCGGCTCAGGCAGCTGCTCTTGTCGATGGTCGCCACTATGTAAAACCGGACGATGTGAAGCTCCTGGCTCCATACGTACTGGGACACAGAATCATTCCGAAGGTCAGGGATAACCGGGTCAGCCATGCTCAACTTATTGAAAGAGTACTCGAAGAAGTCCCCGTTCCAGTCTAGGTTTCAAACCCAGCTGGAGGACCCAAAAGCAAGAGCGGCGCAGGAAGAGAGCAAACTCAACGGCGTCAATATCGCCTTTCCGTTTATTCCGGGACAAAACCTCAAATTGGTGCTGGAACAGCGCTTCTTTGTCGCGGTCTTCGTCACGTTCTGTCTCTACTGCTTCGGCACGATGACAAACAACGAATGGGTCTACCTGCTCACTTCAGCGTCGCTTTCCACCCTGATTCTGGGCGTGCTCATTCCTCTGGTGCAAATTCTGGAGTCCGATATCTACTTCCACCTGCCCCGGG
Source organism: Cyanobacteria bacterium SZAS LIN-3 (assembly GCA_018266215.1). GTDB lineage: Bacteria > Cyanobacteriota > Vampirovibrionia > Obscuribacterales > Obscuribacteraceae > REEB67. Next base: position 186,652 of record JAFEAV010000002.1, on the reverse strand, counting down.
AAGCGGTGTCCAAAGAAAGGCTCAATCTCAGGGTTCAGGTCAAGCGCAAGTCCTTTCTCTCCAGGGTCGGCCTGGGCTTTCTGGCTCGCTACCTGCCGGTCAAATGGCTTCTTGTCAAAATCCAGCTCGTGCGCCTGGGCGAAAAGGAAAACATGCTGCGACCGGTTATGGTCGAGCATCTCCTCAACGAAGCCTGGGTAGTAGCCCAGACACCCAAACTCCGGCGCGGCGTCTACAACCTGGAATCAATCGAAGTCTTTTCCTGCTATCCCTTCGGTCTGGCCTGGTGGGTGAAGAGTTATCCGCTCACCGATGAATTTACCGATTACTCTCTCAGCGCCAACGCCGCCTATGATTCAAAAATCGGCGTCGGTGAGCGCACCGAGAAAAAAGCGCTGCAGATGGTGGTCTTCCCGCGGTCAAACAATATAGAAGGCAGCTTCCTCTACCGCCTGCGCGCCGCCGGCGACTCCGCCCTCTTTTTCTCATCGGCCCGGCCGATTGCCGCCCTCTCTTCCTCCTCGGTGCGCTCTCTACGCGAGTTTCACACCGGCGACAGCCCGCGTCTCATTCACTGGCCAACCAGCGCTAAAGTAGGCAAACTGATGATTCGGGAATTCGAATCGGAAGGTCTGCCGGGCTTTGACGTGCTCCTCGACCTGACCTCCGATTGGCAAACGGAAGAACAATTTGAGCTGGCAGTATCGATATCCCTCTCTCTCCTGCAGCTGGGATTTAAACTGGGCGGCTCCCCCGAACTTTTCATCACCCCCTCCGTAGACGAAGACATCGACAAGCTTCCCACCATCCTCACGGATCTTCCGGCGATTGCGCCGGGTATCGGGTGGGCGGCGCAAATGCTTGCTAGAGTAGAAGCATTGGTAATCGATCCTGACTATGGTGATTACAAAGTGAAAGTCCCGCACGTAGGCGAAACCGACACCCTGGCTCTGCTCTGCCCCAGGCCGGGCGTGCCCAGCGAGCGTGATTTCGGCGACGATGATGACGACGCCACAAGACGCATCACCGTCGACCCCAAGCAGGTTGATCTCTGGGTCATGTCCCGAGCTCTGCTGGAAGCCGATTCAGAACGTATGACCGAAAAGGCGACAGAAGAAGCCCTCTCGCTCAAAGCGCCAATCCCCCTGCACGCCATGGGTTCGGGCGACCGAAGACAATCGACCTTCGACGCCAAAAAGGGCAAAGCACCTCCGGGACGCGTACTCTCGTCACTGACCGAGTTTGAGGAGCTGCCGCACCTCTGATGCAAACTCTACCAAAACCAAAAAACAAACCTAAACCTCCGGCCAAGCCGGGCAAAACGCCGGCCAAGGTGCAGGCGGCGGAGCAATCCCTGGGCATTCGCATCTGCGCCCTGTGCCTTGTCCTGCTCCTGGTTCTGGCAGCTTCCAGCTACGTGCCGACCATGCCGGCTGCAATCTTTATATATGCCATGGTGGCCATCTCCGGCAGTTACCTGGCCTACAATTACCGCAATAATCGCCCCCGCTGGGTTTCCGCCCTGCCGACAATAGGCGCGATTTTGCTCTTTGCCAATTTTTTGTTTGAGCTCAGTTTCGCCCTGGCAGCCGGCGCTTCCACTGCAGTTACAGCCTTCGTTCACATGCTGGCGGGCCTACTGGCCCTGCATTGCTTCGACCTGCGTACACGCACCGATTTTTCCATCAATGCCTTGATCGGCCTGGGCTTGCTCACCTTTCTAACCGGCGTGGCCCGCGATTTCCTTTTCGGCATCTATGTCATGATCTACACCGTACTTGGTGGCATGCTCCTCTTTTACGACTCGTCCTCACGCTCGCATGAGATTGGCCCATCCAGGGCGGTGGCCGACGGACAGGTAGAAGGACAGCCGATGATCAGACGTTTACGCGTCGCGTCCCTGACGGCCATGCTGCCAATTTTCATCATCCCAATAGCCTCGGCACTGACCTGCGTCGTACTGCCTAAGACCGAATCGGTGCTGGAATTATTCGTCGACAATATACGCTCACAGTTCCCCCTCTCAGCCACTCTGGGCGGCTATCTCAGCCGGGGCGGCCGCAGCCAATCGGTAAAAGGGGGCGCGCCCACGACAAAACAGGAAGGCGGGGCGAGTTATTCAGCTAAGGGCGGCGAAGGACCTGGCACCGCCAGTAGTGCGGGACCACCGGGAGCGACAGGCAAGGGATCTCCCATCGGTGGAGCCGGCAAAGGCCTTTCCGGGCCGATAGACAGCAAAAACACCAGCAAAAAATCCAGCACGGCAATGCCCGGATTCAACGGCAAGAAAAACGAGACCGGTCTCGATCCCGGCGATCTCAAAATGCAAGCCACCCTGGCCAAGGAAAGAGCCCTTTACGAAAATTACGAAAAAGAAACCGTAGAGCTGCGCACAGCACCGTCCAACATCAACGATGTGGTACTGAAGGTAGGGTCACCGGTGCCGACATACGTCCGTCGCTATACCCTCGACTTTTACGATGGACACATCTGGAAACGCGCCATGCCGGTGCCGGCCAAAGTCATTGTGCAAACCCCCAAAATCGGTTTCGACCTGACGGCCAGCGACTCGGTATATGTGCCACCGGATCTGCCCACTCAGGAAGTAAAACAGGAATACAGACTGGAAACTTCCATGGGCTATCTCCTGCCCCATGCCTGGATTCCGCAGATCGTAAAAATGGACAACACCGAGTTGCGGGTGGACGGTGACAGCACGATCAAACTGCTCGCTCCGCTGCCGGAAAAGGCCCACTATTCAGTCACCTCGCAAATCCCGGTCTATGACCTGGAAGTGATGAGACGACTGCCGCCGGAAACTCTCTATCAGTTGGACGAAGACCGCGAGGAAGAACTGAAAACGGCGCAGGCCTGTCTGCAGCTGCCGCCCACGCTCAATCCCAAGATGAAAGACATGGGCGCTGATGCGGCCGGTATTGAAGGCAACTGGTTCAGTAAAGCCGAGCGTATCGCCGAATACGTAAAGAGCCACTATCGCTACGACGCAAAATCTTTTTTTGAGGCTCCAAAAACCGGAGAAGGCGCTCAAACATCAGGCGATACATCCGGCGACTCGACATCAAATCCCGCTTCCACACTGGGCGCCGTCACCGGCTCTCTGGACACCGTGCCGGGCGAGACCAAGCCGCCCACCGCCACTACCGGCAGTGCACAGAAACCGGCCCTGTCGGAACTCGATCAATTTCTCTTCGAAAGAAAGTCCGGCAACTGCCGACATTTTGCCAGCACCTTCGTCCTCCTCTGTCGCACCCAGGGCATCCCGGCCAGAGTTGTGGTCGGCTTCAACCCGGGCGAATTAAACAAGAAAACCGGCTACCGCGAAATCAAAGGCAAAGACACTCACGTCTGGGCCGAAGTTTACATCCCTTACTGGAGCTGGGTGCCCTTTGACCCCACACCCAACGGTCAGCTTCCCGCTCACCAGGAGGGCGGCAACGCCCTGACAAAATTCATAAGCAGCGGTCTTGCCAATCCTTTTGGTCAAAACGTCAATCAACGCCCGCATCACAAACCGGCAAAAACGAGTATCGGCGCACCTGACGCCGGAGCACCAAAGCCAGACGAAAACAAAAACAACGGACCTGGTCTCAACTTCGATCAGAACAAAAACAAGCCCAAGGGTTCGACCTTCCAGCTGCCCTGGCTGGGCGTCATCGACCAGACTCAGATGCAGTCGGTGGTCAAACTTGTCGGCGCAATCATTCTCTTCCTGGCTCTACTTGTAGCCGTGCTCATCTACCTGCGACAGCAAAAAACCGCTCGAGTGAAGGAACTCCTGGGGGATCATCCGCCTTCCACCCTGGTTTTCCTGGAAGTACTGGGTGAGCTCAAGCGCTACGACTTCAACAAACTGCCCACAGAAACGGCCGACGAATTATCGGATCGCGCCCGCAGTCAGTTTGCCCAGCTGGAGCGGGGCGGCCGCCACATTCCGGAAGAGCTGCCGGGGGTTGTCAGTGAGTTTATGGAACTCTACAACCAGGAGCGCTTTGGTGGAGCCGACAATCTGGACGAATTGCATGAGCTGTCACAAAGAATCAAGGCCCTGTCCAGCACCCAGACCAAAGTCAGGGGCGGGAAATAGCCCCATAGAATTTATCGGCCACTGGTGCAACTGGCCATACTTTGTCAATAAAAGCCGGGTCAAGTGCTGGTAAGAACGGTCATTACGCGATAAAGTGGTTATACTTGCACCACAGTATTGCCAGACTGGTAAGACTTGAGCAGGTCGTCCGGGTTGTCAGGGAAGCTCCAGTGAGCTTTAAAAGTCGGACACTGACGTTTTGAAAGCTAACAAGGCTAATCCAAAGAGAGACAAGACATGCAACAGGTAAGAACCGGCACCCAGCAACAACAGGAATTTGTCCCTCCATATCCGTCGACAATCGCCGAGACGGGCATGAAGGAAGGCTTCCTGGAAGAGCTGGTACTCAAAGATATTTACATGGTCAACTTCGCCCTCGGCCGCGAAATCGCGTCCCGGACTATGTTGCCCTTCAAGATTGTGGAAGAACTCCTGGAAATCTTGAAGAAACAGCTCCTGATTGAAGTTAGAAGCTCCGGCGGTCTAGCCGACTACGAATACACTCCCACAGAAAAGGGACGCGACAGAGCACGCGCTTACTTCGACCACAACGCCTACGTCGGCCCCTGCCCGGTGCCATGGAGCCGTTACGTCGACTCTCTCAAGTATCAGACAATCCGACGCGAACACGTCACCCCGCGCGACCTGGAAGTCGCATTCTCGGACATCATGGTCAACCGCAGGACAATCAACGCTGTTGGTCCAGCCATCAACTCCGGACGCGGGATGTTCCTCTTCGGCGAAGCCGGCAACGGCAAAACGTCAATCGCAGAACGTATTGTGCGCTCCTTCAAAGGCCACATCTTCATCCCCTATGCCGTAGAAATCGACGGTCAGATCATCCGCGTCTACGACAACCACAACCACGAGCAAGTTTCGGCAGCCAACTACCCCAGAGACTATGACCACAGATGGGTCCGCATTCAGCGCCCATGCGTAGTCGTCGGTGGTGAATTGACCATCGACATGCTCGAACTGCAATTTGACTACGGTACAAAGCTGTACGAAGCGCCCATTCAGCTCAAGTCCAATTGCGGCTTGCTCCTGATCGACGACTTTGGCCGCCAACGTATCGACCACAAATCGCTCCTCAACCGCTGGATCGTTCCCCTGGAAAAAAGAGTCGACTACCTCACTCTGCACACCGGTAAAAAACTGGAAGTGCCGTTTGAACAGCTCATTGTTTTCTCCACAAACCTCAACCCAGCCGACCTTGTAGACGAAGCCTTCCTCAGACGTATTCCCTACAAGATCAACATCACCAATCCGACCGAAGACGAATTCAAATGGATCTTCCTGCAATACTGTCAGCGTACAGGTGTGCCTTACAATGAAGAGGCCGTCAACTACCTGATTGAATCGCAGTACAGAAGCGGTAAACGCATGATGCGTTGTTGCCACCCTCGCGACATTGTCGACCAGGTCATCAACCTCTGCGCCTTCCTGCAAACGGACCCCAGGCTCTCCCGAGAATATCTCGACCACGCCTGCGCCGTTTACTTCGCGGCCATGAAATAACCGCGAACCACCAGCACTACAGAAACTCAGAACAGGACTTCACTTCAGGTGGAGTCCTGTTTTCTTTACCGTCAGCCGTGCACCGCCGCCGGTGCCGTAATCTCGGCCTCGCGCCTTGGAAGAAAAAGCCAGAGAAGGCCCCAGGCCTGACACTTATAAAGTCGCACACCTTGAGCTTCTTCAAGCTTGATCGCGGCCGGGGGCAGATCGCTCGACAGACAGACCGGCCGGCCTTCACCTGCCCCGCCGGGCTGGGGGGCAGAAGCAATTGCCAGCAGAGTTTTACCGGCCAGACACCTGCGATAGCCACCGCCGGCCGAGGCCAAATCAAAGCAAAGAGGTTGCGCCCGACCCTTGCGCGAACGCAGGAAAGAGAGAACGAAATCACGGTGAAATCCGGGCAGATACCCGCCGACAGATGGTCTCTTGCCGCCGCACGGAAGCTCAGCTGGAGCAGCGTTCAGGCTAAGACAGTCGGAGGCCACCACTACCCGAGTGCCATCAACAAGCACTTCCAAAATTGGGCTGAAGAGAAAGGACTGCGCCGTCAAAACCAAACCGGCGCCAAGCGCCAGACCCGCACCACGAGCCGGACGAGCAAGCCCGTCGACAAAAGCCAGAAGCAGAGCCAGATAATAAAAGACAATGGATACCACCGGTGGTCCGGCCAGATAGAGGTTGGAGAGAGGCAGGGCGGCAAGAACCTTTGCCAGAGCAAGCAACAGATCGAGCAAGAAACCACTGAAAAAATCAATGAACACCGCAGTCTTGGCCAGAAGACTAACCATTGGACAGAGAAGAGCCGCGACGATGCCGGCCCCGTGCGGCAGCAATAAGGTAGTCATCCGCCCCAGAGCACAGATAAAGGACGACACAAAGCCCATGACTGTAATGGGCGCCACAAGTGGCTCTGCCAGGATATTGGCTGGTACGACAAGAGTGCTCATCTTCTGGAAGCACGAGATCTGCACAGGCAATACCGCAAGTTGCGCCGCCATCACCACTGCAGCAATGGAATAAAGCCAGGCCAGAGGCTTGCTTAAGCTCCTGGCGGGCAGAGCAGCCAGAAGCGGATAAAAATAGATGATACCGAATGTGGCACCATAAGAAAGCTGCAAACCAACATCCAGAATACTACTGGGATCAAGTATCAGAGCCAACCACAGTGCGCCGGCCAGGGCCGCGCCCGGTGCCAGCTTACGAAAGATGCAGGTAGACCAGAGAAGCAAGAGACACATGACTGTAGCGCGGGTCACAGAGGGGCTGGCACCGGCAAGTGAAACGAAGAACAGCACACAGATCAGAGCCGCCAGAGTCTGGCTCAGGGGCCGTTCCCCGCCGCCCCGAGGAGTTGAGGATGAAGCCCTACTCCGGCGGAAAATAAAAAAGACCGAACCGACAATAATAGTCAAATTGAGACCGGAAGCGGCCAGCAGATGAGAGAGACCTACTTTCATAAATGTGTCCTTAATCGAATCACTGAGTGAAACCGCCCGGTCACCGAGAACCATCGAGGTAAGCAGTTGCCCACGCTCGGTGCCTATGGCCAGACAATGATCCCTGATGATGCCTTCCCTGACGCTGGCGACAAAACTAGCGCACCTACGGGCGAGTGCCGTAAGCCCGGACTGACCTGGCGCTGTTGTTTTCGAAGAATCAGTCTCCGGTCCCAGAGGGTTAATGGCATCAGCTGCGCATGTGACCTGACAGAAGATATTGCGCAGCGCCAGGCGGCGCCGCTGATCCGGCTCGAAGGAAAACACTCTGGCAGCGGGTCTGGTCAAAAGTCCGGTAAAAAGATAGGTGCCACCCCACCCGGGCACAGTCTGAAGTTTTTGTCCCGCGCCATTATCTATCGGCTCAATCAGCACCAGTACACGACCGCCAAGGGGATGCGACCAGGGAAGGATGAGCCTGCTCGGTGCCACTTCCAGAACTTGCCTTACACCGCCTGGGCTGTCCCTGGTCTTGCAGGTCAGGACAGAGGCGCAGAATGTGACGCTGTGCGCGCGCACCTGTGCAAGGTCGTTAGCGGCAGGGAGCAGTGCCGCGTCATAGCGAAACCCGGAGGCATACATCAAGCCAAAAGACAAAACCAGTGCCAATGCCGCCTTCCGACTGTACTTGAAGCACAGCGCCAGCAAAAAGAACGACAGAGAAAGGGCAAAACAAAAAACCCAGGGCACCTTCTGCAGAGCGAGAATCGCTCCCAGTGCCGCCATCAGCGACGAGACAACGAAAACTTCCGACGTCTTAATTGAAGTCATAAATCAACATCCGCGTTTTAATTCAGTGGCTATCGAGTAAAACGCCACCGGGATGCAGTTAGTTCAATTATCGACGAAGATTTTTTGTTTATCTCTTGCCGGTATTGCTGAAGTCCAATATATCGAGTTTGTTCGGTTGGCCGGAGGCAGCCACAGCCTTATCGTGCAACTCTTTGTACATCTGATTCAACTCGGGCAAATCCTTGTTGTTGGGATCAAACATTGCAGCCATAGCCAGTACGCCTTCAGCTCCGTTGTATCTCTTCTGCCGACCGGACGGGAAAATGTCGGTCTGAGAAGTGGGTCTGTTCTCCAGGAAAGTCAGCGCTGCGGCAGCACCGCCATCGCCCTGCTGATGGTCGAGCTTGAACTGGGCAAAGGCCATGTAGGCGATAGCCTGGTCGCGATAAAGCTTGGCGATCACTTTCTTGGTTTCTTCCGCCTGCTCTGGCGCATTGCGCGGGAAGTAATGCTCAATCAGACCATCGGTTGGTGTGATGTAGGTCCGACGCCACTCATCACTGGCTGCCGGCACGTCTTTTACAACTTGATTCATGACAGCGCGACAGTCATGCTTCTGGTCGAGAATCTTAGCCAGATCGGTTTGAATCTCGCCCTTAAATTTATTCAGACCGTCAATTTCAGACTGGGTAGGCTCACTGCCTTCAACCAGTATCTTACTGCGACTGGGATCGGCATTGTTTTTGATTATGCCGTCGGTCATGGCAGCAGCGCGCTCGGCGCTATCCTTACCTGAGATAAGGTAGTGCATCGCCCGGCCACCAAGGTCAATTTCATAGCCACCAAGGGTGTAGGTCGGTGCACCTTGCTTGGAGATACGTGTGCCGTGCTTGAGCAAATCTTCGCCCAGAGCCTTACTCATACCCGCATCATCGCGGAAGGATAAGAGCTTTTGATCCGGTCCCAGAGCGCTCCAGTTTTTGGCCAGCGTGTCACGATTAGCGGCGATCTTGCCAACCAGCCAATCTTCTTTTTTCTCATTGAGGCTTACAGACGCACTGGTTACTGATTCCAGTGAGCTGTAGCTGCGCTTCTTGTGGTCGGAAGCTACTGAACTGGTGAGATCTTCATAGCGATAGGCCAGAGCATTTGAGCTATTGTCCTCAAAGGCGTGAACGACTTTAGGTATCGCCCAACCAAGAGCGACTGCGCCAAATTTAGCATAGGGATTCTTGGCGGAAGCGGCGATGGCCAGACCGGTGGCAACACCGAAACCATCCCAACCGTTCATAACACCGGTGGGTGCGTTCCATTTTTCGGGAGCGCCCAGACCAACAGCCTGCGTGGCGCCGTCAACCAATCGGCTGACGCCAATTGTACCGGCAACGAGTGCGGCCTTGCCCCAGAAGCTCTTGCCGACAATGTTTTCGCCCAGAGCCAGAGCCGTAGGAGCAAGCAATTGCTCGGTGTTCCAGGAATGAATCAAAGATTTTTCACCGCCGATAGCTTTAGCTACCGAGCGATCAAGATTGACGGCGAGGATATCGACACCGATACCAACCATGCCGGCCTTAGCGGATTTCCAGAGACTGGGCGATCCTTTCTGCAGAGATTCGATAACGGCTTTTTCCTGAGCGGCACGAGCCAGTCCGGCATCGTACTTGCCCTGAATGGTGGCCAGTTCGGCTTCGGTGAAAAGTGCCGCACCACCGGCCTCAGCTCTTGCGGCACTGGCTGCCTTGAGATCGACCACAGTGCTGGCGGTTATGGGACGGCCGAGCATTTCCAATTTTTCGCGGGCCAGAGCCTTTGCCGCGTCATCAGCACCGCTAGTGGTGAGACCACGCGTTTCCTCTACCAACTTGGCAAATTGACTGTCGGCGGCGGCGGTCTTGACGGTCGGCTTGACCAGATCGCCGGCACCTACTCTTGTAGGATCATAATTGTTCTGCCAGTAGCTGCCGACTTTGTGGCCGAAACTTCCGGGCGTTGTGCGCTCAACCAGGCCATCAGCGCCCTTGCTCAGGAGCTTAGCCGTCATAGGGGCGGTGAGGGAACCGACACCACCAAAAATGGGGGTCCAGGGACTGAGATAGAGACCACGTTTGCTGATCAATTCATTGATGTGCATACCGGTGGGATCAGCGGGCTGTACGCGTCCGGGCCGGGTGGCACCCTGTCCGGGCTGCTGGGGAACACCGGTGTTGTTGCGCTCATAAGGATCATTAGGATTGCGCTGCTGATCACGGTGTATTTCGGTAAAACTGGGGACACCGGTCTGACCGCTGTTGCGGCCATCCGTGCCTGAGCCGCCGGGTGCTAGGGTGCCGTCCACACCATAACCGGCCCGTCCGCCTGGCTTTGTGCCGTGATAATAAGGATCGCTGGAGTGCGGCTTCTGACCGAGATTGTCCGTCAGAGGTGCGACTCCGCCATAGTTGGCTCGAGTCTGACCTTGACCGGCATCCTGCGCCAATTTAGCGTTGAGTTGATCGAGCACATGTTGTGTCGCTTGATCGGTATTGCCGTTATTAGTGGCATCACCTCTGTTATCTCCGCCCATCGCTACCCCTCCGGAAAAGAAATCTGTGCCGCTCGGCACAAAGTCTGCTGACTGCTTTATTCCACTTAATTTCGCTCCTTCCATATTAGAAAGGACTCAGGTGCGAGTAAATTCGTGGAATTCCCATGCTTACGGGGGGAAATCCCATGGCGTTGCCAAGGAGAGGGTGGGAAATTAATACGTGTCGGAAGTCACAGTCGGCCGGCAAAAGCCTCGGGATACGCCCTGGGCGGCATTCTTACTATTCGATTTTGCCCCCTCGGAAAATCCCCGAGGAAAATTCAGACCACTCCAGAGGTAGTCAAACGCCAAATTTGGGGAACGTTAAATTAGTTGGTTTCTCAAAATAATTCCAGAAATGACTGAAAAATCAGTCCAAGGTCCCGCGACATTTCTTCCTGGCTCGCCCGAAGTTTGGTCACAAAATCATGAATCTCGATGACAAATGGAAAGGATGCTGGGCCGCCGTAAGGCAGTCAATGGCCGAGGGCCGCATAGATCAGGCCGAAGCCCTGCTCTATTCCACCCTGGAAATAGCCGAACACTTTGAACCCGACGACCAGCGCCTGATCATGACCCTGGAATGTCTGGCCGAAGTAATCTTTCGCCAGCAGCGCTTCCCTCAGGCAGAGCCCATATGCAAGCGCGTAATAATGATCTACGAGCGCAAGTTTGGTCCGGAACACCCCGATGTGGGCGTCTTTACCAACAACCTGGGGCTTATCTATCATCATCAAAAAAAATTCTTCATGGCCGAGACCGAATACCAGAAAGCCCTGGCCATGCAAACAAAACTGTTGGGCCAGAGTCATCCGCACACGCTCAATGTCATGGCCAATTACGCTCGACTGCTGAAAGAAACTCATCGGCAGGCCGAAGCCAGACACATGGACGCTCTGATGAAGGGTGCCAATTCCAGCGCCAACTGGACACAGTCGGGTACCTATAAAGCCTATGTCGTCGCCGAAAACGAACAGTTAGCTCCAGACGGCGCCCGGCCGCCGGCGGAGGCCCTGATGAAGGCCCCGCTCCCCGTAGCCCAGGGCAAAAGAGGTCGCGCTTATTACAGCCAAAACGAAGACATCACCCTGCAGGACGTGGCTCTACCCCCTTCCTTGAACAAAGCGGAGACACTCTCGGTGCAGGTTAACGCCGTGCCGCAGCCGAGCAAGCAAACTGCAAACGGCATGCAGAGACTGATTCAACAACGACGCCAGGTCTGCGATTAGAGCGCGGCCTGCGGATTGAGATAATACTTACTGTGGGCGGCGGCCAGCTGGCCGTTGTATTTGGCCCCGGGCTTTTTGTGATAAGGCAGATCGCAATGCGCCGTGCGGGTGAAGACCATCTGACCAATGCTCATGCCGGCATGGAGACGTACCGGGCGGTTGCCCACGTTGAGAATTTCCAGGGTGATTTGCGCCGGTGGATGACTGAAACCAGCATCGATAAAACCAGCTGTAACGTGCACCATGACACCCAATCGGGCAAGCGATGACTTACCGGTCAACTGTCCGACGATGTCGTCGGGCAAGCAAACGGCTTCCAGGGTGGCGCCAAGAATAAACTCGTAAGGCTTGAGCACGACGCTATCTTGAGTGGCCTGCACCACACCCTCGAGCACCGTATGTGATGCATAAGGATCGATTATTTCGTCCGATTTTTCATGCCAGGAAAACTTATCCGACAATCTCACGTCATAAGAGTTTGGCTGAATCAGCCTGTCCTCATAAGGTTGGATTATGAGCTTACCTTCGGCGATTTCGCTCCGGATCTCGCGATCAACCAGAATAGACATTGGCGTGTGCTCCAAACAATTATCAGCACTTAGTATAACCGCAGGAAGGACACCTGCGACAGGCCTCAAATTTGAGGAATCTCTCAGCCTTCGCGCCACACTGGGGACAGAGCTCATCGCATATGCGCCGCATAGACAAATCCTCCGCAATCGCCTCCGGCAAAAGCGCCAAGGCCAGGGCGCCACGAGTCTGGGGACTAGTCACAGTCCCCGCTCGGCCAGCAGAACGATGTTTTTTTGGCAAATCATCAGCCTTTTGAATATTGAGAACCTGCCCAGATCGAGAGCGATCCCGATAAACGGTGATGCCTTTGAGGCCCTGGTCCCAGGCCGCCATATAGGCATCGCGAACCTGTCCGGTCGTGGCTTCATAAGGGAAATTTATGGTCTTCGAAACCGCATTGTCGATATGTTTCTGGAAAGCAGCCTGCATGCGCACATGCCATATATAGTCGATATCGTGGGCGCAGGTCCACAAGCCCCTGATATCCTCCGGCACCCCCGGCACATGCTTAAGTGTCCCCTGTGAAGCTATTGCCCGCATCAGCTCTTCACTGTAGAAGCCTCGATCCTTCGCTACCTGCTCAAAAAGCGGATTGACTTCCAGAAGCTCCATGCCGCCCAGCACCCGGCGCAGATAAGATATAGCGAAGAGCGGCTCTATGCCGGAGCTTGTACCGGCGATGATGGAAATCGTGCCGGTTGGCGCAATGGTAGTAACCGTTGCATTGCGCATGGGCACTCCATTTGAGCCCCAGGTCGAGTATTGCCAGTTGGGGAAATTGCCACGCTCTGCCGCCAGAGCGCGAGAAGCCCGATGCGCTGTCTCCTGAAAGAAAACGCCCAGCTCATCAGCTTTGGCGATGGCCGCTTCACTGTCATAGGCGATGCCCATAAGGATAAGCGCTTCGGCCCAACCCATCAAACCAAGACCAATCCTGCGATTGTTCAAGGTGGCTTGTCTGATGAACTCAAACGGATAGTGATTGGCGTCAATCACATCATCAAGGAATCGCACGGCAAGCTCGATAGCTTCGCCCAGTCGCGGCCAGTCAAAATCAGCAAAGCCGCAACCATCGGTAGCCGCACCGGTCAGGAACTTCACCAGGTTGATGGAGCCAAGATTGCAGGCGTCTCCGGGACCAAGGGGCTGCTCTCCGCAAGGATTGGTAGCCTCGATGTCTTCGGTACCGTAAATGACCTGACCGCTTGCATCACGGGTGAGAACAAGCGGATCAGCTTGATTGATGCGATCGATAAAGACCATGCCCGGTTCCCCGGTGGCATGCGCATTTTGAACGATGGTATCAAAAAGCTCTCTGGCTCTAACGGTGTTCATCACTTCAGGTTGACCATCAACCAGGCGACTGGGATGCACCAGATCGAAGTCCGCGTCGTCTTTAACGGCCTGCATAAACTTGTCGGTGACGGCAACCGAGATGTTGAAATTGTTGAGTTTACTGGTGTCCCGCTTAGCGCTGATGAAGTGTTCTATGTCCGGGTGATCAATGCGCAGCATACCCATATTGGCACCACGCCTGGTACCACCCTGACGAATGGCTTCGGTGGCGGCGTCATACACCATCATAAAACTTACCGGGCCTGAAGCCACGCCTACTGAATGCGCAACCCGATCATTGCGGGGGCGAATACGCGAGAAGGAAAAGCCTGTGCCACCACCAGTCTTGTGAATGAGGGCCGCGTTTTTGCAAGTTTCAAAAATGCCCTCCAGGTTATCGGGCACAGGCAAAACAAAACAAGCCGAAAGCTGCCCCTGCTCTTTGCCGGCATTCATCAATGTAGGCGAATTGGGCATGAACTGTTGCGAGATCATGAACTGTTTGTAGGTATCAGCCAGTTTGCTGATGGCTTCCGACGACAGGCCCCAACGCGTCTCTACGGCAGCAACACAGCCGGCGACTCGACTGAACAAACCGTCGATGTCTTCGTTCACGAGACCTTCGTCGTCACGCAGAAAATACCGCTTGTTCAGCACTTTGTATGCGTTTTCCGAAAACATGTTGCGACCTCCGCTACTTCATCCTATCAACTTTGCGCAAAAATACACGGCATTGCCGGAGAGCATGGCAATGACTCGCAGTACTGAAGCAAAGCGGTCCTGACGAGGACGCCTTTGCGGCAAGTACCAACGGTGGTTGTAGTTGAATTTTTTGGCAGTAGGTTTAGTATACTACATTTGTATGGTACCGTCAACCAATCTCCGCTTCAGCCTGCCCCTGTGAAAAAGCCCGCAAGCACTGTGCTCGCGGGCTTTTGTAATTTTCTCAGGAGACTTCTCTCTCGCTCTCGGCTTAAATGCTGAGATTGAGGTTGGAGCTGTGACCGGGGAAGGCCTTGGCCGAAGGATTGATGAAAGTAACAGCAAAGTTTACTGCTGTAGCCGCTTCCGCAGCTCCCGTCGCAATCAGCTTCAGCTTGGCGGGATGGGCAGCGATATCGCCGGCCGCATAAACGCCCGGCAGACTGGTTTCCATCATTTCGTTTACCGAAATGGCGTTAACGTCCATCTTCAGGCCCCAGCTCTTGAGGAAGTCCAGGTTGATGACGAATCCGATATTGATAATGATGGCATCAATCTTCAGATTCTCTTCTTTACCGGTGCGGTTATCGAAGATTATTGCTTCTTCGACATTGGCGCCCTTGGCCTTGATCTCTTTCAATTCGTAGAAGGTCTTGATGTCCACTTTGTTGCGCTTCATCTCTTCGACTGAAGTCTGCACAGCGCGGAACTGATCACGACGGTGAATCAAGGTCACCTTGTTGGCCAGAAGTGAAAACTCATTGGCCCAGTCAACGGCAGAGTCACCGCCACCGATGATCAACACATTCTTACCGCGGAATTTTTCTTTGTTTTTGACGGCGTAGAAGATGCTCTCGCCTTCAGCTTCCTTGGGATAGTCGGTGTCCAGCTTCTTGGGAACGCAGGCACCGGCTCCCAGAGCCAGAAGAACCGATTTAGAATGATGATCGTCGGTTGTGTCTGTCGTAATTTGCCAGTGGCCGTCGCCATTCTTGGTCAAATTGAGCACTTTCTCACCCAGACAAATCTGCGGCTTGAAGAGCTGCGCCTGGGTAGCCAGATTCTTTGCCAGATCCTTGGCCAAAATCTTCGGATGCCCGGCGACGTCGTAAACGTACTTTTCGGGATAGAGAGCAGTCAATTGACCACCCAGCTCAGGGAGAACGTCAATAACTTTGACTTTGAGACCCCTGAGTCCCGCATAAAATGAGCCGAACAGTCCTGTTGGGCCACCACCAATAATTGTAATGTCGAATAGATCCATGAGTGAATCCAAGTCTCCAGCTTATCTGATAATCATCGGCAATTGTAATACACCGAAGTTGCAATGTCCTTTGGTATTCATGAATAATGAAGGAGCTGAAACACCCGGCATCAGGGGCAATGCATTGAATGAATTACCGAGATTTCGGCAATACCGGTATAAAAGTGTCTGAAATTGGCTTTGGCTGCTGGGCTATAGGTGGTAACGCCTTCGGCCAGAGTTACGGACCGACCAGCGATAAAGAGTCAATCGATGCACTTAACAGAGCGATCGATCTGGGCCTGAATTTCTTCGATACCGCCGACGTCTACGGACGGGGCCACAGTGAGGAGCTGCTTGGCAAGGCCATAAAAGGTAAGCGCGACCGGGTCATTGTGGCCGCCAAGGCAGGCGCGGACTTCTACCAGGGGGCCGGCTTCCAGACTTTCACCGGCGACTACATCAGATTTGCCCTGGACAAAAGTCTGGCCCGACTTAAAACCGACTATATAGACGTTTACCAGTTGCACAATCCGCCCCTGCGCCTGCTCAACCGCGAAGACCTATACGAGCCGCTGGTGGAGCTTAAGAAGGAAGGTAAGATTCGAGCCTGGGGCGTATCTATATTTACACCGGTCGAGGGAATGACCGCTATAAATGTAGGGAAGCCCGACTGCCTGCAGGTAACTTACAACATTTTTAGCTTCCGCCCTGAGCAGCAGCTATTCCACACGGCTTACGAGAAGGGCTGCGCCATCATCGCCCGCGAACCTCTGGCGAACGGCTTCCTTACAGGGAAATACGAGTCCCACCCGCAATTCGGGCCGGGCGACTTCCGCAAAAACTGGCCCATTGAGCACATCCAGGCGCGCTCCGAAGCCGCCCGCAAACTGGCCTTCCTCGACAAAGGCAGTCAGCGCTCACTGGCACAGGCGGCCATTCAATATGCCCTGTCCGACCGCGCCGTATCCACGACCATTGTCGGCATGAAGACAGTGGCCCAGGTGGAAGAAAATCTGGCAGCCTCGAAGAAGCCCGCTCTCACCATGGCTGAATTGCAAATGATCAACACGCTGCAAACAAATGGTTTCAAACCACCGCAGTAAGCGGCTTTATTTGTCCGTAACCAGCTTCAGGCGAGTACCGCCCGAGGTGGAAACCGGATAGGCACCGGCAGGTAAGCTTGGCAGAGGTGCGACCGTATTGGTCAGAGGTTCTCCAAACTGGCTGTTGAACTGAGCCGTATCGGAAGAAAAGGAATTATTACCCTGGGTAGCCAGACTCCAGACATTGGGATCGGCGACCGGCGCGGCCGGAGCCATCGGCGCCATTGGCGCTGCAGCCTGAGGAGGCGGACCCGCTTGCGATTGAGCCAACATGCCCCGGCGATTGCTGTAAAGGCGCGCGCCCGACGGCGCACCCATTTGCTGACCCATAACCTGGCCCATCATCTGCGCATTGGCGCCCATTCCGCCGCGACTGCTGAAGAGTCGAGCCGAACCACTCATTCCACCCATTGGTGACGCCATCGGAGCTGCCATCTCGCTCATTGGTGAGGCCATCTGGCTCATTTCCTGAGGCTGAGCCTGCACCGGAGCTGTCGGAGCGGCGCTGGTGAAAGCGGCTGACATGGCCTGCGACAGAGAATTGTTGACTTGAGACCCAGCCGGTGCAGGCGCCGAAGCCTGGAGCTGGGGCTGGAGTTGGGGCTGAACCTGGGGCGTCCCGGTATTCTGACCGGGCTGAGGGCAATAGACCATACCGCTCTTGGGGCCGGTTTTGAGAGGCAGAGCCTGACGAGCGCCATTGATGAGTATTCTGTCCTGTCCGGCGGTCGGGGCATAAGCGGCCGAAGAACCAAGCACCTGGTTGGCGAAAGGCTCGTGATGGCGAATCCAATAGACGACGCCGAGCCAGCCGACGAATGAGGCAAAAAGCATGAACAGAAGGAAATTGGGCGTGATATTGATGCCGGCCATGAGGTTTTCCAGCTTCAGACCCTGGAGAGCGCTATTCCAGGAAGCACTCTGCGAAGGAGCCAGACCTTCGCCGCCCTCCCCGCCGTGATGCGCCAGGTGAGCGTGGTCCTGCTGGTCGAGACCGAGAATCTGGGCAATGAGACTGTGGCCGCCCTGGCCATGGCCATGATGCACGCCGTGATGACCGTGATCGTGGCCCCCATGGTCGTGACCGCCATGGTCAATACCATGACTCACGGAATCGTGATTCCCGCCGTCCATGAAAACGCCGCTCATAGCTAACGGAACACCTCAATCAAACGCCTCTGTAGATTGAGATTGTATGTCTTTTCACATATATGTAAATGGTGAAAACACCATTCAACCCGCCGAGCGAGCTTTGCTTGGATAGATTTAAGAGAGCGGAGGCAGGCCCTTAATGGGTTTCGACGCCTTCGATCTCGGCCAGTCTCTGACGCAGGCTCTCAACAACGCGGGGCAACTCGTAAAGAGTGGGCAGCTTTTCTTCGATGGTAGTAATGTGACGGGTGAGCTCAATTGAGCGCTCCATCAGCTTGATCAATATCTGCTGAGTGGCAACAAGCTGTCTCTGGTTTTCAATCAGCTGGTTGGCAATCTTGCCGGTCTCAACTCTTTGATCAACGCTCAATGACATCAGCTCAGTAAAGCGCTCCAGGAGCTTCTCCACCTGAACCTGCATATATTGGTCACCATTTGCAGTGGCACCTTGCTGTCCGGCCGCAAACTCGCTAAAAAATTGGTCAAAGCCCTCAAGACCCAAGTTTGATTCCGGAAGCTCGTCGGGTACGCGCTTAGCCTCTGCCATGAACTCTTATCCTCCAAAAAGAAGCCCGCTGCGACAGAGCACCAACTACAGTGCAAATGCTCTAACGAGAGACGACTTATAAAATACGCAGGCCCCCAGGAGTGGTGGCACAATTAGAATTATAACCAAAGCCTTTAATAAGGCAATAGAAAATCGTAAGAATTTATCGAGAGCAGTGAAAAATTTGCCGAGCCCTAGTTTTTTAGTGGTGCGGTGGTGGTACCACGTCGATCGAGCAGATCACTTTGAAAAGCCTCTTCTGGAGCCCGCACCACCACTCCTCGTTTGATCACTGAGCTAACAGGATTGAAGCCGAGGTTATAAGGGATCTCTTCCAAGCAGCTAACATCATATATGGTGATATCCGCCTGATAGCCCGGCGACAGACGACCGACTTTTTCGCCCAGGCCGATGGCATACGCAGCGTTGACCGTATGAGCGTTTAGAGCCTCAGCCGCGGTCATTTTGAGGTGCAGACAGGCCAGCCCCCAGATAAGCGGCAAAGAAAAAATATGGCAGGAGCCGGGATTGAAATCCGAGCCGAGCGATACGGCGACGCCCTGATCGATCATCGTTCTTGCACGCGCATGTTCAGCCAGGTTGAGGAAGAACGATGTACCTGGAAGCAGCACAGCGACAGTATTTGATGCAGCCAGCATCCCTATTTCCTCATCAGAAACATTGAGCAAATGGTCGCAACTGGCCGCCCCATACTTGATAGCAAGAGTGGTGGCACCGAGATTGACGAATTCATCCGAATGAACCTTCAATTTGAAGCCCAGAGAAAGAGCCCGATCGAAGATGGCAGTCGTATCCTCAAGCGTGAAATAGCCTCGATCGCAGAAGACATCAGCGAAAGCTGTTCCACCCCAATCGGCCACCATCTTTGATGCCGCCGGAAGCATATCTTTAATCACGCTATTCACGTAGTCGCTGCGATCCATTTTAGGGGGCACCGCATGCGCTGGCATGAATGTCGGGACAAGCTCCACCGGTTGAGAGCCGGACAGTTCGATAATGGCAGCCAGCATGCGCAGCTCAGAATCCAGATCCAGACCATATCCGGTTTTAACTTCGCAACTGGTGGTGCCGCTAGCCAGCATTTTCGCCAACCGCTTGCGGCCAAGTGCCACCAAACGATCCATGGTGGCGCTTCTTGTCGCTTGCATACTGGCGACGATGCCACCACCGGCTTCGGCAATTTCGGCATAGCTGCGGCCCTGGCAACGCATCAAAAATTCGTTGCAGCGATTACCGTCAAAAATCAAGTGCGTATGAGGATCCACCAGCCCGGGAGTGACCAGACGCCCCTGAGCGTCCAGGCGCACAGTCTTATCAGTGACGCGCACCTGTGCCGCTACCTCGGCCGACTCACCGACGGCGACGATGATACCGTCCCTGGCGGCAATGGCGGCATTCTTTATACGCCTGATCTGGCCCAACTCCGCGCCCTTAAGCAGGCCGGCGTCACTGGCGCTGGTGCAAAGCTCACCAATGGAATCTACAAGCAGATCTACGTCTTGTGGCACAGTCTCTTCCCCTTTAAATCAAGGAAGAAATTATATCCACATTACATATCAAGCTGAAAGCGAAATAGGCGCTTGCATGCCTCTGGCTTCACTTTCCCGACCGGGCATCTTCTCTTCAATAGCGCGGCAAAAAGCGCAGGAGGCACCCTCATGGGCCGGCACTTCGCCAAGATCCTGCATTTCCTCGAGACACTTGACTATCTCGGGCCAGTGCAGACGGTACAGACTCTCTTCCAGAGTCGTGGACGACTCCTTCATTTCGGATGGACCGACTTTGATCATGGTCAGAACAAGCTTTTCAAAAGGCCAGCGCACCTTCAATCGCTCGGCCAGATGTTGCCTCACAAGGGTCGACGGCGACGGCCACTGCACCGCCTGTCCCCGCAGTGGTTTCAAATGGAAAAGCACTATCTCCAGTTTCTTCTCCTCCGGGTACCAGAGGACCATGTCAAAAACGTCCTCTATATAGACGCGCGAATTGGGAACGCGGGATCTGACCTTCAGGGCCACAGCACCGATATGGGAGCCGGCCGGTCGATAGGGCGTGGCCGAATAATTCAAAAGCGTCTTATAGGCGTAGAGAAAAGCTCTGGTAGCCGAATCCCGACCACCGGGATGATCGCTGAGCTTGTCTATAGGCCAGTGCTGACCCATAAATTTTTGCAGCTGACTGGGCGTAGCAACCTGCCCACGATTGACCAGGCAGAGCCCACGCATGATGAAACGCTTGCATATGGCGGCGGCACTGGCGGAGCGACTGGCTACGCCGGCGCCACTGTAAGCCAACTGATAAGCACGTTTACAGGCCTTAAAAGCCTCCAGCATAGCTGGCGAAAACAGTGTACGGTCCATCTCTGTTGACCCTCCGCTCCAGAATGTGCCATATTTTTGTATGTCATACTAATATATGTGACAACAAGCCAGCCCGTCAAATGAAATTGAGGGACTTTGGCTATGGCTTTTGAGTATCTTCCCGTGAGGCCTACTTGTCTTATAAAGACCGCTCCCCACACCTATATTGTTCCCCGACAGGTGGGGCCGAAACTGGCTTGACATCAGGGTTTCAGCGCGATCAGATAGATAGAGATCGGACATGCGCCGGCAATACGAAAGCAGCGCAAAACATTTCAAAGAGAGGACAAAAACAACCCCAAAGCGTATAAACTAGGGCACCAGGACGATCGCCATCGGCCCGGATTAAAACTGAAGATTTATGCCTTTGAGAAAAAAATCTAGAGACAATCGAACTAATTTGATCGACGATGCGTTCTAGAAATTGTGACCAGACTTTCCAACCGTATATAAATGTACAGCCTCAAAGAAGAACACCCACTCAATCCGGTTTTGACAGTTTCACAACTGACAAACCGCATCCGCGACACCCTCGAGGACCTGTTCGATTCGGTCCTGGTAGTGGGCGAAGTTTCCAACGCCAAGGTATATCCTTCGGGCCACTGGTATTTTTCGCTTAAAGACCAGGAGGCGACACTCCCCTGCGTCTGTTTTAAAAACTCCAATTCCTCGCTCAAGTTCAAGCTGGAAGACGGCATGATGGTTGTCGCCCGAGGCAAATTGAGTGTCTACCCGCCACGCGGCGCTTACCAAATGATTGCTACAGGCCTTGAGCCGGTGGGCATCGGCGAGTGGCAACTGGCCTTTGAACAATTGAAGAAAAAGCTGGAGAGCGAAGGCTTGCTGGATCCGGCGCGGAAGAAAGTGATACCCATGCTACCCAAAAAGGTGGGCGTGGTAACCAGCCCTGTTGGTGCGGCTTTGCGTGACATTTTGAGTGCCATCACCAGACGGAATCGCGGCGTATCGGTATTGATTGCTCCGGCAAAAGTGCAGGGCGAAGGCTCCGCCGAAGAAGTTGCCCAGGCTATAAAACTCTTGCAATTGCAAAACGATATCGATGTGATCATCGTCGCCCGCGGCGGCGGTTCCATCGAGGATCTCTGGTCCTTCAATACGGAAGTGGTGGCCAGGGCCGTGGCCGAATGCACCATTCCCATTATCTCCGGGGTAGGGCACGAAACAGACATAACCATCTGCGATCTGGTCGCCGACCTGCGAGCCCCGACCCCCACCGCAGCAGCCGAACTGGTAGCCCGCGGCAGCATCGAGTTGCTGGACAAATGGAACAATCTGCATCGCCAGTTGAATAGTTCCATGGAACAAAAACTTCTGCATGCGCGCAGAGAACTGCTGCGATTGAGCCCCATCAACGCTCTTAATCGCTATCAAAACAGACTGGAGTTGGCGGCCGTCAACATATCCAGACGCAAACAACATCTGACCAATCGCATCGACAGACTGCTAGACGCAAGGCGGCACAGACTGGCTCAGGCTACGGAAAAATTGCACGCGCTGGGCCCTCAAAATGTCATGGCAAGGGGATTTTCAGTGGTGCGCACCAGGCAGGGCCAGGTGATTTTCAGCGCCAGCCAGCTGCAGATAGGCGATGAAGTGGAAGTGCTCCTGCAAAACGGCAAGCTGCTCTTAAAAGTGGAGTCCAAGTCCGATGAGTGGTGACGACAAAGATGATCAAGTAAAACAACTAACTATGTTTGCAGGCCAATTAATCGAGCCACTGGAAGCCGGACAGGAACAGGCAAGCACCACCGGCGACACCAGGGCAAAAACCGAAAAAGCCGCAAAACCAGCAAAAGAAAAAGCGGTCAAACAGCAAAAAGTCACCCCACCAAAACAAGTCAAGGAGAAAAGTCACATGCAATCGGTAGAACAAACCATTGATTTTGAGGCCTCTTTGACCAAGCTGGAATCAGTAGTCAAAGAACTCGACGGCGAAGTCAAACTGGAAGAAGCGCTCAAACTCTTCGAAGAAGGCATAAAGCTCTCGGTGGAATGCGAAAAGTTCATCAAGAGCGCAGAGCAAAAAATAGAAATTCTCAAAAAGACAGCCGACGGCTCTATCGAAGCGGAGCCCTTCGAGCACGAAAGCATCCTCGCCGGCGACTCAAACTAATTGAGATTAGTGGGTTTGCCTGCAAATTTCGCGGCATCGGCTGCGTCGGAGGGAGCGGCTATTTTCTCCGCCACGATCGGTCCAAGCAAATCGGCCAGTTTTTTGCCGCCCGGGGATCGCATGTGCACGGTGTCTCTAAAATCGCTCAACTCGAAGCGATTGTCATGGCGCAGATCAACATAGCCGAAGCGCGGATTTTGTCTTTCGGCGTCCCGGCAAATCTTGCCGACGGTTGATTCGTACTCATTTTTGAAATCATCGGGAAGCACGGCCAGATTGCGCTCGGTAAGCGGCATATTGACTATGATCAAGGGAATCTTTTTCTCACCGCAAAAGGCAATCAGGTCTTTAAAGCAACCCAGTTCCACCGACCATTTCTTGCGGTTAACCGGCAAGTAACGCCCTTTGTATTCGCTGACCGAATACTCCTTCAGCTTCTCTGAGCCGATATTGTCATCAATATGACCAAACTTCATCGTGCCCTTGCCGCCCTCAGCCAGCGTCTTAGCGCCGCCTTCGGCGACCTGGTCTTGCCCGGGATCGGCGGCCGTCTTTTCAGCAGGATCGGCTACCGGAGGCGGCGCCAGCTTCGCCATCAAAGTGGCCTGATATACCGAAGCCGGATGATGCAAGTTATCGCAGGCCATCTTCACCAGACAATCATGCAACTCACCACGCATGGAATAAAAGAGCGACAGTTTCTCCGCCGTTAAGTCCACATTTTCGGTCACGCTTCTGTCTCTACGCCAGACAAAGGGCTCCTGCTTCTTGGACAGGACCTGAGCCAATCGCGAGCGATAAGGATCGGGCGTCATATTGTCGATAAAGTCGCGCGGTCCTATCTCCAGGACTATTGCCCGGGGCGGATTTTTCTTGAGCAGTGCTTCTTTGATAATCAAAAAATCTTCCGAAATCATGGCCCCGGAATTGGAGAGATTAGCGGTCTCCAGTTTGCCCGGGCCCTTATATCCGGAGCGGGCCAAAACCTCGTCGAGATAACGAAAGCGAGAGTAGGAGGCGAATTCTTTATTGAGATCGGGACGACCGTACTGACCGAAATCACAGAGGTTAGATGCGTACTGCGCCAGGGATGAGCCAACCAGGATGATCGTCGGCCGATCCTGGTGCTCTTCATCATAAGCCTTCAGCTTATTCAAAACCGGCGGTCTGTCTTTTAGCTGATTGGGGCCGAGAAATTGCAGATCCTTGCTCGGACAATATTCGAGAAACAGCTCAAAAGCAAAGAAGCTCAAAAGCAGACAGAGTGAAAAGCTGCCCGCGACAATTTTGATTGAGTTGACTGGATTGAATTTCAATTTGGCCAAGGCTTAAAGCTACCGCCAACGTTCTATTTAAATAGCCAGTCAATTGTATGCTTTTTGCCCCTTGAAATCGTTAGCAGGTATTTAGTTTGATACATGCCAAAAAGCCGCTCGGCCAAACAGGTGGACCGGGCGGCTTTGAAAAATGGCTACAATCGATTAGTTTTGCCTAATCAACAGAAGAGCGAAAAACTACCTAGGCTTCTACGGCAGCAGCTTCGGGAGCTGCGGCTTTAGCGCTGGAGACCGGGGCTCCGCCTTCGATCGAAACTTCGCAATTGAGCTCGGCTTGTACTTCCGGAGCCAATTTGACATAAACCTTGAAAACGCCGATAGCGCTTACATCTTCATCAGTTTTGATCAATCGTTTGTCGATCGGTGCGCCCACTTCTTTCTCAATCATCTGAGCGATTTCTTTGTGGGTGATCTTGCCGTAGAGCTTGCCGCCTTCGCCAACCTTAGCGGTGACTCTGACAGCGCCCAGAGCGCTGATCTTGTCGGCCAGGTCCTGAGCGGCCTGGTGCTGAGCAGCAGCCTTTTTACGGATTGCTTCCAGATCTTCTTCTCTCTTTTTAAGAGTACCGGTGGTAGCCACGACGGCTAAACCGCGGGGCTGAAGAAAGTTGCGATAGTAGCCCGCAGAGGCTTCAACAATGTCGCCCGCTTTGCCGAGCTTCAACACCGTCTGTTGCAGAATAACCTTCATGACATCTCCAAGCTCTGCCCAGTGGACAGACCAATAATATAGACAGGGGACAAAGAGTACCACGGACGGGCCTTTGTGCCAATATTATTGTTTAGTAGTCGATACGCTCGCGAAACATTCCGCGCACGCCCGAAGGGTCGGCCAGGAATCCAAAGCGCTTGTAGAAGCCGTCGGTGCCGGGATCTGCATAAAGCGTTACAAGCGGGATCTGATACTCGTCCAGCTCCTTGAGAAGCTCGCACATTACCAGACGCCCGATGCCGGCTCGCTGGTAATCGGGGCGGACGACCATATCCCAGACAGTGGCGTTAAAAACCTTGTCACCTGTAGCCCGGGCAAAGCCAATCAGCTCGTCGGGCTTAAAATCCGTACCCTTGACCCAGATTGAAACCACGGCCAGGGAGTTCTGCAGGGCCCTGACTATGAGCTCGGGCTCGCGCCGGCTCCAGCCTACCGAGGCGCACAGCTCCTGCACCGCCTGGGGCGGCACGGCCTTGTCGTGGCTAACGCTTATATTTTCGGGCAGAGGCTCTTTCGAATTTTCATTCTTCCTCCAGATACCCGACAAAACCATCTCAGAACCTCTCAAGCAGCACTACCGTTTCAACATGATAAGTCTGGGGGAAAAGATCCACCGGCTTTATCCGCTTTGCTTTATACCCGCTCTGGTCACCTTTTTCTCCTTTATCACCAAGGAGTTTGAGATCCCGCGCCAGTGTCGTGGGATTGCAACTGACATAAATGAGATTCTGGGGGCCGCGCTCTTTAATAGCCGTGAGCACCTCGGGAGAAAGGCCCTTCCGCGGCGGGTCGACTACAAGGAGATCGGGCTTGAGGGTCTCAAGCAAATCCCCGTCCTCGCTCAGGCGGGACAAAACGTCCTCCACCCGGCCTTCTACAAATTCCACATTGGGCAGATCGTTGAGTTTGGTATTGGCCTGACCGTCATTGACCGCGTCCTTGTTTTCCTCCACCGCCACAACGGTGTGAGCCAGCGTGCTGAGCCAGAGAGCGATAGTCCCGACCCCGGCATAAGCGTCGACAATGACCGGAGCGCTGCACTGACTGAGGGCTTCCCGGGCCATGTCGGCCACAATTTCGAGCAGAGTGACGGCCTGTCCGGTATTCACCTGGAAGAAACTGGCCGATGAAAGACGAAGCTTGAGCCCGTCCTGGAGCTTCTGCGGCAGGTCGGTGCGCTTTGTCTTGAGCACCTCCTCCACATATTCGATGCCGATCAGCACTAGACTGCCGTCACCGAGGATACGATTGCCGCGCTCATTGTTGAAGTTGAGCACCAGACCTTCGACATTGCTGTGCTGGTCGACCAGGTCCCGGGCCACATCGAGCAGGACCACAAGGTCCTCATTCTCTTTAAACTTGGAGAAATTTTTGGGCTCGGCATAGTTGATGACGAAAGTAGCGAGGATTTTGCCCGAGTGAAAACTCTGACGCAAACAAATGTGGCGGACCAGCCCCTTATGCGTCTTTTCATCATAGGCATGGACCTTGTACTTCTTCAAAAGCTGACGCGAAGTTGCAAGGATGGCATCCATTTCAGGAGGCTGTATGGAACAGTGGCGAACATTGATCAGGTCGTGTGATCCCCGTCCGTAGTAGCCGGCAAGAAACTGACCGTCCACGTACTGGACGGGAAACTGCGCCTTATTGCGATAATGCAATTCACCACCGGGAGTGGCACCGGCGATGGCTTCGATTAATACTTCACCTTCACCCAGACCACCAATATGCTTCAGAGCCTGACGGACAAGGCCCTCTTTGTGAGCGGCCTGGGCCGCATATTTCATGTGTTGCCACTGACAGCCGCCGCAGGCATCAAAATGCTCACAGGGAGGCTGCGCCCGCTCCGATGACGGTTCTACAATGGACTCAATCTCGCCACGGGCAAAATCTTTGCGCACATCAAAGAGCCTTACCTTGAGCTTGTCTCCAACCGCCGAGCGATCGACAAAAACGGGCAGACCCGAAAGCTTCGCCACACCGTCGCCGCCGTTGGCCAGAGATTCAACGGTTACGTCGACGACGTCCCCGCGTCTCAGGTCATGGGCCAATTTTACCTTTGCCAATTTGTCATCCTCGAGCTTGCCACGCTAACGCCTTGCGCCTTTGCTACGGACTCTGCGATGCACTGTCTGGTGCGGTTAAAAGCAGCGGACAATTGAGCGGAGGCACATTGCCCGGTGCGCACCAGATCTTCCAGGGCAAAAAACTGCCGTGTAGCCTGGGTTACATCATAGCCGTTTGCCTGCAAAGTTGTGAGCTGATCGCACAATTCTTTGCGTTCCGCCGCACACACCCCGGCTACAACCGAGTTTTGATCAAGGATTTGACGATAGGACAAACCTTTATACTTTTCGCCTACCGTGGGATTGCGCTCGCTCACAGCCGCTACCGCCGAGAGCAGTTCAAGATTGCTTATCTCACCCCGGGCATAGGCCAGAAGGTCGGCTTCTTTGACGACCAGGCGCAGGCTGGAGCCGGGACTACAGGTTTCTTTATATAAACAATCAACGGTTTCAAAGGCACCCGGATACTGTCGACCGAGCGCCGTAGCCAGCATCAGGGCCTCAAGTTTTAAATCACGCACCGATAATCTGCGCCGGCCCCAGACGACCACACTCAATCTGCGCCCATCTTTTACAACGTCAACCTGACCGTTCGGCAATGCCGCCGTGACGGTTTCCTTATAAGGAGAAGATCCGGGCATCGAAGCATTACTCATCGCCGCCTGACAACAGGCGTTCACCAGAACCAGTTCCAGGGTCAGGGAAAAAGCAAGTAATGACAGTGCTTTGCCGTTCATCATAGCTTCTTTTCATTAGAGGCAATAAATCTATCATGATTAAGCCGAACTTACCTGAAACCAGCGGCTTTGACTACAATGGCTGTTATGGCAATCAGTCTTATTCACGTCTCCGATATCCACTTCGGCTCCGGCGAGTCGCACGGTCGCATCAACTCGGCCACCGGACTGAACGTGCGCTTTGAGGACTTTGTCCTGGCCCTCTCCAAAGTAGTGGACTTTGCCATCTCAAAAAGCGCCGACATATTTCTCTTCAGCGGAGACGCCTACCGCAACGCCTCTCCCGATCCCATTTATCAAAAGATGTTTGCCCTGCAGTTGAAACGTCTGTCCGACGCCAATATTCAGACCATTCTTGTTGTGGGCAACCACGATCAACTGTTGCGCTCCTCGCAAAGCCATGCCATGTCGGTATTTCAGAGCCTGGAAGTACCGGGCGTGATGACTATCGACCGGCCCATGTCGATCAAACTTGATACTAAAAACGGTGCCCTGCAACTGATTGGTCTGCCGCACATCACAAGACATCAACTGATGACCCTGGATAAGTATAAAGATCTGTCGGCGGCTGATATAGACAGAGTCCTGGTGGATCACATCCGCGACTTGCTGCGCGGACATTATCTCAATCTGGACGAAAATATCCCCACCGTCGTCACTGCGCACATGGCCACCGACAGCGCCCTGGCCGGTATCGAAGAAGAGTTGCTGGTGGGCTACACCCTTACTTTCCCCACAGAAATGTTTGTGGACCACCGGGTCGATTATGTCGCCCTCGGTCACATCCACAAATACCAGATCCTCAGACCCAGTGCCCCGGCCATAGTCTACGCCGGCTCCCTGGAGCGGGTGGATTTTGGCGAAGAAAAAGAGGACAAAGGCTTTGTCCACGTTGAGATCAGTCGAGGCAAGGCCGATTTCAAATTTCATTCCATCGACCCGCGCCCCTTTATCACAGTCGACGCCGACGTTTGCGGCAGCGAAAACCCGACCGAAGATCTGCTCGCCAAAATCATCAAAGCCTGCGTGCCCGGCTGCGTTTTGCGCGTGCGCTACAAGATAGACCAGGACAAAATGTCGCTCGTCGACGAAGACAAACTGCGCAACGCCGCCGATGCCGCCCTCTCGGTCAAGCTGCATGCCGAAATCATGCCCTCGCACCAGCGGGCGCGCATGCCGCAGCTGAACGAAAACGCCGTCCTCTCGCCGCTGACGGCACTGGACACCTATTTGACCGAGGTTACGGCCGATCCGGTCAAACGCGAGCGCCTGCTCAATCGTGCAAAAGAAATAATGCAAAAAGTGACCGCCGATATATCCGGCGATAAAGAGCAAGGATCTGGACTCTGAGCCTCCCGCGGCGAAAGTTAGAGCTAACTTATGCCGGGCCCGGGAAAGCTAGCCCGCCCATCGTGCTAGCATCAACACACCTGACATCCTTTCATTTCAGGTCGAAGAGGAGAAGAGATCCCCAAAGTGGTGGCCAAGCCCAGCTCTTTACTGGAAGCGCCTGAAAGCGGGCGCTCGACCGAGCACGCCCGCCTGCCGCAAGAGCCTCCGCCGCGGAAAAAATTGCGGGGACTGGCTAACGCCGCCGGCAGCTTCACCGTCATTTTGTGCCTGCTATTGAGCACCACCTATCTGGCCATGTGGGCTTTCTACCCCTGGCGCCCCCTGGCCGAACTGGACGTCCCCGGCTGGATTGTCGATTTTGCCGACCAGGTGGACTTGATGATGACAAAGCGCAACCCGCCGATTGTCATCCTCGGCTCATCGCTGACCCTGGCCGCTCCGCGCAGACTGGCCCGTCCTGCTGTTTACCAGGAAGAAATCAATGCCCGCTCCGGCCGGAAACTCGATGTCTGCTGCATGGCCGTGCCCGGTGCCATCGCATCGGATCAGGACTTCATTTTGAATGAACTGCTGGAGCACAAGAAAAAACCAGACCTGATTGTCTATACCTACGCCCCGCGCGATTTTATGGACAATACAATAGAAGGCAAAATCAATACGACGCCGACGAGAAAAGTGCTGACCTTCATCAACCGGCGCAGCTCCTTTCTGCCCAAAGACCTGTCCTGGGCCGCGCTCAGCCAGTGCTTCGACAATCACGCCGCCTTTATCGACATGGTGCACCGCCATGTGC
Organism: Cyanobacteria bacterium SZAS LIN-3; assembly: GCA_018266215.1. GTDB lineage: Bacteria > Cyanobacteriota > Vampirovibrionia > Obscuribacterales > Obscuribacteraceae > REEB67. The sequence continues at coordinate 156,838 of JAFEAV010000002.1, read as the reverse complement.
TGCGCCTGGCCCGCAACTATGTCTGCAAAATCTCAGGCCATCCGGAGAGCCTCTGGGAAGCGTCAAAACACGCAACCGCGCCAGCAGGCGCCGACGGCAAGGCCAGTGTCCAGGAGAGCAAGCAAGAAGGCGACAGCAACTCAGGCAAAAACGCCGACGAGACCCCGGCCTTCCGACAAAAGGCCCTGGCAGCCGATCTGGAGCTCTACAACCGCCGCTACAATCCACAAAACAAAGCTCGCATCGACGAGCAATACAGTCACCTGGAGCAACTTCTGAGCGTCAGCCGCGCTAAGAATATTCGAGTCGAGCTTGTCGGTATGCCGGTTTCACCGGCAAACATGGCTCTTCTCCAACCGGGCGTCTTTTCTGCAATGCAAAAACGGCTGCAAACTCTTGCCACCAAATATGGTGCAGGTCTTTACGACTTCAATACGGATGGGCAAGTGTCCTTTGCCCAGGATGAATATCTCGATTCGGTTCATCTATCAACCGGTGGCGCAGCGCATTTCGTGCCGCTCTTCGCCAATCATGTCGTCGCTTCTGATAATTTCCAGCACGTTTTTGGAACCACAAAGAAATGACGAAAAATACAATACATCTGGCAGTCCTGGCTCTGGCCCTCAGTCCGCTCATCTTGAGCGGCTGCTCCGAGCCCAATCTCGACAAGGAAAACGCCGTTACATCCCAGGGCACCATCGACCTTGGCAAAATCAAAGTCGGCACTCCCGATCAAGTCTTCCAGGAAGCCTCGGTCACCTTCGTGCGGGATCAAAGTCCCCAGGCCAACTCCGGCGGCAAGCGTCAGTACATCAGTCGCCCCGATCCCCAGGGCGGACAGTACATCGTACAACTGAAAAACGGCTCCTGCTTTGAGGTGGCCATCATCTACAAAGACAAGCCGGTGACCAGAGAAGCAGCCGAGGCGGCCCTGAAAAACCTGCTGCCCGAAGGCGCGCCGCCGCAATCGAGAGTGGATGAACCGGGCAAAAATCCTGATGCCATCTATTTCTTCGGCGACGAATATCTGGGCGACATCGCCTTTACCGACAAAACTCTGAGCAAAGCGATATCGGTCAAACTGACCAACATCGCCCTGCTCAAGCAGGCCCTGGCGGACAGCCAGACCCAGAAAGAAGAGCTCAAACCGCTGGTGACGGCGGCCGAAAAAGAGAACGCGGAAAAAGCAAAAGATGGCACAGTGCACTGATCAGGCAAGCAGCCAAAATCAAGCCACCGCCCTGCTTTCCAGGGCGGTGGAAAGTGCCGCGCCTTCGTCCGCACAAAAATCAGCGCAGCCGGCCCATCGTTTCATTTCCAGTCTCACCCTGCAACTTCTGGCCATGCTGGCCGTTCTTTACATAGGTCTGTGGAATTTTTACCCCTGGCGTCCTCTGGCCGAACTGGACATCCCCGCCTGGATGCTCAAATACGCAGCCAATACCGCCCAGATAGTGGCCGGCAGCAAGGCCCAGGTCATAATCCTGGGCTCATCCCTGATTGACGCGCCCAGGGGCAGACTGAAGCGCGACCAAGTCTATCAGGAGGAGCTGAGCACCGCCTGGCATAAACCAGTCAGCCTCGATGTCTCGTCGGTACCGGGGGCGATGATGTCCGACCAGGCCTTCGTCGTGGAAAAGCTTGTGGAAAACGGCAAGAAGCCGGAGCTGCTGATTGTCACCTACGCCCCGCGTGAATTTATGGACAACGAGGTCGGGGATAAACTGACTTCCACGCCGACAAGAACGGTAGTGACTTTCCTTAATAGAAGGCAGAGTCTTCTGCCCCGCAGTCTGAGCGCCGAGGCCTTCACCGCCTGCGCCGCCAGCCACAGCCAGTTTTGCGACCTGGTGCGCCGCCATGTGCTGAGACAGGCCAACCAGTGGATCTGCCGCGTATCGGGGCATCCCCTCACACTCTGGGAAGCCAGCCACGGCAATTTCGGCGGCAAGAGCGAGGGCCCAACCAACCAGGCCGATGCCCAGAGCACCGACCTGAACTCCCCCGACAGTCAGGGTCCCGCTTATGAAAAGCGCCTGGCCCTCGATCTCCAGGTCTATCAAAAGCGTTATAACCCTTTCAACGAAAAACGCATGAACACCCAGTTACAGGCCCTGGATGAACTGCTCGCCACCTGTGCCAGTCACAACATAGCCGTGCAATTAGTGGGCATGCCTATTTCTCCAGCAAACAAAAACATTCTTGGCCCGGGCATCTACGAACTCATGGATAAGAAGGTCCGCCAGATAGCAAGCAAATACGGCACACAGGTAGACGATATTAACCAGATGGAAAGTTTTGAGCAGACTGATTTCAGAGATTCTGTTCATCTTTCCAAAACCGGCTCCCTCAAATTTTTGCCCCTCTTCAACAGCAGCGTTGTCCCTGGTTTGCAACACCATTTAGCACCTCTCATGAGGTCCGATAAGTGATGTGCTACCATCTTGAGATCTGTCAACCTGTGGAAACATCTGGATGCCGCTAGTCAAAGAAAACCTGTCCGCCGAAGCCGAGCAAAAGAAACTTTTGCTCAACACCAATCAGGCTAGCCCCACCACGTCGGTCCAGGCGCGGGAAGGACTGCTCAGCATCTGGGACCATCGCGGCCTGATCGGAATCATGGCCAAACGCGACAGTCTAGGCAAGTACAAGGGCTCGCTTCTGGGCGTGCTCTGGCCGATGATCAACCCGGTCGGTCACCTCATTCTTTATACGTTTTTGTTTTGCATCATCCTCAAGGTCAAACTTGGCGGTGACGGCTCGACCAGCAATTTCGCCCTCTACCTCATGGCCGGCTTACTGCCCTGGGGCGCCTTTTCCGAAGCCGTCTCCCGCTCTTCGGTGTGCATCCTCGAACATCCCAATTACGTCAAGCGGGTCGTCTTCCCGCTGCAGGTGCTGCCCGTCATTACCGTGCTTTCCACCCTTGTCACCGAAGCTATGGCTTTCGTCATACTGATTGCCGGTGTAGCACTCTTCACCCATCAGATACACGCCACCCTGCTCTATCTGCCCCTGGTCTGCCTCTCGCAACTGCTGCTCACCACCGGCCTCTGCTGGTTTTTAGCCAGCCTGGGAGTGTATATCCGGGACATAAGACATATGATGGCCCTGATGCTCGCCGCCTGGATGTACGCCACGCCGATTGTCTACCCGGCCACTTCACTGCCGGCCAATTTCCAATTTTTACTCTGGCTCAATCCGATGGCCGGAATAGTCCTCGATTATCGTCGCGTTGTGCTGGAAGGAGTGGCTCCCAACTGGCAGCACTACGGCACATATACAGCAGTAGCACTTGTGGCGTTTTTTCTCGGCTTTAAGTTTTTCGAAAAGACAAAGAAGTCTTTTGCCGACGTAATGTGAACAAACTTGGGCTTCTTTGTGGCAAAATCAAATCTGTAATCGTGACGAAAGTGGCTGGGAGACCGAGAGATTTTGATGAGTTCTGAGCATAAACTATTTGGCGCATATGACATACGCGGCATATATGGAAATGGTTTAGACGAAGCTTTTGCCCATAAAGTTGGGCATGCCTACGGCAGCTACATAAAGCCCGGCGGCTCCGGTCGCATCCTCGTCGGTTACGACGCCCGCTTATCATCCCCCTCCCTGCGCGATGCCTTTGTCGAAGGCGTACTGGAAAGCGGCAGTGATGTAGTGGACATCGGTATCGCCTCCACACCCATGGCCGTCTGGTGGGCGGCACAAGCCGGATTCGATGGCGGAGCGGTGATCACCGCCAGCCACCTGGCCAAAGAACACAACGGTTTTAAGCTCTATGCAAAATGCGCTAAACCACTGGGCGCACAAAACGGCCTGGGCGAAATCAGAAAAGTGGTTGAAGCAGATTCGTCCAATGGTTCTGGCAATGGCTCGATGGGCCGCACCACCGGCGGTGCGGAAAAAACCAGGGGCACCTGCACCACTGAGAACATCATTCCCCAGTATTTGACCTTCCTCCTCAGTCACCTGCGCCCTCGCCGCAGACTGAAAATCGCCATGGACGCTGGACATGGAGCGGCCGGTCCGGAAGTGCAAGCTCTGGTCAAAGCGGCCATTTCGATGGTCGACATCATCGTCATCAATACAAAACCGGACGGCACCTTCCCCAAGCGCACCCCCAATCCCCTGGATAAGGGTTGCCTGGATGAGCTGAGCCAACTCGTTGTGCAGGAAAAATGCGACTTCGGTGTCTCGCTTGACGGCGACGCTGACCGCGCCATCTTCGTCGACGAAAAAGGCAAACTCGTACCGACCGATTTGATGATCGGCCTGATAGGCGGTGAGCTGGTATCCAAAAACGGCGGCGGCAAAATCGTTTATGACCTGCGCGCCAGTCGCTCGGTCCCCGAGCATATTCTGGCCAAGGGCGGAGAACCGGTACGCACCGGGGTCGGCACAAACTTTATGATAGGCTCCTTGAAAGATTCCGGCGCCCTGTTTGCCGGAGAACTGTCGGGACACTATTACTACGCCGACATGTTCAACACGGACAATGCGCTGCGTACGGCCATGGAAGCGATCAATGTCGTAGCCCAGGGCCATGAGCCACTGTCCACTTTGATCAATCCGCTTTCGGTTTATTCCACCTCCGGTGAAATCAATCTGCGTGTAAGCGGCATTCACGAAACATTGAAGCGCCTGGAAGAAAGCATCGCCGGCGGTACTAAAGAACACATCGACGGATTGTCGGTCAATTTTCAGGAATGGTGGTTTGCCGCCCGCGGCTCGCAGACCGAGCCATTACTGAGACTGACTGTCGGAGCAGTGTCGCCCGAAATCCTGGCCGACAAAACCCAAGAGTTGATCAACATCATCAACGTCGATAAATAAGAAGTTTACAGACTGCGGCTGGCGCTGACTTCCAGATCCTGTCTGATCTTTTCTGCGTCACGGCTCTGAGTCTGGCCGCGACCGGCCTGAATCAGTCCGGCAAAACCACGTCCGATGCGATTGCCGACTATGTAAGTCGGACGAGCACGAGCTTCATCCAGTACTTTAGACAGATAAATTGCCACCACACCGGTGCAGGCAATTTGAATACCGGCAAATAGAGCCAGACAACTGACCAGCACAGCCTGAGGCTGGGCCGCCGCACCGGCCAGGAAGAGCAAACTGGCAATCAGAGCCAGCGCACCGATGGCGATAAGTCCCAGACCAAGGGAAGCGACAAAATAGAGAGGCGCCACGCTGAAAGCCAGAAGTCCGTCCAGGGACAGCGTGATGAGCTTCTTCAATGTATAGGTGCTTTCACCCATCTCGCGAGCGCCGCGATCAATGGCGATGCCGCACTGCTTGAAGCCCAGCCAGGGGATCATGCCGCGCAAAAATCTTGTTTTTTCAGGCAGCGAGGCCAGCGCTTCCAGGACCTTGCGGTCCATAAGGCGGAAATCTCCGGTGTCTCGCGGTATCTCCACCGTCGAAACCGCGGCCAGAATGCGGTAAAAAACATGGGCCGAAAATCTTTTGGCGAAGCGATCGCGACGGGTGGATCTGGTGGCATAAACCACGTCATAGCCCTGCTTCCAGAGGGCGACCATTTCGGGAATAAGATCGGGGGGATCCTGCAAATCGCTGTCGATATTTACGACAGCCAGACCTTCGCTGTGATCGAGACCGCAGGTGATGGCCGCTTGCTGGCCAAAGTTGCGAGACAATTCTATTAGTTTGATGCCATCGTTTTCGCAGGCCAGCACACGCAGAGCGTCGCTGGTGGGAGCACGAGAGCCATCGTTGACAAAGACCACTTCGTATTTGAGCCCTGTCGGCACAAGCACTTCGGCCAGCTTATTGATTAGAGCGGTGAGGTTGCGGGGATCTTCGTTGTAGACAGCCACGATCACCGAAAGATCGAGAGAAGCTCCGCTCACCAAATTTTCAGTACCAGAAGGGATCACTAGAAAAGCCTTTTATCACTTATCAAGTCTCAAATTGTCCTACACTTGAGGGATGCAGGTCAACTTGGCAATTCTAATTTAGTGCACTTACTTAAGTTGGAGAGAATTAATCCAGTCCCAACTTTTGCCGATGCCGTCCTTGAGAGTAACTTCCGGCTGCCAGTTCAAATATTGCCTGGCCCGGCTTATATCCAGCACATTTACCGGTACATCAACGGGACGCGCTTCGGTGTATCGCACTTCCACCTGGGGACCCACTACTTCTTTTATGGCGGCCACCAGCTCATTCAATGAATGACCCTGACCAAAGCCGACGTTAAAGACCCGCGGGCCCTTTACCTTTTCGGGATCATATTCGGCGGCGCATAAGAGAGCTTTAACAGTATCGCCGATGTATATATAGTCGCGCACGACATTGCCGTCGCCCCAGATGGTAATGGGCTGGTGCCGCGCTATCTGACCGAGGAAAACACCGACGGCACCTTGTTTGGCGTCGGGATTTTGCAATTCACCGTAGGGATTGGAAAGTCTGGCGCAGACATACTCGAGACCGTGCAACCAGTGGAAGAGATGCAGATATTTCTCAATCGCCAGCTTGGTGATGCCGTACGAGCAAATAGGCTCGGTCGGATGGTCTTCGGTGATCGGAGCCGTTTGAGGCACACCGTATATGGTGCCGCCCGAGGAGATGAAAACGACCTTCTTGATCTTATTCTTGACACACTCTTGCAAAAGCTGCACCGTGCCGCCGATGTTTGAATGTATGTCATAGACGGGATCGTCGTTGGAGGTCTGGGGCAGAGTTGTGCAGGCCAGATGGAAGACCCAGTCCATACCCGCTACAGCCTCGGCAATCTCGCCGTGATTGCTGAACTCGCCGACTACATAATCGACGCCCTGAAGAGGCGCCCGGAATCTATTTGGGTAACGATCAAAGATGCGCACCTGATGGTTATTCTTCAAAAGAAGATCAACCAGGTTGCTGCCAATAAATCCATTACCGCCGATGACTAAAGCTTTCATGAGCCCTTTACGCTAGCCGTGGTTCGTGATGCCAACACTTTATCAAAGACAGATTCTATATCATTCACCATTTCAGGCACCGTTCTTTCATCTTTTATGTTGCCGGTTAATTTGCCCAGCAGAGCCGGTTCTTTGAGCAGGGCAAGGAGTTGGGCGGCCAGAGAGCGGTAATCATTAAGTTTGAACAATAATCCGTTATGGCCGTGTTTGACAAGCTCGGACATGCCTCCCAGATCGGTGACGATAAGCGGAGTCTTAGTAGCCAGAGCCGATTGCATCACCAGAGGGGTGTTCTCATACCAGCGCGAGGGCACCACCAGGACATCGATATCGCTCAAGATCTGGCCCAGACGATCATTGGGGAAAGTGCCTTCAAAAGTCACATCTCGTCCCCTCTGCCCGGCGGTGATTACCAGCTGCTTAAGCTTATTTGAGTATTCGGGAAATTGATTGGTGTCACCGTAGAGCTTGAGACTGGCTCGTTTGCGCTCATTGTCCGGCAGGGCAAGAAAGGCGTTAATGAGAAGATCGACGCCCTTGTGCTCATAAAAAGTACCGATATAGCCGATGCGCAAAATGTCGCTGGGGGATTTGCTCTGGTGGCCTACGAGCTTGGAAGTATCGATACCATAGTGAACGAGCTCGATGAGCCGCTCTTCGATGCCGTTCTCGACAAAGATGTCGCGCATCAACTTTGTCGGCACCAGAATGCGATCAAACTTATTAGCGAAATCTCTCAAGACTGAAGCGCGGTTGACGGTAGCCAGCGCGGCCGCCGGCGTCTTGGAAGCGCTGTAGGCGCCGTAAAGTCCGCCCTCGGCCAGACCCCGAACAGGGCCGGGCAGACCGGAAAGAGTCTTGGCCACAAAGTCGTACTTCTTGCTCAGGGCCTGGTTAAACTCTTCGGCCGGGGCAAAAAGCTTGGGTGTATAACAGGTCAGACACTTGAGCGCACCCGGTCCCGGACCGCGACAGACCTCCCCATCCGGACGGGTAAGCTGCACCACAGGACAGACAAACCAGAAATCAGTGGCGTAAAAAACCACCGGCACGCCGCGCTCACGGCAGGCCTCAACAATGGAAGCGGAGAGATTCTGAGCGTGCACGACCAGGACTATATCCGGCTGGAAATCATCCAGAAGGCCCAGGAAATGGCGCTTCATATGCGGGTGGTAATACTCGAAACTAAATTCATAATCCTTGAGTCGAATGGCTTCCTCAACGATATGAACCGGCAGACCTTCGTATTCATAGTCCGAAACATGCTCTTCCGGCGGCGGCGGCGAGTCGGCGTCAAACTTGCGCCGGGCATCCAGATCCGGTGGATTGGCGGCGATGATCTTGACCGCCGAACCGCGTGCTTTCAACTCCTGGGCAATCTTGAGCGTCAGCACCTCGGTACCCGCTCGGTGCTGGGGGAAAAACTTGTGGGCGGTAAGTAAAACTCTTCTCATCACGACAAACTATACAAGAAGTGGCTATGTTACCAGTAATTAGAGAATAAGACAGAAAGAAACCGATAAAATAGTCGCCTATGCGCATTTGTTTGATATCACGCGAATATCCACCAGAGACCGGCTTCGGCGGCATAGCCACCTTCACCAGGCATCTGGCCATGGGTCTGAAAGCTCTGGGCCACGACGTGGAAGTTGTCTGCCTGGCCAAGGAAACAGCCCGCACCCTGGATGATGACGGTGTACCCGTGCACCGGGTTTTGCCTTTCGCTTTCAAATCGAAGCTGGCCACGGTCGACTGCTTCATGCCTTACAGCAAGTATCTGATCACAGCTTCCACTGCCCTCTGGCACAAATTTGCCCAGCTGCACGACCAGAAGCCCTTTGATGTCGTCGATACGCCGGAGCTCCTGGCGGAAGGCATTATGCCCGCTATCACCCGCGTGGCGCCGCTTGTGATAAGGCTCTACACACCGCACTCAAAATTTATCGCGGAGAAGTTGCACAACGTCTCCGCATCCTTTGACCACCAGAATGTCGCCATGATCGAGCGCATCGCCATGCTGCAAGCCGATGTCCTCACCTCACCGAGCAAGGATCTGGCCGAGTTTGTTGCCGGCGATCTCAATGTGCCGCTCGAAAGTATTGAGATTGTCCAGAATCCACTTGATACCAGCGTCTTTTGCCCGGAGGGAGACAAAGCCCTGCCGCCCACCGACAAACTGCGCGTAGTCTTTGTCGGCCGCCTGGAAGAACGCAAGGGCATTACTTATCTGGTTGAAGCCATTCCCAGGGTGACAAGCCAGTTTAAAAACGTCGAGTTTGTCATCATCGGCGACGACACCGCCACCGCTCATGGTGGCACCTCCGTCCTCGCTCAATTGAAAGACAGCCTCAAACGTTCCGGTTCGGAAGGCTATGTCACCTTCATCGACCGCATCGCCCTCGCTGACCTGCCCAAGTATTATCGCAGCGCAGACATCTCAATTGTACCTTCGGTCTACGACAACTCACCCTATACCGCCCTGGAAGCCATGTCCTGCGGCCGACCGGTGATAGGCACCTCGGGCGGCGGCACCAAAGAATATGTAGCGCACGGAGAATCGGGCCTGATCATCGAGCCCAGGGACAGCGAAGCGATTGCCTCGGCCCTGCTCAGCCTGCTCACCAACGAAGGCGAAAGACTGCGCCTGTCACAGGGCGCCAGGAAGCGCGCCGTGGAATGTTTTGACCGCAAGGCCATCGCAGCCCAGACCGTTGCCCTCTACGAGCAGGCGGCAAGACACTTCATCGGTACGCACAAAAGATCGCTCTACAGGCACGACTTCCGCCGCGCCACCGAAGACGCCTGCACCTACCTGGACAGCCTGGACAAGGCCATCTACGACCTGCTCTATCAGCGCTCCATTCGCTTCCGCTTCAGTCACTGGTGGCATTTCTTCAAAGCCCGACCACGACTTTTTGCCGGCAAGACTCTGCTCAAGATAGCCAAAGCGCCCTACAAAATCGTCGGCACCAGAGAAGAGCGCATGCCGGCCTATCTCAAAAAGCTCGAACTGGCCATTGCGAGCAAAGAAGTCGCACAAAGGGACGGCGAACTTGCTGGACGAACAGACTAATCGTACGGCCGAGACCGCAACCGCCGCCGGCACCACCGCAGGCGAAACGGTCGCGCCTCCGGACGCCCCGGGAGACGTTCTCAGCGGCGAAAAGATACTGCTGCCCTTTTGCTACTCCGTAGCCCTGGCGCTGGCACTGCGTCTCTTCTTCAACTTTTGCGGCGGGCATCCCAATGCCTTCGCCAGCGCCGACGCCTCCGAATACCTGCGCTATACCGACGCCCTCTCCAAGATTCTCACCGGCCAGGCCGCCGGTCCGATGTCCGCTACCCTGAAAGAATTCGTCATCACCGGACCGGGACTGCCGGTCTTTTTATTGCTGGCGACAATCAGCACCGGCCAGCAATTCGACCCAGCTTCCAGCGCCACCGCCCTGGCTGCCCAGTCCATCATCTCGGCCCTCACCGCCGGCATAATCTGTCTCATCACCAGCCGTCTCTTCAATGCTCGCACGGCTCTCTATGCCGGTCTCATGGCGGCGGCCTACCCAGGTTTCATCGTCAACAGCGGCCGACTTTACAGCGAAACCTTCGCCACTTTTGTCGAATGCCTGGCCGTATTCCTGCTGGTGCGCGGCTATTTTGCCGGCAGCAAAAGAACCGTCAACAATTTCGTACTGGGTCTGGTCCTTGTAGTGCTGCAATTGACCCGCTCGGCCATGGTGCTGCTCACCGCCGCGGCGGCCCCGATAGTTTTTCTGCAGGGACTCTTCACCGGCTCCGGCGGCAAACAAAAGGACTTCCGCACAGCCTTCCTCTCTCTGGCCATGCTCCTGGCCGGCACGCTGACGATGCTAGCCCCATGGTTTGTTTTTGAAAAAGCGGCCTTCAATAAAATCACCCTGGCCGTCGACCGGGTCGGGCACTACAATCTTTTCGTCGGCACCAACACAGCCATTCAGGGCTTTCTCTCCTATCCCTATCCGGACGGCCGGGGCATAGAGCAGAAGAGTTTCTTCACCCTGATCAAAGAAGCGTACAAAAAGAGTCCTTCGCGCTTCATCAAGCTGGCCATGGACAAACCGGCCCGCCTGCTGAAGGCACCCTGGAACGACTTCCGGGCCGAGATCGGGCCGGTGACGTACAAATCGCAGGTGGCCATGCATCAGGCCATCTTGCTCCTGGCACTGGCCGGACTGCTTCTGGCTACACTTGTCCGACCGCCCGGTCTTGAGTACGGACAGGAAGAAACCAGGAAAATCTGGGGACGCCTGACCCTGCTTCTGGCCTTTGGCCTCAATCTTCCCTACCTGGCCTTCATCACCGTACCGCGCTACAACCTCACGGCCATGCCCTTTCTCATTATCTTCGCCGCGGCCGGACTGACCGCCGTCATGCAAATATTGAGGACCGAAAAACTGGCCGCCGCCCCCAAAGCCATGGTCGTCTTCGCCCTCTGTTTATTCTTCTACCTGCGCGATGATCTCAAAGACGCCTTTGTTTTTGGCCAGGAGCCGACCGCCAATTTCTTCTTTGTCCAGGGCCAGGACCTGGTCAGCAAGGGCATTATCAGCGTCGGCTTTGGTCTGGGATTTTTCGGTGCCCTGTACATGTCGATCGCACTTTTGCAGGGCCACAAAAAAATCGCCCGCGGCCTGACGGTAGCACTGGCGGTACTGGTGCTGCCTTTACTGGCCATTCCCCAGCGCGCCAACGGTCGGCCGGGGGAAGGCATCATGACTCTGGAAAGAGCCGGAGAAACGCTCTCGGGCACAATCCCTCTTGCGGCCGGCTCGTTAAGCAACAGCGACGAAAATTATCTGCTTTTAGATTGCGACAGTGCCACCATTTTGAACCGCGATCTGGAGCTGACAATAAACGGCCAGAAGCTCACAGGTCCGCTGATACCGGCCATCTCCGCCCTGGACGACTGGCATTATCTAAAACAAATGGGCAGCGGCAAAAGCATCCGCGCTTATCTAGAGTGCCAGTACATTTACGATTGCATGTGCCAGCCTACAGGCATTACCAATCTGGATCTGCGCCAGTGGTATTACCTGCCCCTCAGCTCCGCTTTTATCGAGGAAGCCCGCCGCCGGGGCTGCCTTAACGTCAGCCTCAAACACAAAATCGCCGAGTCCACCAGACTCTATTCGGCGGCTCTGAATAAAGACGAAGCGACCATTCCCAGCCGCGATATTTATTCATGGGAAAAAGCCTTCTACGGCGTGGAAAACGACAGCGGTCTGAGCGACGGCCGCTACGACGAAAAGGTGCCTGCGCGCAAGGCAAAATGGAAAATGGTCTTCAACGACAAGAGTGAAGATCTGGAGCGTTTCGACCTCAATCTGCGACTCCTGAGCCTCAAACCCGCCGCTCCCTCTGGGGATTTGCAGCCCTGCACCGCCGGCGGCACCACAGACGTGAGTCTGGATATCCCCGAAAATTTGCAAGCAAGCAAGAACCAAACCCTGATTGGTGTGCATTTAACGCCGCCGCCTGACGGCAATATAAAGGCCACAGCAGGCCAGCAGCCGACACTGTATCTGAGCTGGCTGGATAAAAATGGCACCGAAATCAAAATGCCCCTGCCCTTCCTCAAGGCCACCCCAGCCGACCTGGACGTGGCCGTTCTGTGCGACTTGAATAAAATCGAAGGCAGCCGGCTCAAAGCCCACGTCCACTGCCCCGACAGATCTTTCCGTATCGAGGTCTCGGCCAGAGCCATCGGTGCTCATCCTATCTTCGGCAACGGCAAACTTTTTTAGGTAAGAAAGACAAATCAAGGAACCATGCCCCTCAAGAAGCTAGCTCTCAATCCCTACCTGCACCTGGCACTGCTGGCGGTTATTGTGGCGGCGACTTTTTCGCGCACCCTGGGCACGTACTTCCTCGCCGACGACTTCGGCGAAATCGCCTATGTATCGCGCATAGCAGCCGGGGATCTGGGTATGCTGGCGGCAAACTTCACCGGCAACTACATGCAGATACCGAGCATGAGTGTCTGGCGCCCCTGGCTGCTGGTCAGCCTGCTGAGCGATTGCCTTATCTGGGGAGCCAATCCCTTCGGCTACTATCTGACCAATCTGCTCTCCTATATTGCGGTCACACTCAATCTTTATTTATTGATGCGCAATCTCACAAGCGACTGGTGCCGGACAAGAAGCGCTCTGGCCGGCTTTTTTAGCGCACTCATATTTGCCCTCAGCCCCCTGCACTGCGAAAGCGTCAGCTGGGTGGTGGGCCGCGTAGATATAGTCTGTGCCTTCTTCTACCTCACCTGTCTCAATTTGTTCATCCTGGCCATGAAGGAAGACGAAAAAGGCAGCGCCAAAAACCCGGGTAAGAAACAAAAACTGACGGTACTATCGGTAATGGCATTCTGGCTGGCGATGTGGACCAAGGAAATGGCCATCGGCGCTCCCGTCCTGGCCTTCGCTATAGCGCTGCTCTGGGGCCACCCGGCCCTGGCCCCGAAAAAAGCCTGGCTTCTGAGCCGGCCCCTTATAATTTCCACCTTCGTTTATTTCGCCCTGCGTTATATGGCCCTGGGCACACTTCTGGGCGGCTACACCCAGGGTATAGGCGACGCCCAGGCCGCTGGAGCCCTCAGCCACTGGCTGGATCCCGACACAGCCAGGCGCCTCTTTTTCCCCCTGGCCTATTCTATCTATGGTGAAAACCACGCCCTGCAAACGGCTCTGGCCCTCGTCTTCGTCACCCTGCTGGCGCTCACTCTCATACGCCTGGGGAGCCTCCAGGCGCCCCTGCGCTGGCTGATTTTCCTGCCGCTCTGGCTGGCCACGGCCCTGGCACCGATCTACAAACTCTGGGGCCTGGGCTACGAGCTGGAAGGGGCACGCTTTGTTTTCTTCGCCACCATGCCGCTGGCCGCCTTCTTCCCGGTCCTGCTATTTGCTCCGCACGCCGGCGGCGCCAGCGCAAAAACCGCGAGCGAGCGCCGCTTCCGTCCGGCCTTTGCCGCCCTCTCAATTTTTGCCCTGCTGGCCCTGAGCGCACTCTACGGTAAGATTGCCGCCCGTCTCAATCTTGAATGGGTGCACGCCGGCAAGGAGGTGCGCGAATTTGCCGAACAATCGCGCGCCCTGGCCGCAAATCTCAAAACGGAGGCTGTGCTTCTGGGCATCCCCAAGCGCCGCGGGGGAGCCCATATGGTGCTCAACGGCACCACTTTCAAAATCCTCCTGCAGCCGCCCTTCACCCGTGAAAAAGTAGAGGATAGATTCCTCACCTTCGATCCCATCATCTTCGGCAATTCAGACTATATCAATGCCCGCCGCTTCCAAGACAGCACTGCCTCAGGCGGCACAGCCGTCTACATCTGGGACTCGGAAAAGCGCAAATTCAACAGTTACACGCCCGCTCAAAGCTCAGCGCAAAAGGGGACGGCGAGCGCGGTGGCCCTAATGTCCCAGGCCCCGCCTTATTACTTGCACGCGGCCGGACATGCCACAATTAATCAAGAAGGCACACAGGCGGCGGTCGAGCACAGCACCGCCGGTGATGGCATCTATTTCCGCAACTTAAATATTATTCCGGGCCAGGCAGACTATGCGGCCGTGACACTGACCTGCCTCAAAAGCGGCATGCCCACAGGCTCGGAACGACCGGTGCCGCTTGCATGTTCCTGGAACAAACAAGATCAAGAGCAGGAAAAGCTGGGACAATCCCGGGTGGTCCGCGACTTTCTGCCGGTGCCGGGCAAGCAACAGACGGTTTATCTCAAACTCTCATCCAATTATCGCTGGTATACCCAGGAGTCAATACCCGGGCTCTTCTTAGAGCTGCCGCAATTGCCTTCGCTGGCCGTATCGGATTTGAAAATATTACCGGCTGCAGCCGTCGCACCGCAGTTGCAACTGCATGCAGGCTCGCAAAATCTCAAAGCCAGCCAAATTGGGGTCTACTCGATAAAGCCGGACGCGCAGCCGACTCTTGCCGTTAAACTTCCGGAGACAGGCTCCGGGCCTGCCGCCGGGGCCACAGAAGTAGAGCTGCAAATATCCAAACCCAATGCCTTTTTTGAAAATTTCAAGGAAGCGGATCAAAACCAGGCCCTGCAAGAAACCAGAAAAGTTTCAGTTTCCTCAAGGGATGCGGCGGGCCGCGTAGAATTCAAGCTACCAGCACTCGGCAGCGGAGCCAACTATGAGGTCCGGGCTCGCTTACTGGGGGCAGACGGACGAACCGCAGGCGACTTCAGCGACCCGCTGGTATTGCGCCCCGAATAATCAAATCAAGAACCATTGTCACAGTCAGCCCTGCGACAGTCTGTATTTAAGCTCGGCCAGCTGCCAGTCGTCGGCGGTGTCGATATCCTGCACCTCGTTAGGAGGCAAAACCAGGGCCCTGGCATTATCGACAAAAAAGCGCTTCTGGCT
The DNA here is from genome assembly GCA_018266215.1 of Cyanobacteria bacterium SZAS LIN-3. Taxonomy (GTDB): domain Bacteria; phylum Cyanobacteriota; class Vampirovibrionia; order Obscuribacterales; family Obscuribacteraceae; genus REEB67. The sequence goes on along the minus strand of JAFEAV010000002.1, from coordinate 141,504 downwards.
CAGCAGAGTCTCGGTTTTGATCCAGTAAAATTGACCGGCATCATGATAGCGGTGCGGCAGATCCTGCGAGCGCGCATTGTAATTTTCGGGCCAGACCATCGAAAGCCTGTCGTTGTCGCCGATTTGCAGAGCGCGCTGAATCGGATAAGCGAAGGCGGCCACCGGCACAACTGCCTCGTAATCAGCGGTTTTTAAAAGCTCAAGCCCCTGCAGCAAACGCGTGGAGGTGACAAAAGGAGCTGTCGGCAAAATACAGCAGAGCAGATCAAAATTTTGACCGCGGGCAGAATAATCCGCCAGAACCTCCAGACAAACATCGGCCAGGGTGGCAAAGTCGTCACTGTTGGCGGCACTGCGCAGGAAGGGCAAACTGGCACCGGCGGCCGCGGCCACTGCCGATATCGCCGGATCGTCGGTGGAAACCATCACTTCATCGAAGCAGGCGGCATCACGGGCGGAGGCAATGGAATATTCGATAATCGGGCGCCCGTTAAACGGTTTGATATTCTTGCCGGGAATGCGCTTGCTGCCACCCCGCGCCGGAATCACTGCGATACATTTATGCGGCATGAGTACGCCCAGCTCTCCTGCAAACCGGCTCGTATAGTATCATGCCTAAATGACCCGCAAATTGACGCAATTTCTCATACGCGTGGACGGCTCGGAAACCATCGGCACCGGGCACATCATGCGCTGCCTGGCCCTGGCGGGGGAGTTGAAGCGGCAGGGTCATGGCGTCTCATTTTTAACCGCCCTCTGCCCCGATGCCCTGAAAAAACGTCTTGTGGCCGAAGGTCACCGCATTCTCCCCATGCCCCCATCAATTGAGCCGGGAAGCCCGGTGGATGCGCGCTTTACCGTGGCCGCCGCCGGCGAGCGCCTGGCCACAATCGTGGTTATGGACGGCTATCACTTCGACGGCAAGTATCAGCATTTCATCAAGGACGCCCGGCTCAAATCGCTCTACATAGACGACCTGGCCCACTGCGAATACTACTGCTCCGATTATGTCTTAAATCAAAATCCCTCGGCCAGATCAACGCTCTATCCAGACACAGCGCCGCAGACGCAGCTGCTTCTGGGCACAAAATATGCGCTCATCCGCAGTGAATTTCACACCTATCGTCAAAACAATGCGCCGACTGAAAGTGTGCCGCAGGCCCGCAATATTTTGCTGACAATGGGCGGTGGGGACAAAGATAACGTCAGCGGTCGGGTAATGGAGGCACTGAACAGGGCCCCGGCGTCAATGAATTTGCAAATCACGGTCCTGGTCGGCGCCAGCAATCAACATGCCGAGGCCCTGCAAAGGTCGGCCGAAGAATTCAACTCGGCCGGATCGCACCGGTTTGAAATCCAGGTCAATCCGGGCAATATCCCCGAACTCATAGGCAAATCGGACCTTGTCGTCACCGCCGGCGGCACGACTGTCTGGGAAGCGGCCTATCTGGGCCGGCCCATGGCTGTGATTATCACCGCCGACAATCAAAAAGCGGGTATGGAAGCCTGCTTGCAGCAAGAGGCGATCAGCCTCCTGGGCGAGCAAGACCTCAGCGGCGAAACAATCGCCCAGCATTTACTAGATCTCATCCAGGATCAGGGCAAGAGGGAAAGTCTCGCCCGCCAGGCCGCAACTATGGTCGACGGTAAGGGCGCCGGCCGTCTGGTGCAGGCCCTCACCGCCTGAACAGGCGGCCGCGGCATTACCTATATGGATAAATAAATCTAAAGGTAATAGCCCCCGACGGCTGGTACGATTGCCACCTGGAAACCCGCAAATGTCCCAAGGGCCGGTTATTAATCAGTGCTTGTCAAAAGCCCCCCAGCAGCGGTCAAAAATACAAGTGCACCCGCTCCTGCCGCCTATCCGGGCAAGGTGCGGCCCTGGCCGTTGAGCTGGCTCCAGGCCGCGGCTTATCTCGCTTTTTGCATCCTGGCCCTGGAGGCCGTATTCGCCCTGGCCCATGTGGGCGAGGCCGAATATCTGATGCCCGACCGTGTGACCGGCTTCACCCTCATGCCCAACAAAGTAATCACGCAGAGAGTGGAAGGGTTCGGCAGTTTTCGCACCAACAGTTTCGGCATGCAAAACGACGAAATCACTGTCGCCAAGCCGCCGGGTGTCCTGCGCATAGCCGTCTTTGGTGACTCTTATGTGGAGTCGCTGCACGTCGCCCGCGACAAAAACTTTTTGCAGACCCTGGCGCGGGAGCTCGGTCAAAGGCTGCACAAACAGGTGCAGGTCCTTAATTTTGGCGTCTCCAACTTCTCGGTAGCCCAGGACTATCTGCGCTACAGAACGCTGGCCAAGCGCTTCCAGCCGGATCTGGCGATACAGGTTTTCCGCGTGGAGGAGAGCGATAAGCTGCTGCCCCAGGCCAGCTCCTATCTCTCCCTGGTGCGCCCGGTGTTTTTCGTCGGACCGCATGGGGAGCTCGTTTATGACGATACTAATGTCAGGTCCTTTTACAATTCTTCCAGCGGTAAGAACATGGTCAAAAACCAGTGGCTGCGCTGTAACAGCCGTCTCTGGAACGTAGCCGGTGTGCTCAGCCAGAATATCCAGACATTGAAAAAGTCTCTGACACTCAAGAAAGCACCGGCCGCAACAAGCCCCGCCCCCAGCACCACCGGCGGTGCCGGCCAGCAAACGGCTTCCAACAAAGACAGATATCTGAGCTGCTACTGGTACATGATGGACAAACAACTGGAGAGCTTCCGCCAGGAATGCGCCGCCAACGGCACAGCCTTTATGATCCTGCGCACTCCCATGATCAAAGCCGAGCTTGATCAGCTGAGAACAAACCCCACCGAAACCAATCTGCTCAATGCCACGGCCTCACGCATAGGCGCCCCCATACTCAATCTAGACACACCATTCAAACTGGAATTCGGCCTCAAGAATGACGGCAGTCATTTCCTCAGCGGCGGACATTTTAACCGTGCCACCCACAAATGGATAGGCGAACATCTGGCCGACTATCTGGCCCGCAACCAGGACAGTCTCTTACAAAACCGGGCGGTGAGCCAATGAAAACACTGACCGCCCCCGAAACAACAAGCGCGCTCGCAAAAGAAACTGTGAAAACGGGTCGCAGATGGCTGCAATGGCCCCAGGCCCTGCTCTATTTGATTGTCTCCCTGGCCGCCCTGGAAGGGGTCTTCTACATCGCCCAGGTGGGCAATACCGAATACATCAAGCCCGACATGCTGGTTGGCTACAAGCCCATGGAAGGCAAGGAAATCACCCAGAGACGCGAAGGTTTCGGGCGCTTTACCTTCAACAGCTTCGGCATGCAAAATGACGAAGTGCCTCTGGCCAAACCAGCGGGAACCCTGCGCATAGCGGTTCTTGGTGATTCGTATGTGGAGTCGATTCAAGTCGATCGCAAAAAAAATTACTGCTCGTTGCTGGCCCGGGACCTGAGCAAAAAACTGGGTCGCCCGGTGCAGGTACTCAATTTTGGCGTGGCCAACTATTCAATTGCCCAGGACTATTTGCGCTACCAGAACCTGGCCCGCAAATTTTCTCCCGACCTTGTTATCCTGGGCTTCCGGGTGGAAGAAGTGGCTAAACTGCTGCCCGAACCAACCAACAAACTGATGTCGGTGCGTCCGGTGTTTTTCCCCAAAGGCGACGGTCACAGCCTGGTTTACGACAACACCTGCGTGCGCAATTTCTTCAATTGCTCAGAAGGCAAGCGCATAGTCAACACCTACTGGCTGCGGCGCCACAGCAATATCTGGGGTGTTGTGGGCGGTATGGCACAGACTGTGATGGCGGCGGGCAAGAAGGCCGAAGGCCCCAAACCGGCCGACCCGGCAGCCCCGGCCAGCGTCGCTTTCACCCCCGGGGACCAGGCAATCCAGCAGGCCCGGGCCAATTACACAAAATGTTACTGGCCTTTGATGGACGCCCAGCTGAGCAATTTCCAAGCCGCCTGCCGGGCTGACGGCGCCCGCATGATGATTATTCGCACCCCGTCGGGATCGGTCAATCAAACCGAAACCGACCTGCTGCAAGAAACCTCCGACCGCCTCGGCATCAAAGTGCTGGAGCTGGATCGCAAATACAGAAAGACCTTCACCGCCGCCGACGGTGCCGGTCATTTCTATGACCACGGCCACTTCACCGCCCCCATGCACGAATGGGTGGAAGGCGAGCTGGCCGACTTTCTCATAAGTCAACATCCCGACCTACTGGTAAGCAAATGAGCGTTTGTCAAGGTAACCCCGGAATCCCCAGTGTTAATATCACTACACTCATAGAATGGAGCTAGCCTGTGCTATTTAGTAGCCTTCCATATCTGCTCTTTCTGCCGATTGCCTGCCTGGCTTTCTGGCTTTTGCCGCATCGCTTCAGAAGCACCCTGCTTCTGGTGGGCAGCTTCTACTTCTACATGAGCTGGATTCCCATCTATGGCGTGCTGCTCTTCACGCTGACGGTGGCAAATTATTTCCTCGGTCGCGCCATTTACGCCAATTTGCAAAAGGGCGACTCCAGAGCCCGGGCCAAAGCCGTTCTCGTGGCCGGCATCGTTCTCAATCTGGCCACCCTCAGTTATTTCAAATACACCGACTTCGCCATCTCCTCCTGGAACAGCGTCGTCGCCGGCGTCGCCCCTTTCCTGGCCTTCACCCCCGGCGCCCTCAGCTTTCCCTTGCAGCATGTGCTTTTGCCCCTGGGTATTTCATTCTTCGTTTTTGAATTCATCCACTACATAACCGACATCTACAAGGGCAGCAAGCCCATCAACAACTTCGTCAATTTCTCACTCTTCGCCGCATTCTTCCCTTCGCAGATTGCCGGCCCGATCAAGCGCTACCAGGACTTCATCAAACAACTGGAAGTGCCGCGCGTATTTTCATCGGTCAAGTTTGAGCAGGGCATAGCTCTCCTTTTGCAGGGACTCTTCAAAAAAGTGGCCCTGGCCGACAACCTCTCACCGATAGTGACGCAGGGCTTTGCCCATGCCACCGCACTTGGTGGCGCCGAAGCCTGGATTGCCTCTCTTGCCTTCGCCATCCAGATCTATTGCGATTTCTCCGGCTACACCGATATGGGCCGCGGCTCGGCACTCTTGATGGGCTTCGATCTGCCGGACAATTTCAACTGGCCCTACCTGGCAAAAAGCCTGACCGACTTCTGGAAGCGCTGGCACATATCTCTTTCCAGCTGGCTGCGCGACTATCTCTACATTCCCCTGGGCGGCAGCAAATGCAGCACCAGCCGTCGTCATTTCAATTTGCTCACGACCATGCTCCTGGGCGGTCTCTGGCACGGTGCCTCCTGGCACTTCGTCGTCTGGGGCGCCATCCACGGACTTGGTCTGATCATCAACCACAGCTATGACGCCCTCATAAACAGAGATGGCGGCCTGGCCGGTCAGCTCAAAGCCTTCCATAAGAGCCAGGTGGGCACGGTCATTTCCATGCTCGGCACCTTCGCCTTTGTCCTGGTCGGCTGGGTATTTTTCCGGGCCGAGACAATGGCCGACGCCCTGGCTGTCCTGCACGGCATGTGTTCGCCGGCGGTAAGCTCAACGGTACTGGTGGAAACAATCGAGAAGCACCCTGTATTTGCCGCTCTTGGTGTCTATGCCGTTTACAGGATCATCGCCGACAACGCCGCGGCAATCGGCAGTGCGATACCGACAGCGGTGGCAAGACTGCTCAAGCCCATGCTTCCCGCTCGAGTCGTTATCTATGTAGCAATCTTCGTCATGGCCGTAGGCCTGGCACCGGCAACGGCATCGCCCTTCATTTACTTCGCATTTTAGGTCGAAAACAATGCCGGCCACTACGCTGGAAAATGAAAAGGACAGACAGAGCCCAGCCCCGGCCCCGGAGGCTTCCGCTCAGCGGCGGGGCAAACGCGCACTGGCGGCTCTTGTTCAGGCCCTAGCCTATCTCGCCTTCTGCCTTCTGGCCCTGGAAGGATTTTTCTATCTGGCGGCGGTCGGTGACGGCGAACATGTCATGCCCGATATCAAAGTCGGCTACAAAATCTTCCCCAATAAGCGCATCACCCAGCGCAATGAGGGCTTCGGTTGTTTCAAGCTGAACAGCTTCGGCATGCAAAACGACGAAATAACGGTGGCCAAGCCGGCCGGAGTTTACCGCATTGCAGTCTTCGGCGACTCCTATGTGGAAGCTCTGCAGGTGCCCCGTGAGGCCAACTATCCCAGCCTCCTGGCCCGGGATCTCAGTGCCAAACTGGGCCGGGAAGTGCAGGTGCTCAACTTTGGCGTCTCCAATTATTCGGTGGCGCAGGATTATTTGCGTTATCAAACCCTGGCCAAACAATTCAAACCGGATATGGTTATCCAGGTTTTCAGGGTGGAAGAAATAGGCAAATTGCTGCCCATGGAGACCCAATCTCTGCTTTTTGTGCGCCCGGTGCTTTTCCCCGGACCCAATAACGATGTGGTCTACGACAATACCTGCGTGCGTCAGTTTTTTGCCGGCAAGGAAGGGCGGAGACTTCTGGCTACCCAGTGGCTGCGGGCCAATAGCCGCATCTGGGGCGTGCTCAGTCATATGTGGCAGGAAGCACTGACTTTCCAGAGCGAAACCCAGGCAAAAGCGCAGGCCCTGACAGGATCAAAAAAATCGGGCCCGTCCTTCTCCCTGCCCACGGATCAAACCCGCTCCAACTATGCAAAATGCTACTGGTACATGATGGACAGACAACTGTCCTGCTTCCAGAAAGAATGTGCCGCCGAAGGCACCAGTTTTATGTTTTTGCGCACACCGATGGTGCGGCCGGGCATGCATGAGCTGACCGACAATGAGACCGAAACCACACTCTTAGAAAAGACCGCCGCCAACCTGCACGTCCCCGTGCTCAACCTCGATCGCGCTTACCGCGCCTGGGCAGGCACCAGGGACGACGGCACTAATTTCAGCTCCGGCGGTCACTTCACCCGGCCGCTGCACCAGTGGGTTGCAGCCAGGCTGAGCGACTTTCTCACCTCCCCCCAATCACCGATAACTACTACCGCATCTGCAAAACCTAAAAAGGACCATCCATGACCGAGACCACAGCAACCGAGCTCAGTTTTGAACTGCTGCCCCGCACCGAAGAAGCGGCCAGACAGGTGATGGAATGGCGCAATGATGAGGAGACACGCAGAAATTCATTCAACCAGGGAGAAAAGACCTGGCCAGAATTCTGGTACGAATATTCCACCGGTTATTTCAGCGAGAGCCAGCTGCCCGGCTATTTTGTCCGGGTGCAGGGCGAACGGGTGGCAATTGTAGGCATCCAGCGCGTAGCGGCCGTGAGCGGGCTGCAAACCGCCGCCATATCGATCAATTTAGCCCCCGGCAAGCGTTCGCAGGGACTGGGGACGATGATACTGAAGGCGGTGCAACCCCTGGCCCGGGCGGCCGGCGTGCAACTGCTCCTGGCTGAGATTCAGGCGACAAATAAGGCCTCGGTCAAAGCCTTCACCAAGGCTGGTTTCCAGGTCCATGATCAGTATAAACGCAAGCTATCCAGCGGTGAAGAGGTAGTTGTCGACCGCCTGACCGTCAACCTTACAGGCAGCTTCTACCTGCCCGGCACCAACCGTCCGATAGGCGAGGGCTACCCCTGCTTCATCGTGGCCGAGGCGGGCTCCAACTGGAAAGTCGGCAACAGCGCCGAAAACGACGCCATGGCCCGCAAATTGATTGACATTGCCAAAGAATCCGGAGCCGACGCCGTCAAATTCCAGACATTCAAGGCCAAATCCACCTATGTATCCAATGCCGGCGACAGCGATTATCTCAGACAATCCGGCGAAGTGCGCAATGTCTTCGACCTGCTGCGCGAGCTGGAGATGCCCTATGAAATGGTAGTCGAACTGGCCGAATACGCCAAGAAAGCCGACATCACCTTTTTGACCACGGCCTTTTCAGTCGATGATTTGAACGCCATCGACGCCCATGTGGGCATCCACAAAATCGCCTCCTATGAAAATTCGCATCTGCGTCTTCTGGAAGCGGCCGCCGCCACAGGCAAGCCTTTGATGATGTCCACCGGTGCCAGCCCCATCGATGAAATCGACTGGTCGGTGGAACACTTCCGTACCCTGTCCCAGGCCCCGCTCATTCTCATGCAATGCACGGCCGCTTATCCCGCCCCCAGAAGCGCGCTCAATTTGCGCACCATCCCCACCCTGCGCTCGCGCTACGGCTGCCTGGTGGGCCTCTCCGACCACAGCAAGGACCCCACCGCCGCGCCAATCATGGCCGTCGCTCTGGGCGCCTGCGCCCTGGAAAAACACTTCACCCTGGACAATAATTTGCCCGGCCCGGATCACAAATACGCCATTGAACCGGACCAGCTGAAAGCCATGGTCCAGGCTGTACGCCAGGCCGAGGAAGCGCTCGGCGACGGCTTCAAGCAGGTAGCCCAGGAAGAACAGGAGCTGTTTTTATTTGCCAAACGTTCACTGCAAGCGCTGGTGGACATCAAGCCCGGTGACGTACTGACCGAGGACAAAAATATCGGCATCCTGCGTCCGGGCAGCATGAGCAAAGGTATGCATCCCAAGCATCTGGCCCAGGTCGCCGGCCGAGCCGCCAAAAAAGCCGTGCCCCAGGGCTCGGGACTGACCTTTGAGCACATCTAAACCATCTATGCTGCGACGCACCCGAGCCAAAATCAAAGCCATCCTCTCCCCCGCCGAACACGCGGCGGCTGTGCATGGCGAGCAGGCTCTCATTGATCAGATAGTGGACGAACAACTGAACGCCCTGCCTGAAAGTCGCATCAAAGTCGTACGCACCAAAGAAGAAATAAGGGAAAACGGCCTCCTTCCCGACGCTCAGTTTGCCGACTTTCTCGGTCAACATCAGAGCCTGATCCAGGGCGGGGAAAAATCCAGGGACGCGCTGGCCAGAAGAAGGGAAGATCACCCTTTCCTGAGCGATTTTGCCGACCTGGCCATAGCCTTTTTAAATCAGTGCGAAAGCCTGCCGAAGACCATGGCGCCGCTGATGCGAAGGCAGTTTTACCGGTTGATTTCCATCCTCAACAGTAAAGATTCGGCCCGCATTTTTGACTACAAGAAAGATCTGCCCCGGGTGGGTCTTTGCTATTTCCCCAATCCCGGGCCGCGTCAATTCGTCATCGATGCCCTGGCCGGTGAGGCCGATATAGTGGACATGGAGCCGGGCAAACTGGTCGAGCAAGTATGGCGACTCAAACAATACAACTTTGATTACGCCCACTACCAGAAGGTTTTAAATGAGCGGGTAGCGGCGGAAGTAGCCACTTTCCCCGCCGATTTTATCGCCAGATTTCCGGGGCGCGAATGGCTGGTAAAAGAGCTGACGGCATCGCTGCAATATCAATGGGCACTGGTAGAACTGCTGAAGCTGCGCTATTTCGACATAATTTTTGTCGGAGCCTTCGAGGTGCCTTTAACCATGGCCCTCTATGATGTGCCCGCCGACTTGCTACCGCCGGTGGTGGCACTGTGTCACGGCATTCCGTCGGGGGACCCGATCATGGGCTTCTTCTCGCGACTGGACCGGGCGATTGTCCGCTGCGAATCGGAAAAAATCTACTACCTGGACCTGGGCGTGCCGGAAGAAAAAATGCTCATCGTCGGCTCCCCCAGTGCCGAGGATTTCCCCAGCAGAGAAGCAACCGAGCATGCCAGGCTCAATGCCCGCTATCAACTCGGCCTGGACCGCAACGATACCGTCCTCTTTTATGCCACCACATACGATATTGCCATCTACAACACCAAATCCTGCGCCGAAGTGCTTGATTTGATGCTTGATTCATTTGCCCTGGCCTTGAAAGAACACAATCTGCAATCGCCCGTGCTCTATATCAAGTATCATCCCTCGCCGGCCTCGGACGCCACCTTCTCCTACAGCCGCAACCAGTATCCTCTCAAGGCTTTCGCCCGCCTAAACGAGCTGGGTTATCGCGTGCGCCTGGCCGACTCCATCGACACGATTTTGACCGCCAGCGATTGTTTCATCGCCCATGAATCGAGCACCCTGACCGACGCGCTGGACAAAGGCATCCCCACCATTTCCATCAAGATGCACAAAGGCAAGGGCAAGCCGCTCCTGGGCACAAGGGCCTATGAGCAAACCGACTGCCATACGCACCTGAGTGTTTATGATTCACCGGAAGTTGTTGCCTCACACATAGGCCGCCTGACAAAAATGGACCGCGAATCGGTCTACAAACAATCCAGGCAGCTCTGGCAGGACATGTTCGGCATGGGCCGCACCGCAGGACTGATGAAGATTTCGCAGATGGTCGAAGATCTGATCAAAAGATAGATCAAACAAAGAGATCAGCTCAGGACTCGAGGAAGTGACTGGCCAGGAGCGCCGCCGACCGCGTCAGGTAGGGCACGCCGTTGAGGACCGGGAAAACAAGCCCTTCTTCCTCATTGAAATAGTGCCCGCCGTGAGCCACCAGCGCTCCGCCCCCGATGGGCGAAACGAAATGTTTCTCAGCCGGAGCCTTTGTGCTCTGTCCTTTTTCAATCACCAGGATCATGGAAGGATTGGCCGTATCTTTGCGCACGCCAAAAAGTTCGCAGCGCACAACATTCCAGCCGGCGGCCAGGGCAATGTCCTTCAGTCCGCGACAATAACCGTGATATTCCATGCGCTCGCGAGCCGCTGGCTCAGCCAGCTCATAGGCGGGCTCAAACATAATCAGATGACCGGCGGTGACGCGGTAGAGTTCGTGCAAGATTTCTTTCTCACGCCCGTGATTGGGCTCAACCGCATGCGAAGTGAGAACGACATCGAAGCTGTTATCGGGCAGGGCAATGTGCTCCAGCTCCCCGGTAAAAAATTGACCGCCGCTGCGTCCTGTTTTTTGCTCAAAATAGCGCCTGGCCATGAGCACCCGGGACCAGGAAAGGTCAAAGGCATAGATGGACTGGGCCATGGCAGCGGGCAAATTTTTGACCACCTCGGCCAGGGTTGTCGCCTCACCCACACCCGCTTCCAGGATCGAGGCCGGAGCATAGGCAGCAATAATTTCGGCTATGGCCTTGCCGTACTGTTCTTTTTCGGCGCGGTAGTCCGGGTCCTCGGCCATCTTATTGATGTAGCTGCCCGCCTGCAATTCATAGGCATGCATGATCGCCGCCTGCTCGTTGGTGGCGTTTGAACCCAGCTTTTCTTTACAGAAACGCAAAACGTTTTCATTGGCTTCATAGACTTTGCGCAGCTCAGAATGACTGAGTTTCTGCACTTCCGAAATATCACTCATTGAACAAAAGCGCCTCAAATAGCCGTTGCACAGATAAAAGCACAGGGCAGCCGGGGCCCGTGGTGAATTTTTTCTCAACTTCAAAAACAGCGCTGCGCTAGAATCAAAGCCAGGTCAGGTCAGCACAGCAAACGGCGGAGATGGTCATCAGTCAAAAAGCAAAATCGCCGCTGGCATCTTGCCTCCCTTCCGCCATTGTTTTCGCCTGCGCCCTGGCGGTGGCATTGCTGCATCATTTTGCTTTTGCCCATCCGCGCACAACATTCCTTTATGACGCCCGCAGCTATTTGAGTTCAACCGCGCATATATGTGAATGCATACTCAGCTTGGTGCACGGCCACCCGGACCTGGGGCCTATCTCCAATAAGGATTTCCTGGCGGCAATCGTCAACGACGGACCGGTCCTGCCCGGTACCTTCGCGGCCATTTTTGCCCTCTTTGGACATGTGCCGGTCAACAAGGACTGGACATTTTTTGAACTGATTCAATCGGTGATGCACGCCGTCACGGCCACACTTGTCTGCACGGCCGCGGCCAGGGCGACAAAAATGACGGCCGCCGGTATTTTTGCCGGCCTGGTCTGGGCCACCTATCCGGCCGCCGTAATAAACAGCGGTCGCTTCTACAATGAGCCACTGATGGTGCTTCTGCTCATGGCCGCCCTGGTCAGCGCCTCACGAAGACCCGCCACCGCCCTCAGTACCACCGCCGGCAGCTACTTCAGCGGCCTGGCCTTCCTGATGAAGCCGGCGCTGGTTGCCGGAGCGGGCTTTTCCTATCTATGTATACTGCTGGCAACGCGCACAAAAAAGCTCTTGATTCCCTTCATCGCCCTGGGCATCATTTTTGCCTTCGGCCCCTGGGCCATGTACACCAAGGCATACCTGGGCAAAGCCTATTTCACCACGCCGCGCAACAGCACCTACAACATCGCCATGGGCAACGACACCGAAGTGGACGGCTGTCTCACCAGCCCGATGCCGCCTCTGACCAGCATCTTCGCCAACGATCCCCAGCCCATGTACTTCATGTACGCCCAGTGGGCAAACAATACCCAGGCCTATCTGACCATGGTGCTGCGCAAGGCGACGCGCATGTATTCACATCCCTGGAACGACTTCCGGCATAAATATTTCGGCCTGAGCGCCGAAGCGCAACGGGTCTGGCACCTGTTTTTACTCTTCGGCGGCTGCTTCGGCCTCTTCATGTTTATTAGCGACACACTGAAGCGCAACAAGCTGGATTTTGACAATAACAGTGTCCAGATCATCTCGCTGGGCTGGCTGGCGGCTCCCAAAATCTATCTCTTATTTGAAGCCAATTCGCGCTACGGCTTTTCCATCACGCCCTTTCTGGCCGTCTTCTGTGCCCTGCCCTTCGCCGCCTATGTGCGCCTGTGGCAGGAAAAACAAGAAGCAAAGGAAGAAAATAACGGCCGGATCAAGAAAACCGCCACCTGGCTCATAGCCTGCGCCGCAGTGGCCTTTGTCCTGACTATTTTGACGGCCAATCTGGACAATCTCACCCACTTCGGACAATCGCGCGAAACGGTCTTCACCCTGACACCGCATGAGGTGGCAAGCAAATCTTTCACACTCTCCACCGCTCACAAACCAGCCGATCCCGCCAGCCGTGCCTTTATCATGGTGGACGGCGACAGCCGCCTGGAAGAAGCGAAGGTCTATCTCAACGGCAAATTGCTTGCCGGCGGACTCAAACACCTGCGCTACTTTTATCCCTCCAAGTACAGCGAATATTACGTCTTCCAGGAACTGGGCTATTCCATGGATGAACTGCCGGAAAACTACAGACAGTGGCGCATTCTGGAGATTTCACCGACGCTCATAAATTGGGGTGGAGACAATAAAATCGAAATACGCGCCCCCGACACGGGCATGCTCATTTACGGCGAAAGCGACCCCAGAACCAGACACTATCTCTCGCCGCTCTACTACAGTCCAATCAAGATAGGCAACGCCTCGCGCGGCCTGGAAACCCGACTGGTGATGCCTGATATCAAAGCCGACATCCCCCAGACATCGAGCCGCGTCGATGCCGCCGGGCACAGCGAAACCCTGCCCGGAGCCCTGCGCATACACTTTGTCCTGGCCGATACCCTGCCCGAAAACGCCGACAAAGGTGACCCCGCAGCCCAGACCCAGGCCCAGTGGCCGGCTCTGAAGCGCCACTTCGACATCACCTCAAAAAATTTCGACCCCTGCTTTTCCACCGGCAAAGTAGAGGAAATCCACACCAGCAGACATGTTGTCGATGGCGCCGCCAGTGTCTGTTCTGATTTTTCCATCCCCCGCACCCCCGGCAGCAATGCCGTCAGGCTCAGCCTGAGCGGCTTTATCAAGGCCAGCAAAGCGAAAAGCAAGGTCGGCCTGCTGCTCGTTTCCAAAAACAAGGCCGGCCAGCCGGTGCTTATTTCGCGGACGCCGCCCTATCTGCAGGCGGACACCCAATGGCAGCCCTTCAGAATCGACGACATATTGCCCGAGGGCGAGCTGGCCGACGGACCAGTGACGCTGACGATAGGCATCTATCCAGGCCCCTGGGTGGAGATCTGCGGCTACAGCTGCGACCGCACCAGCGCCGACGCCATCATCAAAGACCTGAAGCTGGACATTGAGCCTGCCTATCAACTGGATCTGAGCAAATTTCGCCTGATTTTGCTCTAGCCCACAAAAGCAATACTCACTTACATGAGAGCGTTAGCGGGGCTGAGGCTGGGGCTGTCATGGTATTGTAGGAAGCTGATTAAATAGGCAACTGATGCCTATTGCCGTTTCTAATGCAGGGCAACTATGACTGATTGGGCAAATTCAACCGTACTGGTGACCGGTGGTACCGGCTCCTTTGGCCGCGCGCTGATTAAAAAGCTTCTAGCAAACACGCCGCCTAAAAAATTGATAATCTTCAGCCGCGACGAATGCAAGCAATACGAAATGCAGCAGGAGCACACCGACAGAAGATTGCGTTTCTTCCTCGGCGACATCCGCGACAAAGACAGACTGTACCGCGCCTTTGACGGCGTCGATATAGTCATCCACGCCGCCGCCCTCAAGCAAGTGCCGGCCGCCGAATACAATCCTTTTGAATTCGTCAAAACCAATGTCCTGGGCGCAGCCAACATCATCGATGCCGCCATCGATCGCCGGGTCAAAAAAGTGATTGCCCTGTCCACCGACAAGGCCGCCAATCCAATCAATCTCTACGGCGCCACCAAGCTTTGCTCGGACAAATTGTTTGTCACCGCCAACAGTTACACCGGCGACCGTGCCACCCAATTTGGTATCGTTCGCTACGGCAACGTTATCGCCAGCCGCGGCTCGGTCATCCCGCTCTTTATGGAAATGCGCAAGACCGGCACACTGCGCCTCACCGACGAACGCATGACACGCTTCTGGCTCACCCTGGATCAGGGCGTCGATTTTGTTTTGAGCTGTGTCGATCAGGTGCAGGGGGGCGAAATATTCGTGCCCAAGATCGCCAGCATGAAGCTCATGGACCTGGCCAAGGCCATCGGTCCTGACTGCAAATTTGAATTTTGCGGCATGCGCCCGGGCGAAAAGTTGCATGAAACACTGGTGCCTCGCGATGAGTCGCCCTGGTGTCTGGAATTTGACGATCGCTATGTGATCCAACCGAGCCAGCTGTGGTGGGACGCAAAAGGACTGATCAAGCGCGGTGGCACACCGGTCGCCGAAGGCTTCCGCTACCGCTCCGACGTTAACAGCAACTGGCTGACAGGAGACGCTCTATGCAAACTGATAGCAAAGTCAGAGGAAGAACAGGCAGCCCAGCCGAAGAATCCGGCGCTGCGATAAAACCCGAGGCCTCAGCTCTTGCCGTGAACGGCGGCACACCGGTGCGCGATACCTGGCTGCCTTACGGCCATCAGGTGATCTCCGAGGCCGATATCGCCGCTGTCGTGGCCACGCTCAAATCCGACTGGTTGACCCAGGGACCGGCCATAAAAGCCTTTGAAGATGCAGTCGCCGCATATTGTAAGGTCAAATACGCCGTCGCTTACAGCAGCGGCACAGCCGCCCTGCATGGAGCTTACTTCGCGGCCGGAATAGGCGAAGGCGACGAAATCGTCACCTCCCCCATCACCTTTGCCGCCACCAGCAACGCCGCCGTCTATCTGGGCGCGCGCCCGGTCTTCGCCGACGTAGAGGCAGCCACCGGTCTGATCGATCCGGCCTCGGCCCGGAGGCGCATCACGGCTAAGACAAAAGCTCTGGTAGGCATAGATTTTGCCGGTCAGCCCTGTGATTACGACGAGCTTGCCGCCATCGCCAGAGAAAAGAAAATCGCCTTCATCGTCGACGCCGCGCATTCCCTGGGTGGCTTCTACAAAGACAAACCGGCGGCCTCCCGCGCCGATATGTCGATACTGAGCTTTCACCCGGTCAAATCCATCACCACCGGTGAAGGCGGCATGGTCCTGACCAATTCAGCCGATCTCTACGAAAAGCTCTGCACTTTCCGCACCCACGGCATCGTCAAAGACCCGGCCAAACTGACCGTTTGCGAAGGCCCCTGGTATCACGAGATGCAATTTCTCGGCTTCAATTACCGCATGTGCGATCTGCAAGCGGCCCTGGGCACAAGCCAGATGCACTCAATAGAAGATTTTGTCGGCAAGCGGCGCGAACTCGCCGCCATGTATCGCCGCAAGATAGCGCAAACGCTCTCCGCCTACTTCGACTGCGTACCCGAGCTGGAAGGCAGACAATCGGCCTATCATCTCTTTCCCATTCTGGTTAAAACAAAGCCCTACGCCGAGACGCGCAAAAAGGTTTTTGAGGCCCTGCACGGGGAGAATATCGGCGTACAGGTGCACTATATCCCGACCTATAAATTCCCCTACTACAAAGAGCTGCTGGACCGCGATCTGTCGGCCGAAATGCCGGGAGCCGAGGAATTCTACAGCCGCGAAATCGGTCTGCCCATATTTGCCTCAATGACTGAAAAAGACGTGGACGACGTCATCGCCGCTCTGCAAAAAATAGCCGGCGCCCTGCTGGCGTAGGTCGGCTCTTTACGAGCGCTCCGGCACACTCTGTCGCAAGGCGCGCAGAGGGGCGGTTACTTTCCACGAAATAGATGAATGGATCTTTTTGATCTCAGCGTCAAAGTTGAGATGGTCCTTTTCGCGGCACCGCTTCAAATGATCCAGCTCGGCGAGAGTGGGCGTGATGTAGCGCAGGGCCAGGAAAAATGCCTCGGCAAAATCATCTTCCAGATTGACGTCGCTACCGGGGCCGCCATCGGGGCCGTTTTTGCGCACGCCGTTCTCATCGAGATTTTCGTTGCGCGCCAGATGATCAACTTGCATGGCGGCAAATTCCACCACTCTTTTGTGAAAATGCTCGCGGCTTTCGCCCAGCTCTTCGAGATAGGAAAAATACTGATGCCCCAGACGAACGGCGTCCAGTAAGTCGATCATTGTGCGGTGATTGTGCCTGGTGGCGGCCAGATCATGCGAGCGAAAAGAACAGAGCACGTCCGGCACAAAATACATGTCACCCTTTTGCAAAAGGCGCATCCACAGCTCCAGATCGCCATAATGGAAATAGCGAGGATCGTAGCCTGCGCCCCGATCACCGGCGCGAAATAAGCCAACCACCGGCTCGCCGACAAAGTTTGTCAGGGTAATCAGACTCCAGGTAATGATCAGCTTGCCCGAGCGCACACCGGCAGCAGGAAACGGCACCACCTGGCGCAGAACACTACCGGCAGCATCAACCCAGTTGCGGCCGCAGGTGACAAGCGAAACAGCGCTGTTGTTTTGCAAATGCGGCACGGTCAGAGCGAGACAGTCGGGATGCAGGAGATCATCCTGGGCAAAGGGTTTGATAAATTGCCCCTGACTCAGCTCCAGGGCCCGGTTGTAATTGCGGAAGAGACCCAAATTGGACTGATTGCGCTCAAATCGGACGCGCTTATCCTGAGCCGCATAACCGGCGATGATATCGGCACTGCCGTCGCTGGAACAGTCATCGACGACAATCAACTCCAGCTCTCCGCGGCTCTGCGCCAGGACGCTCTCGATGGCGGCTCCCAGATATTTAGCCCCATTGTAGACTGGCAAAAGGACTGAGACTGAGTCAGACATAATTCAATTCTTTCGCTCGACTATCAAAAAATAGCCGGACTTGCCTGGGTAAATTTCTTGGCGACAATTAGCTCGCGATGCTCCATAAGCTCTTCGTATAGCGGCACCACTTTGTCGATTGCACCGGACTCAACCATTTTGCCGCCGTTCAAAAGCACGGCCTGATCGCACCAGGAGGTGACCATTTCCATATTGTGCGTGACAAAAATTATGGTCTTACCGGCCTTTTTGAGTGACCAGATCTTGTTGCGGCATTTGATCTGAAAGGACTGGTCGCCTACAGCCATAGCCTCATCCACGATCAAAATCTCGGGATCGACAGTGACCGCGGTGGCAAAAGCGAGACGCACAGCCATACCGCTGGAATAGGTCTTAATCGGCTGATCAAAGAAATCACCAATCTCGGCAAAGTCAGCAATTTCATCGATGCGACCGAGCATTTCTTCCTGGGGAATGCCCAGAATCATGCCGTTTAAAATGACGTTTTCTCTGCCGGTGTATTCCGGCTGAAATCCCGCACCCAGCTCCAGGATGGCAGTAATACGTCCGTGTCTGGAGACGGTCCCACTGGTCGGCTCAAGCACGCCGGCGATTATTTGCAAAAGGGTGGATTTGCCCGAACCGTTAGGCCCGATCAGAGCTGTAACGCCATGGGGAAATTTGAAATTGATGTCACGCAGAGCCCAGTATTCGCGATGGAAACTGCGACGATTGCGCAAAACGAGCTCTTTTAACCTGTCCACAGGCCGGTCGTAGATGTTGTAGCGCTTAGACAGGCCTTCAACTTCTACTTTGTACTGAACGGCGCTCGGATGGATCGATTGATTAGTCATAACTCACGCAGGGCTGCCAGAATCGTCGTTTCCAAGATGCTAACACATGCAGCCGCCTCATAACAGTGTTGCCAGGAGTCGATGTTATAATCAGAGGCCGTAATCGAACAAGGGTGAGGATTTAAAATGCCTAATACAGCAACCGTTGCAGCCCCTGCCGCGGTCGAACAAAGCGCCTCCGCACTGGCCGAAAGCTATTTCAAAAATGGATTTGTAATAATCCCGGGCGTCCTTACCCCAGAACAAGTGGCCGAAATGCGAGCCTCATTACGACCGAAGTTCGATAGACCGGAACAGGAGCGCCCCGTAGGCGACACGCATCAATATCTCTTCGACCCGTTCTCAAGGCACCCGGAGACCCGTCCGGTGATTCTGAACAAGCGAGTCGTTGACGTCGTCACCGCCATTCTCGGCGGCGACCGCCCGGCACTGGTGCGCGAATTTGCCGCGCAGTTTCGCAATTACAGCGGCTGGCACAAGGACACAAGCTGCCTGGAACGGGCCGGCCTTTCCTATCACTGGGATAAAGATTTTTCATTTATGACCTTCACCGTCTACTTGCAGGACAACGATCCTGAAATCGGCGGCGGCCTTGACGTAGCTCCCGGATCCGAAACCTGGCCCGACCGCTACGTCGCCGCCAAACCAAAAGTAGAGGCCAAACAATCATTCTGGGACAAATTGCTGGGCAAAAAACCGCAGGCCGTACAAAACGACTATGGCTACGATGTGAGCGACATCAGCGATTTCTATTCCATCCCCAGCAAGGCCGGAGACATGGTCATCTTCAATCGCAAGATCGACCACCGCGCCTCGGTCAATAAGACCGGCGCGGACACGGAAAAGATGGGCATATTCGGCTCCTTCAGCCGCCAGGACAGACACCTTGAGGCCTACCACAGCTTCATCGGTCACCGCGCCGATTACCACTATCTGCGCACACTCAACTATCCGGCCGAGCTTGTCAGCGAGGCCCGCGCACTTGGTCTGGATCTGATTTAGTCAGACGATCAGCCGGGAATAACCGATACCGAAGACAGTGCCTCGGCACGCACTGACGCCGGTTTGCCTGCTTCATCCGCTTCGACCGGCCTTCTCGGGCGAGTCAAACTGGATTTTGGGCTACCGGCGTTGGCGCTAACAGGGGAAAAGAAGAGGGTGAAAAAGAGTTTTTCCATATCGGCGCGCAGTTCGGCGATGTCTCGCACCGTATCCATGGCGCGCCAGAAAGAATGCGTTTTGAAGGCGTGCATCTGACCCATTTCGGCCAGGGCAGGAAGAGTCGTAAATTCATGGTCTCCGCGCTCGGGCAGGAGATCATAGACCGAAGGCTCCATCACATAGATGCCGGCGTTTGCCCAGTGCGGCAAAGTGGGCTTCTCTCTGAACCCTGTCACCAGGCCGCGATCATTAAAATCGACCACACCATAGGGGCTGGGCATCGGTACTGATACCACAGTCAACTTACCTTTCTTGGCTTCATGATAGGCGAACAGATCGCTCAAATTGAGATTGGTTATAGCGTCGCCGTTTACGACCAGAACCGGCTCGTCAAGCGGGCCGAGAAAGCGCATGGCGTTTTTGATGGCACCGCCGGATCCCAGCGGCTCATCTTCGACCAGATAATTGATATTGACTCCGTGCGAGGCACCGTCGCCGAAGTAGTCCTGTATCACCTGATAGCGGTAACCGCAGGCCAGGGTGATGTTGCGAAACCCGTACGCACTGAGCCATTGAAACAAACAGGCGAGAAGCGGTTTACCCATAACGGAGACCATGGACTTTGGTTTGTCCTCGGTCACCGGGCGCATCCGCTCGCCCTTTCCACCAGCCAGAATGATCACGTTTGCCATAAAAGCCATACCTTCTCGTATCGGAGCATGTCATTGCACACGGGTAGCCAACATTGATCTATAAGTAAAGCAATAAAAAGCTTACTTACCTAAAGATATTTATTTAACGTCGGCCGGGCTTGCTCTAGTAGACACTCAGGGGTCGGCCGGCGATATCGGTGAGATATAGGGGCTTGATGCGCACGCGCAGATCTTTCACATCAATATTGGAACACTGACGGCCCGGACCATAACAGGACTCGAGACGCGGACAGGGAAGAAAGGCCAGACTGAGGCCGCTAACTTTTGCCGCGCCACCCAGACGCGAGAGCGGCACCACATCGGTGAGTTCAAACTGCGACCAGGCCTGCTCCGGATTTTGCCCGCCGGCGGAAGCCGGTACGCTAACGTAATCGGCAAATTGATCAAGCTGCTGAGGCAGCCCCTGGTCATTCACCAGGGCAGCGGAAACGCCCAGTCGACCCGGACCACCCTGCTTCCGGGCCAGGCCGGAAACAGTCACTTGCACCTGGGTGGCAGCGGCAGGCAGAGCAGCGAGTTTCAAATCGCAGCCGACGGCACCAACACTTTTGAGCACATCTTTATTCAGGCGCAGACCATCCTCGGTCCGGGCATACCAGTGAAATTGTCCGGGCTTCAGTTCAAATTCCTGCGCTTGTCCATCGGATCCGGCGGCGGCAAGACCATTGCCGGCGTCAAAAAGTGCCAGTTGTAAGCGCAGATTATCGGCGAGATTTTCGGCACCGTCGCCACCCTTAATATATGAATGCTGGGACTCAACCGCCTCCGGAATCAAGCTGTTAATGCGAGACTCCATCGAAGTAAGCGAGACGAGCATGCGGTCCGAAGCAAAATAATCGGGCGAGGGCAGCGGCACAATTTTGTTTTCGCGACTGGCACTGTCACCAAAGACAGTGATCGGATACTGGCCCTTATTGGTAATTTCAATCTCGTTGACCCCACCCTGTTTCAACAGCTGGGCATCGGGATCCACCCGCACCGCCCGCCACTGACGGAAGTCCTTGACCGAGTTGCGCATAAAAGCCGAGTGCTCGGCCATGGTGTCAAAAAGGAAGTATTTAGCACCGTTGAAACAGTTGAGAGGCAAGACGGGCCCACTCAAAAGATGCCCGTTGAAGCGCACGGCCAGACTCTCGGGATTGGCCTGGTCACGGGGATCTTGAGCAATATCTATAAGTATGAGCGCACCCGTGGGCAGAGCCCCCGCAGCCAGGCCGATGGCCCTGCCGGCGGTGGCACCGGGAGCGAGCACATGGGACAATTCCCGCCCCTCACCGGCGTGGGTGAAAGAGTCACAGTTAAAAATCAACAGGGCGAAAGCCACGCCCAGTGCCGCCGCCGCCGTACCACCAAATGTGCGCAGACCGGAGGCCAGGGTAGCCGAAAAAGGCACCGCTCCCGGCACCGTAAAGGCCCTGGAGCTGCCGACCAATCGCTGCAGACGCCCGATGCCGAAGGCGGCAAAGATTGCCAGCAAAGCCATCGACGTATAAGCGTAGCGGCCCATAGTTTGAAACATGATAAAGGACAGGTGACTCAAAAGCGCTATGGCTGCCAGGTTGCCCAGCAGTCTCCTTTCGCCCTGCGGCGGGAAAAAGGCATAGAGAGACAGTCCCATAAAACCGAGACAGACTAGAATCAAATGCCAGGCCACCTGCACCTGCACCGGCAGTCCAAATACCGGCTCGCGGAAATCATTCCAGGGATTGGACCAGAGACGCGTCACACGGCGGATGGTCAGCTTGGACAGCTCAAAGGGATGACTGCGCCATTCATGCTCGAAAATAGCCAGGGGACTCTTGTTTAGCTTGGAGGTCGCCACATGCGGCGTCTCAGGCATCGTGCACCAGCCATTGGCGGCCAGGTCCGTGCCCACACCGGCATTGTAAGACGGTCCGCGCTCGGCGGTGATGGAGAGCTTGCCGCAGTCGACAGCCGTATAGATTGACCAGGGAGCGATCGTCAAAACCCCGGCCAGAGCCAGAAGGGTGAGGGTCTTGACCTTGCGGCCATGCAGGCCGGTGAAGAAGCAGAGCAATCCAATGGCCGGGATCATCACCGGCTTGACCATGGCAAAAATGCCGCCCACGATACCGGCAAAAACGGCGGCCAGCGCGCTGCCCGGGGCACGGTAAAGCGCCAGCAAAAGAGTCAGGAGCAGCGATACGGCCAGCACTTCACTGCGGTATACGCCGGTGGCCAGCAAGGTGGTCGGATATAGAGCAAAGAGCAGACCGGCGGTAAGGGAGAGCTTGTTACTGCCGGTCAAAAGACGGCTTGCCACCGCCACCAGTACCGCGCTGTAGGAAGCCAGCAAACTGAAGAAAACAGCAAAAGATGCCCAGTCCGACTCCTTTGGAATGCGCCCTAGCAGGGCATAGATTATAGCCGGAATACCGGGAATGACAGGTCCGTCCCAGACCAGATTTTTGCAAAAAGCAGGATCGGCAATGGCCCTGAAAAAGGCGCTCTGGTCTCCTTTTAGCAGGAGCATGAGAGCGGCGGCCATAGCCTGACTGGTAGCCAGATAGTGCTTGCCGTCAAAGGCAAACATTACATATGAATGATCCGTGAGCAAATGATGCGCCACCTGCACACCCAGGGAGAGCAAAAATAAAGCGGCGCAGATACCGACAAAGGACCAGGTGAATGCGGAAGTCTCGCCCGAATCGGCAGCGCGGGCGGAGGGGACGGCGTCATCCACATATTGTTGAGCCGTTGGCTTATTGATAATTGCCGCCATATTCGCTCTACTTCTCTCAGTGCCTGCCGGCCGCACCCGTCTCGGCGCCTACCGCCGCTACCGGCGCGTGGGAGGGAGCCTGAGGGGCAAAATCCTGCTGGTCCTGGTGTACAAGATTCTTTTGCTCGGCAAGGCTCTGGGCCATACCACGCACCCGACTGTGTTCGATCGCATCTTTGAGGAGCGAAGGCAGGGTGGGTTTAGGCTTAACAACCATAAAAATCTGATAGGCGAACATTTCTTTCCAGCGGCCAATCAGCCACTGATTGAGCTCAACCAGAAAGCGCGCAGTTTTCTCACTGGCCAGGGCTTTAGGGAAGGGCGCAGGAATGCCCTTTTCTTCCACGACTACAAAGCCCGATTCCTGCAAAAGATGGCGCAGGGAGCTGAAGGTGAAAAGTCTTGTGTGGGTGAGATCGAGGATGCCTTTTTTGCCGTAGTTGAACTGGCCGAAAAGATGCATCAGACGCGGAATGAAGAAAGCCACGTTGCCGGTGGAAATAATCACCTTGATGTTCCAGTTGAAGGAACAGGCATTATGCAGTTTCTCGGCGAAGGCCTCGGGATTTTTCAAATGCTCGATTACATCGAGCAGCAATACGACGTCCTTGCCGACGAGATCCACAGGGAAATCAGAGCGGTCCAGATCGCACTGCTTGAACTCAACAAAAGACTCGACATTTTCGGCGGGGAAAACGTCAACGCCATAGACCTTGCAATTTTTGTCCTTGAGGGGCTTGCTCAAATAACCGGACGCGCAGCCGATATCGACCACGGTAGCGCCTTCAGGCACGCGGTTGAGGGATTCGGTATGGGGCGACGTAAAATCAAGCTTGGGCGAATAAATCAGATTGCCCTGGGATTCTTCTTTGCGCACATCAAAATTGCGACGATACATAAGATGGTAGCGCTGCAATCTGGCGGTCATAGTGGCCTTGGCCACATCCCAGGCGTACTTGAGTCCGTTGACGTGACAGATCTCATCGCCATAATAGGTGGGGATGGGAATCTCTTTGATGGTGAGACCGGCAAAGAGAAGCTGAATGATAATCTCGGTGTCGAAGTGGAAATCGTCGGCGTTGAGCTCGAACGGTATATTGCGCAGGGCATGCGTAGAATAGAGGCGATAGCCCGAGTGAAATTCGGAAAGCTGACTCTGCAAGAGTGTGTTCTGGAAGCATGTGAGAATGCGGTTGCCCACATACTTGTACATCGGCATGCCGCCCTTTAGCGCACCGGTAAGTGTCATCATGCGTGAGCCGAACACGGCATCGGCCTGACCTTTCACAATCGGCTTGATCAGCTCCGGCAGAGCCTCAGGGGCATACTGTCCGTCGCCGTGCACCAGGGCCACCAGATCAAAGCCATTTTCAACGGCAAAGTGATAACCAATTTTTTGATTGCCGCCGTATCTCTGATTGACCGGATTACGAAAGACTGTAATCGGATAGTCAATCAATCCATCGCGTCTGGCCTGCTCCGCCCGTTCAAAGGTCTGGTCGGCGGAAGCGTCATCGATGATCAAAACTTCGGTGTCATATTCCTTGAGCGAATCAGGAATGCGGGTAAGCACTTTCTGTATCGTCTTTTCTGCGTTGTACGCGACGATAAAAATCAGCACTCGCGGCTTACGAGATAAATTGCGCAACACTCGAACTGGCCTCGCTGATAGGGATTGTTTTTGCTACCTTCAAAGAACGGTCAAATGTATCAGGCTCTTGCAAAGTGGTCAATGAGAGGCCTCCAATTTTGGCGCCGGAGCCGACTGCTCCCGCCACTTGCTGAGCGTTTTCTTATCAAGCCCAAAGGTCATGCCCTTGCGCTCAACCATGTCGATGAAGGCACCGGGCGTGCGCACCGGGATCAGTTCAGGGTGCGGCGCCACCATTAAGAAGAGCTTATCAAAGGAATAATTGCCGCATTCGTATCCATATGAAACATCCTTTATAGCTTGCGGCGTCAAGCTCAATCGTTCGGATACGACATTGGCCTTGAAGTCCGGTTGATTGAGGGTAATACGCACCATATTCTGGTAGTCCCAGACTCCGTCAAAAACCGGGCTCCACATAACGTAGCGCGGGCAACTGATGAGCAATATGGAAGCTGTCTTGTCCAGGTCGGCGGGCAATTTCAAAAGCGATTCGCGCACCTGTTTCTGGGTTGTCCAGCTCACTATCCAGGGCCGCGAAAGGCCCCAGTCGGCCAGCGTAAAAAGAGCGAGAGCGGCGGTGGAAAAAATGCCGAGCAAGCTTATATAAGCCACCGAATCAGATCGGATCTTGCCGGCGGCAAAGCGCCCGGCCAGCAGAGCAGCCCACTGCAAAAGGCCCAGCACAATCATGCCCACGCCCACCGCCGCACCGGTATTGACCCTGTTTACGAGGGTTATGTATGTCGGCATGTAGTCCGGGCTGAGGCCAAATATCGTGTAGGAGACAAAAATTGTGAACATGCCGACAAGCACCATATCGGCGCCCTGCAAGCGCGAAGCGGGCATTTCATCGAGGCTTTCGCCCGAGTCGCCGCGAGCGAGCAATACCAGCACCGCCAGCGATACCAGAAGCAGGGCTATGAGACGAATAATCTCGGAGGAAGTAAGCGCCGCCACAGCCAGTTGCGCCTGTCCGCCAAAAAAGGCCAGGGCTTCGGGCGGGGTATTGAGCGCCATGCCGCGACCGATGGTGGCAAACATCACCGAGGGATCAAGCTTGATGGCATGGGCATAGCCATGGCCCAGGCGAGGGACGATTACTTTCAAAAAGACCAGCAGCGCCGCCGTCGCCAGAGAGGCAGGTGCAGCAGCCAGAGCCCCTTGCAAGAGCACGGTACGGGCGTCCTTACCCTCTCGCCAGGTCAAAGTCATACAGATAACGACAGTAACGGCGGCCAGGGGCAAAAATGTCTCGTAGTTGAGCAGTGACAGAAGGAAGAGCAAAAAGCCGCCAGTAGCCCAGCTCAGAGCCCCCTTCTTATCGGCGGCGGCGAAATGGTCCCGCGCCTGCAGAGCTGCTGCAAGAGAGCCCAGATAAAGACCCAGACTGAGTGCCACCGAACTGCAAATCACCCAGTAATGCGTGGAATCGTGACTGGGATAAACGAGCAGCAAGAGCGCACCGATATAGGCCAGAGCCCGTCGGCCGGTCAGGCGCAGGAGCAGCCAGTAAAAGAGCGCCGAGCAAATAATTTCGAAAACCAGGTTGACGGCGTGATAGAGAAAGGGCTTGTCGCCGCCGAAGAAATAAATGGTGCCGAAATGCAGCACCTCAAGAGGCCGGATCAAAACGCGGCTGTCATTGAATAAATAGTAGTGCAAGAGGCCGAGGTAACCGCCCTCACGAGGGGCAAAGTGAAGAAAGCAGAGGGTGGCCCAGTCGTCGAGATAAAAGCCCACATGGGTCAGGATCGGCCCGAAGCAGAGCAATTGGACGGCAATCAAACCAATCAGAGCCAGGCAAAAACTTTTTTTCTTAGACATCACAGTACGGGCTTGTTTACCCTGCCCGCGACAGAAGCATCCGGACGCGGCGAAAGCGGCATTGCAACCATACCTTTGTAGAGACCGATATTACTCGAGAGCGGATCGAAGGAATCATCGGGAGACCGGCCCTGCTGCTGCGCACGTGGAGCATCCCCAAGAGGGCGGGAGAGACCAAAGGCTACGGCACGCACATACTGCATTTCGGCCTCCGGCACAAGAAAATCATTTTCAAAAACCGCCCCTTTTTCCACCACTTCTTCTCGTTGCGACTGACGATAATTTTTCAAACGCACTAGCACATTATTATCCGAGAGCAACTGCACGGCCACATAATTTGCGATCTTCTGCTTCTTCAGTGCCTGCCAGGTCAAATGAATGTGCGTGCCGTCATTTTGTGCTACGGCCTGACAGGCGACAAGCTTGAGCTCGTCACCATATGCGATATCACAACCTTCGGCTGCCGGCTGCGTGTACTGAGCCACGGTTTTGAGCGGTGCCCCGGACCAGATACCGATAAAGCCGGCGAACAGAGCGCCAAAGGCGCAGGCCGACGCCAACTGCGCCGTCCGGGAAGGCCGGGGCAGGGCAGACGGTCCCTTGACGATAATCTGGCGGAAAGGCACCTCCACAACGGACCAGAGCACAAAGCTCAAAGTAAGGAGGAAGGCCAGATAAATGGCCATCGGCACAGGCCCCTGCTCGGGCGCGAAATGATCCCAGTAGTAGTGCAGCAAGAGGCGGTGTAATAAATAACCGGCGAAGCTTATTTCGCCCAGGAAGACAAAGGGCCTGGCGCGCAGGACTCGAGCCAGAGGACCACGCCCCCAGGCCATGACAAAAATCAAAAGAGCGAAGGACAGGACCGGCACCCCGGCGTGCTGCAGCCACATCTTGCCGCCTTCCTGAACAAAGGGCAGGCGGGCCAGACTGGTGGAAATTTTTACGGTGTAATGGGTGAGCAAATAGAGAAGCAGAAGAGCGAAGGCCTCGCAACCAAAGCCCACCAGCAAAGGCGCATCACGCTTGACCGCATACTTGCGATAAAACAGCGCCAGAGTCATACCGAGGACAAACTCAAAAATTCGACTGAGCGGATTTATATACATCAAGCCATGGATGCTGAATCCTGAATCAGACCAGACAGGCAGCTGCAGACCATTACCCAGCGAGGCCATGATCATGACCAGCAAAAAACTGCCGGCCAGCTTGACGGGCCAGGTGCGCTCAAAATTTTTGATCAAATAAGGAAAAGAGAGATAGAAGAAAGCTTCGGTGGAAATGCTCCAGGAGACCGAGTTAAAGGAGAAAAACCAGGACTGATTGGGAATCCAGGCCTGGACCAGGAAAAGATTGGCCAGCAGTCTGCCCGGATCAAATTTGACCAGCTCGGGCAGAAGCGCGACATAGAGCAAAAGAGTGGCAAGATGCAGCGGCCAGACCCTGGCGAAGCGCGCCAACCAAAATTTTCCTCTAGCCCCGTTTTGCTCCAGGTCAGGATAAACGAAGGCCAGGATAAAACCGGAAAGAACGAAAAAGAAGGCCACACCCTGGGACAGCTCAAAGGGAGCAAGAAAATCCGTGGGCAAGCCGAAATGACCGCGCGCATGATAGGCGACGATCGCAGCCGCCGCAAAAAATCTTAGAGAAGTGAGCGAATCGATCTTTTCTCGAGCCACAAAAGCCTCCGAGGCAATGGTACACAGAAGTCAAGCTGCCTACGTTAGGAGATGCTAAGCCCGGCAAGGATGCGGTGGGGCAAAATTTATCGGAAGCTTGACGCAATTCAAGCCAAAAAGCCCGAGAACTAATCGCGGTAAGTAATAAATCGCTCGTCAACCGGGTACATTCATTACGGCGGGAGCGAAAAGTAGCTTTCGCCTATGTGTAAAATTGACGCTTTTACCTTAAACTTAACTAGTCTCTTTTCTATTCTCGTTCTAAATTACTAGCCCACACCAGAAAGTCGCCAAATGTTCCGACCAGGAAGAGGTCAAGATCAGTCTAGAATTCGGATGCCACGTCAGACGCTGGCGCCCGGATTGAAAGAACTGCAGACACTATGTGACCAGGCCCGCGAAAATCGGGGCCGTGAAGTAGAGCTCACGTGGCAAGTCCCGCATGCCTCGAAAGCCTATAGCATCCATGTGAAATTTGACCGGGTAACCCCGCAACCGCTCTGGAACATCTGGGAAAACAACGGTAAGGAAGCCAAGCTTGTCTGGCGCTTCGAGACAGCAGACGTCAACATGATTTACGACGTGGTGGCCATGCTTGAAGTGCAGCATGCCCCCGGGACCGGCTCGCAAACGCTCAGCCAGCAAGTGCCGCCAGGCGGCGGACACAGCGGCACTTTTCAGACAGTGCAGGCCAATCTGGGATCGGCCATCAGCGGCACTTTTTCCACCCAGAACCCAAATGCCGGCCAGACCGGCGCCAATCCGACCTATGTGCGCCCCCAGCCCTCACCGGCTATTCAACCCTCTTTCCAACCGCCCCCCGATCCGCCGGCCACGGCCCAGTCACCCACGGCCAACTGGCGAAACGTAGAACAGGGTTCGGTATCGGGCAGCTGGGCCCAGGATCTGCTCAATCAACCGGCCGGTCAGCCTCTGACACAACCGAATACGGCGCGTCCGGCAGCACCTCAGCCGCAAATGCAAAAACCAATGGGCCAGGCGAACTTTGCCCAGCAACCCAACAGCGCCTTCAACCAGTCTCAGACCCAGGGCCGAGGATTAGGGGCAATCTCCGCTTCATCTCTGCCGGAAGGCTCTCTGCCCGCCGACTTTTTCTCGGACGCACCGGCCACCATGGCCGCGCCCCCTTCGAAATCAACCAATAATATCGAAGGCACAATCGAGCAAAACCCGATGAATACGGTGCTTACCAGCATCGGTATGCAACAACTGACCGGTAAGCTGGAAATAATCGGCGATGCGGCAGTGGGTCATGTCTACTTTGAAAACGGCATCCCCAAAGATGCGCAAACATCCGGCAGCCGCGGCGATGACGCCATCAAAGAGCTGGTCACCTGGCGCCGGGGCACGTTTATTTTTAAATCCGGTGTGCGCACCGAGATGAGCTCAGTGGAAAAGAGCCTGCAGACTTCAGTCCAGGAAGGTATCGCCCTGCTCGACCAGCTCAAGCATCTGGAGAAATCGGGTCTTGTCTACGAGTCAATCCTGACGCAGAAGCAGAAAAACCTCGGCGATCCGGAACTCAAGCTGATGCTCGCCAAAGGCGTGCCGCTCGACTTCAGCACCCAAAAAGAAGTTTACGAATCACTTAAACACAAGAAAACATTCACCGACCTGCTGCGCGACAGACCAATGGAACAGGCTCAGTGGGCGCCGCTTCTCTTCAATCTTCTATACTGCGGCTTGATTGAAATCAAAGCCCCCACCACTACCCGCGGTGGCGCTCTCGATTTCCTGGGCGAAGGCAAACAGATAATTCAAAATCTGGCCTACAATTTCATCAAGCCCGAAACCGGCCTGATGAGCTGGGAAGCGCTGCTCTACTTCATGGAATATGAGTATTATCGCTACGAGGCATACAGCTGGCCGCTGTCTCTGGTCGTCTTTGAAATGGACCTGCGCCGCGGCGGTCAAATGGCAGAGCACGAAGCCCTGCCGCCACAGGCTCTCAACACTGCTGCCATGCGCATCGGCCTGGTCAAGCGCCCGCTCGATCTGCTCGGCCATTTTGAAAACAAAGATTTCGCCATCCTCATGCCCAACACCAGGGCCTCGCAAGCCGCTTTCGTGGCCAATCGCATTCTTGATTCGCTGACAGTGACACCACTGGCCCCGGGCATAGACAGAGCCAATCTGTCGCTCTGCTTCGGTGTCGCCAATTTGCCCTCCGACGGCGAGGACCTGGAAAGCCTCGTAAGATCGGCGGCATCGGCAAAAATGGAAGCCAGCACAGGCACCTTCCCCATAGTTTTAGCGCGCACCGGTAAGAGAGACTGATGTCCGAGGAAACGGTCGCAGCAACGATTCAGATAGGCGATCTGCTTGTGAAAAGCGGTCTGATCGCCCCCGAATTGCTGGATGAAGTCAATCGCCTGGCCTTCAAAATGCGTCTGCCAATCGGCAGAATCTTAACCACCCACGGCCACATCACCCCCGAGGCCCTGACTAAGGCGCTGGAGATGCAAGCGCGCATACGGGATATGGCTCTACCTGTCGACCACGGTGCCCGCGCCCTGCGCATCGCCGTGAGCGACAACATCAGTCTGGACTCGGCCCTGCAAAGGGTCATGCCCAAGCAGGAAAAACCCCGTCCTGTACCCACCAGCAATCGCCTGGGCGAGATCCTGATGGCCGCCGGATTTGCCAGTCCCAAGCAAGTGGAAGAAGGACTGCAGGCCGTGGCCGATACGGGACTGCCACTGGGTATGGTGCTCTATGCCCGCGGCATCATCACTCGCACCGGCTTGAACTCCGCTCTGGCTGCGCAAAAGCTCATACGCCTGGAAGTGGCGGACCGGGACAAAATAATTTACGCCTTGAAAAACGCGCGCCTGCGCTCAATATCTCTGCGCCAATCGCTGACCGAAAACAACATCGATCCCTCCCAGACCCAGGACGAATTCGGCATTGGCGAATTGCTCGTGCTCTCCGGAGCCATCTCCGAAAGTCAG
This sequence comes from Cyanobacteria bacterium SZAS LIN-3, assembly GCA_018266215.1. Lineage (GTDB taxonomy): Bacteria > Cyanobacteriota > Vampirovibrionia > Obscuribacterales > Obscuribacteraceae > REEB67. Next base: position 110,553 of record JAFEAV010000002.1, on the reverse strand, counting down.
CTGATGACGGCCAAAGAAATCGAATCGGTGGAAAATAAACCGATTACACAGGTGATAGTCGAGCTGGGCTTCGCCTCCGAACCCTGCGTACAGGCCACTACTCACATTTTGAAAATGATCCGCGAAGGCGTCCTGTTTGAAAATCAAGCCGCGCAAATCGTCAAAAAAATCCAGTTCGCTTCCTCAAACCAGGAGTTGAACGACGCCCTGGCCAGCCTGGGAGCCGCCGAAGAAGAAGAACTGGCCGAGCATCCAATCTACGAAGTAACGGACATCCTGCGCCGGGCAGGTCTCCTCTCCGACAAGGAGCTGCAGATTGCAACGGCTCTGTCGCTATCCAATCGCAACCCGCTTTTAAAAACATTGCTCGACGCCAAACTGGTCGACCGCAAAATCCTGGAGATGGTCAGCCAGTGCAAGACATACCTGGACCACAGTTTGATCCAGATGGAGCAGGCCACCATCGCCATCACCTACGCCCTGGACAATAATTTGACCATCGATGAAACACTCGATTGCTTCGGCTGGTCGGCACCCGAAGTTTGAAATGAACGAGAAAATACGCCGTCATTGGCCCAGCGTTCTCGTGATTTCAGCCTTCTGCCTGGCCACCGTCGTCCAATTTTGGCCGGCTCTCTGCGGCAGCGCCACCATCTCAAAAGTACAACAACTGGCCGAATGGGACTCACTCTTCGACGCCCAGAGAAGCGGACAATCCATGCTTATGGACCCGTCACTGGTCTATCTGATGATCCCCTACTATCTATTTAAAGCCGGACTCTTGCACCTGGGGCAGATGCCTCTATGGAATCCCTATAGCGGCCTGGGCTGCCCACTGCTGGCCGATCCGCAGGCGCTGGCACTTTCGCCCCTGCATCTACCGCTTATTTTCTCCCCCGGCCTGACCGCCTACAATCAAGTGCTGGTGCTGGAAATACTGATCCTGGCCCTCTCCACTTTTGCCCTGGCGCGCTCACTGAAGCTGGGAATAATTGCCTCGGCCTTCGCCATGACGGCCATGGGCTTCTGTCCTTATGAACGCTGGTATCTTGAGCTTCTCGGCAACGGCTATTGTTTCATCCCCCTGGTATTTTGTGTCCTGCTGCGTCTGCGAGAAGAAGTAAGCGCCGGCAAAATCTGGCTTGCCGCCCTCGGTTGCGCCCTGATGCTGCTCTCCGCCCATCCTGAACTTTCATTCTTCTCGATAGGCATCGCCAGTCTGGCCCTGCTTCTGTATGCACTGGTAAACAAATCACTGCGGAAAACATTTCTCGCACTCTGTGCCACCGGCGCCCTGACATTTATGCTGGCAGCGCCGATGCTACTGCCTTTTCTCGAATATCTGCGCAATTCCGACTCATATAAATTCGGAAGCGGCGCACCGGCGGTGGTGCGCTGGCAGACTCTAATTTTCGACCTCCTGCAACCCGGCTTCGGCGGGGCCAGTCCCACGCTCGGTCCCAGCGCCCTGGCCCTTATTCCCCTGGCCTTCGCCGCCGTCAAGAAGCAACGTTCAATCGTTTATATTTTCTGCGGCCTGACTGTATTCTGCCTGTTTCTAACCGGCAAAATATTCCCCCTCAATCTGCTCCTGGCCCGTCCACCGTTGACCTACCTTGTGGTCAATTACGCCTTCCCGGCAGCCCTGCTGATGACGGCCATGCTAGCGGCTTTTGGTCTGGACACGGCTCTGAAAAACAAAGAGACGGACCCTCCTCTGGCACCTCCAGTACCACTGATTGGCCTGAGCGTCGCCCTGGCACTGACTGTGGCTTCATTTCCTCTCATAGTCAAAGCCCTGCATTTGCCGCTTATAAGCGCAAATTTCGACATGTGCCTGCCGGATTTTGCTTTTAATCGCAATGACGTCCTGCGTTATTCGATATTCGCCGTAATCACGGGTGTGGCCATCCTGGCGCACTGGCTGAAGCCTGTTAGAAAAACGGCCCTTTTTCTAACAGTGGCTGTTTGCATCGGCCAGAGCGCCGAAATCATCACATCGCTCAAATCCATGCCCAGACGGCCCAGGTTTGCCTACGAAGAAAAAACAGTCGTGCCGCAGTTGCGGAGCGCGACCAGTGCACCCTCCGGACAGCAGCGCTTCATCGCCACCGGCACGCATTTATTCCGCCCCAACTCCAATGTCATCTTCGGCCTGAGCGATCTGCGCACCCACAATCCACTTTTCCCCAAACGCTACATCACTTTCCTGCAGGCCTGCGGCGCCCATCTTGACGAATTCAACCAGACTTTCGACAGCCCGCTCTCACCGCTGCTGGCGACCGCCGGTGTACGCGCAGTCCTGAGCCAGACACCGGTTGTGAGCGAACGCGACCTGACCGCCATCTCTGCTTCACAACCCGAACCGATATCGGTTCGGGTTTCGCCGACAATTGAAGCGCTCTGGACTCCGCTCCAGTACGACCGAGGGCAGGGCTTCTTCGGCAACCTGCAATTCAAATCCAGCGAAGGCACAACCGCGGGCCCCATTGATCTGACCTACAACATTGCCCTGTACGACGGCAAGGGCAATGTTCTCTGGTTTTCGGACGGGACAAAATTCACCGCTGCAGCGGCCGACCAGAAGCCAAGCCTGATAGCGGTGCCCACACCGGCCGTCAAAAATGACCATCTCCTGGTCGGCCTGCAAGTCTATGACAACAACACCAAACGGTGGTTAGCACCGCCGCTGGAAAAAGCAGCGCAAAATCCAGCGGCACAGAAGAACGCATTTATACTGGCCACACTGCGCGAGTCGCAATCCGGAGCCGGTGAGAGCGACTACAAACTAGTCTACGAGAGCCCCGCCCGCATTCGAATCTATGAAAACGACAAAGCGCTGCCGCGAGCCTTTGCCGTGGACAAAGCGGTTATGGTCGCAAGCGGCGACGAAGCCCTGGCGGCGCTGAAAGATCCGAACTTCGATCCCAGAAAGACTGTGATACTGGAAAAAACCGGCGGCGCCGAAATCGACCTCTCAAAACCCGCAACCGAAAGCTCCCAACCGGCCAGTTTAAAAATCACAGCCGCATCCGAAAACAAAGTCACCATCGAAGCTGCGCTCACAAGCTCCGGCTATGTCGTACTCAACGACATCTATTACCCCGGCTGGAAATGTCTGGTCGACGGCAGAGAAACCACAATCGAGCGCGCCAACTATCTCATGCGCGCCGTGCCCGTAAGCAGCGGCAAGCACGAGATTGTCTTTGAATACAAACCGCTGTCTTTCCCCCTTGGCCTGATTTTATTCGCCCTGGCGTCGCTAATCGGCCTGCTGATAGCCCTAAAAGTCATCAATGTGACAGGCAAGAATCGTCACCAGGGTACCGACATAAATGAGCGTAAAGCAGACCCCGGCGCCCAGTAGCATGCAGCCCACTGCGCCGCTGGGGATATAGGCACGCACGGCCTGTCCGAACAATTCCAATAGCATATTCACCCCTCCCTGCAGGCTTCGGAAGAAGTAACGCTAAATGTCTGCGCAGAGTTCAAATATCGTCCCTTAATTCCGGGGGCGAAATTTCATCTCAGTTTTTAGAACTGGAAGTATATAAACGGCTGCGAGTTGTCGGGCAGGAAAGTGATGATAGCCAGGATAACAACGGCACAGTAAGCGGCTTGCACAAAGGCCGGCATTTTGGTGAATGCCTGCTTTTCGTTGAGCGCACTGATGGGCCAGTTGGTGATAAGCAGAATCGCCACCATTGCCATCACCACCGGTACCACAACCGGCAGGTCCTGTTTCATCACTACGAAATGCTCGGGAGCCGGCATCGAGTAGAAAGGACGCAGGGTGAGCATGCGGCGCACCATAGCGAAAGCGGCATTGATATCCTGCAGGCGGAAAAACACCCAACCAATGCAGACGGCGTGGAAGGTCAAAAGCAAGGAGCCAAAATGCCAGGCCTTAGACATAACGGGCTTTTCCAGGACAGACATAAGCCAGGCCTGCGACTTTTTCCAGAGATCAAATTCGCGGTGCACAATCAGGGCCAGGCCATGATAAACGCCCCAGACGACAAAGTTCCAGGAAGCGCCGTGCCAGAGACCGCCGAGAGCCATGGTCAAAAACAAATTGCGATTTGTCTGCCAGCGACTGCCCTTGGATCCGCCCATGGGAATGAAGAGATAATCGCGCAACCAGGAAGAGAGCGATATATGCCAGCGATGCCAGAAGTTAGACATATTGCTGGCGATGTACGGCATGTTGAAGTTGATCGGGATGTGATAGCCGAAAAGCATGGCCGAACCACGACCGATATCGGTGTAGCCGGAGAAGTCAAAATAAATCTGGAAGGCAAAAGCATAGGCGAAGAGCCACAACTCAGGTCCGCTGTACATTGTCGGAGCGGAGACGCCCATCTGCACGAAAGTAGCGAGATTGTCGGCGAGCAAAAGTTTTTTGGCCATGCCGATGATGATGAGCGGTATGCCTTCATCAAAATAGCTCAAGCGCAGCTTGGTCTGCGTCTGCATCTGCGCCACAAAGTCGGGATAGCGCTTGATCGGACCGGCGATTTGAGTCGGGAAAAAGGCGGCAAAGAGTGCGAACAAAACAAAGGAATCGATCGGCTTATTGCCGCGACGAATCTCGAAGAGATAGTGGATGTATTCGAAGGTGAAGAATGAAATGCCCAGCGGCAAAATGATGTTGACGGTCCAATTGGGATCGGAGGCACCGGTCATCTTCACGATATTGGCGCAGGTACCGACAAAGAAATTGGAATACTTGAAGATTGCCAGCAGAATCAGGTTGAAGGCGATGCCGATGCCCAGAAGGTTTCGGTTGCTGGGATCTTTATATAGGACTTTGCCCCACCACCAGTTGACCAGGGTCATGGGCAGAATGAGCAAGATAAAGCCGGGGATAAAGCTCATGTAGAAGCCATAACTGGCTATGAGCAACATCGGCAAACGGAAACGCGACGGCAGTATCCAGAAGAGGGCTACGATCGCCGGCAGAAACAAAAGATACTCAGCGCTGGTAAAAAGCATCTAGATAAACAGGTCCTGTTCGAACGGGAAGCGAAAGGGAATTCAAGGTACTTTCAAAGAGCCAAGCCAGATACTACCATTGACAGCCTGAACCCCGGGCAAAATGGTTCTAATATATTGCTCTTTAAAAAAGTTAAGGTGCCAGCAGAGCCTTCAACTTATAGCTGGCTATACGCACGTAGGCCAGGGCCATCAGACCCAGATACGCAACGCCGTCGAGCCACCAGCGGCCGCCGCGGTAGTGTTTGTGCCAGAAGCGATAAAGTCCTCGATGTGAGGACAGAATCATCGCCACCTTCACCTGCTTGATCGACTGACCATAATGGTGGACGACCTGCGCCCGTGGAGTAAACCAGATTTCCCAACCGGCCTTTTTCACGCGATAGCACCAGTCGACTTCTTCGAAGAGCATGAAAAAGCCTTCATCAAGCGTGCCGACTTTTTGCAAAATTTCGCGCTTGATCATCAGGCAGGCGCCCTCGGGCTGGTCTACCTGGCGCTCGTCGTCATGATTCCAGTCGAGCATTTTGTATTCGCGAAATTTTATGCCGCGCGGTGAACTGGCCGGAAACATACGACTCAAGCCAATCAGCTCGTAGAGCATACCGATGAAAGTGGGAAACTGACGACAGGAGCGCTGGATACTGCCGTCGGAATTGAGCAGCTGAGGCGCCACTACGGCGGCCTTTTCGTGCTCGGCAAAAAAATCAATCAAGGTCTTGAGTGCACCGGGTTTGACCTCGGTATCGGGATTGAGCATCAAGACAAAATCGCCGGCAGCCAGGGCAAAAGCCTGATTGTTAGCGGCGGCGAAGCCACGGTTGTCGGCGTTGGCGATCAGGTTTACCCAGGGATACTTTTGCGCCACCATCTGACTGGAGCCGTCGGCGGAAGCGTTGTCAACAACAAATACCTGCCCCTTATCCAGACCGCCAAAAGTGCCCTCAAGCTCAACAGCCACCGAGGCGAGACAGGCATCGAGCAGATCTTTTGTGTTCCAACTAACAATAATGATGGAGAGAAGCATTCGCTAATTCTAGACCCCAAAAAACCGTTTACTCTACAATGGCCGCTAATCAAGGCGGCTACATTACTAAAGTCCCAGAGTCGATCGCATATCGCATGATGCTTGCAAAGAGACTGACCGACATAATCCTATCCACCGCGGCGCTGATTCCGTTCTCGCCTCTGCTGCTGCTGGTGGCCGTCGCCATCAAACTTGATTCACCAGGGCCGATCATTTTTAAACAACGGCGCATCGGCCTCAACGGCGAAATCTTTGAAATTTATAAATTTCGCACTATGGCAACGGGCACTCCTGATCTGGCTACCGACCAGATGTTGAAAATGCCAAGCCCCGTCACCAGAGTCGGACACATCCTGCGCAAAAGCAGTCTCGATGAACTTCCGCAGCTCTTCAACGTACTGATGGGACAGATGAGCTTAGTTGGACCGAGGCCGGCTCTGTATAATCAAACCGAACTGACCGACAAGCGATCGTCTTGCGGTGTTCTGCGGTATTTGCCCGGAATCACCGGATGGGCACAAGTAAACGGCCGAGATGAGCTGCCCGACGACGTCAAAGTAGAACTGGACAAATGGTATTGCGATCACTGGAGTTACTGGCTCGACTGGAAAATAATCGCCCTGACGGTCAAAGAAGTCTTCAGCAGACGCGGAAATTATTGAATCTTTTACTACCGACAAGCAACCTACAAATAGTACGGAAGGGAAACTGAGACCATGAGCGACGCCAAAAACGCGAATATGAAAGGCCTGATTTTGAGCGGTGGCAAGGGCACACGCATGCGCCCCATCACTCACACGGCAGCCAAACAGCTCCTGCCCGTAGCCAACAAACCGATTCTCTTTTATGGTGTGGAAGCGCTGGTCGATGCCGGCATCAGAGAAATAGGCATCATCATCAGCCCCGAGACCGGCAATGACGTCAAAGAATGCGTCGGCGACGGCAGCCGCTGGGACATCAAAATCACCTACATTCTGCAAGAGCATCCCATGGGTCTGGCCCACGCGGTCAAGACAGCGCGCGATTTCCTCGGCCACTCGCCCTTCGTCATGTACCTGGGCGACAACCTGATCAAAGACGGTGTCGGACCGCTGGTGGAGCGCTTCTCCAAAGGCAACGCCGATGCTTTCATCCTGCTCAAAGAAGTGGCCAATCCCAGCGCCTTTGGTGTAGCCCTGCTGGAAAAAGACGGCTCCATCAACTGTCTGGAAGAAAAGCCGGCTCAGCCTAAATCCAATCTCGCCCTCGTCGGCGTCTATTTGTTTAACGAGAAAATTCACCAGGCCATTGATGAAATCAAGCCCAGCCGCCGCGGCGAGCTGGAAATCACCGATGCCATCCAGAGACTGATTGCCACAAAGCACAGAGTCGACAGCCACATCCTGCGCAGCTGGTGGCTGGACACCGGTAAAAAAGACGACATGCTCGAAGCCAACCGGGTTGTCCTCGATGAGATGACCGACATGGAAATGCTCGGCAACGTCGACGAAAACTCCCGCGTCTCCGGCCGTGTACACATCGGCAAGGGCAGCAAGCTGGTCAATTGCATCGTGCGCGGACCGGCCGTCATCGGCGAAAACTGCACACTGGAAAACAGCTATGTCGGCCCCTTCACCTCAATCGGCGACGGCGCCCGGGTCACGCAGGCTGAGCTCGAGCATTGCATCCTCCGCGAAAAGTGCCAGATTCTGGACTTTAACGGCCGTATCGCCGACAGTTTGATTGGCGTGGGGGTAGAACTGACCCGCTCCAATGGCAAACCACAGGCCTTTCGTCTGATGCTCGGAGACGACAGTAAAGTTGAAGTAGTCTGAAATAGCCCTGTATTCCAGCCTTCAACGCGCCAAACTTAACTAACTTTCACGAATAACTGACCAAAACACGCGAAAATCAGTGGTCAGTAAGAGTGAGCTTTGCTCATATTGTGGTTTCAGCGAGGACATCAGATGCGACTTCTCATCACCGGCGGACTGGGTTTTATCGGCAGCAATCTTGTGCGCCATTTGCTCAACACCCATCCCACTTACGAAATTATCAATCTTGACGCTGAGACATACGCAGGTCACCGCGAAAATCTCACCGACGTAGAAAGCAATCCGCGCTACAAACTGGTGGTCGGCCGCATCGAAGATCATCAGATCGTTGACGAAATCGTCTCCGGCAAAAAATTCGGCCCTATCGACGGCATCATCAATCTGGCCGCAGAAAGCCACGTTGACCGCTCGATTGAAGATCCTTCAATCTTCGTCTACACCAACATCAACGGCACGCAAAATCTGCTCCAGGCCGCCTTCAAGTACGGCAAAAAGGCCGGCGCCACGATGCCCTACAAACTGGAAGATTACACAATCAAGTTTGTACAGGTCTCAACCGACGAAGTCTACGGAACGCTCGGCGCCACCGGTCTCTTCACCGAAGAAACCCCGCTTGCTCCCAACAGCCCCTATTCGGCCAGCAAAGCCAGTTCCGACCTGCTGGGACGCGCCTATTTCGAAACTTTCGCCATGCCGGTTGTGATCACCCGCTGCTCCAACAACTACGGCCCCTACCAGCATCCGGAAAAATTGATCCCTCTCTTCATCACCAATCTGCTCAAAGGTGAACAAGTGCCTGTCTACGGAGACGGCCTCAACGTCCGCGATTGGCTGCACGTAGAAGACCATGCCCAGGCAATTGACCTGGCCTTCCACAAAGGCGTAGCCGGCCAGGTGTACAACATCGGCGGCAACAACGAGCGCACCAATATGCAAATCACCAAGCTCATCGTCAAAGAGCTCGGCAAGGGCGAAGAGTCGATCAAGTATGTGCCCGACCGCCTTGGCCACGATCGTCGTTACGCCATCGACGCCACCAAGATCACGAAGGAACTCGGCTGGAAACCCAAACACACGTTTGAAACCGGCATCTATGAGACCATCAAATGGTACACAGCCAATCCTGAATGGGTAAAAGCTGTCACCAGCGGCGGTCACGGAGCCAAAGAGCTGGTAGCGTCCGCAACCAAATCAGCAAAATAATGAAGCTGCTCATCACCGGTGCCGGTGGCATGCTGGGCAAAGCGCTCGCGCCTTGCCTGGTAGACCGCAGCCATAACGTGACTGCCCTGTCCCGAGAGGAACTGGACATCACAAACTTTGACCAGCTGGACAAGACGCTCAAAACAGTGGCACCGGATTTGGTGCTGCACTGTGCCGCCTACACCAAGGTAGACCAGGCCGAATCAGAAGCCGGCCTGGCCTACTTGATCAATGGATACGGCAGCGAGAACCTGGCTGTTTCAGCCTGCAACCACAACGTACCCGTGCTCTACGTGAGCACTGACTACGTCTTTGACGGCTCCAAGGATCATCCGTACACGACCTGGGATCAAACCAATCCCATTTCCATTTACGGCAAGTCCAAACTCGCCGGCGAAGTCTCCATCCAGAGGCATCTGAAACGCTTCTATATCGTGCGTACAAGCTGGCTCTACGGCCCCCACGGCAAAAACTTCGTCGACACAATCAAGGGCATGGCCGAAGAAGGCAAACCGTTGCGTGTGGTGGCGGACCAGTGGGGCACACCAACCTGCACCCTCAGCCTGTCGGAAATCATCGCCGACTTGATCGAGACCGAGCGCTGGGGTGTCTACCATGCCACCGACGGAGGCGTAACAAACTGGTTTGAGTTTGCCCGCGAGATAGTCAAAGACGTGAAAAATCTCGAAGGTGTGTCCACATCCGTAACTCCAATCGAAACAAAGGACATGCCAAGACCTGCAACCCGGCCCAAGTATTCAGTCCTTGATAAAACCACTCTGGTACAGACTATCGGACGTGAACTGCCGACCTGGCAGGAGTCTCTGGACCGCTACCTGAAGCTAAAAGCGGTTAAGACTGCCGTTTCCTGACCTTGGCAAGAGCCCAGGAATAGATAAAATCTGGTATTGTATTCACTCGTTGTCAACCTGAACTCGCCAAACAAAAAAACATGATTATGCTAAAACCGCTAAACCCCAAGGCTCTCGGTCAAGAATTCGAAAAAGAACTCTCGGTCCAGGACTACTCAAAAAAATCAGTGATTGATGGAGTACAGCTCATCAATCTCAATATGTTTGTCGACGACGGCGGTTCGCTGGCTGAGATTGTGCGCTTCGATGAGAACGGCAACCTGCAGATCCTGCCCGAGTTCAAAGTACGCCAGACGACGTTTTCTCAGATGCTCCCCGGCACCATCAAAGCTTTCCACCTGCACTTCAACCAGGAAGATGTCTGGTTCATCATGCCTTACGACAGACTCCTGATCGGTCTGTTTGATTGCCGCAAAGACAGCCCCACCTACAATCAGCAGATGCGTTTTGTACTGGGCGCCGGCAAGGCCACAGCTCTCTACATTCCCCGCGGTGTTGCCCACGGTCTGGCCAATCTCTGGAGCCAACCGGCCAACATGATCTATCTGGTCAATCAGTGCTTCAATGCCAGTGAACCGGATGAACAGCGCTTGCCCTGGGACATTCTCGGCGAAGACTTCTGGACCATCCGCAAAGGCTAAAGCCATCACCTGTGGTATCAGCCTCAAACCATCCACCACTATCGATCAAAACCGATCGACTGATTTTGCGTCGCTGGCAAGCTCAAGACTTAGAGCCCTTTGCCGCGCTCAATAGCGATCCGGAAGTAATGAGATTTTTCCCCGGCCTGCAAGACCGCGAGCAGAGTGCGGCTTTAATTGAGCGCACGGAACAATCATTTTCCCAGAACGGCTTCGGACTCTGGGCCGTGGAAGAGCAGAGCAGCGGCGAGTTTATTGGATTTGTCGGCCTGGCCAGTCCAAAATTTGAGGCGCACTTCACCCCCTGTGTCGAAGTCGGCTGGCGACTGGCAAAAAAGTTCTGGGGCAAAGGTTACGCCCAGGAAGCAGCTCGTGCAGCACTACAGGACGGCTTCGAGCGCGTGGGCCTGAAAGAAATAGTCTCATTCACCGCCACCCTCAACCTACCTTCTATAAAGGTAATGGAACGCTTGCAAATGACCAGGGATCCGGCAGAGGACTTTGCTCATCCCAACCTGGCGGCGGACAGCCCGCTCAGCCGGCACGTGCTTTATCGTTTGCAGCGGCCCGCCTGAGCGCCAATCACTACGAAATTTGAAGCTGATTTACAAGAAATTTGCGCAGCCATTGACGGCACCCTGCGTTCAAAAAGGCGGAGCAAGTTTGGACTCCGGGGTCCAAAGGCGAAAAATACTCAAGCCCCAAAAGGCCTGCCATCAGAGCGATCCGCCTCCAGCTGACATCTAAAATCAAATTCCCTTAATGTGTGGAACTTTTGGCCTTCCATGCCGTCTTGACACGTTTTATCGGTCTCTAAAATATTTGCCATAAAGCCCTTCTTTGCCACGGCAAGGCCTCCCGGGCCATCAACAGGTAGCCTATCTGATATATAATTCTCCCCCTGTACTGCACGCGCTCGGGCGCGGCAGTAGCTGAGGTTTTGGAGGATTATGCAATCTATGTCAGGTAAAACAAGGCGCTATGCCTTTCTCACCGCTCTTTCACTCGTGGCCCTTGTCCCCGTCGTAAGCAGCCCCGCGTACGCTCAAAAAAGCGCCACCCAGATCAACGTCAAAGTTGGCTATGTCAACCTGGCCATGATCAAGGCAAACACCCCGGATTCCGCTTCGTCTGAAGAACTCACCCACAAGGCCGAAGCGTTCCTCAAGGCATCCGTCGAAGAAAGCAACAAGAGATTGCTCAAAGCTCAAGAAGAAAAGAAATCAGAAGAAGAAATCAAAAAGCTCAAATCTGATTTGCAAACACAGATCAACGCTAAGCAGCAAGCTTACGCTGAACTGGTCCAATCATCGCAAGCTCAGTCTCTGCAACGCATCAGCGCTGCCGTGAACCAGGTAGCTTCCGACAAAGGACTGGATCTGGTTGTAGATGGCGGCGGCGTTCTCGCCGGCGGACAGAAACTCCTCGATAACGGCATCGACATCACCAACGACGTCGTCAAAAAGCTCGCTCCTAACGCTGCTTCCGCCGCTCCTGCTGCGACCAGCACCGCTAGCGCTCCTGCTGCCACACCAGCTAAGCAAGCGACCAAATAAGACAGCTTCGCGACCAAGCAATTAAATCGGCCCTCGAACTACAAGCTCTTAGCCTGAGTCTCGAGGGCTGTTTTTTGTGCCTGATCAACAGCGACCGGGGCAGCAGGTGCCGAGACAGGCACCATACTCGTGGTCGGCTCCGCCGGCGGCAATACGGCAGATTCGACTGTTGTCGTTACGCTCGGATCGGTAGTCGGCGTTTGACTGGTATTTTTCGGATCACCTGTGCCACCAGGGACGGTTTCGCCCGGTTTGGATTCACCAGGAGGTGTTGTGCCATCCTTGCCGGGATCAGAAGTGCCAGAGCCTTTCTTGCCCTTGTTCTTCTTAGCGTTCTTCTTGGCGGCGGCAGCGGCGGCATCACCATCCTGCTGCTGCAGTGACTTCTTGATCATGTCCATGGTGGCACCAAGCGGTGGTTTGTAGAATGACAAACGCAAACCACTATAGAGACGGAAGTCGAAGCCACTGAGACCCGTGACATTGTTTGACCGCCAGTTCCACACTGGCTCTGCCCGGATGAAGGCCTGGAGACCGGGGATGTTGCCTATGGTTCTGTCGATTTCAAAGTCGGCAATCATGTTGACGTTGCCTTGCTTGGGAATCGAATATTTGAAATGCGGTTCTCTGAAGTTGGTGACGAATGTGTCGGTAACGGAGAAAAGCCACTTACCATTGGCCGAGCGATAGTATCCGCCCACTGTATAGAAGGGATCCATTTCTCTCTGCGGTCCGCCAAAAAGCTGTCCGCTTCGCATCTGCAAAGTAGTGCTGCTGAAGAGCGTTAGTTTAGGTGTAGCAAACCATGTAGCACTGAAAGACGGCGTCAAGTCGGCCTGTCTCAAGCCCCGGGATTGGAAAAGTTCACGGGCCTGGATATCGTAAACAAACTGCACGCGGTTTTTGAAAAGCTTCGGATACTGGGTATGACGCAGACCCATAGCGATTGACTGGGTCGTAGGCGGAGTCAGTTGCTTATAGTGAACGGTGTAAACGTCTTTGATGACAAAATACTGGGCGTACACACCGGTGTTGTTAAAGCGGCGGGGGTTGTAGCCGACTGTCAAGTTGGGCGCCACGCGGAATACATAGTCCGGCTGAGGCTCTTTGTACTTGAGGAAGACGTTGGTATCAAGCCGCTGGTTGACTTCAGTCGAGCCGTTAATCCAGAGGTTGGCCGGCAATTTCTGAAACAAGCGCAATTTGAAACCGGGATAGGCATTAGCACGCTCGAGTAGCTGTGCGCCCTTGGTAGCGTCTGTTGGCAAGACCCCTGGAGTGGTAACACCCTGCGCCAGTAAAACAGGTGTATTGTTGCCTACGAGATTCACCGCCGGCAGACCCTGGGCCAGGGCTTTACCACTCGCGCCAAAGCCCAACAGGGGTACGCAAAGCAAAGGCAGCCACGTGCGGTTAAGCAGCGACTTGCGCTCTTTGCGTTTAAATTGTTGTGCCACTTGGTAATGCCTGAGCGTCTAAAGAGCTACGGGGGTGCTCAATTCTAACACGTAGGTCAAGCCGGTTAACAAGCGCTAATCGTGCCTGAAATTACCGGCTATTTTGCCATCGCTAGCCGAGACACTTGAACCATCAGCTCATAGGGCTTCGAACCGGCTGTCAACTGGTGCAAAATTGCCGCGGTTTTAAGTGTGTTTTTCGCAAGTTTTTGCGTGCGGGCATCGCTGGATGCCAGCATTGCGCTAAAAGGGGCGAAATTGGCTACAAGGGACGCAACACTGTAATCGCCGCAGTAACAGAACTGCTCGTCAGAAATACGATGACGCACCGGCGACCGATAAAGGACAAACGGTAACTTATTTGCCCGGGCGAAATCCGCCCGTCTATAGCGGCTGAAGGTCAGATGCTTGCCCGGGACGAGAGTAAAGCTGTGGTTGCCAGTCTCGACCGTGACACTGCCGGTTTTGTCGTCGTGGAGATCGTAAACCGCTAAGCCGTCCTCAGCTCCGACAAGGAGGACCATCGAGCCGGGAGCAATTCTGACAGTACCGTATTTAGTGGCTATTTCTGTTTGCTTAGCGGGGCTGATCAAGGCAGTCTGGGGGATACTTTCAGATGGAGCATCGCTTATCGCGCTCGTCAATGCAGATGGCGACTCCGGTTGAGGAGTATAGGCAAGCACACCAGTGGGAAAAGGCGCAGCAAAATCCATCAGCGCAGAGAATTTGCCGCCGCTATTGAGCGTGTCAAATGTTGAGACAGTAGCCTTACCGGCATCGATCCAGCCCTGGAAAGCCGCGCCCTGGTTGGTGCCACCACCGCCGTGGTGGTCGACGCCGCCGGAATGATCTAGCGGACCTAAAGGAACTCCAGCTGGAGGAAATTGTATCGCCGTTGGCAGCGTAAGTTTTCCTTTCAGGCCTTCGTTTCCGAGTATGACAGGATCTCCAGCTTCAGCAGGATCTGTCTGCAAATAGGTCGTACCACCCAATCCCTGGTAAGCGAAATCGGGATTTACGTATCCCGCAGGACCACCGGCACCGGGAGCGGCGGCAAAGACATGAACTTTGACCGCGGCGGGATCCCAGGCAGTGGTGCCGTCTATCGAACCAATCTTGATGTTGTGCGTCCCCAGACCAAATACACCCGAGTGCCCAGCATCACCACCGGTGCCGCCGTCTCCGGCCGTTCCGGCATCGCCGCCCTTCCCACCGTTGATGTATTTACCCAGGGCCCCGTCAGGAGCCAGGGCCGGAGGGTTAGCCGGCGACTCCAGAGCGCTGTTCACCGGAGTATTGTCCGTGTATTGTTGTTTCATGGAGAAGCCGGCCTGTCCGGCCTTCCCGCCGTCGCCACCAAAGCCTCCGTTACCGGGAGTTGCCCCCGGGCCGCCATTGCCACCACTGCCTCCAACAACGCTGGCAATGAAGACCTGCTCAAAAGTGCTGCCCTTAAATGTGTAATTGGAAACAATAGAACTGCCGCTAAGTGTAACTGAACCTCCGGCTCCGCCCTCACCGCCTTCACCGCCGCCACCGCCGTCACCTCCGGCTCCCCCGGCACCGCCTTTACCACTATCTCCACCATCGCCGCCATTGCCCGGAGAAAATGTCGTCAAAGTGCCAAGGTCTACACCATCGACGGTTCTATCGTAGTTGAATTTACTCCCTCCCTTCTGACTGGCGCCACCTCGCCCACCTTCACCGCCAGAGCCGCCGTTGCCTCCGGATCCGCCAACACCGCCGGCACCGCCAGAGCCACCAATTCCGCCGCGAGCGTCCAGCGCGTAAACAGTTCCCAGAGGAGTATGAAAGGTCAGCGAACCATCCGTGACGATGGAAATCTCTCCCCCCTCACCGCCTTTTCCACCTTTTCCGCCCTCACCACCTTCGCCGCCATCACCGCCATCTCCGCCATTGCCGCCAGCGCCCCCCGTTCCACCGGCGAGTCCGACAGTAGCGCCCGGATTTTCGATCGGCTGGTCTGTGCCGTTATCGCCATGGCCGCCACTACCCCCGGAGCCCCCGGAGCCGCCATGCCCACCATGAGTGCCTACGCCACCGTTACCGCCCATCGACTGGATCGCTCCTACAATAATGTCACCTTCGGCATGAATTTCAATTTTGCCACCGTCCCCGCCGTCCTTACCGTCACCACCAGTGGTACCAGCCAGTCCATCAGCGCCATTTTTACCGTCATAGCCGGCGTGCCCGGAATTGGTAGACGCCAGCGTCGTACCGCCTTTGCCCCCATCACCGCCCTTGCCCACGCCAGGATCCCCCTGAATACCGGGCGAGCCGGCCTTGTCGGACAGTCCACCCTGGCCACCGTAGCCGATAGCGATTCCGACACCCGTGATATAGGGGAGGCTGGCACCGCCAGTACCGCCGGTCCCGCCCGTGGCAGGCAGAAAATCATACGAATAGCCATCGCCGCCATCCCCACCGGCACCACCGTCGCCGGAGACCCCGGCCACAGTAGAGCCACCTCGGCCTCCGTTGGCCACGATATTACCGACAGTAAGAAGGCTCGCTCCGGTAATATCGATTTTCACATTGCCGCCACCACCTCCATCAAGGCTGGTACTGAACATATCAGCGCCATTGGCGGAGATGTTGCCAATCGTAGTAGTATCAGCGGCAACGACAAATACATTACCGGCGTCGGGATGCCCGATATTGCCATCCGTAGTAATATTACCGACGGTGACGGCACCACCGGTAGAGGCAACGCGATTGGCCAGAAGCGTAACATCGCCACCGGCAGTTTTCAGATTGACACCGGTCAGATCAATATTACCGCCGGTCGCACTGGGTCCGCCCGGCACATAGTGCCCATTGCCCGGATCGGTGTATGTGACCCCGGCTTCTATCATAATCTGACTACCCGGCCCTCCACTCGTATCGATAGTGCCCGTGCCGTTTGCAGTGATATTGCCACCGGCCAGAGCGACAAAGACATCGCCGAGCGTGTTGAAACTAGCGGTATTTAATTGCAAGTCGCCGCCGCTGGCAAAGTAAGGATCACCACTTATCCTGGACGAGTTAATAAATAGTGTCCCGTGCTGCGCCGCCACAGAGGCATTGCAGGCAGTGACATTGACGGGGCCATCCATCTCGGCAACATCGACGCGCAATGTCCCTGTGGGTAAGAGCAGATTGATTTCCCGACCTCTGTAAACACCTCCATTAAGCGTCACATCAGCATGGTTGGGACTGAATACATTCAGACTACCTGTTGCCTGAAACACGGCGGCAGGCGTAGCGGAGATGTGATTGGCTACAAGATTGAGAGAACCGTTTGAGATTATGCTTCCGGAATTAGTCACAGAGTCCGAGGCTGACAGCGTCAGTGACGGCGCGGAAGTGATGACAGCGCCAACCGCATTAAGAATGGAAGAGGTGTCAATTTCAATGCCTCCGGACCTGCTACCGCCGGTAAAGATAAGCCTTCCGGCATTGGTCAGACCATCCGTCAAACTTATCTGCTGTCCAGTGCCCCCTACTTTCTCAAGGACACTCACTCCCTGGGGAATGACCAGTCCCGAAATTTGGGATAAAAGAGTCGGAGACAAGCGCAACGAACCGCCACTGGCCGCGCCATCAGCATCTAGTCGCAAACCCTGATGTCCGGTCGCAAGCACTTGATATACCGCAGCAACTTCTGCCGGAGTGAGCAGTGTATTGCCGGTAACCGTCAGTTGCTGATTACCTGCGCGGATAGTGACTGAGGCGTTCGACAAACCTGCTACGGCACTCCCCCTGATAGATTCCTCCGTCGAACCCAAATCAAGATCAAACTTTTGCCCAGCAGCGTCGGATGAGAGCAGATGCAAAAATGCAGGACTCGACGCGCTCACGAAGGTGCTGAAACCGTTGACAGGGCCGTTACTTGCAGGATGAAATACGAAGGCCGGATGACCACCTGCATTGGAAAAATTGGTCGGGTTTTGATGCAAATTCTGCAGGGAGTGACCTGGATGAGCAGCGCCGAGACCTGTCAGTGCATTGGGTGGATTCAGATGATGCGGCGATGGAGCGTAAGCCAGCACTGCGGCAGAACCCACCAGCTGGAACGATAGGGCAGTGACAACTGAAGTTGTGCCCATGATCCGATACCAATCAATTTTCATAAAACGAAAGCCCTGTAAGACGTCAGACAGTGTTTCCAATTATGTTTCTTCTGTTACTGCGTTTTATTCATCGCAGTCATCGGCGGTACCACCATCTGCTGATAGGGCACGGGCGAGCCGGTCGTGAATAGGATAGCCGCGGTTTTGAGCATGGAGTTAACGAGCTTCTGCTTAGCCGGTTCATCCGACTTAATCAGCTGCTTGAGCGGCTCACAGCCCTGTATCAGCGAGAATATATTGAACTCACTGCGGAATGTCTTGACGCCGGATTCATCGATCCGACCAGACACACGGCGATAACCGACGAACGCGGCGGGATTCACTTCTTCGAAGAAGCGGACATTTCGATTGGTGACAACAGCATTCTGACCGGGCATGATGCTGAGCTTCTGCGCACCCCTCTCAACGACCACGGCATCATGCCTGTTGTCGTGCAGGTTGTACACGGCCAGTCCGCCCTCGAACGCAACAATCAATGCCACCGCCCGCGCAGCCACTCTGACACTGCCGAAACCGGTCCGCACGACCGTGTCCTTGTCCGGAGCGATAAGAGCAGGACCGGACATAAGGTCTTTGACGCAGACATTGCTGACCTCACCGGACAATACCAGCCCACCCGGCACAGCTCCAGCTCGACCGGCAGTCAGCGACTGGACGGAAGAGGCGCTTACACCAGGGGTCACCTGACTTTGATTAACCAGGTTAGTCATAGCCGCGAGATTGGTTATTGCGGCCAGATTGGCAGTGCCGCCAGAGACCGTAAGCGCGGGGCCGGCGACATCGAAGGCGCTGGACATACTGACGAGCGGCTGCGCCTGCAGATGCGGCTGACTGGCGACAACGGGGACAGCGGCTGCCATCACTATCGGTGCAGCACCATCAACAGGCGGGTCAGCCGTGATGATAGTGTTGTCGATCGTGATCGAACCGAGTCCTGTGTTGAACACAACATTTCGACCGAAAGCATTCAGAGTGTTGGGACCAACTGCCACCACAGCCTTGCTGCCATTTGTATAGAAGACACCGGCACCACCAGTTGTGAAGACAGTAGGCGGATTGACCGGCGTGGTGCCGGCAGTGGGAGGATTGGGGATCGTCTTTCCATTGACGATTGAGACCTGACCGACGCCCTTAGCAGTGGCTGATGCGTGGATATTGGTCCCCAGCCCGATACTTATCACAGGGGTGAGCGTGGCGACGTTCTGAAACGTAATACTGCCGCCATTTGTGTTGTACGTGCCACCCATGCCGATATCCAACTTAGCGCTGGTCACGCCGGAACCAGCAATCAAAGTAATGCCGCCACCATTGGCCGAGAAGGTCGAAGCAAGGGCGGTACTGAGGTCACCACCGGATGTGATATTTATCGATCCTGCCGTGGTCGTCAGAGCATTGACTGTAGTCGCCGTTCCGGCTGCACCCTTATAAGTAAAGGAGGTCAACGGTGAGTTGAAAGTTAGAGTCGGTGTTCCGCCGCTGATGTTATTCAAATTGAGCGCGCCGGCAAAGCCTCCGCCGCCCAACAAAAGATTATTGCCATTGATATTGATGGCCGTCTTGGCGGCGGTGTTCACCTGCCCAATGGTCAGCTGATTAGCCTTGACGGTAACCAGGGCATCGGTTGTGATAGTGCCCGTCTTACCAGTGGACTGAAGTGTGCCGACATTGCCGAAAGACGCGTCGACGTTGGCCTTCACCGCAACTGACGCTCCGACCAGTCTGAAGCTTCCGGGAGAGAAAGCATTGACCACGGTCAATGTGCCACCGGAGGTGACATCTGCCAACCCATGGGGCGCAGAAATCGAGATGTTGCCTTTGCCCGTGCCGATTGAAAGGGAAGCCTTATCGTTGATGGTGACAGTACCGGCGCCGGTCCCATTGAGACCGAAGGTTATCGGTGTACTCGCCGTTGAGGCCAGAGAGGCGGCAGTGACGCTGATTGCGCCGCCATCCAAGACATGGATAGCCGGAGTGGTAGACGGGAATGTCACACTGCCCCCGGCTGTAATTGTCACCGTAGCCAGCTTACCGTCGAGATTTGCGGCACTGAAGAGATTGCCGAGCACAACATTACCGCCGGCAGCATTAAAGACAACCTCATCAAAATTGCTGTATTTCCCGGTTCCGGCAGCATTAACACCGAGGGCATTCTTGCCGTTATCGATGAAGGAGAGTGTCGAACCGCCGGCAGCACCGCCAATGACACCATTATTCAACAAGCTGGACGTGTCCAAGACAAGAGAAACACCGCTAGAAGTGGCGCCAATTGCACCATTCACAGTGATACCCTTGATAGCCGTGATGGATACAGTTCCAGCACTAATGTCAAAGGCAGTGCCGTTTAGCAGCTGTTTTGCGTCTGTAGTGTTGATCACAAAGGGCGTTGCAGCTCCGGTAGAGAGCGACAAAGACGTCAATCCTGAATTCAGGGCATTGGGATCGAGAACCGAGAGCCCCTTAGCGCCAGATAGGAGCAAATTGTTGTTGGCATTCTTAAATACAGCAGCACCCTTCTCATAGGTGAGAGTACCGGCAGCAGTGACTTTGACGGTACCAAAACCGGCTGAACCAGCGGCGCTGATATTGAGACCGGTCTGGCCTTTAGCAATAGTACCGGAACCAATTAAGACAGCCTGCGTGCCCGTGATATTGACCGTAACAACGCCACCATTAGTCACTCCATCGGCCTTCAGGCTGATGGGATTTAGCGTGGCTACGGGATTGACAATATTGCCCACGGTTACGGTCAAATTACCACCGTTGGGATTGGACGATTTTAGGTCAAGCGCCGAATAGTTGCCGGTGAAGTTGCCGCCTGTGTTAATCGTGAGATTGTCCAGTACGCCACTGCCGATACTCTTCAACGGGTTATTCACCCCGAGATTCTTAGCATCGCCCAGGGTTATTCCGCTCTTTGCGCTCAAGGTCAAAGACGCACCAGGGGTGATACTATCATCCGCACCGACAATAGTCAGAACGCCTGTGTTGTTTGAGAACGTCGAGCTACTTGTCGCCGCGACTGTCGCACCCGTACCCATCACGATGCCGCCGCCGGAATTGATGCTGACCACAGCAGCCGCCACATTTCCAATAGTCCCATTGACTGGGCTGCTGCCGGAGCCGACGGTGAACGGGGTCGTTCCGCCGGAACTCAACGTTACGGACTGCAAATTAGCGGCCTTATTCAAGGAATCCGCGACAACCGCAAGATTCTTGGCGCTCGACAGAGTTACACTGCCACCTTTCAAGCCTGTACCCAGGTCAAAGCCACCAGCCAGAACGGTCAGATTACCGGCAGTCGTGGCCGATATAGAGCCGGCGGTACCGCTGCTCGTGCCACCGCGAGCGGTAAGGAAAAAGGGAGCCGGATTTTTCCCTACGCTGGGATTGTCGTCCAGAGTGACAGCCTGAGTGCCGGTAAGCTGAAGGACGACGGAGCCACCAGTGAGAGCACCACCGCTATTGGCGTCAGCCGATATTGTGATGACCCCATTGGGATTCGTCACATTGATAACGTTCGCCGCCTTGATATTTACCGTGCCGGCATTGCTGGATGTATCCGTGCGGAGAGTTGACAGACCACTGGTGAAATTGCCGGTGGTGACAATCGCCAGGTTGATAGTTCCAGCGTTTGTGCTCAGGGCCTTATCTAGAGGATTACCGGCACCGGTTTTGGCATCGCCCAGAGTTATTGAAGTCGTAGTCTTGCCGCCGACCGTACCGCCCAGAGTCAATGAACCCACCGCAGTGATTGAACCGGAAGAACCAGTGATAGACAACTTGGCCGGCGAAATGAAAGTAGCACTGCTCGTTGTTTTTATAGTGCCCGCGCCGCTCATTACAAGCGAGGGCGTATTCATTACCAGATCGCCGTAGCTTAGCGCACTGGAAACAGTGACGACTCCGGAGTCAGTGAAATGCAGCGAACCGGCACTGCTTGGGCCCAGGACGATATTGCCCGCCTGGCTGACATAGAGGTTGGAGGTATTACTGCCGTCAACCGTTAACGTTGATGTGGCCTTGGTCGAAATTGCCTGACTGAGGCTGCCGACGTCTCCAGTATTGGACAAGAGCTTCACGCTTGTGCCCGAAATCAGCGCCTTAGACGACGACTGAGTAATGGAATTGTCGGCGGTAAGTGTGACATTCTGGCTGCTGGTTTTGCCTATCGCCGCACCAACGACAATGCTCGTGCCTTTGCCGGCAGTCAAATCGATAGTGGTGCCGTTGATGGCTCCTACGACAGTGAGGCCGTTAGCGGTAACACTGTAGTTATTCAGCGCTGTACCCGCGTTCAACGTCGTAGCGCCG
The DNA here is from genome assembly GCA_018266215.1 of Cyanobacteria bacterium SZAS LIN-3. Taxonomy (GTDB): domain Bacteria; phylum Cyanobacteriota; class Vampirovibrionia; order Obscuribacterales; family Obscuribacteraceae; genus REEB67. Next base: position 88,544 of record JAFEAV010000002.1, on the reverse strand, counting down.
GCTCCAATGTCGGTAACATTTACAGAGCCCTTGACGGCGTTGGCCGTCAAATTGGGGGCAGCTACCGTGATCGTCGCCGATTTGCCGACGTCTCCGCTGGCACTCGACAGGGTCACCTTGGTGCCCGAGATCACCCCGCCGACTCCCTCGTCAATAGAGGCCAGTGCAGTCGTAATGGACACAGTACCGCCAGCGTTGCCAACTATACCGCCGGCCCCAATCGAAAGCAGCGAAGTTTGCTTCGCCACATTATATGTATCCTGCACATTGACGTTGGTGAACTGAAGATTGGAGATCTGCAGATTCTTTGCGGCACTGACGAGTGTGATGCCGGAAATGGATTGACCGGTGCCTCCCACTTTCAGCGTGCCTGTGCTGGAGTCCTTTATAAAGACAGACTCGGCGGAATTTTGCGTCACGGTGATGGAGTTAAAGGCGTTTGTCAAAAGCGGCTTAGAAGCCGAGCCAACAGCACCACCGGAAACGATTGTGATGTCGTTAGCAGTCAACAGCTTAGTTGTGTTGATACTGCCGGTACCGGTCGTGGTCAGATTGATTTTGCCTGTATTGCCAACAGCAGGAGCAGCAGTAATGTTAATGCCGATCGGACTGTTGCCGCTTTCAGTAAGGTTTAAAGTGCCCTGGGAGGCGATAATCGCACCAGTAACATTAAGCTGCTGAGTGGAATTGACAGTGAATGTGCCTCCGCCGCCCACAGAAGAAGCCAACACATTCGTGGCTCCAGCCGAGCTGGCAACTTCGTTGATGGTGACATTAGTGCCGACAGCCACAGCACTCAAGCTATTGGCCGAGGTTGACGCGGCAATAGAACCTTTGCTGGACGAAAGATTAACGGTTTGGGCAGCGACAGTACCTGCGGTATTGGTGATGCCACCAATGCCAGACAAATTGACTACAGCGCCACCGGTAACATTTCCAGAAACATTGAGGACGCCGGCGCCAACATTATCTTGATTGGAAACAGACAATGTAGTGCCCAGGCCCATGGTAGACGCATTGAGATTGAGCTGATCCGTGAACGAAACCACAAACACGGACGCAGTCTTGTTGTTCTTCCCTGTGATGGCCAGATTCGGAGCATTAATTTCAATGGGCACTTTGGCGCTGCCTGTAGCATCTCCGACCTTCAGGGAGACAACACTGGTACCGCCTACTGTTGTTACCGGCGATCCGCTCGTCCCGCTGATTGTACTGGCGCCACCGGTACCACCGGACTCGTACTTACCGCCAGCGCCACCGCCACCGACAGTCCCACCGAGACCACCGCCATTGCCGCCTACGCCGGTAGGCGTGAAACCGCCCGAACCAGGCAACCCGCCGTTGACCCCACCGGTGCCCCCAGTATAGCCGAGGTAACCGGCCGAAGTCCCGCCACCTCCGCCTGCAGCCTTTGATGCACCGTCACCGCCGCCGCCACCGCCAGCGCCAGTACCACCACCGCCGCCTCCTCCCGCAGCTCCGAGAGTATCAAATCCCGCAGCGCCACCGCCGCCTCCTCCACCATAGGAGCCGCCACCGCCTCCGCCACCGCCACCGGTGACGCCGGCAGTATTCAATCCGCCACTACCGCCGTTACCACCGCTGTAGGAATTGATTGAAATTTCGGGAACGTTAACGGTGGGATTAGCGACAAATGAAAATGGAGTATCAATAGTGACGTTACCACCACTGCCTCCGGCTCCGCCTTTCCCGGCAACTCCGCCGGTACCGGCGCCCCCGCCACCACCTCCACCGCCCCCGGCAGCATTGATCTGCGAGAAGAGCTGAATGTTATCGTTCTTAGCTGTGAGAATTACATCGCCGGCTTTGCCACCGGCGCCGCCATCCGCACCCTCAGCACCGCCGCCGCCGCCACCACCGGAAGTGTCAATGAAGTCGACAAAAACGCCGTTGCCAGTAATGGAAACTTTGCCGCCATCGCCGCCATTTCCGCCCTTGCCGCCATTTATGCCCTGCACCCCTGCAGCACCGGCAGCCCCCGCCGTAAAGATCCCTCCGAAGGACTGAACTTCACCAAAGGTATCTACGGTGACTGTCTTGGCGTTATAAATACCGCTCATGCCAATAAAAGTATTGGTTGGCTGTGGTGCCCCTACGACGTCCCAGCTACCTGTGAGAATCGAGCCGTCCTTAATCGTGGCGGTACCGCCAATAATCGTCGGAACTCCACCCTTGATTGTTAGATCGCCACTATTTATGGATGAGGTCACAAAGATATTGGCGCCACCACCAAGTATAGTCACGGCTCCGGAGTTTGCAGGGCCATTAGAACCTCTAGCATCCACTGTAATAGGGGCGCTAGCGTCATTGGGGAATATAATCGAGCCGGAACCTTTACCCGTACCTGAATAAGCGACAACCAGGATATTGCCGCCACTGCCGACAGTACTGCTGGAATCGAAAGCGGAGATCTGCGAGAAACCGCTCTTAGCATTGAAAAAGACACCGGAAAGATCGATATATCCACCAGTGGCCGAACCATTACCAACGGTTTTATTGTTATTGGCCAGAGCAATAGTTGTGCCGCTGTCCGGACCGACCTGATTATTTACTGGCGGCGGCGACGTAAAGTTAGCACCGGCGATTAGCGTTATAGCCCCGCCATTTCCTGTTGTCGAATGCGTATCAAGCGCGCCACCGTTGCCAATGATATTTCCACTGGCAACAACGGCCAGAGCCTGTCCCGGCACGGCTGCAAAACCCTTCCCAATAATCACATCACCGCCGGTGTTGTAATACGTCGGGTCACCAGTGATATTCAGCCCGCCCAGATTGAGCGCGGCCGTATCGGCAGTCACATGCGCCGAGCAAGCCGTGCCGTTCACCACCCCGGTCAATTGCCCGACATTGGCCTCAATCGCCCCTTCATTGGCGTTGAAGTTAAGCTGCTTCGAGAGCCAGTCGCCGCCGACTACATTGATATTGCTGATGCCAGTGTATCCGGCCTGATTGAAGTTGATATTGCCGTTCTGGGCTTGAATAGTACCCAGAGTATTGAAGACCGAGATGTCACCGCCGGCGGGGCCACCACTGAAGTTGACATTACCGGAAGTGCTAGAAATCAAACCGGTGTTTGTAATTGTCGCAGCCATTAAATTGACGTTCTGCGCCGCATGCAAAGTCGCCTGATTGTGCACGTTCGCCACACCGGTGCCGGCGTAGAGATTGCTGATTGAATTGGCGCTGATATTGAGCACGCTGCTGCTGCTGATATTGCCGCTATTTACAAAGGCGTTCGTGGCGTTCAGTGTGATGCCGGTCGGCGTCAGGGCGCTATTGAGCGCTGCCGACATGATCGAAGCCCCATAGCCGTTATAAATATTGGAGGCGTTGATAACATCAACTACCTGCCCTTTAGAAGCAGCATCGGCGCCGACGACAATAGAGCCCAGATTGATCAGGGAGCCGCTGAGATTAAGACTGCTGAGGGTATCGATCGCTTGCACGCCGCGCGAAATATAGAGCGAACCAACCGAACCGCCAACTGCTGTAGTGATAGCAGACATGGTGGCATTACTGAGATCAAAGACACCGCCGGTGGCTACACCACGAGCGTTGATGGTGATTTCCTGTTTACCACCGCTCAAGACCTGTTGGGCCGCAACCAGCTCAGCGCCGGTCAACTTGGTATCGAAGTTGATTTGTTGCTGCTTGCCACCGATATCGAGAGTAATCGTATGAAAGTTGGCCAGCCCGCCGGCGGCAAACAAGGGCTGCGCGCTATTGAGATTGACGTCTTTGGCGGCCACAGGCTGGGTGGCGAATGCCGGTAAGGTATGACCCACATGCTGCCAGCTGTGCAAAAACGCACCGGCGTGTACCATCGAATGCAAGGGATTCACGGGTACCGCAGCATGGCCGACCGCCGCAGTCTGCAGATTTGTTGTCGCGGCCGCAGCAGCCGAGTGCGTGCCGAAAGTCTGGGCAAATCCAGCTGTAGTCAGACTGCCTGCATGGTGATTGACCGGAGTCGTATGCGTTCCCCAACCGGCCGGCGTGTTAGCCAGAGCGGTCGTCGCCGTTGCAGATCCACCCATCGCCAGTGTGAGCGAACCACTTAAGAGCCTCTGCCGGACCGTGTATCGAGCAGGAGCAGCAAGAGCCGATTCGACTTCGAAACGAGCGCGTTGAATTGTTTGCATCTCAGAGAATCTCCGGAATGTGGATAGGCGACTAGGGCATGCCCACGCAAAACCAGGGCGTACCAGAGGCTATAGAAACCAATGCTATACCGATATCAGGCATATGTCTGCGTGCAAAATGTTGCCAGAGCAACATTCCCCGCCCTGGCCCGTCTACAGGCGCTCAGGGGAGGTTAAATCTATTCTCATCGTATCGAGAAATAAACTAGCGACTGGTGTTATTCCCAATCATGGCGGTCATTTGAGGCGGCAGCATCAATTTAAATTGTTGATCGTTCCCGAGACCGAGAAGGATGGCTGAAGTTTTCAGCATTGCCGAGGCAATTTTTCTTTCCTTCGGGTTATCCGAGGCAATCAGCTTCTTGATAGCGTCGACGCCGCGCATCAATGAATAAGTATTGAATTCCGAGTGGAAAGCCTTCAGTCCCTGACCGTAATCGTTCTCACTCATTCTTCTATAGCCGACAAAGTGAGCCGGATTAACGGCTTCAAATTTAGCGCCGACACGATTAGTGATAACGGTACTGCGGCCCGGCCCAACGCTCACTCTACGGTTGCCGCAACGAATCACCACGGCGTCCTTCTTGTCGTCGTGCAGGTTGTAAACGGCGACTCCGCCGTCAAAGGCCACCAGCAGGGCCAGCGCACCGGGCGCCGCCGTGACGGAGCCAAAGGTGGTTTGCACAGTTGTGGTTTCATCTGAAGTAAGAAGCACGGCTCCGCGCTCAAGTCGGCGTTCGCCCTGTCCGCCAGAGCCGGCGCCTACTCCGTATTGCGTGACATTCCCGGACGCCGATGGACCATATCCGGCATACAAAGAACCGGGCATAGAGGTAAAGCGCTGAGCGGAGGCCGCCAGGGCCGAGGTCAAAGCAGGAAGGGGAGCAATCTGTGAAGTGGGCTCAATAACAGGCAGCGCAGATGCCACGCTTTGACGCAATTCGCCGCTGGTCAGAGTTGGCGCGGTCACCGATGATCCCAGAGTCGTACCGGTCAGCCCTGTCGTCGGCGCCATCGAAGATGCTGCTCCGGCGGGAGGATCAGCCGTTATCGTACCGCCGTTAATAGTGATCGTTGAAGCACCCATGCCCCTGGTGGCGAAGACCACATTGCGACCTTCGGCAAACAATATATTGGAACCATTTGCCACGATCGAATCATTCGGGAAGGCCACGGAGCCAAAGAATACTCCGGCGCCGCCGGTAGACTTGATTTTGGTATTAGCCGGTACAACACCGGGCCGCAAGGCGCTCTCGGCGGGGACCGCTCCCATGACGATACTCACCTGGCCCACACCTTTTGCCGTGCCCGAGCCAAGGATGTTGACCCCCGACAATATACTGATGGTGCCGTTAACCAGGTTGTTATTTTGAATGAGAATGCTGCCCGACGATGCGGTAATCGTATTGTTCTTGCCGATTATTATCGTATTGCCAGGGTCCGCACTCGTAATCAGGTTTATACCGCCGCCGACAGAGCTAAGGGTGACACCGGTGGCGGTGGACAGAGAGCCTTTTGTATTGATGGTCAGTGCACCGGCGGTGGTGCTGATATTGTCTACACTGATGTCCTTGAGCGCGTTGTAACTGAGACCGGCAATCGGCACCAAACCGCCTACGGAAGAGGCCGAACCGCTGCTGTTGCTGACGTTAAGCGCGCCGGCGGCAGCACTGTCGCCGAGCAAGAGACTGGTCGTATTGACCAGGATAGGTGTGGCGGCGAGTTTAGTGCTGCCCTGACCGACAATGACGTCGCCCACGGAATTCACCAGCAAGCCCGAACCGACCGTCGTTAACGTGCCGGTCTTACCAACTGCCAGGGCAGTCAGGTCCCCGCTGCCGGCGGTGACGACTTGTTTTACTACAACCGAACTGCCGCGCAATTCAATAGTGCCGGCGCTCAGTGCGGTGTCGACGGTAAGAGTACCGCCGGTAGATACCAGGGTGACATCGCTGCCGGTTGGAGCAACTGTCAGTGCAATAGTGCCCTTGCCCGCGCCGAGCGTCAACGCGGACTTAGTCGAGATGTCGATGGTGGCCGAGCCTGTAGCAATAAAATCAATCGGCGTGCTGGCCTTAGTCACAAGCGATCCGGCATGCACGGTGATAGAACCGCCGGGCGCAACGTTCAAAGTAGGCAAGAACGAAGCAAATGTCACGCTGCCACCGGCCTGAATATCGATAGAGTTGAGGCCCGTAGCCAGAGTAGTGCCTGACGTAAACAGGTTGCCGAGATCAACGTTGCCGCCGGTATTGAATGATACATGGCCGAAGTTTTGATAGACACCGATACCGAGTGCGGAAATACCAAGATTGCTCTTGCCCGAATCCGCGAACGACAAAGTAGAGCCGGCATCTTTGCCGCTGATGGTGCCGTTATTGAGCAGGCTCGTTGTATCGAGCGTGAGCGATCCCCCGGCACCGGATGCCGTAATTGCCGACGCTGCCGCCACCGTAATGCCCTTGAGGTCCGTCACCGAGACCGAGTCTGCCTTGATATCGCCGGCGGTGCCGTTCAGCAGATCCTTGGATGCCGGTGCTGCACCGACCACAAAGGGGGTCGTAGCGCCAGACCGGAGAGAAACAACTCCCAGGTTGGTATTGAGCAAGGTCGTGTCCGTCACGGACAGACCTTTGCCGCCGCTCAACGTGAGATCGTGCAGACCGCTGCCAAATTTCACACCGCCATTATTTGCGGTCAGAGCACCGGCAGTCTTCACATCAACAATTCCACCGACAAGCCCGTCCACCGATATTTGTATCTGCGGCTGCCCCTTGAGCACAGAAAGATTGCCCAGGGTAATAGCCTGAGTGCCGGTCAAATTCAAAATGACGGAGCCAGCGGGACCGCCTGAGTTTTCAGCTTTGAGCTGAATCGGCGCAAGAGGATTGGAACCGACATTGACTATGTTGGTGGCGGTGATGCTCATCACGCCGCCCGGCTTGAGGGCGATAACAGGATAATTGCCGGTGAAATTGCCACCGGCAGTAATCGACAACGAGTCCAGTGTTTCATTGCCGATGTCACTGAGCGGATTGTTAATGCCGCCATTTTTGATGTCGCCGAGACTGATAGCGCCCTTGGCAGAGAGCGCCAGTGCCAGCCCGGGAGTGATGCTCTTATCGTCGCCTGTAATGGTCAGAGCGCCGGTATCGTTGGAGAAAGTCGAGCCTACTGTCGCGGCAATCGTATGAGTTTTCGCAAGCACTATGCCTCCGCCCGCGTTTATGTCCACGGACGAAGCGACGATATCACCGGCAGTACCGTTGACCGGGACTGCACCCTCACCGATGGTGAAAGCTTTGGTAGAGCCGGAGCTCAGGGTCAGACTATTGAGATTTGTTTTGAGCAGATTGGCATCAGTTACCGACAGGCCCTTTGCACCAATGAGGGTGAGGTTGCGAGCGGTACCGGACTGCGCAACACCACCGTTGTCTACAGTCAGAAGTCCAGCGCTGCTCACGGAAACAGTCCCGCCTCCGGTACCACCACTGGTGCTGATCGTAATTTGCGGATCGCCTTTAGCGACTGTGCCAACGCCGAGAGAGACGGATTGAGTGCCGGTGAGGTTGAGGATGACCTTGCCGGCAGGTCCGGCTGTAGCATCAGCCGAAATTACAATCGGCGCCAACGAAGGCACGGCATTGACATTGACTATTTTGGCGGCGGTGATATCGATCTTGCCACCCAGGGCCGTATCATCAGTGGCAATCTTCTGCAACGAGCCGGTAAAGTTGCCGGTCGTATTGACAGTAATAGCGCTTAGAGTCTTATTCAGCTCTGTAGCCAGAGGATTATTGGCTCCAGTTTTGGCATCACCCAGGGTGATGCTCGTAGTCTGCTTGCCACCCACCGTACCCCCCAGGGTCAGGGAGCCGGCAACGGTGAGAGCCGCATCGCTTCCGCTTATCGCCAGACCTGAGGCACTTTTGAAGGTAGCGCCACCGGCGATGATAGAAGTGCTGCCGCTGTCGAACTTGACGACAGGGGCCGTCACGGTCAAGCCGTTGAGGGTGCCGAGACTGCCGCCACCGGAAAATACTTCCACAACAGGAGCTGTCAGATTGATCGCACCGAACGAGACCGCGCCCTTGATATTGAGATTACCGGTGCCGGTGAGATTCAGAACGCTAGAGCCGGTGCCGACGCTCGTGCCGATGGCCACCGAGCCGGTTTGTTTGACGAAAGCCTGACCGTTATTTGATCCGACAACAGTCAGAGTCGTGCCGGCCTTGGTCAAAATAGATTGACCAGCTGTACCGATATCGCCGCTGGAGTTGGCCTTGAGATTGACAGTCAGGCCGGTAGCGACAGCCTTGCTGTTCTGGGTGATGCCGGAGCCGCCGATGATATTGACGGTTGTCGATTTGGTCGCACCGACATTGGCATTGAGCACCACGCCCGAGGCGCCGGTCCCCGTCAGGGTAATAACATCGCCGGTGATTGCTCCAGCGACGGTCAAGCCATCAGCGGAGACATTGTAGGTCTTGAGCGCGGAGCCGGCACCCAGACTGGCCGCAATAGCGTCCTGGATACTGACCGAACCCTTGGCTGCGGAAGCCGAAATGCTGGATGCGGAAACACTGAGACCCAAACCGGCACCGCCGACGTCGGCAGCGGTACTCTTGAGCACAAGGTTTTTGGCCAGGATCACAGGCGCGGTAACGGTCTTGCCCTGGTCAATTTCGGCAGCTGCTGTAGTGATTGAGACCGTACCGAAGCCATCGCCGATCACATTGGCAATGCTTCCGGTGGGGTTGAGCGTCAGGGTAGCGCCACCACCAGCGGTTGCAAATGTATTATTCAAAGTAACGTTGGTGTAGCCCAGATTGCCGACCGATAGATTTTTTGCCGCACTGACAAAGGAAATACTCTGGCCAAAGACCGTCGATTTGCCGGTGAGTGTGGGCGCGTTGATGTTGGCGTCCTTGATCGAAATCAAATCATGTGAATTGCCGTTGACAGTGAGAGTACCGGTGACATTGGTTGCAAATGCCTTAGTAGAAGAGCCTACAGCCCCATCGGCGTTGATGCTCAAATCGATGGCGGTGATGGGCACCGTATTGATGATGCTGGCATTGCCGCCGGTTGTGGCAAGATTGACTGTGCCTTTAACACCCGTAAACGGCGCAACTACATTAAGGTTGGAAGTTATATTGATGCCAATCTTGGAGAGCGTGCCGGTCTCATTTAGATTGATGGTGCCGTTGAATGCCGTAATACCCTGAGTGACGTTAATCTGCTGGGCGGAGTTGACTGTAAACGTACCGCCACTGCCTACGTTGGACGCAAGGAGATTGAGGACCTTACCTGCGGTGGCAGACTCGTTTATAGTCACGGAAGAACCACCGGAAGCTACCGACAGGTTAGTGACTTCGGTGTTGGCATTAACGTTGTTTTCAGCGGTCAGCTTGGCCGTAGTAGCCTTAATAAGCGCACCTGCACCCACAGTGATGTCGCCGTCAAAGCTGGTCGGCGTGCTGTTGAAAGTCTGCAAACTGACATTGGTGGCGCTGATTGTCGTGTTTTTCACATCCAGTACGCCGAAGGCGGACAGCTGAAGGTTGTCGGCGCCGCTGACTGGGCCATTTACGGTCAAACCATTGCCACCGAGCACGTTAAGTGTCCCGCCCGCAAATTTAGCGGAAGTGACTTCGGTATAGTCGCTGAATCCGGACAAAAAGAGAGCGCTATTTTTGGTTGTCCCGGTGACATTGAGCTTGGTCGTGGCTATGCCAATCGGCTCGGCTAGAGAGCCAGAAGCGGCACCGACAGAGATGTTTACAATTCCGCTACCGGTTTTCGTCGAGATTTCTTTCCCGTCTTTACCGGCGTTGGCATCGCTGCCGCCTCCGATACCAAATGTAGCTCCACCGTTCTGGCCGCCTTTACCGCCGGTCAATCCGGAACCAGTCGGGATGCCGCCGGCGCCGCCGGCATTGGCGCTGCCGTCCGTACCGGCCATGCCTGTGCCGGAGATAATCGTGCCGCCCAGGCCAGGGGTAGGGTTAAATTGGCCGGTCGATGATCCCCCGGTCCCGGCCGTAACTACAGCCTTACCGGTCGCGCCGGCACCACCGCCGCCACCTTCATAAAATCCGGCTCCACCGCCGCCACCGACAGCACTGCCCGTGCCGGTCGCATCAGCTCCGGCAGCACCGCCGCCACCGCCGCCGCCAAAGGCTCCACCGCCGCCGCCACCGCCACCACCGGCAGTACCGACAATACCATCGCCACCATCGCCTCCTGCTGCGCCATCAGCGGCCAGCACTCCACCGGCAAAGAAAAGCGAGTTTGTATTGATGGTCACGGTCCCGGCCTTGCCACCAGCCCCGCCTTTTCCGGCAGCGCCCGTGGCTGAGCCACCGCCGCCGCCGCCACCACCGCCGCCACCCGATACATTCAAATAGCCGGGAGCGGGACTGAAATCTTCAATAATGATTGGTCCGGAAGAATTAAGCGTGATATTGCCGCCATTTCCGCCGGCACCGCCATCGGTGCTGGCATTGCCGCCGCCGCCACCACCACCGGTTGCCTCCACACCACTCAAGAACAACGCTGAGCCGGTGAGACTGACGTTACCGCCGTCGGCGCCCTTACTGTTGACCCCGCCGCCGGCCCCGGATGCAACAATCACGTCGGTGGAAATGAAACCGCCGGTCTTCATCGTCACGTTATCGCCGACAACGGTCATGACATTGATATTGGAAGCGGTCGCACCAAACTGACTGAAAGAGGCGCCGGTGGGAAGCACCGTACCGTCAAGTATTTTGATTGCACCGCTGCCGCCGCTGATATGCGGCGTGCCGCCCAATATCTGAATATTGCCGCCGTACAGATTTTGCCCGTAGAGGAAAGGCCCGGATCCGAGGATTGTTATATCCCCGCCACCTTTTGTCCCCGTTGCGTCTATTGCATTTGCTCCGGGACGGTTATCAGTCGGTACTTCGCTAGCGACAATCGAGCCTGAGTTTTTACCGGTGCCCGCATAGGCCACCATCAAAACGTCCCCACCGACGCCGGTGGTACTGGCGGTAGTTACCGATGTAATCGCCAGATTCTTGTTGTTGCCAGTCAGGAAAATTCCAGACAGATCGATATAGCCCCCAGTTTTGGAGCCAAGGCCAGGATTGACCGAATCGGTAATTGTCAGAGTAGTCTTGGTGTCGCTGGAATTTGACGACGGTCCATCAGTTGTGAAATTGGCGCCGGCAATAAGTGTCAGGGTGCCGCCGTTACCGCTGTTCGACGAGGTGTCCAGGGAGCCGCCATTGGCGATGATATTGCGACTGGCGACAATAGCCAGGTCGGGATTACCGGTCAGGTTGCCGGTTATGGTCACGTCACCATTGGAATTGAAATAAGTAGGGTCACCGGAGATACAGATGTCACCGAGATTCATATTGGCTGTGGAAACCGTTATGTGTGACGACGAGCCGGTGCCGTTGATGAGGCCTGTGACTTCGTTTATGTTGGCGTCGATGCTGCCGGTGCCGGCGTTGAAGTTGAGCTGTTGCGAGAACCAGTTGCCACCAGTGGCGAGAATGCCCTGAGCACCGTGGTAGTCGGGCGCATTGAAATTGATGTTGCCGTTGAGCGCCTGCAGGGTGCCGCCGGCGTTGGCGGCAATGAGGTTGGCCGTTGTGTTGTTGATGATGTTGATGTCGGCGCCGGCAGCAATCAGCCCGTTGTTGTTGAAGGAAGAAGTATAAAGATTGACGTTCTGGGCAGCGCTCAGCACAGGCACGGTGGCGGCGGTCGGCACGGCCAGACCGGCATAGGTGTTGGTGATAGTGGCGGCGGTGATGTTCAAATTGCCGGCGCTGGAAACATTACCGGCGTTAAAGAAAACACCGGTGGCGATGAGCGAAATATCGGTGGGAGTGAGGCCGGCCAGTACCGCCGAAGTGGAGGAAATGGAGCCACCCCAGCCGTTATAGATGTTGGCTGCCGAAATAACATCGACGGTCTGGTTGGCGGCACTCGGTGCTGCGCCAACGACCAGCGAGCCCATGTTGACGAGATTGCCCAGCAAATTGAGATTGCCCAGAGAGTCGATGGCCTGCACACCACGGGAGATATATAAGGATTTGATGCTGCCGCCGACCGCATCGCTGATGGCCGATATGGCCGCGGCATTCATGTCGAATACACCACCGACCGCCGTGCCACGTGCGTTTAAATGGATGTCCTGACCGCCGTCAGCAAGGACCTGTTGGGCGGCTACGAGCTCGGCACCGGTGAGTTTGGTATCGCTGAAGACCTGGACTTGTTTGCCACCAATATCCAGAGTCAGATCGTGGAAGCCTGCCAGTCCACCGGCAGCATACAGAGCGGCAGCACTGTTGAGATTGACGTCATGGGCGGCGGCGGTCTGATTGGCCAGGGCCTGCACGGCCGAATGGGCCGCGTGCCAGGCAGGAGAAAGAGCGGCGGCCTGAGAAGCGGAATGATGAGCGGCAGCGTTCAAAGCCGCGTGACTGATCCCGAAGGTGCCGTGATTAACGAGAGCCTGAGGCTGTGCCGCCTGAGCTGCGACCTGACTGGCAGCAGCATGAGCAAAAGCATTGCCGCCGGTGCCATGCTCCTGCCCCCAGAATCCTCCGCCGGCAGTCGGAACGGCAGGCCGTTCATTCGCCCGGGCAGACTCGACCGCAACCGTCATCGAAATCGACATAGACACTGGCGCAGAGACAGAACTCGCCACCGCCAGCGAAAGAGAAGCGCTGAGAAATCGTTGCCGGGCGCTGTATCGTCCAAACGCTGTTTCCACGGGAATCTTCACCGAGGGATTGGTCTGAATGTTTTGCATACCGGCTTGCGCTCCAAGTTTGTGACACGACCACCTGTGGACGACTGCCGCCAAACGGCTACACCACTGGCTTTTAGCGGTATGCTATCTGACAAATATCAGGTTGTCATCGTCTAAAATTTGGGGCGCGAAAATGCACATCCGCCAAAAACCCGCTCGGAAGCTGGTTTTCGACCAAGTAAAGCTATTCTAATTAGCAAAGAAGAAAGCGGCTTCTTGCTGAAACCGCCTTCCTCAATGTCACTTATATGACGACTTATCTCATCGCGGTTACAGCGGGAGCCTTCATGTATTCGTACTTCTCGCCACCGATCTGGAGCAAGATGGCCGATGTCTTAAGCATGGCGTCGACAGTCTTACGTGTCTCAGCGTCTTGAGATTTAACCAGCTCTCTTACAGCGCCGTAGTTTTGAAGCATCGAGAGGATGCTGAATTCCGAATGGAATGCCTGCACTCCGTTGCCCCAATCTTTGGCTACCACGCGGCGGTAAGCGATTGCCTGACCCGGGTTGATGTCTTCGAACGAACGTACCGACCGGCTGGTCAAGACGATGTTCTGGCCGGGGCTGACACGTACTTTGTTGGCGCCGACCTTAACCACAACCGCGCCGCTCTTGGTGTCGTGCAGGTTGTAGACGGCCATACCGCCATCGTAGGACATGATCATCGCCACGGCACCGGCGGCCACGTCGACCGAGCCGAAGCCGGTCTTGATCGTTGTATCGGCCTTAGGTGAGATGAGAGTGACGCCTTCTTCCATGGTCTGGACACCGTCGGTGGCAACGCCGCCGGTCAGGACGCGATGAGCGGACATGCCGTTCGATGCGCGAGCAACGCGGAGACCAGCACGGCCGCTGAGCACTGTGCTGTCGGAGAGACCGGCAACATTGGCGGTGACGCCATCGTGCAGAGAGGCATTGAGAGCGGTGATTGCCGGCAGGCTCCAGTTGACGTTGGAGATTTCAGCTGGGGCGGAGACGGTTGTCGTCGGCGCACTGACTGTCGCAACATTGCTTGTGCCAGAGGGAACGATGGTCGTATTGACCAGAGTGGTCGCCGGTGTAGCAGCCGTCGAGACAGCACCAGCGGCGGGCGGGTCAGCAATGATCTGGGTGCCGAGGAGAACGATCGCGTTGTTGTTGCCTGCACCGTTGAAGACGATGTTGGCGCCCTTGGCGTTCAGAGTATTGGTGCCCAGTGAGGTGATCGAGCCTGTCGGGTTGGCAGTGGTGGTGAAGAAAATCTGACCACCGTTGGACGTTGTATTGACCGTCGGAGTCGGCGAAGACTGGGTGCCTGCAACTGAAGTCGTCGGCACCGGTCCCATCACTATATAGACATTACCGAGACCACTACCGGCTCTGCCGTTGGCAATAATCTGGGAACCAGTGCCTATAACGATGCTACCGGCAAGATCATTGTTTTGCAGAGTGATGTTGCCACCTTGTGTCTGTACTGGTACAGCAGCGCCACCGCCAGCTGGGGGGACACCAGGCACGTCAAAGAAGTTAGTCCTCAGGTTAGTGAAGTTATTGACGAAAATCGTACCGTTATTGTTGACGATGTTGATGCCGCCGGAATTAGCAAAAATGCTTCCCAGGGTCAAAGTAGATCCACCCAGACCGCTCGTGTTCACGAGACTGAGGGAATACAGACTGCCGGTTGAAATATCCTGCTGGACGTTCACGTTACCAGCGAAGTTATTGTTGAACGCTAGCGCGCCACCCAGCAGGTGCAAATCAGAAGTCGAAATATTCAGAGCAGTTGGATTGGAGGTCAATCCCTGCGATACAACCATCGATTTAGCCGTAAGCACCGCACCAACACCTTCAGTGATAGTCGATGTCGGAGTGAGGAAGGTCTGAATATTCAACAGACCTGATGATGTCACTGACTGGTTAACAGCGATGTTGTTACCGAATAGGGTAGCGCTGGCAACAGTCTGGGACTCATTGATAGTCAGGTTGCCCTGGGAGGAGAGGAGGACAGACCCGGTCGCCCCAACCTGAACGTCAATATTTCCTGCAGCAGCGCCAATCTTCAAATCGCTGCCCAGGTACATCGTCACATTGCCCTTGTTAGCAGACAAGGTGAGGAAGGGCTGAGGGTTGCTGATCAATGGTGAATACGACAGAGCAGCAGCGCCCAGGTAGATCGAACCATTATCCTGCGTGGCGATAGTCGAAACAGCGCTGTTGAGGATCACGTTACCGGAGGCAGACAGTGTCAAATTGGTCAACGTTTTGTTGTCCAACATATTGCCGGTGCCGTTCAAGTTAGTGAACAACTTACCGGTGTTGACGTTGCCGCCGGAGGCCTGGAATGAAGCAATCTGGATGTTGTTGTAGGTACCGCCAATCTTATTAGCACCACCTGTACCACCAATGGTCAGCGCGCCCGCTCCGGAAATAGTCAGTGAGTTGGTGGCAGAATCACCAGTCACTGTACTTGTGCCGTTCAAATTGAAGGCATTGGTGTTGAATGTCATCACCGTGCCGCTCAGAGGTTGGTTGTTGACATTGATAGTCGGAGCGGAGATGGTGAGGAAGAAGCCGTCAGCACCGCCCAGAATACCGTTATTCAACTGTGTGCCGGTGGCGCCTACGGTGAAGATACCGGATGTAGCCTGGAGGCTGACACTGGCAAACTTATTGAGAGTGGTGAAGTACAGCGGGTTGGTTACAGCATTGGTATCCAGGGTTAAGCCCTTGAGAGCGATGGAGTTGCCGGTGCCGGTGAACTTCAATCCAGCCGGAGCAACAACCAACTTGCCACCGGATGTAACCGAAACGAAACTGCCTGCCGTGCTGGAAGTTATGTCGAAGTTAGGAGTCGTCCCAGGCGTGACTGCCGCTGTACCCAGTACCGTCGTAGCTCCGCCGGTCAGCGCCAGAGTGACGTTGTTGGAATTGAGTGCAAACGGTGTCCCTACGGCCGGGCCGCTGTTCTTCAGACTCGAAGCAGTCACCGACAACGTGTTGCCGGCAAGGGCAGTGGATGTTGCCAGCGAGCTGTAGTTGCCTGTAAAGACGCCCTTGGTGAATATGGTCAGGTTATTGAGCGTCACACCAGTGATGAGGGCATTCAGCGGATCGTTAGCTCCAGCCGTACCCAGTGTGATGCCCGATTGACCGGACAGATTGAGACTGGAGCCAGCGCCGACGTTAACAGTGCTGGTCGGGCCGTTGACAGTCAAAATACCCGGGCTGGTCAAGGAGAGCGAACCTCCAGCTACCACATTGAGAGCTCCACCGGCGGTGAATACCTGAGTCGGTGAGTTAACAGTCAGATTGGTGGCATTGACGACACCAGTATTAGCCAGCGTGAAGGAGAGCGGCGCATTGATGGTCACGCTATCGAAGGCCAGCTTACTTCCCAATGTCAGCTTATTACCGGAGGCCAATGTCAGATTGAGAGAAGAACCAGTACCACCAGTGCTGTCAGCACCGGCTGCAAGAGTGAGATTGCCGGTATTGGTGACGAAGGCATTTGTATTCTTCAATGTGTTGACAACAAGCGAGGTCACAGCCTTAGTCTGGATGCTCTGACCACCGGTACCGATACCGATGCTGGCACCATTAGCGGTTGTGTTGAGCTGGACATTAGCACTGCTCAACACGGCAGTGACAGGACCCTGGAAAATGCCTGCCCCAGTACCGGTCAGGCTGACAAGGCCGGTCAACGTCGTCGTAGTGCTGATGGTGCCGCCTACTGTGATAGAAGGAGCATCAATTGTATAGCTGGTCTTAGCAGAGCCAGCATTGAGTGTCATAGCGGTCGCGCCGGAAGCAGTCACAGAGCCCTTGGTGGCACTAGCAGCCAACAGAGGTGTAGTGACCTGCAATTTACCGACCGAACCGATGTTCGCACCAGTGCTGCTGACAATAACTGAAGTGCCTTTGAGAGTGCCGGCTCCAGTGTTGTCGATGTTGCCGGCGCCCGTCACTTTGACGATACCGCCGCCATTGCCGACATCCTTACCGGCAGCACCGGCGATGTTGATCTGGCTGGCGGCAACGGTGTCGCTAAGAGTGACATTGGTGAACTTCAGCTCGCCGACATTCAATGTAGCGGCAGCGCTGTTGACAGTGATTGACTGCGGCAGACCGGAGGCAACACCGCTCAAATTAAGCGTGGTCTTGGACAGGTCCTTGATATTTACTAGAGGAGTGGTATTGGCCACGGCATTACCGTTGACGACCAGATTTGTAGCCTGGGTCTGGAAGCCGGCGGCCGACGTACCCACAGCACCACCAGCGGTAATCGTCACGTTGGTGGCGACAACTGGCTTAGAGCCCTGGATGGTGTCAGTGCCCTTCGTAGTGAGGAAGATATTGCCGGTGGAAGAGTTGAGAGTAGATTTGATGTTCAAACCGATAGCATTGGTGCTGCCGGTCTCGGTCAGGTCGATGTCACCGGCGGTGATGCCGCCATTAACATTCACGGTTTGAGTGGAAGTCAGTTTGAAGGTCTGACCGGGTGTCGCGCCTGCAGAAGTGAGATTGAGAGACTTAGCAGTGGAAGCGGATTCGTCTACTGTGACCGAACCGATCGAAGAAACAACAGAGAGTGTATTGACCGCCGTTTTGACATCGATCTTATTGGCAGAAGACAAAGTCGCGGAATTAGCGCTGATGATGCCGCCGGAATTAGTGATCTGACCGGCAGGAGCAGCCACTACAACAGTGCCGTTGCCTGTGAGATTACCGGCAAAGTCAACGTCACCGGCGGCTTTGAGGTTGAAGGTGCCGCTAGTGTTATTCGAAGCGTTGATTGTGAGAGGGCCGACACCAGTCGATTTAGCGAACAATGCTGTTGTGGCACCCGTACCGTTATAAGTCAGGCTCGAAGCGGCAATCGAGATAGGTGCAGCCGAAGTACCGCTAAACTTACCGGCAGTTGCCAGATTGACATTGCCACCATTAGCGGTGAGCGAAACAACGTTGATAGCAGTATTCGAAAGTGTCGGAGTTGTGTACAGTCCACCACCGGCTTGAATGGTGCCGTTTATGATGTCGATCTGCCCGGTACCGGTCGTATCGATGACTGGAGTACCGGCGTTGATGGTGATGTTCTTAGCGACGATGTTTTGAGCTGTGAGTTGAGCGCCCCCGCCAAGTATGGTGACGTTGCCCGTACCCGCGCTGATACTAGAAGTACCACCGGTTTTAGTGGTGCCGGTGCCGACAATCGAACCGCTGTTGGTGCCGGTGCCCTTGTACGCGACCATCAGGACATTGCCGTTACCGGTAGTGATGGCGGTCAGAGGAGCATTTTTAGTAGTCAGGGTAGCTCCCGACAGGTCGATGAAGCCACCGGTTTTCGAACCCTTACCGGCATTGGTGGAGTTCGTGATAGTGATGGTGTGTGTGGTGTCAGCACCACTTGAAGTATTAGTCGTAGAGGAACCACCGGTAGTACTGAAATTTGCACCGGCAATCAATGTCAGATTGCCATTGCCTGCTGAAGTATCGAGGGCGCCGCCGCTGCCGATGATGTTGCCGCTGGCGACGATTGCCAGGTCGGGGTTACCGTTTACTGTTCCGGTGATGGAGATATTGCCGGCGGTGTTGAAATAAGTAGGGTCACCGCTGACATTGAGGTTACCCAGATCCATGTCGGCGGAAGCGGTCGTGACGTGAGCGTTGCAGGCATCTCCGTTAATGGAGCCGGTCACGTTGCCGACATTGACGTTTACGTCACCCTTACCGGCATTGAAGTTAACCTGGTTGGAGAGGAAGTCGCCGCCCAGTACATTGATATTGCTGATACCGGCATAACCGGCCTGGTTGAAGTTAATCGCACCATTGAGAGCCTGGACGGTACCGTTGGTGTTGTTGAAGTTGATGTTGGGGCTTCCGGCGCCGCCGCTGAAGTTGACATTACCGGCGGTGGCAGCGAGCAAGCCGCTGTTGTTGATGTTCGGAGCTGAGATACTCAGGTCACCGGCGCTGGTGATATGACCCGCGTTGTAAAAAGCGACACTGGCATCGAGGGCGATGCTGGTGGGTGTCAGCCCACCAAGAATAGCTGAGGTGATTGAGCCGCCAAAACCGTTATAAATGTTAACAGCGGAAATGGTGTCGGTGGTCTGAGCTGAGCCGGCGTCCGTGGTCAGCACGATATTGCCCATATTGACCAAATTGCCGAGCAGACTGAGATTGGTCAGGCTGTCAATAGCCTTGACGCCGTGAGAGATATACAGGGAGCCGATTTGACCGCCGACGGCGGTGTTCAAAGCCGAGAGGGTGGAGTTGTTCAGATCCAGCACACCACCGGTGGCAACACCACGGCCGTTGACGATGATTTCTTGTTTACCGCTGCTCAAAACTTGCTGAGCGGCGACGAGTTCGGCGCCGGTGAGCTGGGTGCCGGCGGTGACCAGTACCTGCCTGCCACCGATGTTGATGGTGATGTCGTGGAAACCAGCCAGTGTGCTGGCGTCAAACTGGGGCTTGGCGCTGTTGAGCGAGAGGTCATGAACGCCGGGAGCAGCGTTGGTCAGGCTCGGCACGGTCGTGTGAGCGTTGTTCCAGGTGTTCATCAAGTTATGGGTGAAGCTGGCGGTCGCCGAGTGGGTCGTCGACGAAGTACCGAAGGTCAGAGCACCTTGCCCCGCCGATCCGGAAGCGCCGGCATGGTGGACAATCGCCGCGGGAGCCGATGCGTGCGTTGCGAATCCGGTGTTGGCCATCGCCGCGCAGGAGCCGGTGAACGACCCGGCAACCGCCAGAGTCAAACTGCCGCTCATCATCCTCTGTCTGAGGTTGTAGGTTTCACTGGATCTGACAACCGGGATATCGACTGATTGCATAAAGTAAGCACTCCATTTGAGAACGTCTGGCTTGGCCGGTCGCAAAACCGTACAAAATTAGCCCATAAGAGTAATAGGCTCCAGCTACTTACGTCAACCGCTTGGGAACAGCAAAGCAGTGGCATCCGATGCCACTGTCCGACCAATTAGAGCCAAAAGGAAAATTTTAATTCCTTGCCTTGTGTTCGTCGATTTCGGTCCAGGTACCGAACCATCTGACAACAAGCCCCTGGGGAGTTTTTAAGGGGACCGCTCGACACAGATGCCAGAGGTAGTCGCGCCGAGGGTCGCGGGGCTCGACTTTAGTGGAGCTGGTTTTTGGTCGGTACAAACTCTGCGAATTTTTCTTACTACCCAGACCCAGTACACGCTTCAGGCGAAATTCCACTTCGAAAGCTTCGCCCACTTTGACGGCTTTACGCCAGGCCTCTTCGTACTTGGGCAGGTCCTCACTGTGCATTAGCAAACGCCAGCCGCCGTGCAAACTTTGCTCACCGGTCAATCCTGTGTATTCAAACCAGCGGTCATTGAGAAAATCAACCACGCCGTAAGCATCGGCCGTCCACACTATTTGCGGCATGGCATCAGCGATGACGCGCAGTTGTTCTTCTGCCACCATGAGTGAATCGCTCAATTTCTTTTGATCATCTATCTCGGTGGCGATCACCAGCCAGTTCATAGAGACGCCGCCACTGCTGAAAAAGGGCACCACTTTCAGCAAATGCCAGAGGAAAGAACCGTCTTCGCGGCGCAGCCTGACCTCGGTCTGAAAATCAGCGTAGACCTGTCCCAGCGAAAATGTCGTGCCGGCAAAATTCTTGCGGTCTTCGGAGGGTAAAAGTTCTCGCCAGTTTACCTGACCGCTGTCGAGGGCCAGTCCGGTGTATGTGCGGAATTGCTCGTTAGCGTAGGTGACCAGGCCATCAGCCGAGGATACCCAGATCAGACTGGGAATCGCTTCAGCCAGAGCTGAAAGGTTTGACTGTCTGATGTCCAGCTCTTTTTGCATGGCCTTGCGCTGGGCCATATCAAAGAAAAAGATAAAGCAATCGTTATTGGTCGGACCCATCTTTGTCGGGGCGATCATAACTGGTCTATAGCTGCCGTCTCCGCACGATAACTCAGCTTCAAAAGGATCTACTTTTCCCGCCTCCGAAAGTTTCTTAAGTGCCGCCCCTACTTTCTGCCTGAAATCAGGTGCAAAAAGCAGTAGCGCATCACTGCCGAAAATCAGAGTATCTTCACCAAGACCAGAAAGCTGAGCAAAAGATTCATTCGCCTCGCGCAGCTGCAAATCAGTGCTGACAATGATAATCGGCGCGGGGTTGCTGACAAAACTTGTGGGGATGGAAAGAAAATCTTCTTTGCCCGAAACTTTCTTCAGCCCATCGATACGCTCACGCACGGCTTCAATCTGCTCTTTGAGCAAGGCGTTGCGTCGGGTCAGGACCTGCACTTCGTCATCGCTGTTAGTATCGGTCTTGCGACCGAAGCCTAGATCGAAGTCCATGTGCCTACCCACTGTTCAACGTCACCCCGACTGTTGCGCACAGCCACAGCCCGAGCCAGAAATTTCTCGTAGTCATCGTCGGTAAAAGCAGCGGTACCGCGCGCCTTTTTCTTGAGGCGAAATTCCACGTCAAGCGCGTCACCGGTCTTAACGCAACTCTTCCAGGTGCTGACATAATTTTTGCGATCATCGGCGTGAATAAACAGGGCAAAATCGAGACCCATACGCAGATCTCGATCAAGTCCGGTAAATTCGAACCAACGGTTATTGAAAAAATCAATGCGGCCGTCGGGACCGGCGGTCCAGACAATCTGCGGGATTTGATCGGCCAGTGACTGGAAGTTATACGCGCTCTCCAGCACATCGTCGATCATGCGCTTGCGACTATCAATATCGGTAGAAGTGCCAATCCAGTATTTGCCCTGGCTCGGATCGTTGCTCGTCAGGGCCTGGGGACAGACGCTGCCGGCCAGTTGCAAAAGACCTTCCAGCTGTCCCGGGAGCGGATCGACTATGGGAATCGCTCTGAAAATATGCCAGTAATATTCACCACTGGATGCGAGCACTCGCACTTCGCCGACCAGCGGAGTGTGATTGGCGATAGCCGCTTGCCAGCGATCATTCGAGCGAGCCAGATCATCGGGATGGGCTCTCAAAGTGGGGAATGTGCCGTCTTCTTTGGCCGGGTCCAGACCGGTCAACTCGTAAAAGCGATGGTTAAACTGCCAGGTGCGGCCGACACCATCAACCAGGAAAATCATGTTTGGCAGTTCATGGACCAGAGTGGAAAAGAGTGCCTGCCTCTGCTTTAACTCCTCCTCCATTTTCTTTGCCTCTGACAGATCCATGAGGAAAACAGCAAACTGACTGCCGTCAGCCCTGGTCAGGCGCATGTTGCAAGCGACGGGAATTTTCTTACCGCTTTTGGTGATGCGCTCGGTCACGATGGTGCGAGTGACGATGGTTTCGCTGAAATCACTGCGGCAGTCGTTCTCCAGAGCACGGTACTCTCTCGGCACAAGGTCATCGGCGGTCAAAGCGCAACCGTAAAATTCTTCGCGATCATAACCAAGCAGGCGAGCACAGGCATTATTGCCGGATATGACACACCCGTTCGAGTCGACGCGATAGCTCGGTGCCGTGTCAGTGTTGATCAAATATTCAACGCGTGAAGCGGATTCCAAAAGTATCTTTTCACGGTCTTCTTTGCGGCTCAAATCAAAATGCGCGGCCAGAGCCGATCCACCCTTTTTGACCCGGGTGAGATAGTCGGCCTTCTCTTCCGAATATTGCAGCAGCAATTTCTTTTCCTCAGCCATAAGCTGAGAGAGCTCATTCGCCAAAGCGTCGTTTTCACGCTGTAGCGCGAGAACGACATTTTTGTCGTCAAATTGAGAGCAAGATTCTGACATTGGGTGGTCTTTCGCCCCAACACTCAAATGAGCCGAGTTGGGACACCGATAATACGGAACGCCTCGAGCAACTGTGGGGTTGTTGCTCGTCCGCGAACTAAGATAGCACAAGTAATGCGCCCTCTTAGCAACCCTTAGCGAATTTCTACTTTGGAAGTTTACCCATCGTCGAAATTGGCCAATATCGGCATTTTCGCGCATCGCAGCGAAAGGCCTTGCCAGTAATTAGCCAATATTGGAGCCCTATCTGGGATCCATCTAACCTTTGCAGGCAGCAATAGACCAGATTTGTAGCCGATCGACAATGACTGCTTAAATCCGAAAGAAGGGAGTTTCAACCACTTTATCGGTGAAGAAGACCTGGATTTGATACTGACCGGGCCCGACTTTGACCGAAGGGGCCACCATGGCTCCATCTTCATTGGTCTTGCGCGAGAAGACCATGCCACGCTCGGTTTCCATAATCCGCACTTCAACGTCCGAAATAGCGTTATCTTCTTCGTCTTTAGCCTGAAGCAGAAGTCTCAAATTGTTGTCGTCAACCAGCCAGCCGAGATTCATCTGTACACGTACATGGTCGACCTGGCGCTCAAAAGTACCGAGCGAAACCAGCTGGGCGCCTACGCCACGAGTGGCGCCGGCCGGGACCATTTGCTGCCAGGAATTGGCGGCAAGCATATCCTGCCAGGTAGCGACGGCGGTTTCACGGGCCTGACCAACGAGATCCTTAAGCATGAAGACGGCTTTGTCGGTGGCGCCGGCAGCAGCGGAGACAAGATTGGCTGCTTTCTCGCCGACGGTGACGGTGGAGGCGATCATTCGGTCGGTCACCCTTTTGACGATGGCTTCATCGCCCTTCGACAGGGTGCCAAATTGACAGGCATTCCACATGGCCTGGTCAAAAAGCTTGCTTTCACCCGGCAGCGGCAGATCTTCAAAATGACTACGGCAAAACTCGTGCAGACATTTGAGCTGCTCGGTCTCGTCCGTGATTGCCATAACCTTTGCTAGTTTTTCGTTGAGCGTAGTCATTTGCCGTCTCCTGAATGCTTTTCTTAACTACGGGCCTCGTCCTGGTCCATTTTGTCTTTGAATGCTTTTAGCGTTCGGACGATTTTCTTGTCGATGGTATCTATACTCTTCGCATCCATTTTTAGACACTCAATCAGATCTTCTCTCTTATATCCTTCGACATACTTCAAAACGAAGCAGGTGCGGTGTAATTCGGTCGGAAGCTCTTTCATTATCTGCTCGATAAGATCATTAATTAACGCTTTTGAAGCTGGATCGTGTCCACCGCCCCCGGAAGCCACAACATTTGAGTCGGGTCCGAAGAAATCATCAGCCGAGCGCCCGTCTTCCTCATCAAACATGCTGTCCAAGGAGGTCGTGCGGTACTGGCTGGTGGTGGAAGGCTTGTCATCAAAGGCTTTTCCGGGTTTTATCGTCTTTACGACGACCCGGGTGCCATCCAATTCGGCCTCCCTTACACTGTCTATAGACGAAAGAGCGCCTTTTTTGCCATCGGCGCCGCTTCCTTTTATAGAATCTTCGCCGCCCTCTTCCAATTCCACGACATCATCGCCAGCGGCCTCATCCTTGCCGGCATCGGCCTCTTTTTCCTTGTCCTTATCGGAGCGGCGCTTGAGGGCGACCTTGTGATAGCGCTCAAGATTTTGGGCTATGGCCTTATTGCAGGCCCCGAGACAATAGGGGGCGAGCTTGGCATCAGGGTGGGAGGGGTCAAAATGCAGGGTAACCAGGACCAGGGCATTTTGCAGAATGTCTTCAATATCTTCGTCGGTGGCCAGCCGGGCGCGCGATCTTATATAGCGCATCATCCTCTGAGGGGTGAAATCCATCTCCCCCTTTAGAAATGACCGGCTTTCCTTGTTATTCATTACCAGGTTTATCTTTCTGCGGCTGCCAACAAATGTTAGCAGATTATAAGTGCCCTATTGGCTGTCTAGCCAATCTCGGCTGCCGTATGGCCTATCTCCGAGGCTCCGGGACCGCCAAAGCCCACAAGCCCGCGGGCAACCTCGGGCAGAGCCGCCCGCAGCGGGGTTTCAATAGCCAGGGCGGCGACGACATGATTGGCGGTCTTGAGCCAGACAAAGGGCCCGCCGCAACGGCCGGCACTATATTTGGCGAAAGCCAGAAGATTGCGCAGGGAGCCCCAGCGGCGGCGCAGGCGCAGCCCGTCGGCGACTGTAATGTCGTAATCGCCAAAGACAGCCAGCTGGCCGTTGCTGAAGTAATTGGCCTCGGGACACTCAATCACCTTGCGGCCGCAGGCCCAGGCGCGGAAGCACATATCCACGGCCTGCGCCTGGCTGGTCCAGAGATTGGGGTCGGCGCTCTTGGCCTCAATCAAAAAGTCCCGCGGGACGAGCATGCAAGAAAATTCATGCCAGGAAAGCAGGTTTTCCGGTCCATAAGGCACGGGCCGGCCCGGTAAACGCACTTCCGGCCGGGCGACTATCAGGGCGGACAAACCCGAACCGAATTCGGTTGAGGTTTTGGCCGCCCCCTCTTTTTCGGCGGCGCGCACCAGGGCGGTCAGACAGTTGGCGCCCGGAAGCGTGTCAGGGGTGAGGATAAAGAGATATTTGGCATCGCTGCCGCGAGCTACTTGAGACAGGGTTGAGGCAAAATTGACGCCGCCGTCTACCCGGGCGGAAGCAATTTCGGCCTGCGAGAGCTCATTGCGATAGCTGATTTGAGTGCGGCTCATTTGTGCATCGCCGCTGCCCATGCTTATAAAGCGAAAAGTTCGAAAATCATTGTCGGCATATGCAGCCGGCTCGCCCTTTGGTTTGTCGGCCAGGGCAAGGGCATTGGGACCGGAGACAAACCAGAAGCGAATCAGCTCTGATGGATAGTTCAACGTCGAAAGATACTTCTGATACAGATCATCGGCAACGTGTGAGTCCTGGTCGACGACCACAACATCGACCCGCGCCAGTCCTTCGCTCGTGGCTTCGGCAGCGGCTCTGGCGCTGAGTTTTTCGCCCGCCTTATAAGGCCTGGCTTTGACGATAAATTGATAGGTTTCAGCCTCAGGATCGGCGGCGATCAGATCGCCCACCACTTTGAGATGCGAAGGTAAACGGCCCTGGACCTCGGTTTTGGTCGCCTGCCAGCGATTGCGCTCAACCTTCTCAACCAGCATTCCCGACGACTCAAACAACTCTTCCACAAGAGCCCGGGTGAAGAATTTCATGTGCGTATGATCGAGCAGCCCCATCGGCCTGTAGGGCAGCTTACCCGAGAGCATGGCCAGGCGTATGTCGGCGTGGCCGACATGGGGAATGGAACAGATGACATAGCCGTCTTCGGCAAGCAGTTCAACCAGCTGTTTAATGGTCTGCTGCGGATCGCGCAGATGTTCTAAAACGTCGGCACAGAGCACAACATCAAACTTTCTGCCGGCCAGTTCTTTTGTCAGATCGCTCTTGTCCAGATCGAGCAGGAGCACCTCATGCCCCCTGGCTCTGGCAGCGGCGGCCGCGTCGGCATCGACTTCCACACCCACGACAGTGCAATCAAAATGCTCGGTCATAGCGCTGGTCAAATAACCGGTGCTAGAACCCAGCTCGAGCACACGCTTACCGCGCCCCACCCGGCCGAGCAAACGGCCGTAGTGGCTGGTTTCATCAAAACCGCTCAGTTTGTAGTCATAGCGCAATGACGAGGAGGCAAGCTGTTGCGAATCCATTGTTGAATCAGCGGAAATCTCAGTACTGGGCAAATCAAGCACCCATAAGCCGGGGAAAGCGCCATTCTAATGGAAAGCGGTCAAAGCTTGATTAGAGGACGCCAACCAGGCTTAATCAAAGGAGCATTAAGCAAGAAAATTTATCGATTGGAACCCGTCCCGCCTAATTGCGTCATCTCTGTTGTAAACAACATACATCCAGCAAACCTGTACACCGAAAGGGGGACCAGATGAGAATCACTCGTATAGACATCAAACGCGATGACTCTATCCTGCAAGTGGAAAACTGGCCTTCGGTTGAGCGCAATGTCACGGTGCCTGAGTCGAGTGAATCGGAAATATCGGCCGTAAATGAACATCCTGTCTGCCAGGACGGCGTCTGCCAGCTCGGAGAATGGAAACCGCGTCGGGCTGCCTGATCAGACGACGTCGATGTTTTTTGTGTGCGGTGGTTCGGAGTTTATTAGAGCGTAGAGACTGGGCAAAACGACCAGGGTTAAGAAGGTCGAGGTGAAGAGGCCGCCGATGACGACCGTCGCCAGGGGCCGCTGTAGCTCGGCGCCGGTGCCGTCGGAGAGCAATAGCGGCAAGAAGCCGACCATAGCAACCAGAGCGGTCATGACCACGGGCCGCAGCCTCACTCGCACGCCTTCGCGGGCGGCCTCGATGGAAGACAGGCCAAGATCGTGCTGCTGCATCATGTAGCTGACCATGATCACACCGTTCTGCACAGCCACACCAAAGAGGGCGATGAAGCCGATGATGGCCGGTACGGATACCGGCTCACGCGCCACAAGCAGTCCGACTATACCGCCGATAACGGCAAAAGGCACATTGAGCATA
Source organism: Cyanobacteria bacterium SZAS LIN-3 (assembly GCA_018266215.1). Lineage (GTDB taxonomy): Bacteria > Cyanobacteriota > Vampirovibrionia > Obscuribacterales > Obscuribacteraceae > REEB67. The sequence goes on along the minus strand of JAFEAV010000002.1, from coordinate 61,269 downwards.
ACGAGAAAAGCGTTGCGCAGAGAGTGCAGGGTGGCATAAAGCAATACGAAAATAATCAGAAGCACCACGGGCACAACAATGGAAAGCCGGGCCATGGCCCGCTCTTGATTCTCAAACTGACCGCCCCATTCGATTCTATAACCATGCGGCAGGCGCACCTCATGCGCCACTTTTTCACGCACCTCATTGACGAAGCCGCCCATATCGCGACCGCGGACATTGGCCAGGACAGCCGTGCGGCGCTCACCGTCCTCGCGGTTAATCATGACCGTACCACGGTCGATGGTAATATCGGCCAGTTGTTTGAGCGGCACTTTGACACCACTGGGAGTGTCAACCAGAATGGCCTCGATATCCTCGACGCTGTCGCGATATTCCTTGGGGAAGCGCACTGCCAGGCCAAAGCGCTTGTTGCCCTCAATCACCTCGGTAGTCACTTTTCCGGCTACGGCGGTGGAGATAATTTCCTGCACGTCCTGGACGTTAAGATCGTAGCGGGCGATAATGTCGCGGCGCAGGCGGATATTGAGCTGGGGCAGACCGAGGATGTGCTCGCGCTGCAAGTCGCAGGCTCCCCGGACCGATGCGGCGCAACCCTCAATTTGCTTAGAAATGCTGTCAATCACCTGAAGGTTGTCGCCAAAGACTTTGATGGCCAGATCGGCCTTGATGCCCGAGACCAGGTCATCGATCATGTCGGCGATGGGCTGGCTGAAACTGGAGACCAGGCCCGGGATAGCATGCACCTTGGCGGACATGGCATTGACCAGCTCTTCTTTATTTTTGGTCGTCTTCCACTGACTGCGAGGCTTGAGTCCGATGTACACGTCAGCGTTGTCGACGCCTTCCAGGTCACTGCCCATGCCGGATCGACCGATGCGCGATACGACCATCTCGACTTCGGGGAATTCTTTAATCGTGCTTTCCACCAGAGATGCAATGCGCCGGGACTCGGTGTGGGCGACGCTGGGAGAGAGCTTTGTACGCAGCAGGATTGAGCCCTCATCAATAGTGGGCACAAACTCCGATCCCAAAAACGGGACCAGCGCCACACTGCAAAGCAGCAAGAGTGCCGACAGAGCCAGGGTCTTCTTAGGCCTGGCCAGGGAGAGCTGGAGAATCGGCTCGATGCGCTTGCGCATAAACTCAATCACCGGACTGGCATGCTCTTTGACATTGCCCTTGAGAGCCCAGAGACAGAGCACCGGGATGACGGTCAGAGAATAAACGAGGGCACCGACCAGGGCAAATATATAGTTCATGGCCAGGGGACTGAAGAGACGCTTCTCCATGCCTTCTAGCGAGAACAGCGGCAGATAGACCGAAATGATAATAATGATGGCGAAAAATATCGGCCGGCCCACTTCACGCGCGGCGGTGAAAATTGTCTGAAAATGATTCTTGCGATACTCTTCCTCGGTCAAATCGCCGTGATTGACTCGCTCTCGCTCCTCGGCCAGATGACGGAAAATGTTTTCCACCATCACCACCCCGGCATCGACAATAACACCAAAGTCGACCGCGCCAAGGGTCATAAGATTGGCTGTCAGTCCCGAGTATTTCATCATAATGAAAGCAAAAAGCAGGGACACCGGAATGATTGTAGAAACAATCAAAGCACAGCGAATATTGAGCAAGATGGCAAAAAGGACTACGATCACAAGCCCGCCGCCGAAGGTCAAAATTTCGCGCACGGTGTCGACAGTCTTATCAACCAGAGCGCTCTGGTCATAGAACGTGACCAGGGTAACGCCCTGGGGCAATTCGCTGGCGAGCTGACTGAGTCTGTGTTTGACGCGGGTGACGACTTCTTTTGTGTTGACGCCTTTGCGGGTAAGCACCATGCCGGTGACAACTTCACCGGTGCCATTCATCGAGGCCGAGCCCCGGCGGAAGGCCTCACCTATCTCGCAGCGGCCGATCTGGCCGACTTTGATCGGTGTACCTGCAACTGATTTGATAACGATATTTTTTATGTCTTCGATGCTGTCGATGCGTCCCAGACCGCGGACGATGATTTCTTCTCCACCCTGCTCGATGAAGTTGCCGCCGGCGTTGGAATTGTTGGACGAAAGAGCGTCCAGGACTTCTTTGAGGCTGAGACTGTAGCCCTTGAGCACATGCGGCGAGACATTGACCTGATACTGCTTGACGAAGCCGCCATAGCTGACGACATTGCTCACCCCGGGCACCGACTTCAAGCGCCTGGCTACAAGCCAGTCCTGGATGGTGCGCAGCTCGGTAAGGTCATAGCGATCCGAGACAAGGTAGTAATTGAGCACATTGGAAAAAGTCGAGACGACCGGCCCCAGAAGCGGCTTGGGCACATCGTCAGGAAGATCCATTTGATTGAGGCGCAACTGCACCACCGAACGGGCCCAGTCAATGTCAGTATTGTCGTCAAATATGGCGGTAACGACCGAGAGCCCAAAGCTACTGTTGCTGCGGATCTTGACCAGCCTGGGCGTACCATTAAGGGCATTTTCCAGGGGATAGGTGACCAGGGTTTCCACTTCATCGGCCGACATACTCTCGGGCTCGGTGATGATCTGCACCTGCACGTTTGACACATCAGGGAAAGAATCGACCGCGATAGTCATGGCGCTGTAAACGCCGAAAGCGGCAATCAAAAGAGCCGTGCCCACGGTAAAAATGCGATGTCTGAGACAGTAGCGTATTAAGCGGGCGATCATCAGTGGTGATAACTGAGCTCCGTTTTTAGCATGAGAGAACCTTGCGTAGCTACGGATTCGCCGACAGTCAAGCCGGACAGTACTTCAAAATAATGCTCACCACTGGCACCCAGTTTGATGGGGCGCTCTTCAAAACCACCCGGCTGTTTGACGAAGACGATTTTGCGACCCTCATGCTCCTGCACTGCGGCCTTGGGACAGGCCAGACATCTTCTGGCCGTACCTTCCAGGTCAATTTCCGCATACATATTAGGCTTGAGTTTGCCGGATGGATTAACCAGACGAGCGCGTATAGGCAAGGTACGCGTCTCCAGATGGACGCGCTGTGAAATGAGACTGATGGTGCCTTGAAAGAGTTCGTTAGGATAGCCGGGCACTTTGATCTTGACGTGGTCACCCAACTTGACACGCTGCACATCGACTTCAGGCAGATCCGCATAAATCTGCACGTAATGCAAATTGGTGATTTTGAACATTGAAGTTTCGGGGTGGACCATTTCGCCCGGAGCCACCTCATAGCGGCTGAGACCGCCATCGATGGGAGCGACAATGCGGGCCAGTCCATTGATATCACCGGTTTTTAATACCTGGCCGGTCAATTGTCTATCAGCGCCGATAAATTCCAGTCGTTTGATGATTGTGGTCAGATGCTGACGCTCGCGGGTGACTTCGGCAATGGCGAGCTGGTAATCTTTTTTCATCAGGACGCGATTTTCGTACAGGTGTTGTTCGCGCTGCAGCGCAGTCTGGGCCTGGTCCATTTCCACATGGGCCTCGGTGACGGCGGCTTTGGCGGCGACGAAATCCTTGGCGGCTGCGATTTTCTCTTTGTACAAGTCTTCAATACGACGAAAATCACTCTGGGCCAGATCCAGTTTTACCTTGGCGTGAGCCACGCGCGCCCGCTCGTCCAGGAGAGATTTGGGCCGGGCCAGCTGCTCTTCATAGACCTGACGCTCGCGCTCGGCGTGGGCCTGGGCGATATCCAGCTTGGATTTGGCCTCCACCATCTCGCCTTCCAGCTCGGCCACTTCGCGGCTGTCAATCATGGCCAGGAGCTGACCTTTTTTGACAAATTCGCCGGGCTTGACCAGGATCTTGGTAACGCGACCTGTAATACGGGCGCTGACATCGACCTCGCAGCCGGTGTCCGGCTCGACGTGGCCGGTCAAATGCAGAGGCAATACGAGATCGCGCTCTTCAATTTTTTCGGTCTTGAGTTCGATGCGCCGGGCCGTGTCCTCGCTCACTACAACAAGATTGTTTTTATGCGTGGAAGCGGACCCGGAAGTCGTCCCCGAGGCACCGCCGGCGGTGCTATGCGCCCGAGCGCTGCCGTTCTCATCATGATTTTGCGCCGCAATCGGAGCACCAACATTTTTGCCAGACTCGTTTTTACCGGACGACGAGGGCAGCTGACCCTGAATGACATTCTCATTCGGGGCTGGCTGGGAGTTACCGCCATGGCAGGCGGTCAAACAAAGACTGCCGCAAATAATTGACAGGGCAACCTTTAAAACTACTGACGCTCGGGTCTCTATATGCAACGTTGAGGGCTAGCCTTACTACCTAGCAAGAGCATACAACATTAATAGTAGCCGGGGGGTCCACCACGCAACGGTTGCCACCTGATATAGCCCATGCTGTTTTGCTCAACCGGTCCACTGGGAGCCGGTGTCAGGCCATCAGCCATGGTGCCTCCGTATTTGTAAAGTTGATTACCTTTAACTACATCATGGGTGCTGCCGCTGGCGTCGTAATATCCGCCCAGGGGGCTCTTTTGCCAGATCGGATGGCCCTTGGGCTGAGCTAAAGGCTTATCTTGCTGAGCATTTCCGCTCAAGGTCCTTCCCGGGTCGCCGCTGCCGTCCAGGGAGGGAAACAATGTTTGAAACTTCGTCCCGTCATCGCTCAATGAGCCCGTCAGAGGCAGCTCATGGGTGTTTGCCACCGGCTCACCGTGGTTGCCGTTGCTGTCAATGCCAATCGGCAGGGTAGCGCGCTTCAGACGCATGCCGCCGGGGCTCACGTGATCTATTACTGTCACGCCTCCCGCCAGAGGAGAAGCGCCGCTGCGAAAAAAGCCGCTGCCGGTGGGTGGCGTGGAGTAAGCTCCACCCTCGGCCGAGGAAGAATTATCAGACCCGGAACCGTAGCTAACGGGTGGTGCAGATTTGGCGCTGGCGGCGGGTTTCGTAGCCTTGGCCGCCTTGCCCGACCGGGCCGTCTTCGTGCTCTTAGTGGCAGCCCTGGACTTACCGGCGGTGGCGGTGTGTTTAACCGCGGCGGCGGCGGGCGGCGGATCACCAAACTGACCGGCACCAACCAGGCTTTCGGCCAGCAAGATAGGTTCCGCCAGGGCAACCTGGCCGGCCATGGCCATCAGCGCAGAGCACGCCAGTGCTACGGAAGATTTCGCAAGATTACACATAGAGACATTTGCCCCTGAAACTATTCATTGATATAGAGCCCTCGAACGGTCCGAACTAAACGCGCCGACACTGGGTAAAATGGGACGATGAAGAGTCGGGTTTTGATCCCATAACCGGAAAATAAATATGCGTCTTGATAAATGGCTGAAAGTGACACGCATCATCAAGCGTCGTACCGTGGCGCAGATGGCTTGCGATCAAGGTCGCGTCTTTGTAAATGACCGCACCGGCAAATCCTCAACCGAAGTCAAAGTGGACGACAAAATCCATCTGGAGCTTGGCTCACGCGCGCTCACCATCAAGGTCCTCGACGTACCTCTTAAAGCGGTAGCGGCGCAGGACGCATCCAGCCTCTACGAAATCGTCGAAGAAATCAGACGTCCACCCGAAATACTCGAATGGTTGGGCGGCGACTATTAATCGATGTACTCGCGCAGACGACGGCTTCTGTTGGGATGTCTCAGTTTGCGCAGGGCCTTGGCTTCGATCTGACGGATACGCTCTCTGGTGACGCCAAACAATTGACCGACTTCTTCCAGAGTACGCTGGCGGCCGTCATCGAGGCCGAAACGCAATCTCAATACATCGCGCTCACGGGCGGAGAGACCGGCCATAACTTCGATGATATCTTCACGCAGGAGTTCCTGGGTAACCGATGATGCCGGTGTCTCAGCGTCACGGTCTTCGATGAAGTCGCCGAGACGACTGTCTTCTTCCTTACCGATAGGCGTTTCGAGCGAAACCGGCTCCTGCGCTACCTTGACGATGTCGCGCAGCTTGGTGATGGAAATTTCCATGGATTCGGCGATTTCTTCCTCAGTGGGCTTACGACCCTTATCCTGAGCCAGTTTACGCGTCACCTTCTTGAGCTTGTTGATGGTCTCAACCATGTGCACGGGTATGCGAATCGTTCTTGCCTGGTCGGCAATGGCTCGCGTGATCGCCTGGCGAATCCACCAGGTGGCATAAGTGGAGAATTTATAGCCGCGCTCGTAGTCGAACTTTTCAGCGGCGCGAATGAGACCCATATTGCCTTCCTGAATCAAATCAAGGAAGAGCATGCCGCGTCCGACATACTTTTTAGCGATGGATACGACCAGTCTCAAGTTGGCCTGGACAAGCCGGCGTTTGGCAACAGCCCCTTCGGAGCCGCCCATTTCAATTTTGCGCGCGTATTCGATTTCCTGATCGGCGGTCAATAGTGGAATGCGACCGATTTCACGCAGATACATGCGTACAGGATCATCGGAGGACAGACCTTTGGAGGCTTCTTCGGTAAATTGTTCGGGGTCTTCTTCGACTTTCTCGTCAAAACCCTGCATAAACGTATCATCGGCACCCGCACCGGCTGCGACGAACGGCGGTTCTTCATCCATCTCAGCATCAGCACCGCCGCCGAGAATTTCGTCCAATCCACTGCGTTCCCGCTGCTTGCCGGCTTCTTCAAGCTTGTCGAGCTTCTTAATTAAGGTGTCTTCTTTGTCCTTACCCTTACTCACACGTGGGTCTCCATCTTGGTTGTCTGGCTTTGGGCGCTTTCTATGGCGTCTAGTCTGGCTTTTGCCTTTTCGAGATCTTCGAGAGTTTCGACTTTGGATAAAACGACAGTATCTAGTTGAGTCAGCTCTACTATTCTACTCTGCAAAGCCATAGCTTCGCTGTCATTATCCGCTCGGCTCATAAGCCCCGAAATTGCGGTTTTCAAGAGCGTGAGGCGCTCCTTTAATATTCTTGCCCGGGAATCCAACAAAACAACCGATACCGGCATCTTTTGTTTTTTAAATTCCTCAGCCTTCAAAATTATGTCTATAAGGTGGCGCGCCGCCTCGGCGTCGGGGGCCAGACGGTCCTGCAGCTGGCTTTGCAAGTCTTCGATAGTGGCAAAATTGGGACCCACGCCCTCAATCGCCTCTTTGATTCGCTGGTGGAAATCATTGAGCAGGCGGTCGTCGGCCAGTTGCCTGGCGGCCACATCATAGTCCTCGCGCGAGGTCAGATAGAGCGCCAGCAACTGTCTCTCAGCCTCGAAACAGCCGGAAATGGGCGCCCGGCGGTTGCCCACATGCCCCATGGCACTGGCCGGCATAGGTAGACCTTCCTCGTCGGCAAACTCAGGCTTTTTCGGACCCCACTGGCCTTTGCCGCCCTTTTGAAATTTGCCGCCGGTATTTTTCGTAAATTGAGCCTTCTGGGGAATATTAGACGGATTCTGGCCCTGGCCACCTTCGCTAAACTGACCGCCGCCGCCGCGATTAAATCCACCGCCGCCGCCGCCGAATTGCCCGGAGCCGCCCTCACGATTAAATCCGCCGCCTTCCTGGCGATTGAACCCACCGCCGGGTCGGTTATAGCCCGACTGATAACCCGATTGGCCCTGCCCCTGCTCCGAACGGAAGGCACCGGGACTGGGACGGGAGTCGATACGATTGGCGGCGCGATACTGGCTGACGTCGGAGAGTATTTCTTCCTCACGCAGTCTCAGTTGCATCGCCCAGAGACGGACATATTCCCCCCGGGCCACCGAATTTTTGATCACCGCCAGAATCGGTACAATTTTGGACGCCGCTTCGATGCGCCCGGTCCGGGTCTCAAGATCGATACCCGAAACGGCTTTATCCAGCTGGTAATCAATCATCAGGGCGGCATTGTTTTTGGCTCGTTCAAAAGCCTCCACACCCTCGGGGCCGGAACGCAAGCATTCATCAGGGTCTTTGCCACCAGGCACTTTGATCACGCGTAGTTCGATGCCGATACCTTCGGCAATCTGACTGAGCGTTTTCAACCCGCTCTCCACCGCTTTCACCCCGGCGGCATCTGCGTCAAAAGAGAGATAAACGCGCTTGCTCTCGGTATAGCGCACAAGCAACTTGGCCTGTGGCTCGGTCAGTGCGGTGCCGAGAACGGCTACAGTATTTGTGTAACCATATTGATGGCTGGTGATGGCGTCAAAATATCCTTCCACCACAATCACCGAATCTTTCTCTTTGATGGCCGTCTTGGCCAGGTTGAAACCAAAGAGATGCTGCCCTTTTGTGTAGATGGGCGTCTCGGGTGAATTGATATATTTGACCTGATCATCGCCCAGGGTCCTGCCACCAAATGCGATGACTCTCCCTTCGCTGTCGCAAATGGGAATCATCAATCGGTTGCGGTAAAGATCATAGTGTCCGCTGGTCTCGGCGCGCTTTCTCACCAGGCCCGCTTCTTCCAGAGTGGCCGGCGAAGCCTTGGCTTTGTCGGTCAAATAAGTAAGCAAACCATCCCAGGCATTAGGCGCATAGCCGAGTTTGAACTTTTCGATTGTTTCCTGCGAAAGCCCGCGATCGGCCAGATATTTGCGGCCGACTATGCCTTCATGCGGATCTTGCAGCAGGCGCATGTAATATTCAGCGGCCTGCTGATAGAGCAAAAGTATCTGCGAGCGCCTGTCGTATTCCTTGCGGTCCTCGTGCGATTCGGCCAGCTTCACGCCGTATTTGTGCGCCAGCTCGCGCACGGCGTCGATGAAATTTATGCCTTTGACTTTCTGCACGAAGGCAAAAACGTCGCCGCCCTCGCCGCAGCCAAAACATTTGTAGATGCCTTTTTCGGGCGTAACATTAAATGAGGGGCTTTTCTCCGCATGGAAAGGACAGAGCCCCCGATAATTTGCCCCGGCGCGTTTGAGCACGACGGTCTCAGAGACTACTTCGAGGATGCTGGCCTGCATCCGCACCTCAGCTATGACCTCTTTCGTCACGCTTGTCACGCGAAAAATCTCCCTTATGTACTAACACACTTTATAACATGCAGGACCGGCCTTCACCTGCGCTTGAAAACCGCTCACTATCTATATCTAAGCAACGTTTGTATATATAATCAGCGTAGTTTCAGAGCAGGAGATTTAGCTGATGAAGACTCTTATCAAAAACGGTCGCGTGGTCACAGCTGTTGACGATTACTACGGCGACATATTGGTAGAAGGAGAACGCATCACCTTAATCGGCGAAGAGCTGGATGCCAGCGTCCACGCCCCCGATAAAATTATCGACGCCAAGGGCATGCTCGTCATCCCCGGCGGCATAGACGCTCACACTCACATGGACATGCCCTTCGGCGGCACGACCTCCTCCGATGACTTCGAGACCGGCACCCGGGCCGCGGCGCATGGCGGCACGACGACGATTATTGACTTCGCCATCCAGAACAAAGGCCAGTCTTTATATGAAGCCCTCGACACCTGGCACGCCAAGGCCCAGGGCAAAGCGGCCATCGACTACGGCTTCCACATGATTACAACCGACATGCCGCGCGAGCGCTTGAAGGAAATGAAGAAGCTCATCCATGAAGAGGGCGTGACCAGCTTCAAGATGTTTATGGCCTATCCCGGCGTACTGCTGGTCGACGACGCCACAATATTCCGGGGCATGAAAACCGCCGGCGAAGAGGGCGGCCTCATTTGCATGCACGCCGAAAACGGCGTGGTCATCAATGAAATCGTTGAGCTTGCCCGCGAAGCCGGACACAAGGCACCCAAGTATCACGCGCTCACCAGGCCGACAAAGGCTGAAGCCGAGGGCGTCAACCGCGCCATTGCCCTGGCGGAAATGGCTGAGACAGCAGTCTACATAGTGCATTTGAGCTGCTACGACGCTCTCAAAAAAATCAAGGAAGCACGCGATGAAGGCATTCCCGCCTTTGCCGAAACCTGCCCCCAGTACCTCTTCCTCGATTACACCTACTACGAGAGAGAAAATTTTGAAGGCGCCAAATATGTGATGACGCCGCCGCTGCGCGAAAAATGGAACCAGGAAGAACTCTGGACCGGCCTCAAGATGAACGACCTGCAGACGGTGTCTACTGACCACTGCCCCTTCTGCTTCAACGATCAGAAGACGCTGGGCAAAGATGACTTCAGCAAAATCCCCAACGGTGGCCCCGGCGTTGAGAACCGTATGAGCCTCATTTACAACGGAGGCGTGGTCCAGGGAAGGATTAATGTAAACAGATTTGTTGAAATAACCTCCACCGCCGCCGCCAAAATATTCGGCCTCTTTCCGCGCAAAGGCACTATAGCTGTGGGTTCCGATGCCGACATCGTAATTTTTGATCCAAACAAGAAAATGAAAATCAGCGCCGAAACCCACCATATGAGGGTAGACTTCAGTTGTTATGAAGGCTTTGAAGTACAGGGTGTCCCGGAGACTGTACTTTCAAGAGGTAAAGTGGTCATTGAAAACGGTGAGTATGTGGGCAAAAAGGGCGACGGCTCTTACCTCAAGCGCTCAACCGTAGCCCATAAGACAAAAGAGTCAAGCTTTGCCACCGCTAACAGATAAAAGCAGGAATTAATTGACAAAGATTGATAAAATCTAATACTTAGGATTGATCCCAAACGGCAGGCTCGTTGGAGACAATCAACAAAACGGGTAACTGGTAACAGGCAGCAGCGGAAATCTAGGACGGACACAATGGGCTATATACAAGAATTCACCCGCATGGTGACGGAAGAAAGAAACGATCGAACCAAAGACCTCGATATACTGGACACCGCCGAGCTCGTAGCCCGGGTGCAGAAAGAAGATTTTGAAGTTGCTCAGGCCGTTGAGAAAGTCATCCCTGAAATAGCCAAGGCAGTGGATCTTATAGTCCTCAAACTGAGAGCCGGCGGCCGACTGATTTATTTCGGAGCCGGCACCAGCGGCAGACTGGGTGTACTGGACGCCACCGAATGCCATCCGACCTTTGGTGTTGACCGCAATACCGTTCAAGCATGCATTGCCGGCGGCAAAGAAGCGATGTTCGCTTCCTTCGAAACCGCTGAAGATAATCCCGAGCTGGGTGAGCAAGATGCCCTTGCCCTCAAGATTTCGAGCAAAGACGCAGTCCTTGGTATCACGGCCTCCGGTCTCACTCCTTATGTGCTCGCCGCACTGAAAGTGGCTCACAAAGAAGGTGCCGCCACAATCGCCCTGGTCAATAACTTCGATACCCCGCTGCACAAACTGTGCGACGTGACGATTGCTCCCCTGACCGGACCGGAAGCCCTCACCGGCTCCACCCGCATGAAAGCCGGTACGGCGCAGAAAATGGTGCTCAATCTGGTCAGCACCTGCTCCATGGTACGCCTGGGCAAAGTCTACGAAAACCTCATGGTTGACCTCAAACCAACCAATGAAAAATTGCGCGAACGCGCCACATCAATCATTTCACTGCTAGGCGATGTGGGCCGTCCGATTGCCGAAGGCGCCCTTGTGGCCTCACACGATCAATGCAAAACAGCCATCCTTATGATCAAGCGTAAGATGGGTCGCGTCCAGGCCGAAGAGCTGATCAAACGCTACGATGGTTCGCTGCGCAAAGCACTGACTGCGCCCCCCGGTGAATCCGGCGTATTCAAAGCCGTCAGCGAATAGAATCGCAGGGCCGCTCTAGAGAGTAAAAGAAAATATGGACAGCACTGAGGTGAATGCAAGCAATTGCCTCAAGCTGGCCGAAGATTTGCTCGAGCGCAAACCCAGAAAGCCTTTCCCAAGGGCACTGTCTCTGCTCAATATCGGTCGGGTAACCGGTGCAACGCTCACAGGTGTGGCACTGGTGCTTTTATGTGCGGCAGCCTCGGCCAATTTCAAGTTTTATCTCCTTTCCACTCTGTCCGGTCTGGCCTTTGTCCTCGTACCCTTCCTATTTCTCGGCATCCTCGTCGGTTTGCGCATGGGACTTCTGGGCCTGGCCGAATTTTTGTGCGGCCTGGCGGCTTTCCCCAGCAACGCCCTGGGCGGCCCCAACCATATAAATCGTTCCTATCACACCGTGGCCTTCATCTACAGTGGCTGCGGGCGGCATCAAGAAGCCCTCAAATACTTCGGCTACCATGAAAGCAATCACAATCCATTTGATCAGGCCCAGACCTCGCCCTGGAATGAAAGACACCGCCTGCCCGAATTGCTCTGTCGCATGGGCCGCGACGTTGAAGCCCTGAGACAGGCCGCCAACAACATAGCCCGGGGCAGAAAAGATCTTGACGACTTCGACTGCGCCGCCCTGCGTCAATCATTGCAAAGCGACCTGATAGGCGGAGCGCTGGTCGCTCAGGACTGCGGCGAGAACAATCTGGCCGAACAATATTTACAGCAGGCCTGCGATCTCTACGATGAATCAGAGCACAGCAACAGCCAGGGCCGCGTGCTCAATCTCTTTGCCGCCGGCCTTTTGCGCCTGCAGCAAGGGCATTATGCCGAGGGCGCCGAAAAGTTCCAGGCCGGTTGCAGCGATATTATCGAACTGCGCAAAAGCGATGCCCTGAATCAAGTGCAAAATAGCGAGCTAATGGGATTCAGTACCTTCTATCTGGCTCAGTGCTACTACAAAGATGGTCAATGGCAGAAAATGCCGGAAGCCATCAAAACACAGCAAAAGGAAAATCAATTTGAGCCGCCGGCCTCGGTCGACAAAGTCATGCTGGAATTTAGCCGGGCCGATTATCAAACTGCCAGCGGAAATTTCCCTGAAGCGCTCCAGATTCTAGAGAAGCTCATACGCACATTATCGGCATCAGAAGCGCATTTCGATAGATTTCTCCAGCAGGCGACCCGACGCTATCAGGAGGTACTGTTGGCGGCGGGGAAAGTCGAGGAAGCGACAAGAATCGCTGTGGCTCTGGAAAAAATGAGCGAGCAAAAGCAACTGCTGCTTGCACCGGTCCATGAAAGCACGCCGGCAATTCAATCACAATCAATTGCGTCGCCCGTACCCCCGGCCCGGCTGCCGGATCTGGGCGCCACCAGACGCATCGCCAACAGGTCGGTGCTTTTTTTTCTAGCGGTACTCGGTTATACGCTGGTGGGTGCAGTCAGCGCCGCAGTGCATCACTCACAGTTCAGCGTCGGGCTCTGGGGCACTCTCTGCCTGGTCAGCCTGGTGATTGCCGCCCTGCATGTACGAGACCAGGTGCACAATCGCAGAAACAAAGCCCTGGCTGCCGAAGCACTGGCCAGAGGGGAAAGCGTTGATATCGTCGTCAAACCGGCTCATTCAGCCTTAAACGGCGCCAACATGGCCACTTGCACTATTGAGGAAGGCCCGACCGAGCTAATCGGCCGAAAGCTGGAGCTGTCCATAAGCAACAATCTAATTTATGCCACCGAAGCCAGTCGCGCGATCCCCGGCGGCAAACTGAAAGCCCGATTGTACAAGCATCCAGACAGCACTAAACTACTGGCGATCGAGACGCTCGGCCGGGTGCTGACGGTTAAGACACCAGGTCTCTTTGCCCGGAAAAACAGCGCCTCGTAGACTCTAAATACTTGCCTATGATTGTCTGAAAAATGCGCTCAGGGGCTTATCCTCTAGCACATAGCATGTATGGGGAATTTGACATGTCGCTAAATCATTACATCACTCTTGGTAACTCCGGTTTGCGAGTCAGCCCATTCTGCCTGGGCACTATGACCTTCGGCATGGAATGGGGCTGGGGCTCGACCGAAGAAGAGTCACACAACATTCTCAATCATTTCTTTGAAAAAGGCGGCAATTTCATCGACACCGCCAATGTATACACTAAAGGTCACAGCGAGTTGATCATAGGCAACTGGCTGCAGTCAAAAGCGGTGCGTCGCGACCAGGCAGTCATCGCCACCAAATTTTTCGGCACGCTCTATCCCGGCGATCCCAATGCCGGCGGCGCCAATCGCAAATCAATAATCGCCGCCTGTGATGCTTCTTTGCGCAGACTGCAGACCGATTATATCGATCTCTACTGGATGCATTGCTGGGATTATCACACTCCCATTGAAGAGACGATGGCCGCTCTCGATGATCTCGTACGTCAGGGCAAGCTGCGCTACATAGGTTTCTCCGATACTCCAGCCTGGAAGGTAACGCAGGCTCAAATGATTGCCAAATTTAGAGGCTGGGCACCACTGGTGGCACTACAGATTGAGTACTCGCTGCTGGAGCGCACTGTCGAAGGCGAACTGATCCCCATGGCTAAAGAAATGGGTCTGGGTGTTACCCCCTGGTCTCCGCTCAAATACGGCATCCTCACCGGCAAATATACCCGCGAAAACAAAGACAAGGTGGAAGCCGGTCGGGGCGAATGGGTGACGGGTCATCTGAAAAAAGAATCGACCTACGAAGTCATTGACGTCCTGCTCAAAGTGGCAAAAGAGCTGAAGACAAGCCCCGCCAAAGTTGCCCTGGCCTGGCTGCAAGCCAAACCCGGCGTCACTTCCTCAATTATCGGCGCGCGCACAATGGAACAGCTCGACGATAATCTGGGAGCGCTGGACCTGGTACTTGCACCGGAGCACATGGCACAGCTCGACAAAGTTTCGGAAGCGAAGCTCAACTTCCCGGCCGACTTCGTCAAAAACTCAGGCCCCTTCAGAAGCGCAGAGACAACCATCAACGGCGAAGTGGTGGGCGTAAGCGCCATGGCTCCCAAGAGCGATGCCGAGCGTTTCGACAATAAAGTACCGGCCAGCGTCCGCTAGTAGATCCTGATTTGCTAGCCCCTCAGACGGCACGGCATGCCGTAACAGCACTGCAAGCGATAGCGGCGGTCACAATCATGTGTACCGCCGCTATCGCGCAGCCGCTGCCGGCCGGGGCACTGCCGCCGCAAAAGAGCGCGGACTACTATCTAGTGGAATTCCCGCCGCGGGGTGAAATAGCAACAATAACCTGTTATCCCGGCAGCAGCAGCACGGGCACCACAGGGGCCGAACTTAGACTGAAAGCCCGGGGTCTCGTGCGCGTACCGCGCGCCGGCACAATCAAAATAGAATTGCTCTATGACGGCCCGGAAAACATGAGTACTCTGGAGCAGCTCGACGCCAATCAGGTACTGCGCTTTTCAGCCGCCAAACTGGAATTTGAAGATAAGCATCTGGCCCATCTCAAAAAATTCAAAAATCTGATTCAGCTCAATCTGGACACCACAGTCATATCGGACAAATCACTGCCCGTTATCGGCTCCTTTCTCCACCTGCAAAGCTTACGTGCCAACGGCACCGATATCACCGGCGATGGCTTCGGCAGCCTCTGCAATTGCCATGCGCTACACGACCTCAATTTCGACGGCATCAACTTCAAGCCCGGTTCCATCGCCAAACTCAAGTGCCTGGCCCCCAGCCTGGCGGATCTGAAGCTTTCACACCTGAACCTCCCACCGTCAGATGTCCAGGCTATTGCAGCGCTGACCGCGGTTCACCACCTGGACCTGGAAGGCATCAAACAATTTGATAATCAGTGCGTCAAAATGCTTCTGCCCCTGAAGCATTTGACGGTGCTTAATATCGCCGATACTGCGGCAAACTATAAGTGTTTGCCCGATCTGAATAAATTCCCCGAGCTGAAAAGAGTGCTTGTGCGCAACAATACATTTTGGCCCGGAGGCAAACCGGGAACAGTAAAGTCCGGACTCTCAATAATCGATTGCTCAAAGGGAGCGCGCGTACCTCTAGAAATGTTCAGCCCCTTGCACTGATCAAATGAAAAAAACATTCCCTCTGAGAAATATTTTTCTGGCCCTGGCACTGCTTGCCTCGGGCTGCAGCTCAGCCGCCGCAGCGACGGCTACCGAGGTTTATTGCGAGCTGAGCTTTCCCGAGGGCAAACCAATCGCCCAGATCATCTGGGACCAAGGAAATAAGGGCGGCTCCACCACAACAGTCAACGGCCAGGCAAGCGTGATGGCGACCGGTCGCATCAAGGTGCCGAAAAACATTCCACTGAAATTGATGCTCAGATATGAGGCCCTGAACCACATGGAGAGCCTGGAGCAACTCGGACAGTGCCGCGTGGTGACATTTAACGCCAATAAACTGGAAGTGGAGGACAGCCACCTGACTCATATAAGCAGCTTTCACGAACTGCACGATCTACAGTTGAACGATACGCTCATCACCGACAAGTCCATCCCATTAATAGGGAGCTTTATCGGACTGAGCAATCTGCGCCTGAGCGTGACCGAGGTCAGCGGCGCAAACTTCGAATGCCTGCGCAACTTGAAGAGCCTCCGCTGTCTCAATCTCCACGGAACAGCCCTGAAACAAGGAGCGCTGGCGAAGCTGAGGCCGATACTGGGTGGCCTGCATGAGCTGGATCTATCATCCACCGGCCTGACAAAAGAGGACGCCTCCGAGCTTCAACATTTGCAGCACATCCAGGACCTTGAACTGACAAAAAATAAGAAAATCGACGATAGCGCAATGCAATATTTGATTGGTAAGGCCGAGCTGCGAAAGCTGGCGATAGCCGATACCTCAGTCACGGAAAAAAGTCTGGCCGTATTTAAAACCTTGCCGCACCTGAGCATATTGCAAGTGCGTGACAGTACATTCTGGCAAAACGGCAAACCCCGACCGGTGAAAATAGCCGGTCTGTCCATTCTTGATGCCGCAACCACCTGCCGCACGCCGGTCACGCTTTTCGGGCCAGTTCACTGATGAAAAAAACAAGAGCTGTCTGGCTTCTTTTGCAGCTATTGCTGGCGGCGGCGATCAACTATCAAGCACCGCCGCCGGCCCACGCCGCCGAAGACATCCTCTGTGACAAACTGGAGGACCTGATCGGCCACCCGGTCAAGTACGGAGTTTTTGAATTTCCATCACCGGCGGTGGCACAGCTGAAGTGCGCCACAGGAGTGCGCGCCCGCGATGGAAAATTTGGCATCCGCTGGGATCGCGTACTGGCAGTGGGCAAGGTGCGCTTGCCCACCAACAGCAGTATGCAGATCACCCTCAAATATGACGGCCTGGAAAAATTACAGTCTCTGGATTGTCTCAAAGAGTGCCGAGTTAATTGCTTTTCGGCCGCCTCGCTGGACTTCGAAGACCGCCACATGCAATATCTCAAGAATTTCAAAAATCTGCAGATACTGGACTTCGACGATACGCTCATAAGTGATGCCTCTCTGCCCTTTATCGGTCAACAAAAAAATCTGGTGGCCCTGCGCGCAATCAAAACAAACATCACCGGAGCGGGATTTGATAATCTGCTTAAATTGAAAAATCTGACCGAACTGAAAATTGCAGGCACCAGCCTCAAGCCCGGCAATATTCAAAAGCTAAAACCATTGATGCCGCAACTGAGATTTCTGGATCTGTCCGCAACCAATCTGTCGAAACAGGATGCCACCATATTCAAGTCACTTGCCGATATACGTCTGCTCAACGTCAGTTTGAACAATAAACTCGACAACGACTGCCTCAAATACTTGCTCTGCGCGAAGAAGCTCACCAACCTGTCTATCGACGATACAGCCATCAACGACGGCTGTATCCCGGACCTGCTAAAAATGCCTGAATTGCAAGTTGTAGTGGTGCGAGCCAAGACCTTCTGGAAAACCCGCAATCCCAGAGGACGCTACAACCGTATAACCTTCCTCGACCACGAACAGACAAGCAACGCACCGGCTGAGGTTTTCACGCCGCTTCATTGATTTAGCGCGCCGCTTTTTCCTGAGCCATTCTGGCCATATTTTCTTTGAAGTACTGCATATTCACAAAGGAAGTACCATCAACGTAACCGGTCACAAGCTTCTGTCCATCTCTGGGTGTGCTGAACAAACCGCGGTTTTCATCGGTGATGGGAAAGGCCTTGGTCCAGTGTCCATCCATGGTTGGACCGCTAAATTTATTGGTCGGCACCGCGGCCGTATCCCCGAGCTGAGGGGCGGCGTCGGGCTGTCTGGACATAGTGAGCTCCGGCTTCAGCTCGGCCGAGGTCGCTTCCACAGTGGAAGTAACAACGCGGGGCTGTGAGTACTCGGGTTTGATTTTTTCCCGATCAAAGAGTGTGGTGTTGCCCTGAAACGGGCTGTGTCCGAGCGCCGGAAATTTTACGCCGCTGTCGCCCAGCTCCAGCGTGCCGGTCTGATCCTTGATCGGTCTGGAGTCGAGCATGTTGGGGTTCTTGTCGAGGGTGACGGGAATAACTCCGTCGCCTTTGGTAGCAAGCGAATGGTCGGCGCTGAAATCATCGGCGCGGCCAGATGGTCTGGCGGAGGAGAGCTGTTTGTTGGCATTCATAAAGTCCCAGCTGAAGCGATCGGGGCCGGTGTTGCCCGCTGCCTGAACGACATCGACACCATGACTCTGCACCCGGTCAATCGCTTCATTGGTGCGCACAACACGTTCGGCTACTGCCCGGTCCTGGTCCGAGCGGCTGGGATCCTGGGAAATTTCACCCATGCGCTGCAGGATGTGGTTCTTTTCACCAGCCAGATTCTGGGCGTTTACATCAAAGCCAAGAAACTTGGAAGCTTCCTTAAATGTAGGATCGGCATTACCCATGCTGACGTTGAGGGCGTCCCCCTTACCCAGGGGCAACTTGCCGCTCTCTATCTGGTCAGCGACTGCATTAAACTGCTTGGAATAATCGTGATTGCCGGGCTCGCCCGACTCATTGTATTGCAGGGCGATGGTGTTGAAGCCTGCCCTTTCCGCCGCAGCCCGGCTGATCTCACCATGGGCGACATTGGTATCGGCCGAGATCATGACATTTTTATCTTTGAACTCATCGAGAAAGGCTGCGGTGGGCTTCTTAGAATCAAAATCACCGGTGCGTTGCACTTCGGTAAAAGGTTCTGCGGTGCCGTCGGGCCTGGCCGGGGCTTTAGCATCCGGTTTGGCATCCGGCTTAGAGTCCTGCGCTTTACCGTCGACAATTTCAAGGGCAGGCAGGCTGCTATTTTTGTCGTGGCTGAGGCCGCGCAGGTCGCTATGATTGCCGCTGGCGTTTTGACCGGCAGGGGCAATGGAATCGGCCTGCATGCGCTGCAGAGCGCCGTCCTGCACTTGCTCAGCATGATGGTGTATCGGCCTGTCGCCGCTGTTATCCGCGGTATTGTTGTGATCGAGTGCCATTGGGGGAGAGCACCTGTATTGCCTGGTAAGTGCCCAGATACTAGCGGCGGACACGTGATAAAGACGTGAGAGCGCCGGGCGGTGGTAAAGGCGGGGAGGACAGGCTGCTAGAATCTATCCAATCAATCCCGGGGGCCAAGGCAGTGAGTCTCAAACTTAAGCGCATCCACCACACAGCCATCATCTGCTCCGATTATGGCGTCTCCAGACACTTTTACACCGAAGTCCTCAATCTCAAAGTGCTGGCCGAAAACTACCGGGCCGAGCGCCAGTCATACAAGCTCGACCTGGCCGTGGGCGACTACGGGCAGATTGAATTATTTTCCTTCCCCAATCCACCGGCCAGAGTCACCAATCCTGAAGCCGCCGGCCTGCGGCATCTGGCTTTCCTGGTCGACGACGTGGAAGCCGAGCGCGCCAAGCTCCTCGATCACGGCATCGATGTGATGCCGGTGCGCATCGATGAATACACGGGCAAAAAATTTGTCTTCTTCTTCGACCCCGATGGCCTGCCCCTGGAGCTTTACGAAGAGTAGCCGACATCCAGCGGCTCTGTTTTGAACTGTTACGGGATTTTTGCCTGATTCTCCGAGATTCTTGCCTGATTCTGCTCACCCGCAACCACAGGGCCCCGGATGCCTTAGCATCAGCATACGATTGCACTCAGTGAGACATGTGAGGTATCCCATGCTGTCAACCAATGCCTATGCCGCCCTTTCGGCCACGACTCCCCTGGAGCCTTTTGAAATTGAAAGAAGAGAGCCCGGTGAAAACGACGTGCTGCTGGATATAAAGTATTGCGGCATCTGTCATTCGGACCTGCACCAGGCTCGCAACGAATGGCAGAACAGTACCTATCCCATGGTGCCCGGTCATGAAATCGTCGGCCACGTCACCAGGGTCGGCTCCGCCGTAACCAATTTCAAAGTCGGCGACACAGTGGGCATCGGCTGCTTCGTAAACTCGTGCCGCCAGTGCGAGCCCTGCAAGCGAGGCGAAGAGCAGTATTGCAAAAACACGGCCTTCACCTACAACAGCAAGGACGGCGACAGCACCACATACGGTGGCTACTCCACGCAAATCACCGTTGACCAGAAATATTTATTGAAAGTACCGGCGGGCATTCCCCTAGATGCAGCGGCCCCTCTACTGTGTGCCGGCATAACAACCTACAAGCCCCTGAAATTTTGGGGAGCGGGCCCGGGCAAAAAAGTGGCCGTGGTCGGTCTGGGAGGATTGGGTCATATGGCCGTCAAGATCGCAAAAGCGATGGAAGCGGAAGTGACCGTTCTCAGCCGCAGCGAATCGAAACGTCCGGCGGCTGTGGCACTGGGCGCAGACAAATATGTAGCCATGAATAAGCCCGAAGAAGTGGCCTCGGTCGCCGAATATTTCGATCTTATCGTCGATACTGTTTCAGCCGAGCACGACATAGATGCAGTCCTCAGTCTGATCAAAATCGGCGGCACCATGGTGCTCGTAGGCGTCCCGCCGGAAGGGGTCAAATTCAACGCCCACAATCTCATCGGCAAACGTCGCGTTTTTGCCGGCTCAATGATTGGCGGCATAGCGGAAACCCAGGAGATGCTTGACTTTTGCGCCGCCCACAAAGTCGCGGCCGACATCGAGCTAATCGATATCAAAGACGTCAACGAGTCCTTCGAGAGAATGGAACGCGGTGATGTGAAATACCGCTTTGTTATCGACTGCGCTACATTGAAATAAAGACCTGCTTCAGGGCTGGAAGTTAAAGCCGCACGGGCGCGAGCTCATGGTCTGTTTGACGTCAATCTTCCAGTACTTGCGGTCGGGAGTTTTGGTCATCAGATCAAAATAGCTGAGCGAGCCGTAGGGCGTGCGCATCATATCAAGACGCCCGCCAAAACCCTGCTTCTGACAGCCGTCCAGATCTATGGAATCAAAAGTCCCGTACATTGTCGTGCGCACAGGCAAATAAAAATCGGGCCGTCCGTCGAGATCGGTATCGATGGTTATGGCATCGGGCACCTTGCCGCCGGTGTAGACATAGCCTACACGCCAGTCTCGTTTGCCGTCGTTGTTTAGATCAACGTCGACGGCACGGATACTGCTGTCACCCCCGTCAAACCAGACCGAGTATCGGGCGTCATTTTTGCCGTCGCCATTTCTGTCGACAAGCACATCGGTAGCCGTAGCTAGAGGCCTGACGGTAGAAAAGATCTCCCGCTGCTTGATTGCTCCCCTGGCATTGAGGAGTTCGCAAATGAGCGCCGTGGAAGTGGAGAGCTCATCGGCCAGGACTGTCGGATCATCCCCTTGCGGGTGGGCGCAATCATTCATATGTTTTCTCCTCCGCCAGTGCAGTATCCATCGCCCGCATAACATTCAAATAACAGTGCGCCAAAGGCCAGTAGACGCTCAGGAAAAACCCTGGAGCGCAACTAAGCGCCCTGCTCCTATGCTGACTTAGGCATCTCCGCGGTCGGTCACTTTCCTGGAGTAGTACAGATGAATTGCAAAAATATTTTGCTCAGCGCCGCCATCGCCGGAGCAAATCTAGTCCCCAGCGCGGCCATGGCGCAGCACATGCCGGCCGGTAACGTAAGACACAACGACGGACCGGTAGCCATCAGCGCCTTGCCGGCCAATACCAAGACTGCCCCGCTAAAAATAAGCGGCCCTTTCACCAGCGCCAACCTTGCGGTCTATTTAATTCATGGCCCGAACAAATCCAACTTCCAGGAATTTCTCACCCTGCAAGAAGGCATGCTCAAAGGCTATGTCACAGTCAAAGAAACAGGTGACGTCAATCAACTGGCGGTGCAAAACAAAGGCAATCTGCCAATCTTCATTCAATCCGGAGACATCGTCAAAGGCGGACGCCAGGATCGCACGATGCAATACGATATGATTTTGCCGCCCAAGTCTGGGTTTGTGCCGATCAATTCTTTTTGCGTGGAGCATGGTCGCTGGAGCAAACGAGGCAATGAAGACGCAGGGGCATTTAATGGTTCGCAATTTCAACTGGCCAATAAATCCCTGAAGATGGCCGCCAAGTATGCCGGAGACCAGCAACAGGTCTGGGATATGGTGGATAAGTTCAAATCGGTCGGCTTCGCCAAAGCCCGGGTCAGCCCGGCCCAGGCCATGGCCAGTGCATCGCCCACCAGCCTGGAAATGGCCCTGGAAAACGATCAGGTCAAACAAGCCAGCGGCAAGTATGTGCAGGATTTGCAGAACATAGTCAAAGACAAGTCCGATGTCGTCGGCTATGCCTTCGCCATCAACGGCAAAGTAAACAGCATCGATGTCTACGCCAATAACGCACTCTTCAAAAAGATGTGGCCCAAGCTCATCAATTCATCGGCGACCGAAGCCTTCAGCGAAGCTGATGCGGGTAAAAAATACAAAGCTCCGGACATCGTTGCCGTAAAAGAATGCATCGATGACGCCGACCGAGCCAGAGCCGCACAAAAGGCGGTGAGCGGCAACAGCCGGATGATGATGCATGAAACCACACGCAATCTATTGTTCGAAACCGAAGATTTCAACGCCGGCAAATCGAACGGCTGGATTCACCGCAACTATTTGACTAAATGAACCTTGCGCGCGTCCCATTGCACCACCGCAGTTGACAGGTCCGGCATTACCGCCGTGCCTGTCAGCTGGCCGTCCTTGAGGACACCCTGCATTTGTGCGATCAAAGACTGCGCCGGCCGACGACGCCAGCGCAACAACTTGGCGCTGGAAAAATCAACGCTGGCCTGAATCATTCCCAGGTCCTCCAAATAGCGCCCCCGCAAGGGAAATTTGCCGAGCAAGCCGGTATAGGTACCGACAAAAAATTCACCGTCAACACGCTCAATATTTATCTGAGGATGACGACCAAAACGTTTGATGTGCGCCTTCCACAAACCGAGTATTGGTGAAGGGGAAACAGACACCTCAACCTTGCCCTGCAAAGACGACGTTGCAGGCTGCGACTCAGTTTTTGGGGTATCGAAGACTTCCTCAGCTCTTGCTGCTTCAAGAGAAGTTGCGCAAAGGATCACCGCGGCAAAGAAAGAAGTCAGCCGGCGAGCGACGAGTGAATATCCCGGCAATTTGTGAAACTGCACGGTAAAAGGATTGGTGCTCTCGAACGTACCGATGATGCCAAACTTAGGCTCCTCCTCCTCGGCCTGATATGTACCGAACAGTCGATCCCAGAGCATGAGAATGCCACCAAAATTTTTATTGAGATATTGTTTGTTTCTGGCGTGGTGCACACGATGCGCCGAGGGAGTATTGAAGATGCCCTCCAACAGCGGGATTTTGCCGACCATACGAGTGTGCAAAACAAACTGATAAAACAAATTGAGGAGGAAAAATATAGTCACCTGCTCCGCGCCAAAACCCAGCAAGATCAACGGTGCGAAAAACAGCGGTGCAATCGCGCGGTTGAGCCAGTGCAGACGGAAGCTGGTGGAGAGATTGAAGTATTTGCTGGAATGGTGCACCTCGTGCAGAAACCACAACCAGCGATTGGTGTGGCTTAGACGGTGCTGCCAGTAATAGACAAAATCGGTCAGTAAAAGGGCGGCGGCCGTAGTCGCAATGTTTGGCGGAAGATGCCAGGGCACGAGCCTTTCCAGTGCGAGCAGAGTAAAGGCTATGTAACCCATAAAGAGCGGCTGGGAAAGTCGGGCAACCAGAAGGATAAACAAATTGCAGCCGCTATCCTTAAAGTCATATAGCTTCCGCCCGGAGCGGGCGGCCATGATGGCCTCCAGAACGACCATCGAAACTGCAAAAATCAAAAAGTTACCGGCCATTACCTGATTTACTTCAAACACGATTAATTTCCTCGTCCGCCAACTGTCTCGGATGCTTACAAACTGATACGAGCGACCGCCCAAAAAGTTTCACGGCGGGAAGCCCCCGCTGACGGCCATCGACAGGCGAACATTAAAGACACATAACCCGCCGGGGCCGCTCGCCGGAAGTCCCACAGAGTGGGCCTCCTGGCCCGGGCTGCCAGTAGCCGGCCGCTTAGAGTAAAATAGCTGGTCCATACAGATAGGAAAGGGCAGCTACGTGAACTCTTCAGCACCGGCTCCGGCCAAAGCCAGCGATTTTATTCGGGACATTATCAATGACGACCTGGAGGCCAAGCGCCACCAGAAAGTGATTACGCGCTTCCCGCCAGAACCGAACGGCTTTTTGCATATCGGTCACGCCAAATCCATTTGTCTTAACTTCGGCCTGGCCCTCGACTATCGCGAGAAGCTGCCCAACTCCGGCACCCGTTGCCACCTGCGTTTTGACGACACAGACCCGGCCAAGGAAGACACTCTTTTTGAAGACGGCATCCAGGATGACGTGCGCTGGCTCGGTTTTAACTGGGACGGCCTGTACCACGCCTCAGACTATTTCGAAAAAATGTATGAGTATGCCGAGCATCTGATCACGGCCGGCAAAGCCTATGTCTGCAGTCTGACCGATGCCGAGATCAAAGAGTATCGCGGCAATGTCACGACACCGGGCAAAAACAGCCCCTATCGCGACCGGCCCATGGAAGAGAGTCTGGACCTCCTCCGTCGCATGCGCAAAGGTGAATTCAAAGAAGGCGAACACATTTTGCGCGCCAAAATCGACATGGCCAACCCCAACATGAAGATGCGAGATCCGCTTCTTTACCGCATCCGCCACACCAGGCATCATATGACCGGCGATACCTGGTGCATCTATCCCATGTACGACTATGCGCATCCTATCTCGGACGCCATAGAAGGGATCACGCACAGCATCTGCACCCTGGAGTTTGAAAACAATCGCGAGCTCTACGACTGGGTTATCGACAATCTAATCGATTACGCAAAATTTCCCAGTCGCCCGCATCAGTATGAATTTGCCAGACTCAGTCTTAATTACACCGTGCTGAGCAAACGCAGATTGCTGGAGCTCGTCGAAGGCAAGCACGTAAGCGGCTGGGACGACCCACGCATGCCCACGATCGCCGGCCTCCGCCGTCGCGGCTATACCCCCGAGAGCATCCGCGCTTTTTGCGCCAGCGTCGGTGTGGCTAAGGCCAACAGCGTAGTCGACATGGCCCAGCTGGAGTTTTGCATCCGCGACGATCTGAATCAGAAAGCACCGCGTGTCCTGGGTGTTCTTAAGCCACTAAAGGTGGTGATAGAAAATTATCCGGAAGACAAAGTAGAAGAACTCGACGCCGCCTACTGGCCCCACGATATCCCCAAAGAAGGCTCGCGCAAGCTGCCCTTCTGCCGGGAAGTCTACATCGAGCAGGACGACTTCATGCTCGAGCCGCCTAAAGACTATTTCCGACTGGCCCCGGGCAAGGAAGTACGCCTGCGCTACGGCCACTGCATCACCTGCACCGATGTCGTCAAAGACGCTGCCGGTAATGTTGTAGAAGTACGCTGCACCTACGATCCCGAAGTCAAACCCGGTGACAATCCGGTTGGCCGTAAGATCAAAGGCACTATCCACTGGGTCAGCGCACGCCACGCCCTCGATGCCGAAGTGCGACTCTACGACCGCCTGCTCTCGGTGGAAGCGCCGCCGGCCGGTAAGGACAGTGAGTTTCTCAATGCCATCAATCCCAGTGCCCTGCAAGTTCTGACCGGCTGCAAACTTGAGCCCAGCCTGGCGCAAGCCAAGCCCGGCGATCGCTTCCAGTTTGAAAGGCAGGGTTACTTCATCGCCGACGCCAAAGACAGCAAACCTGGCGCTCCGGTGTTCAATCGCATCGTGACGCTTAAGGATTCCTGGGCCCGCTCACAAAAAAAATAAGCGCGAAAATGGTCGGATGAGAAAACAAAATCTCAACTGGAATCCCTTTCAAAAACGAATCCAGACTCCGCTCCTGCTTGCGCATTGGCTTGCCTTTTCGACTGCCCTGGCGGCGGTGGCGACTGATCTGGTCCTGGACTTCCCCGGGCCAAGGGCAGCAGCCGAGATCCTCTACACCACACCGGGCAGCCCGCCGCAGCCAAATTCACGGCCGCCCCGGGGTCGCATCCTGGCCCAGGGTCACGTCAAAATCCCCTCGGACTTGAGCCAGCCACAGATTTACCTCAAGTACGATGGTCTGGAAAACATCAGAGCCGTGGCCCGGTTGGCAGCCCTGAAACCATGGGCGTTTTCGGCATCCAAACTGGATTTTGACGACACGCATTTTGCATTTCTCAAGGACTTCACAACACTCTATCGACTCAATCTCAACTACACCCTGGTATCGGACAAATCTCTTCCGATCATTGCCAACATGAAAGACCTGCATGAACTCAAGCTTACATCGACAGAAATCACAGGCAGCGGCTTCGAGCACCTGAATAAATTGAAAAAGCTCGAAATAATAGAATTTTCCGGTATGGCGTTAAACCCCGGTGCCCTGGCTGCGCTCAAACAAGTCCTGCCGGGACTGCAGCGCCTGGCCCTGGACAAAACGGGATTGAAAAAAGCGGACTGCGCCCTGCTGAGCAACCTGACCAATATCGAAGAACTCGATCTGGGAGGCAACCGCGACATCGATAATCAGTGCCTGCGGTACCTGATGACACTCAAGAAATTGGACAAACTTGTAATCTATGACACCGCAATCAATGCCCGAGCCCTGCCAGCTCTGGCTAAAATGCCGGCTCTGGTCAAAGTGGTGATCCGCAAAAAGGACTTCTGGCTCAATCAAACACCGCTGGAAAACTACGGCAAACTCAGATTTGTCGATCATCAAAACACAGCCAAGGTAACGCCCGACGTTTTTACGCCGCTGCACTGAAGCATTGAATCTTGCACAAATCAGCGGAGATCAGCGATCTTCTTTTCCGTCTCTTGCTGTACCGCAGAAATTTTTGACTGATACTCAAGCTCGATGGCAGCTCTGTCTTCGGCATTCATGTGGGTAACACAACCGCCCGTCTCCCTATCAATATACCAACGGCTGGAATTAGCATCACCGTCAGCCAGAGCTTGTTTGAGCTCCTGTCGGATTTTCGCTACCTTCTCCGCGCACAATTTGCGCAGGCGTTCGATAGTCTCGCGACGCTCCTTCTCGCGATAGCTCTCCGGTTCCTCCTTCGCTTCCTTAGTTTCCTTCGCCCCGGCCTTCTTCTCTTCGGTCGCCGATCCGGCGCCGCCTTCGCCATCGGTAGAACCGGCCGGAGCGGCAGCAGCGGTACTACCGGTGGGGGCCGGCTTGCCGCCCAGGGCAGTCATCGCTTTGCGGCAGGCATCGAGTACATCCTGGCCCGGCGGCGGACTACAGGAAAGACAGGCCTCATACTGTTTGCGGGCAGAATCACGCTGCCCCAGCGACAAGTATGTATGAGCCAGATAATAGTGCCCCGGCCAAAACGCAGGAAAAGTGCTCACGGTCTGGCTCAGGTATTGTTTGGCCAGTCCGTAATTTTTGGCGGTGTAAGCTTGAACACCTCTGCTAAAATTTTCTTCCGCCATAGCCGGCGATGAAAAGGGAACCACCGCCGCGGCGAGGATGATCAGGCTGGCAATTATTCGCATCTGAAAACTGAGCACACTCCTCCGGGAACTTCGGTAACTCTATTATCATGGTAAACGATTCAGGCGATTTAGTAATTAGTAAGATGATCGCAGGGAGTCAATCTGGTGAAAAAGTCTTTTGCAACAATTAACTGCCTCATCTGGCTGGCATTTTTCCAGTGCTTCCAGGCAGCCTGGGCCATGAGCCCCACTGACAGGGATATGATTCTGCTGTCCGTCACCGGCACCCGTTGGGGCGCCATGCAGGCGGCCTTTACAGCACACGCCTTCAGCCTCAAGACCACCATAGGGCGGGCCATCTGGCACGACAGCGCCCCCAACACAATTGAACTGGTCAATCCGGAAAACGCTTCACACATAGTGATCCCCCTGTCCCAGTACATCGAAGATATCAGCTCACACTCCAGGCGAAGGCGGGAAAGCGGCTCTTCGGTAAAGAGCGTCAGCCTGGCCGATGGCCACAAAGCCCGGGAAACGACCTTATTTGCCGAGGGCCAGAGCGGCCAGCGCCAGATTTTGCAAAAGACTGTATCCCTCGACGATGTGACCCTGCCAAAAGCATTGAATGAAGCCTGGTGCTACATTATGGCCAACCCGCCAAGCAGTGGTTTTGTGGTCGCCCTGGCCTCCAGCAAGGGGCATCGACACAGGGACAGCGCGGCGGTCGGCAGTCCGAAAAATCTGGTCGAATATCAATCGGTCAAGCTGGTGCCGGTGCAGAAGGACCGCTTCACCGTACCAAAATCGTACAAACTGGCCAGCGATTCGGCGACCTTTTATCTGTCCCCGGGCGGAGAGTCCCTGAAGAAAGAAGATATCGACGATCTCTTCCGCAGCTCGGCACGTTAAGACATCACTTGTAGAGCAATATCTGGGTGCAACGAAACAGGGCCAGCACCTTATGAAACTCGCCGCCGACAACGGTTGCATCCCATACCTGCGTGGTCTTGCCGCCATGGCTAAGCTTGGCTTCGCAATCGATGAAGCCACTGGTGGCGGTGCCTAAAAAATTGGTCTTCAATTCTACGGTTGTGAAGGAACTGGCCCCGGGAGGCAAATTGGCCATCGTGCCGTAGCCGCAACAGGTGTCCGCCAGGGCGATGACTGTGGCGGCATGCAGGTAGCCGTTGGGAGCAAGAAACTCGTCTTTGATTTTCAAGCGCCCTTTCAGCACACCGGGGCCGGCGCTGACCACTTCCATGCCGAACAAACCGGGCAGGCGATTATTGCTTTTCTCGTTGAGGTTTTTTACAACGGCTGCATAGTCCATCAATAAGTCTCCAGTGCGGCGTCACTTTCTATAGATTTTTCTTCAAACTCACGGTACCAGGCCAGGATACCGCCGGTCAAATTACGCACGTCCTCAAAGCCGCAATCACGCAAGAGAGAACAGGCCTTGCGACTCCTGACACCCGAGCGGCAATAAACCACGATCGGCCGCTCTTCGCCGTCCAGTTCGGAAATACGCTCGGTCAATTCCGGCAGAGGTATCAGCGTGCTGTTGCGCAGACGCATAGCGCGGTGCTCCTTGAGAGCGCGCACATCAAGCAAGAGCAAGTCTTCATCTTCATCAAGCATTTGCGCCAGCTGGGCGGGACTGATGGAGACGGCCGCGCCGCTTGCGGCAGCGGACCCTGCAGAAACATCGGCACCAGATACAATACCACCGTCCATGCCGGATAGATGGCCACGCATGGCAGCATTGCGACAATGGCAGTCAGTGCGCGGCTTCAGCCCCAGCCTGCTGAATGACATAGCGAGACCGTCAAACATCAGGACAGATGCGGCAAGAAGCTCCTCTTTTTGCCCGAGCAAATACTTGAGCGCTTCGGTGGCCTGCAGACTGCCTATCACACCTGCCATTGAGCCCAGGATACCGGCTTCGGCACAGTTTGGTACAAGCTGCGCCGTGGCACAATCGCCGCCGGCTTGCTCCAGATCCGGATAGAAGCAGCGGTAACAGGGCGCCTCTTCGTGACAGAAGAAGCTTACCTGCCCTTCAAAGCGATAGAGCGAACCGAAGACAAAAGGCTTCCCCAGCGCCAGACAGGCATCGTTTATGGCATAGCGCGCGGCAAAATTGTCACTGCAATCGACTACAAGATCGTAGCCGGCGATAAGCTCGGCCGCGTTCGCCTGATTGAGGGCGATCTTGTGCACATTTACTTTCAGCGCGCTGTTGAGGGCCAGCAGTCGCGCCCGGGCAGCCATCACCTTGGGCTGACCAACCTGACTTTCGCTGAAAATCATCTGCCTCTGCAGATTGGAAAGCTCAACCAGATCAAAGTCAACCAGACCGAGCGTGCCCACACCCGCGGCGGCCAGATAAAGCGCCACCGGCGATCCCAGGCCACCCAGACCGACCACCAAAACCCGCGCCGCCCCCAGAGCCGCCTGGCCCTCCTCGCCCACCTGTTCCAGAATCGTCTGGCGGCGATAGCGTTCAAGTTTGGTGCGCGATGACTTCATAGGTCAATAGACTAAACCATCCGCCGCCGACAATCGGCGCAAAATATGCGCAGACCGTTGGGGCGAAAAAATTTGATTTCGGCAAAGGCGCGATCATGGCTTATATAGAGCCGGTCATCGCTGACTCCGCGATAGGCAATGTGCACCCGGCCCTGGCAACAGGGTTCAAGGACTTCCACTTCCTCTTGCTCTTGCGGCGCCGGTTTCTGCGGCCTGGAGGCCGCCTTGCCCATGGCCAGACGTTTTAGATATTTGGGAAATTTCGACTCAGGCATAGCTCTCTTCTATCGACCCCGGCTCCTACT
Source organism: Cyanobacteria bacterium SZAS LIN-3 (assembly GCA_018266215.1). Taxonomy (GTDB): domain Bacteria; phylum Cyanobacteriota; class Vampirovibrionia; order Obscuribacterales; family Obscuribacteraceae; genus REEB67. The sequence goes on along the minus strand of JAFEAV010000002.1, from coordinate 31,018 downwards.
CCTGGCTTCCCGTCTGGCGCAGCGCCAGCTGCACCGTAAACGTGGAGCCCTTACCCACCTGCGACTCGACATCAAGTGTGCCGTGATGGCGAGCGATAATTTCGCGCACGATGGCCAGACCCAGACCAGTACCGCCGGTCTCACGGGTGCGGGCTTTATCGGCGCGATAGAAACGATCATATATGTGAGGCAGGTCGGCGGGATCAATGCCCACGCCCGTATCTTGAAATTTAATTTCCAGTCGCTCGCCGCGCACCGGCCGCACCGAGATAGTGACCGACCCTCCGGCGGGGGTGTAGTTAATGGCGTTTTGCAAAATGTTGACGATCGCCCTCTGCAGTTGGCTGGCATTGCCCAGCACGATCAGTTCGCCGCCGCCGAGGCCGTCTTGCGTAATCTGCGTCGACACGGTCAGCTCTTTCTTATCGGCCTGGGGCCTCAATTGCTCAACCGACTCATTGACGAGCTGCACGACGTTGACCTCTTCCTGCCAGTTGGAATCGAGCCCACTGTCAAGCTTGGAGATATCGAGCAAATCCTGAATCAAACTCGTCTGCCGCTCCACAAGCCGCTCCAGCGAACCGAGAAACTGATGCCGCAGCTTGGGATCCTCGGCTGCACCGGCCTGTAACGCTTCGACAACAGAGCCTATGGCCATGGTGGGAGTCTTGAGTTCATGACTGGCGTTCGAGATAAATTCCTGCCGCACCCGCTCCTGCTCCCGCAGGCGGCCGATCATCTGGTTAAAAGACAGACAGAGTTCTCCAATTTCATCCTTGCGGTGCATCGGCAGAAACGCGGAGAAGTCGCCGGAGATGGAGATTTGTTTGGCCAGGGCTGACATTTCGCGCACCGGTCTGGTCACGCGCCGGGCCAGTAAAAGGCTGATAAAGACTGTGATTACGCCCGTCGCTAAGATGATTTCCAGGAAGACTATCAAGTCTTTCTGCAAGCGCTGCTCTATCTGCGTCAACTGCACGCCTACGCGGATAACGCCGGTGGTTTCACCCATGGAGCGCACGGGAGTGGCCACATAAAACATGTTCTGATTGCTCTCAGGCTCGCTGCGCGTCGACTTGGAGACGACACCGGCCAGGGCCTCGTTGATTTCCTGTTCGTTGGAAAGATTTTCTTTCTGGACAATAGGCTGCGAATCGGCCAGCACCCGCCCGTCCTTGTCGACAACGACAAAGGAATAGCCGAGGCGCGATGAGAGCCTCTCCACGGCCGCCTGGATGCGTTGATGCGAGAGGGGCGAGTCAAGCACAAGATCGTTGTCGATTTCCAGACTGAGGTTGACGGCCTCGACTTCCATCGTGTGTTCGAGGTCAGTCAACGACTCTTTGCGGATAGCAACGAGCGCCCAGAGCGTGACGACAACCAGGGCAATCGTAATAACCAGCAGGTAAGTGACCAAAAGCTGATTGGCAAGACTGCGAAAAATCCACTTATATAGAATGCGGCGGAGAAGATTCAAAAGATCCCGGGCCCTCTCTAATTGCTCCCGACATTGCCAAGTCCCTGAAAGTCTAACCTTGTTTTTACACGGGCAAGAGGCAAAGCGCAGGACACCGCTATTATCTACCTTTTGGCGTCTTACATAGACTCCCGGGAAGACTCTTGACTAGCGATATTGCTTGGCTGAATCGTCTTCTTTTGTGGGAAACTACTCCATAATCACTATAATCTTTTTTGTTGGTTAGTCAGCCTCAAGAATCTAATCAAGTGCTCTGACTCCAGGGAGGTCCTGTTTAGAAATGTCCGTCGCAAACGTTACCGATTCCACCTTCGAGCAGGAAGTACTGAAAGCCGATATACCAGTGCTCGTAGACTTCTGGGCTCCGTGGTGTGGTCCGTGTAAAGCCGTAGCTCCCGTCGTTGAGGACCTTTCGAAAGAGTATGAGGGACGACTCAAAGTAGTCAAACTCAATACAGACGAAAACCCAAAGACCGCTCAGGCCTACAAAATCCGTGGTATCCCCAGCCTCTTCCTGTTCAAAAGCGGACAGGTAATTGAAGAGGTCGTGGGTGCCGTTCCCAAATCAACCCTCGCCTCCGCTATCAACAAGCACGTTTAAGAGGTTTATCCCCCGGCGGGGACTGAAAGGAGTAGTTTCAATGCAATTTCAATCGTCGAATCTTCGCTCATTGGCGCTATCTGCAGCGCTCTTGGTGGGATTCGGTCTTGTTGCCTCTTCGCCCGTAGAAGCAGCAACGAAACATCATAGACATCATCACCACACCAGAGCTTGCCACCATATGGCAAACGGCATAGTCGGAGTCGCTGCCAAAAACAAAGACCTCTCGACTACAGTATCGGCCATTAAAAAAGCCGGTCTGGTATGCGCTCTCAGTGGTGCCGGTCCGCTCACAGTATTTGCTCCCACCAACGAAGGCTGGGCTAAGATGCCCAAGGACATGCGTGAAGGCCTCCTCAATGACCCCAAACGTCTCAAGGATGTCCTTACTTATCACGTAGTCAAAGGCAAATATGACGCCGCTGCCCTCGACGGTAAGCGCTCAATTACCACCCTCGAAGGTCAATCACTCATGCTTGACAACAAAGATGGTAAGTTGATCGTGGACGGTTGTATCGTCACAACTCCTGATGTCAAAGCCTCCAACGGCATGATTCACATGATTGACGCCGTGGCCGTGCCCGAGCGCGGTAAATAAGGCCCCTGGCCTTTTAGCCGACTCAGACAGAGTCACTGCATAGCAAAAGCATTGAACAGGCGGGCAGATTGTCCGCCTGTTTGCTTATCCGTCACTGCCGATTTCAGACAATTCCAGGGTAATTACCTGGTTAAGGTCCGTAATGGCATTGTGTAAAAGTTCTAAGGCTGTGCCAATATATAGGTATAAAGGCGGGCTCATCGATATCCTGCTTTTAGTGTCGGATCAAGCCCGTAGAGGCGAGGTGCAATGAAGGAATTAGTAGTCGGTTTCTTGATCGCCCTGTTTGTGAGCAGTTACATAGCCAGCGGCGCGCCGGTGCCCTATCAGAACGGCTGGACCTTCGGCAATACCACGGTCGGTCCGGACCCCGTCACAGAGGTCAATGCCGATACCTTCCAGGGGGAGGTACTGGACAGCCACACGCCGGTGCTGGTTGAGTTTTACAGACCGGAAGACCAGCACTGCGAGGCCATGAAAGAAGCCGTGACCCAGCTCGCCAATGAAAGCCAGGGTTTTGTCCATGTCGTCAAAGTGGACGCCAACAGCAATGCCCCACTGGTCCAGCGCTATGACGTCAAAAGTTTCCCATCGTTCGTGCTCTTCAAGGACGCCAAGGCGGCCAATGGCATCTCCGGTGAAATGCCCAAAAAAGACCTGGAAAATTTCGTCAAGCGCGAGCTCGACATACCTGTGACTTAGGTTAAGACTGCCATGAAAAGCTACTTTATCGCCTTTATTCTCGTAGTGGTTGCCAGCGCAGCCCTTACTAATTACAAGGCGCCGGCCATAGTCCCGACCGGCATCGCCGGGGTAAAACCGGCATCCCTCGGCCTGATCCGCGATGAGAGCGGTGTGGGCGAGATCCGCATCAATGATGCCGCCAGAGTCTGGCGCTACTCAACAGAAGTTACGACAAAGCACCCCTCGAGGGGTTCTGACTTTCCATTTTTTGGCAATAACTAGGAGCGTGTTCTAAGTCATGAAAAATTGGGCTAAATGGCTATTTCTAATAGTTTGGACACTGGCTTTGATTTTCACAGCGCAATACTGGAACCCATTCGTTTCAGTACCGGCGCTCTTGAAATACACGGTCGTCTCGGTCGTTGCAGCCGGCGTCTACGGCGCGCTCTTCATAATTATTCAGTTCTACATCATCCTCTCGATTATCTTCCCGCTCCCGCCCCGGGCTGATTCCAACGCACCCAAGAGCGTCTGGCGCAATGCCTTCAAGTTTTTCTTCAAAGATTCGCCCATCAGCCCCAAGGCGCCCAAGACTCTCTCCGAGATGATCGGCAATGAGAAGGCCAAGATTGAAATCCAGGAAGTTATAGACATCCTGGCCAAGTCCTCGCATTACGAAGAATCCGGCGCCCAGGTGCCCAAGGGCATGCTCTTCATCGGTGCACCAGGCGTTGGTAAAACACTCTTTGCCCGGGCCATAGCCAACGAAGTCGGAGTGCCCTTCTACGTCGTAGACGGCGGCGCTATCGGCGGCATCTTCATGGGCCTGGGTGTGCTCAAGTTGAAAACACTTTTCCGCAAATTGAAAAATCACGATCGCGCCATTTTGTTTATCGACGAAATTGATTCCATGGGCGCAAAAAGGCAGCAGGATCAGGGTTTTGGCGGCGTTGCCGACATGAACATGACCCTCAATACACTGCTTACCGAAATGGACGGCTTCCACGGATCGCGCCTGATGGTTATCGGTGCCACCAATAACGATGCCATGCTCGATCCCGCTCTCATGCGCGCAGGCCGCATGGACAGACGCATTTACTTCCAGATGCCGATGCCGGAAGAGCGCACCGCCCTCTTCAAGTACTACCTGGCGAAAGTCAATTGCGACGAAGCAAATATAGACTACGAGCAGATTACAATGCTCACCAACAGCTATTCTCCAGCGGAAATCGCCAACGTCGTTAACGAAGCGGCACTGATTTCCATGCGACCGGGCAATCCGACCAAGGTCAACACCGAAATGATCCTGCAGGCCCTGGACAAAGTCTCTGTCGGCCTGGAGCGCAGTCTTGGCAATTCAGGCGTAGAGCTGATCAATCACGATCCGACAGTGAAGCTCAGTGACGTCGTCGGTATCGATGATGTAAAACAAGATATTGCCGAAATTGTCGACTTCCTCAAACGCGGCGATGAGCTTCGTTCGATCGGGGCCAAACTGCCCTCTGGTGTCCTCATGATAGGACCGCCGGGCGTGGGCAAATCGATGCTGGCTAAAGCTATTGCCAACGAGGCCGGTGTGCCGTTTTACGGCCTGTCGGCATCCATGCTCATCTCTATGTGGCGGGGCGAGGGCTCAGCCCGCATCCGCGCGCTCTACACGCAGGCCCGCAAGAGCCCTGCAGCAATTGTGTTCATCGATGAAATCGACACCATCGCCGGCACGACCGACAGTTCCGGCCTGGGCGGCCGCCGCTCCACCGAACTGAACCAGATCCTGGTTGAACTGGACGGACTGGGCCGCAGCAATGTAGTCACCATATGCGCCACCAACAAAGAAGGGGAACTGGACTCTGCCTTCTACAGGTCCGGTCGTTTCGACCGCAAGCTCTATGTGGGCTTGCCCGACAGGGATGCTCGCAAAGAGCTCTTCAGAAAATACATCGGCAAGTTGAAACTAGACAGCGAACAGGATCTCGACAAGCTGGCCAAGCTCTCGGTCAATTTCTCAGGAGCGGACGTAGCCGCCGCCTGCAATGAAGCCGGTATTCTGGCAGTTAGAGCCGGCAAAAAAGCGGTTACCGAAGAAGAGTTCGAAACGGCTATTGAGAAAGTATCGGTCACCTCCGGTCACAAGCTCAATACCGGCGGTATTAACATGTCGCGTGTCCCCGACCTTGATGTAAAACTGGACGACATCAAAGGCATGGATGAGGCGAAGGCAGAGGCTGCCGAAGTCGTAGCCATGCTCAAGCATGTTGACCTGGTGGCACAGACCGGACTGAAAGCTCCCAGGGGTGTCCTCCTTGTAGGCCGTCCCGGCACCGGCAAGACGATGCTGGCCAAGGCCATAGCCAACGAAGCGGGAGTGGCCTTTTATGCCCTCTCCGGCGGCGACTTCCAGTCCATGTGGGCGGGCGTTGGGACAAATCGAGTCCGTGCCGTTTTTGAACAGGCACGCAGAAGCGGTAAGCCGGCAATTGTGTTTATCGACGAAATCGACGCCATCGGCAGTATGCGGGGCCGCGACCTGGGCGGCGGCGCCATCCAGGACTCCAACAAGACCCTCAATCAACTGCTGGTTGAAATGGACGGCTTCGGCAAACACAAGGTGCTGACCATCGGTGCCACCAACAATCCGGACATGCTCGATCCGGCTCTTTTGCGGCCGGGCAGGTTTGACCGCAAGATCGAAGTGCCCATGCCCAATCTCGAAGGTCGTGAGGCCATTCTTGAGCATTACATGAAAGACCTGGAGCTGACTCTGGATCCCGACGTCAATGCTATGGAAATTTCGCGCATGACTGTATTCCAATCGGGTGCGGACCTGGCCAATATCGTCAACGAAGCCGGTCTGGGAGCCATCCGAGCCGGTCGCCTGACGATCAACCATGCCGACCTGGTCACAGCCATTCAAAGAGTGCGCTTCGGCATCAGCCGCAGTCAAAAAGTAAATCTGCAAGAGCTCTGGGAAACCGCCTATCACGAAGCGGGACACACGATCATTGCCTACTTCCGCAACCTGCGCGATCGCATCCAGGTAGTGACCATCGTCCCATCGGGCTACGCCCTGGGCTACATGTGGTCGGTAGGCAAGGAAGATGCCTTCTATTCGCACATGAACAAGCAGGATATGCTGGCCCGCATAGAAGTATCGCTGGGCGGCTATTGTGCCGAAGAACTGCACAAAGAAACGACCTCCACCGGAGTATCGACTGACCTTGAGCATGTTGGTCAGGTAGCTTCCTCGATGGTGCGCAAGTACGGCATGGGCTCTTTCATGTTCAACACCCACTCTGCCTTCGTCACAAGCAAGGGTCGGGGTTCAGAAGCAACAGAACGCGAAATTGACCTGGAAATCAAAAAACTGGTCGACGATTGCATCACCAATGTCCGCGGCATGTTGCGAGCCAAACGCTCCGAGTTGGACCGCATCGCACAGGGTCTTGTGGAAAAGGAAACCCTCTACTACAAAGACCTGGTCCACATCCTCGAACCGCATCGTACGGATGCCGATATCGACAGAGAAATTGCCACCATGGCGGACCGCAAACTGGTCGGCAAACCGCCGGTGATCAACATCGACGTACTGCCGGGCCTGCCGGGCAAGGGTGCCTTCGGCAACGGTAAGAAAGGCGATAAAGGCAAAGCCGGTTCGGGCTCAGGCTCCGCTGGCGACAACGGCTCCAGCCAGAGTTCACCTTCAAAATCGGAAGGCCCTGATACTGGTTTCGACGGCCACCACGACGGCGAGAAAAAATAGATAGCAATGTCCAATTGTTTGACCAGGCCGCGCCAGAGCAAATTGGGCTGGCGCGTCCTTTTATCCGTAACCGCCGGCCTGGTCGGGCAAAGCAGCGCCCTCAGTCTGCCGCAGTCCGACGAAATCCCCTCGGATCGCAGGCGCCCGGAAAATCCCTTCACCGTCACCGGTAGCGCCCCTCTCCCGGTCCTCCAGAACAAGCTCCGGGGCAGGGAAGGCTTTGTCGGTGGAGACGGGGCTTACAGCATCGTACTCAGCCCGCACAAAACTCTCTGGCTCTTCGGAGACAGCTTCATCGGCAAATTGACCGCTGACGGTAAGCGCAAAGATTGCAAAATGGTGCGCAATACAGTAGCCGTCGATGACCCGAGCCGAGCTTCATCCAGCCCGATTTTTTACAACCAGTCGCCGGCTTTCTTCCGTCTCAACGACGGTAATTTTTACTGGCCGGGAGACGGCGCGATGCTCAACGGCAAGCTCTATCTCACCATGCACGAGACCGAAGTCGCACCCAAGCAACAACCGCCTTTTCAATTCAATCCTCTGACAGACAATTTGATCATTGTTCAAAATCCGCTGGCGGAGCCGTCCACCTGGAAAATCAGAACATTCAAATTTAACAACCGCAGCAGCAATCGCCAGATCGGTACAGCCTGTTTGCTGGACGGCGACTACTTCTACATGTATGTGGCCAACAGCGCCGTGCGCATGGGTATATTTCGCAATCCCACCGCCCTGTGCCGTTTGAAAAAATCGGATCTGGAGGCCGGGCGAATGGACAGACTGCAGTGGCTGGCCGAAGGAAAGTGGCAGGACCAGGCGGCCTTCCTCGATACACTCTTTGACGACGGCACATCCGAAATGACCGTGACGAAAGTGCAGGGACTGCCCGGCTTCTTCGCCTTCTATCTGCCCTTCGGCAATAAAGCGCTGATGATGCGCCACGCCGAACATCCGGAAGGGCCCTGGTCCAAACCGGTCGTCGCGCATAAACTGCCGCAGGTGCCGCGGGATATTTTCTTCTACAGCGCTAAAGCGCACCCTCAATACACAACCGGCAAAGGCGAGATAGGCCTCACCTATTGCAGCAACAGCAGCGTCTTCAGCCGGGTCATCAACGACTCCAAACTCTATTTCCCGGAAGCGGTAAAAATCAAAATAGCCCCGGCAAAATAGTCAGCGCGCACAGCACTCAAACTACTTTTACCGGCACCGGGAAACAAAAATTGATCATATAAGTCTCGCGGTCCGGGTCGTGCGTCGCCGGTTGCACATTACCGTGCTCATCGGTCGCGCGGGCCATGAGGACAGAGTCCCCGGGCTCAGACGGAGCCAGCCATGAGAATCTCCACATCGTCCAGACGCCGGCCTGACCGCCGGCATCGACACTGGCCTCCAACCAGCTGGCACCACCATTGGTGCTTACTTCCACCCGGGCGATCCAGCCCGCCCCGGACCAGGCGGCACCGCTTATCTCGCACAATTTCCCTTTTGCTATGCTTTCACCCTGGCGCGGATGCGCAATCAGAGACTTGACCAGCATCTCGGTAATAGGCCGACGCACAGGCTCGGGGCCACTTCTATCAATATAGCTGTAATCAACCGTCTGGAAGTATCCATCAAACTTATGATCGATTGCCGCAATGCGACGCAACCATTTAACCGAGGCCACAGCGTACCAACCAGGCACAATCAGGCGCAGGGGAAAGCCATGCGCGGCACCGAGCCGCTCACCATTCATTGAATGAGCCAGGATAACGTCTTCGGCCAGGGCTTTATGCAGAGGTAAACTGCGGGCGAAGGATATGGGCGATGGCAGGGAATCGTCCGGATTGCCTTCGTCGGCGCCGTCAAAAACAAGCTCCAGCGTCTGCGGCAAAAGCCCGGCCCGACTGACGATATCCCGCACAGGCACGCCCGTCCAGACAGCGTTGCTGACACCGCCCAGATCCCATTGCACACCTTTGACCGGCGGATTGAGGAAGGTTCTGTTATTGCCGGCGCATTCCAGAGTCACCGTCACCGAGCGCGACGGCAGGGCAAGAATCTCTTCATAGCTCAGCTTCAAAGGCTCAGCGACTGTCCCTTCCACAGCAAGAGACCAGGTAGCAAGATCAATCTGCGGCCGCGGAAAGTGATCGCGCACATAGAAGAGATCATTAGGAGTGCAGGCTGTCAGCTTATCGAAGGGGTATTCCAGAACTTCAGGATCGACCGATCGGACTATGCGTGAGGGCATTATTTAATTCCATAAAGAGCGCACAAACTGGCACTGTCTCTGCGACTGGGAAACTGTACATAAGGCGGGTGGACAAAAGGATACATCACGTCAACGGGATTATTCGAATGACCGAGCCCCAGAGAATGTCCGATCTCATGCAAAACAACGTGCTTAAAATGTGCCGGATTGGACTCGGGCCCCCAGAATATTTCTACCCGCGAGAAGCCTCGTACCTCGGCATTTTTAGTATCGTAATCGCCCAGGGTCTCGCCCAGCTTTTCGCCACCGCCAGTGTACTTACTGCCGCGCATGACGCCGACCAGCTTACAGACAATCTTCGCCTGCCGCTGGTCCTCGACTATCTGGAAGCGCAGCCAGCCATGACCTGCCTCACGCCACTTGGTAAAACTATCGATGACGGCCTGGCGGAAGGGCTCCTTCCATTCTTTCATCTCGGGGTCAGACCAGATTGCCACTTTGATGGGAAAATCGGAGCGCTGCCAGAGCAGCTCGGCATCGGGCTCAGCGTAGGATGCGGAGTTGGGATCGCCCAGTTCATAATAAGCGGCAATACTGGCCAGGGCGTGGTCGGCACGGCGGGCGTCAATGGACATGGGCCCAGACCGTCTTTTGATTTGTTCAAGCTCAGCCGCCGCATCCTTAAATCGACCCTTGTAGACATAAACCTGAGCTATTTCAAAACGAGGAGCAGTGTCGGCAGGGTCCAGACGACTGGCCTCCTGCAGCTCATCCAGGGCTTTTGAAAAACGCCCCTGTTCAATGAAACTCTTAGCCAGCACGATGTGAAAATGAGCGTTGCCCGGTTCGCGCCGGATCAGCTCCTCCAGCAGAGGCTGAGCCTCCTTGTGCTTAAAAGCGCGCGTGAGGGAGCGTGCCTCCTGCCGCAACTGATCCACGGACTTTTGCAGATATGGATTGGCAGCTGGCGCCTGGGGTGCGGCTGTAACCGTTACAGGCAGGGGAGATTTAGGTAAAGCCTGGGCCAGCGGCAAACAATTTGCCAGCAGACAGGTCATAAAACATACGCGGATAATCGATCTCAGCATTGTTCTTATTTTAGACCGAAAATAAGAGGGACGCCCCGGGGCGCCCCTCTTAAACTTATCCGTCTTTACGCTGACTAGGGTCCGTAGATATCAGGAGTTTCCGCGGTGGTAGCGGTGCTGCCTGTTTGCCCCTCTCTGCGTTTCTTCTCAGCATCGGCCGCAGCTTGCTGTTCTGGAGTCAGGGTACCAGCACCGGCTGCGGTGCTGTCCACTGCACCGGGAGCGGCAGGCGTTGTGAGTGTAGAAGCATCGCCGGTGGTCGGAGCGGTTGTGGTCCGTCCGGCGGCAGCGGCATCTCCGTTAGCCGGAGCCGTTGTCGTTGCGCCTGCGGCAGCGGCATCTCCGTTAGCGGGAGCAGTTGTCGTCCGTCCGGCGGCGGCGGCATCACCAGTAGTCTGGGCTGTCGGCGCGGCGGTAACGTCACCTTCGCCGTTGCGGGCCCCACTGTAGAGGTCCGGTCCGGCAGCCGCATCCGGAGTAGCAGCCGCGCCGGTCTTGGTGGCATCAGTCACTTTCTGCTGGAATTGGGCCATAGCAGCTTCTACCTGAGCTTTGATCCAGGCATCGTCGCGCACTCTCACCTGATCACCAGGGTGCAGCACCTTGGAACCATCAAGACGTCCGCTCATTCCGTTCATCTTAGCCACGGCATCGGACATGGCTACAACGTTGCGTTCAGCAATATCTTCACCTGATTTGCGCATCGTGTCACGCGCAATTCTGTCCCATCCCTGGCCAGGCTTGACTGTATAGATCGCACTGGCAGTGAAGTGATCGAGAGCGGCCTTCTGGAAATCCGCAGCTACTTTGGTCATATCATCGCCGGCCTTAAACTCAGGCATCTTCAGCTCGGGAGCGTGATCAAGGTCGGGCAGAGCACCAGGTCTGGGAGTCGCTGCAGCGCGTGTATCACCGGTTGCGGCAGGAGCTGTCGCAGCGGCATCACCGGCTGCGTTAGCGCGGCGCTGCTGACGCTGGCCGTCACCAGCCGTCGTATTGGTGCGACCGCTAGCGGCTGCGTCACCATTAGGACCATAATACTGATCGTAGCCACCGGCATCAGGGTTTGCAGTGCCGGTCCTTACCGGATTGCCGCTGCTGTCTCTGACCACATTGCCGCTACCGTCTCTGACGGTACCTGCAGTGCTGGCGGGTGCATCAAGCGGTCTGCCGTCGGGTCCAAGCGCACGCCGGCGCGGAGTACCGCTGGCCAGATCGGCACCACCGGAGGTGGCAGCCGTCGAATCACTCACAACGTTGCCGTTTGCGTCAAAACGCTGTCCTGTCGTATTGCCTGCTGTGCTGTCAGCTGTTGAAGCCGTGCCGTCGGCGGTTCTGGGCAAGGGGCGGGCACCCTGTACTGTAGTACCGTCGCCGTCTACCTGAGACATGGTCGAGCGACGACCATCAACAGGCGCGTAAGCCGCGTAAATATCACGTCCATCGTTTTTGCCATTTAGACCCAGGGCCTCGCCGGCCGCTTCCATGTTGATGTAAGCGCTGTATTCCGGCTGATGCGAACCGTCTCTGCCGCCCGAATAACCACGCTCACCACGCAGGGCATGACCAAGTGGCTTGTCCCACTCGTTCAACAGAGTGTTGACTGTAGCCAGTTTTTCAGGTGTGAAATTAGGATTACCACGGTCCGACTCGTCCTGATATTTCTTGACGTAGGACTCGAGATCGCCGCGGCTGATATCGCCGTCATTTTTGCCGGAACTGCTCTTGATGCCGTCGAGCACAGAGTACAGGCTGGTCTTGGGATTGCCATTGTGAGCGAAAAGAGCCGTAGCCGTTTGCTGCAATTTGGCCTGTTCACGCTGCTGGGCTTCCTGAGCCAATCGCTGCTGCTCAGCAACATCGCGCTCATGCTGTCGACTGTCGAGGACTTTACGAAACTCGTGCTCACCAAATTCGACCTTGGCGCCGCCGAAGGTTCTTGTGCCTGCACGCTCCTGCAGTTCACCAAAATTATTGCGCAGGCTGGTGAGGAATTGCTGCTCCAGCGCTGTCTGACCATACTCAGGCTTGAAATCGGCGAAACGGGCCTTGCCGTTATCGCTGTGCGCCACCCGATCCAGATTTCTCACGGCATAGTTTTCGGACAGCTCTTCCAGAGATCCGCGCTTGCTCAAATCATCAACAAGGGCCTTGTTGAATTTGTCCAGATTGGCTGGATTGCTGGCGAGCTTGGTCTGAGCGTCGTTAACGACCTGCATCATTGCGTCATAGGCTTTTTGCGAGCCCTGCGAAAAATCGCTCCCTGCATCCGCTGCCTTGTGTGCCAACGATTCGGGCTTTAAATCTTCATTGCCATGTCCGGCCATATTCTCGACTCCTCATCAAATCCAGAGAGCGGGGGAACTCTTCTTTTATTCCCAGGTGTGAACCACCAGGAAACCTCTTTACTTGTGTATACGCCACAGGTCCATTAATTGACATCTTTAGTCTGACAAAAGGCCCCGGTTATGTCATTGGGAAAAATACGTAGTAAAAGCCGTTAATTGATTAAAATGAGGCAGATGACTACACACCCACCCGACGAATTACCGAATAAGCCGATTATCGAATCGCTGGAACAGTTTCAACCCCGGGACGAACGGGATTCACTGGATAGAGCAATCTTCTTCGCGACGGCCACAGCGGCACTTTCGGCCAATATTCTGACAAGCTATATCAAGTTTTGCCTGGTCTCCTTCCCCGACGAAAATGTCTTCCCCACCCGGGAGCGCACATTCAACCGGGCAGCCAAGGAGATTTTGACCATCAATATCTGGCTCACCATGCTGGAAACCTGCGGTGACGTTATCCCGGAGTGGTATCGAAACTTTATCCACAGCGCCTTCCGCGCCGCCGATGAGCTGGCCAAGGAACCGCCGGTTGCCGATATTTTTGAGTTTTATCCAATTGATGCCGGCATGATTGCAACATTACAGACCCTGTCGCTCAACTTGTGCCACAAGCTCGATCTCGGCGCCACCAGACCGGAAGCCGTACTGGCCCTGGGCGATTTGATGTTCGACTCAGCCGACCGCCGGCATGGCCTTTTGCAATTTTCACTGACCCAACCGCTGCTCACCCTGGACGCCTGGGTGGCCGACCTGGGCACGGAAGCCTTCAGCAAATAAACCCGAGTCCGGTCCTTTATATACAATCGCCGGCTAAGGGTTGAAAGCAAAGAGAAAAGTAGTGACCAGGTTAAAGCCGGCATGGCCGATGATGGTCGTGGTCGTATTGGTAAAGCGGCGAACGATGCCCATGCAGCAGGACCAGAGCGCCACCTGAATTATCAAAGTGGGCGCGTGGGCAAACTGGGCGTGCAGGATACCATGCAGGAAAGCGGCGGGCACAATGCCCAGAGCCGGTTGCAAGGCACCACGAATCAAGGTCTCTTCACCGATGCCGGCGCAGAGCGCGGTGGCAAGAGCCAGTACTATGGCCGCTCCCATGCCCCCGGAGACAGCAAAGGTACCGGAGTTATAACCCGAAATCTGGGTTGCCATGTCGCCGCCGCTGTGGGTGAAGAGCGACCAGAGCAGGTCATAGAGGAAAGAAAAAGCGACAAGACCCAGGCCAATACCCACTTGCTGAGCGGTCGGCTTTTGCCAGCCGAGGCGGGCGCAGAGTTCTTTTGGTTTGCGACTGATGAAAATGCCCACGCCACAGACCGAAACGGCCACCAGGCCGAAGCCGTTGTAACTGAAAAGAGTGTCTATCGGCAGTGGCATCATGGGCAGGGGAATAGTCGGGGCGTTAAATCCCGACAGATCCGTATTGGCCAGATAGAGACCGAAGGTGGCGACATAGATGAAAGCCCCGACCATATGAGGAATGGAAGTGGGGACAAAAATGGGAATCGAAACCATCGAAGCCAGCGCCGTCATTTTGTGGCGCATTGGTCCGGTGATGATACGCAGTGAGGCGATGCCGTCCAGGATGGTAAGCAGTCGGTGCAGCACCTTGCGGAAAGGTAAAAAGAGCAGAGCCCCGGCTAAAACTCCGGTCCAGGACGTTACTTGAAAGCCCCACATCAGTCCGTTCATACCCTGGGCCAGATAGGTCACCCCGGTCAACATAGCGAAGAAGGCCATGAATAGCCGGATCATCCATTCCAACCAGCGGTGCTTTATGGAACCGTGGGCCATCAAACCCAGTACACAACAAACAACAATTGGAATCAGTTCGGACAAAATTGTGAGCCCCTTAAGCGCAAATTTGGTGAGTAGACAGTTTTAATGTGGAAAAGGCATGATAATATATTGTCAAGGTCCGAAAGTGTGAGTATCTTCTATCATAGGGGCAAACCGCTAAGAAAGCCCAAATCTTGGGAACAACGTATAAGGATAGACGTCCAGCAGTTAAGGTCCGCAAAAATGTGAATCGATTTGCTAACTCTCAAGACGTATTTTTAAATAGATTATTGAGAACAATGTTCGGAGGTAGAGAGAGAATTTTATGAAGAAGCGTCTATTAACAGGGGCATTACTGGCCAGCACACTCGGACTTGGATTACTGACTTCGGCTTCACTAGCTAATGGACCAGTTATCGTCGGCCCTGTGGCACCAATGCCAAAAGTCGGAATGCAATCAACAGTGCACATGCAAGCAGCCGCACTGAACACCTACCGGCATGTGAGAGCCTTCTGGCTGTCGCGCGCTCTGGTCAGATAGTCATTCGGACGAGCACCAAAAATTCAAAAGCCGCTCCCCCGGGGGCGGCTTTTCGATTTCAATATGACGGCTGCAATTGATGGCCGACTACTTGCCGATGCGAATAATCACTTCATCCGGTCCGGCCAGGTTCAAACGCTCACGAGCGAGGCGCTCGATGCCGCTGGAGCTGCGATAACTGGTCAAGCCGTCTCTCAGCTCCTTATTGATCTCTTCGGCCTGCTTCTGGCCCTCTTTCAGAACGTTGGACTGCTTATGCAAATACATCTGCCGATTGACCGAACCGATAATGGATCGTCCGGCCTGGAATATCGCCACAAGCGTGATGGCCATAATCACAATCTGCCGGATGACATTGTTATTTGGTTTTATCTGCGCTGCTAGCATTTCTTCTGGTTTCCCCGCCGATATATTTTCCGCATATCGCCTGCTACTTCTTACTGGAGACCCTGGGGGGCTTACTGCCTTCCGCCTCAAACCCGCTTATTATGGTCTCAATCTGGCTCTTGAAGTCAAGCATGAGTTGATCAATTAATTCCGGCGCGGTGCCTTCACCCGATACCCGAATCACCGGTTCGGTGCCGCTCGGGCGGATCAGCAGCCAGTTATCATCATCGTGATAAAGCTTGAGACCGTCCATGTCGTTGACCCGGCTCAACTTGCGTCCCAGCAACTGCTCGATTGGATGCGCCTCGAGGTGCTTGAGCAGCTGTTTCTGGACAGCGGCGGTGAGGTGCAGGTCGCCGCGACGCTGGAAAAATTTGACACCCAGTTCGGCTTCCAGTTCAAGCCAGATCTGAGAGAGCGGCTTGCCTTCATAAGCGATCATTTCGATGACGAGAAGATTGGCCAGGATGCCGTCCTTCTCCGGTATGTGCCCCTTGATCGAGACACCGCCTGATTCTTCGCCACCGATAAGGACATCGGCCGTGCGCATTTTCTCACCGATATATTTGAAGCCAACCGGGGTCTCGATTATCTCCAGACCGTACTTTGCCGCCAGCAGATCGAGCATGTGGGAGGTGGCCACGGTGCGCACAATCGCTCCGCGCATGCCGTGATTTTTGTAGAGATGCATGGTCAAAAGACAGAGCAATTGATTAGGCGTCATGAAAAAGCCGCGATTGTCTATTACGGCAAAGCGGTCGGAATCACCATCGGTGGCGATGCCCAGATCAAATCTTCCGGCTTCCACCGCAAAGATAAGCTCCTTCAGGTACTCAGGCTTGGGCTCGGGCATGCCGCCGCCAAAGAGAGGATCGCGCACATTGTGCATGACGTTGAGAGTAAGGCCGCACTCGCGGATGATTTTGTCGAGATAGCCGCGCGAGGTGCTGTAAAGCGCGTCATAAGCCACTTTCAGACCGGAAGCCTTGACCTTCTCCAGATCCACAAGGCTTTTAATTGCCTCCATATATGGTGCCGAAGGATCGAAGAGCTCGGGCTCCTCATGCTTGAAGCTTATGCTATCCGGGCAGTGCTTGAGGTTATCGGTGATGGCCGCGGTGATGTCGGTGGTGGCCGGTCCGCCGTAAGGGGGAATGTATTTGACACCGCAATATTCGGGCGGATTGTGGCTGGCGGTAAACATCAAAGCCCCGCCGGTGGGCTCGGCCTGACTGGCCCAGGCGATACAGGGAGTGGGAATGTCGCGGTTGGACAGCAAAACATTCAGGCCCATCTGGGCCAGCACCTGAGCCGAACGGCAGGCAAATTTGTCGGCCATGAAGCGGGTGTCGTAACCGACCAGCAGCGGTATGTCCGAGTCATGACCCTGGGCGTAAGTATCTTTGACATAGAGGCCTATGGCATAAGAAACGCGCTCGACGTTGGCAAAAGTAAATTGATCGGCAATGATAGCCCGCCAGCCATCGGTGCCGAATCGTATGGTTTGTTTGTCGCTCATAGTGCCGCCAGATAATTGAAGACGTATTCTCGCAGCGCTTCCCAGGCCGTGCCGGCCTGCCTCTTGCCGCGATGAGAGGGCTCCACCTGGCGGGAACTGGCAGACATCACGCGCGAAGGCTTGAGCTGTTTCAGTTCGTCGTCCGAGGCAAAATCAATAACCGAGCCGTCGCGCCCGTAAAAACGATAAGTGCCTGAATCTTCCTGGGAGAGAAAATCAATACGCCCGGGAGCCAGTGTCGCTATTGTGCCGTCCACCATACGCTGTGCCGGTCCACTGGAAGCGGTGGCGACAGCCGGAGCATAGCCACCAGATGCAGTGGCAGTAAATGAAAGGTCCTCCGGCCGCACTTTGCGGAAGCGGGTGGCCATGCGGAAACCATCGGAAGAAAAAAGAGCGGTCATCGAGAACCAGTTGCCGTGCTCATCGGGGAGTAGCCGGCGTTCGATATTGACGTTGCGAACCAGATCCAGACTCCAGAACTGTCCGTCTTCCCGGGCGATACTGACGCAGCCGCAGGCATCGACCTGCATCGACTCACCCTGAGCTTTTACCCGGCCGCAGGCATCGCGCAGAACAACGCCGTGACGATCGGCTTCCGCCAGAGAATGAATGGTGCCGCGCGAATCGGTGCGAACAAAAGCCGAGAGGTGCCCCTGATCATCGTATTTAAAAGTGACTGTAACTCCGCCGGCCGAGACGATCTCGCGTACATGACCGACGCCGTCTTTGAATACCCGCGCTCCCGTGGGGAAAGTCTCCACCCTGGAGCCACTGGCCTCCTCGGTCACTTCCACCGGCGAGCCGCAGCGAGAGAGATCAATTTTTTGCGCCGCCGGACCTCTGACGCCTTCTACTTCCCGACGCAAACTGCGCAGGTAAGCGCCCGGACCTCCGGCCCCGTGGGCACCCTCAATTTCTCTCTGAACACGACGGGAAAGGGCTCTTTCAGCCCGGTTGGGGCGACCTTCGGTGCCAAAATAACCACCGGAATAATTGCCCGGATAACGACCGGCATTACTCTCTTCCTCCAGGCTGTACTGGTGGCTTTCACCGGGCCAGTAGCCCTCCGAGGCCGTGGAATCAAGGCTGTCGTCAAGCTTGTTTTTGCTGCCGGCGTTGAACCAGCTCTCGAGCATCTGCGCCGCCGAAGAGCTGGAGACAATGGCGTCGGTCGTGGCATGGTCGAGGATGGTGCGATCGGCACCAGCCGGGGTGTTGGACAGATAATCTAAAAGTCGACTGTATTCCTTGGCGCTGGAAGTCGGAAAAGGTGCCGGGGCGCCATTGTTTTTTGAAGGTTCGGAATCGCCACGCTGCTTGAGGCGCGATCTGCCCTGTGCTCTTATTGTGTGGCGGGGTTGGCGTTTGTCTAGCATTTGGGTATTTGCGTCAAAACGTCACCGAAGATGAGACCGGTTAAATCCAGCTCTGTGCCTCAATAACGCCCCTCAATACTAACATCTATTGGCAAGTTGTAAACCACCAATAGCGCCGTGGGCAAGCCTTTGTCGGCCTCGGGCGGCGAGGTCAATCAGCCTTGAGCCAACCTCTGGACTGCAGTGATTCAGCCATTTTCAGCCCCGTCATGCGCTCATCGTACATAGCCACGCAAAATTGACCGATGTCAATCTTGCCCTGTCCTAGTAAAAATTCACCTAACTGTACCGACTTCATTTCGCCGTCGGTGACGTATCCGGCCGAAAGCAAAAGGTCCACGGCGGAAACTTCAGGGAAGGCGCGCATCTGATTTTTCAAAGCCAGCACTTCGGTGGGACCGATGAGTCGGGCGGCCTTGAGCAGCTCTATTACTGCCGGCAGACGCTCTTCCACAGGTTTGGCCGGCGCCGGCGGAGGCACGGGTGCGGGCACAGGAACCGGCGCAGCAGCAGCTGCTGCTGGAACGGGAGCAGGCACGGGAGCGGGAACCGGAGCCGGAGGAACCGCAGGCGGCACGGGAGCAACAGGCGCGGCGGAAGCGGCGATGTCTGCGGCGACCGGAATCTGAGGTACCGGCTGGGCCGCCTGACCGGGCACAGGCTGGACAAATTGCCCCGATTGTCCAATTTGGACCGGCGCAGGTTGCGGCACCGCCGGCGCAGCAGGAGCGACGACAGGGGCGGCGGGAGCCGCAACAACCTGTTCTTGCGGAGCAAAAGAAATCATCGGATCAAAGGCCCCGTTAGGGTGCACGATGCGCTTTTGCACCAGCTCCGAACGGCTGACAATCATGTCGTGACTGAGTCTCAGTCTCGGTTTGCGCAGTACAAATCCGGCGTTGATCAGTTCATAGTATTCCTGCCGCTTCTGTCTGGGATTGTGCTGGCGCAGGAATTTCTTCGCCGCCAGGAAATATGCCACCACAACCTTATTGGAAGAAATCGAATGGTCTACATTGAGCAAACTGTAGTAATTATGAGGCGTTTCGCTGGCCACCCTGGCGCCGACATCGGTCACAAGGTCAGGGAAAAGTTGAGAAAGCTGCGAGCAAGATTTGACGTGCCCTTCAAAATCCTGAATCACCCAACTGCGTCGCAGTGCGGCACACAGCACCTGACACTCCAGCTCAATGCGTATGGCGCCGTGATCGCTCATTACAGAAGTTGGACCTCGATCGCCTGCAGCAACACGAGGAACTAGTTCTCAGGTCTGCGATAGGGAGCCACTTCGGTCGAAAGCCAGCCCCTGACCTGCAGAGACTCAGCCATTTTCACACCGGTAGTGCGCTCGTCATACATGGCCACACAAAACTGACCGATGTCGATTTTGCCCTGGCCCAGCAAAAACTCGCCCAGCTGCAATGACTTCATCTCCCCATCGGTGACATAACCGGCGGAAAGGACAAGGTCGGCCACGGGCACATCGGGGAAGCTTCTCATCTGGTTTGTCAGAGCCTGGACTTCGGCCGCTCCGATGATCTGCGCGGCGCGCAAGAGCTCGATCAGAGTGGGCAGAGGCTGCTGCACGATCGGCTGGGTGACGACCATAACCGGCACTGGTGCCCGCTCTTCCGCATCCAGCATCTCGAAGGTACCGTCGTCCGGTATCAGTTCTTTTTGCAAAAGCAGAGAGCGGCTGACGATCAAATCATGGCTCAGGCGCAGACGCGGCTTGCGCAGGATAAACCCGGCATCGAGGATGTGGAAATACTCAAGACGCTTTTCTTTGGCGTTGTTTTCACGCAGGAACTTTTTCGCGGTACGAAAATAGGATGCCACCACCACTGATGGCGGCACATCGCAGTCAATGCCGAGAAGCTCATAGTTGTTGCGCGGGAGTTCGGTCTGATTGGATTTGAGATTGGGCACAAGGTCGGGGAAGAGCTGATAGAGCTCACTGCATGAATTGACCTGGCCGGCAAAATCACTGTCAGCCCAACTTTGCCTGAGAGCAGCGCAAAGTATCTGGCTTTCTAATTCAATTCGGTTGGCTCCACCCGCATCGGCCATCGGTAAGCTTTTTCCTCTATTTCCCGGGATTTCCTAAAACTTGCTACGCACTCTTCTCAACTTCAAACGTCAGCTCTGTGTGACCCACTCGTATTTTGTCACCGGCAGAGAGAACCTGCCGCTTAACGACAGGGTGGCCGTTGAGCAGGGTGCCGTTGGTTGATCCCAGGTCTTCAATCCAGAAATCGCCTTCCTCGAAGGTGATCCAGGCATGATGTCTAGAGGTAAATGTGTCGTCGGGAATCACGACCTGGTTGGTCGGATCGCGGCCAATTTTGACTTTGGAACTCTTCAATTCGTAACGTTGACCGGTCTTCTGCACGACGACGACGACAGCGTGAGCAATGGCTTCTTCCTGCGCCTTACCGTCGGTTGATTTGAGGTAATCGAGCTGAAGGCTCTTCAAGTCCAGGTCAGTCACGGTCGCGCAATAAACACAGCGCGTACCCATAGGCGTCGGACGCCCACAGCTGGGACAGGGTTCTGTTGTAGTATCTGGCATGCAGCTCCTAGTCAAAGAGTCGAAGCGCTTAGCTTCCTCGGTACTAAAGTGCTTCTAAGAACACATGGCCTATTATACGCACCAGATTTAGCTAGATAACATGCCATTAGCTACTGGCAAGAGATGTGAAGTGGTCATGCCCATTTTTAATTTTGCAGTAACGGGCAACAGTTCACAAAACCGAAACGCGCCGTCCCCGGAGACGGCGCGCAAACTAATGCAATGATTGCCAACTTTCAAAAAGCGCCAACCGAAACGAGCGGCAAGGCCAAGGTCATTTAAACCTCGTGCGTCGTTTACCTGAGTAATCTACTCAGGCGCTCGCTGCCTGCGCTATCGAATCGCCTTCTGCGGCCGTATCAGCATCCGACTCGGCTTTACGGGTACGGAAGCAGTAAGTGCAATAAACCGGCTTGTAGCCCTTGGGCTGGAAGGGCACCCGGGTGGGAGCTCCACACTCAGCGCAATTGACTTCAGCAGTGCGACCGGGATCTTCTCCGTTGCGCTGCACTCTCATCAAAATCCGACAGTTGGGGCAACGCTTTGGTTCGTTTATCAGACCCTTTGCATGGAAGAACTCTTGTTCTCCCGCGGAAAATACAAAGGACTTGTTGCAATCCCGACAGCTAATATCCTTGTCCTGGAAAACCATAGGCGTCACCTGTGATATGGGGGTTTCCTTAGTGCTCAAAAACTGCATCGGGATATCTGACAACAGCTACCATCGACTCAGTCAGTATTGCAATGCTATCACGAATGTGCGCATGCAGGATATCGCAGCAATGGCAGTCTAT
The DNA here is from genome assembly GCA_018266215.1 of Cyanobacteria bacterium SZAS LIN-3. Lineage (GTDB taxonomy): Bacteria > Cyanobacteriota > Vampirovibrionia > Obscuribacterales > Obscuribacteraceae > REEB67. The sequence goes on along the minus strand of JAFEAV010000002.1, from coordinate 9,288 downwards.
GGTAATCACCATAGAAATATGGCAATCTCCTTATGCGGCTTCCCTGAGCGAAATCAAGCCAGGAAGCCGAAAAGCTAATAACGGCGGGAGTATGCGGAAGCTGAAAGGTCGACGGGCTGCCCACTATAGTAGGCAGCGGCAGCGACCATCGCCGCGTTGTCGGTACACAAACTCAGTGCTGGTCTGTAAATTTTCACTCCCGGTGCACTTTCAAAACGACGACGCAAATCACTGTTTGCCGCCACTCCCCCGGCCAGTACAATCCGCTCCAGCCCTAGCTTTGAGGCCGCTTCCATGGTTTTGCGGAAAAGCACTCGATTAACCGCGTCCTGAAAGGAGGCGGCAATGTCGCCTAGTGGCAACGAAGCGTCGGGGTTAGCCCCCTGGATCCGACCCTGGTTTTCCACTAAGCGCATAACCGCAGTTTTGAGACCGCTAAAGCTAAAATCGTAACCGGGGACGACACCTTCGGGCAGTTTGAAGGCGCTGGGGTTACCCCCAAGGGCACACTTATCGATGGCGGGACCTCCGGGATAGCCCAGGCCGAGGAGCCGGGCAACTTTGTCGTAGGCCTCGCCCGAGGCATCATCTATTGTCTGCCCGAGGATTTCGGCTTCCTTATACGAGCTGAAATGCATGATTTGAGTATGGCCGCCGCTCACCACCAGAGCAATGAAAGGCGGCTCCAGGTCTGAGTCTATGTAATTGGCGCAGACATGGGCCAGGATATGATCAACGGATAAAAGTGGCACATCCCAGCTCCAGGCCAGGGCCTTGGCGCAGGAAAGACCAACCAGCAGGGTGCCTATCAGTCCGGGCCCGGTAGTGCAGGCGATGCCGGAAAGCTTATGGGGATCAATTTTTGCCTCGCCGACAACCTCGTCCACCAGCTGATTGATGGCCTCAAGATGCCGGCGCGCAGCCACTTCCGGCACGACACCACCAAACTGGCGGTGCAGGTTAATCTGGGAAACAAGACGGCTGGACACGACTCTGCGTCCATCTTCGACAATGGCACAGGCCGTTTCGTCGCAACTGGTCTCGATACCCAAGTAGAGCAAAACAAAAGTCCTTTTATGGCAACCAACATAGCACACGGTCCAGAATTAACCTGTCCCGGGCCGACACACCTATTGACAAGCATCCCGGCCAGACTTACTATTTGTCCAATTAACGCCCGATTTATATCCCGGCTTTACGGGTATGCATATAAAGAGGGTCAGAGCGCGCAAGGCCAGCATGCCGAGCCGTTTTCTTTTACTAAAATGACCACACCAGATAGTCAAAATGCCTTGGTAGGTGCTTTTATGGACATGAAGATGATTAGAGTTCGGTTTTCAAGAGAAAACCTGGGCGGCCTGATGATTGCCGGAGTAATCGGCATCGTCCTGCAAAACCAACCGGCTTTTGCTCAACAATTTTCCAACGGTCCGTCGGGAGGCGTCTCCTTCGGCGCTAACGGCCCACAGGCGGTGCTCAACATGCCGACGGCACCAGTCTCAAATGTGGCGCAAGACGCGCAGTTCAATCTCTATATGCAGTCCCAGGCGGAAAATTCTCTGGGTGACTCGGGCGACTATGGACGCACCAGTTACAAGACCGGCGAAGCACCTAACTCCGCCGGGCTCTCCGGAAACGGCACCGGTCGTTCGGGCAAACAAAACCCGATCTCAGGCGTGGGCTCAAACTACGGCCTGACGCCGATGACCAACGGTCTACTGGCTCCCAACAGTGTCAATCCAGCCGGGATTCCCCTGTACGACGGATTGAGCTACGGCTTTAATACCAATCCAGCTACCACGACTTACAGCATGAAAACAGGCACCGGCAAGCTCATCGACCAGGTGATCAACACCTTCGGCGGCGGCTTCATCACCGCCGGCGGTCCGCGTCTGCCTGCGGTCTCCACCGGCTCGGTCAACATCGACATTGCGCCCAACGCCGGCCATTAAGACCTGGAGTAATTTACATGAATACTAAAGCTTCCCCCAGCACCAAGTCAGCCGTCGCAAAAATTCTCCTGGCACTGCCGCTCACAATTGCCCTGTGCGCACCGGCTTTTGCCCAGGGTACTTTTGACACTTCAACTCTACGCACCGAGCAGTTTGCCAACGCCGGCTACGCCACACCAGCGCCGGACGGCGCAGCGGCAGTGGCATCCAACGGTGCCACAGGACAGGTCAATCGCGGCTCCTACCGCACCGGCGAAGCACCCAATTCCAGCGGCCTGTCAGGCAATACCTCGGACTACACCGGCAAGCAACTGGGTGGGCTGTTCAATCACCTGACACTTCCTTATGTATCAACCGGTCGTATGGCACCAATCTTTGGTTACAGCTCACCACCCCCAACTCTACCCAAATACACCACCATCCTCGATGATCCGATAGTGATCAAGACCGGCAGCAGTGGCTCGGTCGGAGTGGATCCTTCCACCGGTGCCGTATATACGAGGCAGGGCGGCGTGTCTGGCTCGCTGGGCGGAATCGGCTCAGGCAGTATGAACGGCAGTATTAATCTGGGCGGCACCAATATCAATCTGGGCGGCATCGGCTCGGGTGGTATCAATGTAGGCGCCTCAGGAAGCGGCTTCTAGCCGAGGAGAACGTCCATGTCATTTAAGAGATTTACCGACGCCGCAAAAACACTGACCGTGCTGGCCGCCATGACCTTTTGTACAGCGGCGCCACAAGCGGCCCAGGCTCAGGGCCTGACCGGCAACATCAATCAGGGTCTGGCCATCCTCAACGGCAATAACGGCCAGGGCAACCGACGCGGTGCCCTGCCGCCGACCACACTCGACAGCTTCGTCTATCAGGCAGGCGGTGCCGCCGATATGATCTACGGGGACGAATCTTCAGGCCTGCCGCCTCTCTTTGGCTTCACACAGGAAAGCCGCATCAATGCCGGTATTTTTGGTCAGCGCGACGCCGGTCTGACAACCGGGCACGGCAGCTTCATGCCCGACGCCTGGGGTGCCGATGAATTTATCGGCAATGAATGGAGCTGGGCCGGTGCATCCAACGGAAATGTGCGCCAGATTTCAGCAACACAGTTAAACGCGGCCGACTTGCTTGAGTCTGCTATTGGTCTGGGCATCGATCTCTGGGATAGTTTCAGCAGCGGCGGTGATCCCGGCGCCGGCGGCGACCCCGGCATGGGCGGCGATCCCGGCATGGGTGGCGGTGCCACCGGCGGCAATCTGGGCGGCTCCGGCGGCTTCCAGTAAACAAACCATCCTGAGATTCTCCGAGAAGGTTGCGAAGTAATACTTTGCAAGGCGCCTGCCGCTTGGCATTCGCGAGTGTTTAGCTTTAGGCTAAACTTATGCTTACTTATGCGGGCTAAAGGAACTTACTAAATGACAGAGGTAATCTCGACGGCCGACGCCCCCCAGGCGATTGGTCCTTATTCGCAGGCGATCAAACACAACGGCCTGGTTTTCATTTCCGGCCAGATTCCGATTGACCCGGCAAGCGGCACGGTTTTAACAGGCAACATCGCCGAACAAACAAATCAGGTTTTGAAAAACCTGGCCGCCATCCTCAAAGCCGCAGGCTCGGGACGCGAAAAGGTTTTGAAAACCACGGTATTTATCAAAGATATGAATGACTTTGCCGAAATGAACAAAGTCTACGGCGAGTTTTTTGGAGATCACAAACCAGCCCGCGCGACAGTTGAAGTCAGCCGCCTGCCCCGTGATGTCTCGGTGGAAATCGAACTGGTGGCAGCCTGCTAAATGCATATTTTTGACCATACATTTACTCTTGTAGAAATCGTAATTTTGATAGCCGTCACCATCGGTGCCGTCACCGACATGGTTACCAAAAAGATCTACAACGTAGTCACTTTCCCGACGATGGCCATCGGCCTTGTCCTCAACAGCATGCAAAATTTTAGCGGCGCCGGCTTCAGTTTGAGCAACCTGGGCTGGTCCTTCGCCGGCCTCCTGCTGGGGCTGGGGATTACAATCCTGCCTCGATTGAAAAAAGGCTCCGACGCACCGATGGCATATGGTGACGTCAAAATGTGGATGGCCATCGGCGCCTGCTTGATGCCCGCAAAAATGCTTATTTCCTGGTTCTATTTTTCCATCACCTTCGGCACCATCTCCGCCATCCTGGTGCTGAAAGCCATTCCCAAAGACCAGATCAAAGGCTTCTGGCTGATGCTCAAAACCTTCTTCACCGCCGGTGTTGATCTTTCCGGCACCGTTGATACCACTGATGTAGATGCGGCTCGCAAGAAGCTCATTCCCATATGCCCGGCCATAGCTATCGGCACTCTGTGCGGCATCCTTTTCGACCGACAGCTCATGCATTTCATGGGCTTCAACTGGTATTAACCGAGGACGAGGATTTCAAATGACCGAAGAGGCTGCGCAAAACCCGGGCTTGAAACTGCTCATCCCGGAAGACATACGCTACAACTGCCAGGGTTGCGGACGCTGCTGCTCGGGCTGGTCAGTTGGTTTGACCGAGGAAGACTACAGCCGCGTCAAAAATACCGATTGGCAATCCCTGCACCCTGAGCTGAAAGACAAAGAAGTATTTTTCCACCGCGAAAAAGAATTTCTCGAAGGCACCGCCGCTTATCCGCACTATACCAAGCCCCGGGACGACGGCAGTTGTCCGTTTCTGATCGACAATCTTTGCTTCATTCACAGCCATCTTGGGGAATACGAGAAGCCAATCACGTGTAGGGTTTTCCCCTATTCATTCGTTGAGACTCCATCGGGCGTATACACCGGTGTGGTCTACAACTCCATGGCTTCGGTGCGCAATATCGGCGCCCCCCTGACCGAGCAGAGAGAAAAACTGGCGGAGTATTTCAATCTTTCGATCCAGCACAAAAATGCCTCGATGCGTCCGGGCGAGCTGGAGAGCCAACTCAAGGCCAGAGCGGAAGGGACGATGGTGGCACAGGCCAGCCCCTTCAGTGAAATTTCACTGACCCCGGCCTGCAAACTTACCTGGGAAGAATATTTGCTCATCGAAGAGCGAATGCTCAAGCTGATTCTCGAGCGTCTGCGCCAGGACGAGCCGACCAATATATTCAACACCCTTTTGCAGTGCGCCGAAATACTGATGCAGGGCCGCAAACTAAAAGTCACCGGCGGCAGTGTCGCCGACATCACGCAGTTCGAACCGGACCTGAAGAAACCAGCCGATCCGGTGGCCTCCGGCACTGAGCTGATGACCTTGCGCATGCTCTACTACCGTTTCTTTATCTATCCGACGGTGCGCACAAGCGACACCGGCCTCTGGCAGATGCAGCGCAATCGAGCCTTTGAGCCAAAAGTGGCCGCCATAGTCGTGCGCGCTTTCAGCAAATACATCAGCTCGGGACTCAATACAATATTGATGGCCCGGGCCGGCAATCTGCCCATGCTCGGCAACGCCGATTTGAACGCCGCCCTGACCAAGAGTTTTGCCCCGCTCGATCAAGAAACGGATAAGCTCTTTCACCGCTGGCTCTATCTTAAGCTTTTTGCAAAATCTTACTTCGGCCCGGCGGCCGCAGGCTTCTCGGTGCTCTCGGGCTTCAATTGTTTGACGGCCAGCATCCTCTCGGTTTTACTTTTTGCCAAAGCCGCGGCCCTGCACGCCGGCAGAAATAATGTCGCCATCGCCGATATTTATGAGTCGTACTGGCGCCTGGACCGCGAGCTCCTGACTATGGGTCAGACCCCGGAACAGGAGAGCAAATTCTACAATTCCGGCCTCTCCTCCCCCAGACTTTTCAACAAGAGTCTCTGGACGATGGCCAGGTCCTTCGGCACAGATCCCCAGACCCCTGGTATTTAAGCTTGGGGCAATGTATAAATTGGGCACAATAGACAACGGAAATACCAATTAGCCCGGGGAGGGCACTGGCTAAATGCAAATGACTCCAACAGTGGTAATCGCAATCCTTGCCGGCCTGGTGCTGATAGGGTTTTGTTTGCAGATGATTTTTAACAACGGTAATCCTGATTGGACTGAATTTGCTCAGAAATATCCGGTCACGAATCCTTTCACCGGTACCTGGATCGAGGGCCACCACGACCTGGGCGCACCGTCGGACAACAACAACGGCGGTAAACTGGGTATGGGTGACGGCGGCATCTACATCGAGCCAAAAACCGGCTCTGCTGTGTTTATCCCCTTTTCCCAGGTGACCAAAGCGGAAAAACTGGACATGGGCGAGGGCATGAAACCTATTTGCTATCTCACCCTGGACGGTGACTTCAAAGTCAGCCTGCCGGAAGAATTTGTCAAAAGCGCCGGCGACAAAATCACGGTTGTAAGCTAGCCGCGGACGTCCGACGGCGGTAAAAAATTCAAAAGCAAGAGTCGGAGTGCCGGGCACTTGCGCCTTTGTTAGATTGATGTCGTACACTTCAATCAGGCAAGGGCGGCGATGAATACTTTGACGACGATGAAAGAGAACGACATCCACTGGCAAGCGGTAGTGGAGCGCGATAAAAACTTCGACGGCCGATTTTTTTACTCGGTCAAAACCACCGGCGTCTATTGTCGGCCCTCCTGCGGCGCACGCACCGCCCTGCGATCAAATGTGGATTTTCATCCCAGTTGTGCCGCGGCGGAGGCGGCCGGATTTCGTCCATGCAAACGATGCAAGCCGGATCAGGCCTCACTGGAAACACAAAACGCAGAAAAGATCGCCGCACTCTGTCGTCTGATTGAAAATTCTCCGGAACCTCTCAGCCTGGATAAGTTGGCTGAGCATGCCGGTTTGAGCCGCTATCATCTGCACAGACTGTTCAAATCAATCACCGGTCTTACACCAAAAGACTATTTCGCCGCCCATCAGGCGGACAAATTGCGTGTGCAGTTGAACCGCAGCGAAACAATAACAGAAGCGATTTTCGAATCGGGTTACAACTCCAACAGTCGCTTTTACGAAAAATCAAATCACCTCCTGGGCATGACTCCCAGCGCTTTTCGCCAGGGCGGGCGCGACACCGAGATTTACTTTGCCGCCGGCCAGTGTTCACTGGGGGCCTTTGTCGTCGCCATGAGCGATAAAGGCATCTGCGCCATACTGCTGGGAGACGAGCCAGAATCTCTGGTCGACGATTTGCAAAATCGCTTCCCCCGAGCCACTCTCATTGGTGGCAACGAAAAATTCGAAGAAACAATCGCCGCCGTCGTGCAGCTGATCGAAAATCCTGCCGCCGGACAGGCCGCTCTCAATCTACCTCTCGATATCAGAGGTACAGCCTTCCAGCAAAAAGTATGGAAAGCGTTAACTAGAATACCGGCCGGCACTACGATCACTTACTCTGAACTGGCCACTCGAATAGGGGCCCCAGAAGCCGTTCGGGCAGTGGCATCGGCCTGCGGCGCTAATGCCCTGGCGGTGGCCATTCCCTGCCACCGCGTGGTACGCCGGGGCGGCGGTCTGGCCGGCTACCGCTGGGGCATAGAACGGAAAAAATCTCTTCTCGATCGAGAGGCAGGTCAGCTACAATCGCACTAGCAAGATTGAGCTAGCGCGAGGAACCGATGGAAACATACAACACCCGTCCCGGCCTGACAAATAGCCGTCACAACCGGCTGACGCCGGTACCAGTGGCAGCGGTCACATTGCTCATGAGCCTTTTTGCCGGTCTCGCCATGGCCGCTCAAGACGATGACCAGACTACAGCTCTTACCCTGGAATACAATGACGGAAAGTACGATCAGGCCTTCAACCGTTGCATAGCCATTCTAAAAGCCAACAATGCCAATATGACGGCCCATTACTACCTGGGCAATCTGTATCTCAAATATAAGCGCTTCGACCAGTCCAGTGCCGAATACAACTATTGTGTCGCCGCCTCTAAAGATCCCCTCATAGTGGAAGCGGCGAAAAAAGGTCTGCAAGCGGTGGAGCAAAACAAAGCCGCAGCCCAGGCGGCACCCACAGGCAGCCCGGTGGCCGACATCCCGCAAGTCGACCCCAAAGTGCAGGAACAAATCGATAGACTGAAGAAAGAAGCCGCCGATCAAATAGCGATCAAGAAAAAAGTCTACGACCTGAACATCGAGCGAGCCACCCAGGAAATGCACGACCAGTATCCACGTTACATCATTGGCGGCCAGCAGGGGCGAATGGCGTGGAACGAGACCAAGAAGGAGCTGGAAAAAGAACGCCAGGGCAAACTCGATCGCCTGCGCAAGCAGTTTGACCGCGACAGTGAAGAACTTCAAGCAGCCTGTGATAAACGTGTCAATGACATACTGGCGACCCAGGCTAATTTACAGAAACTGAAGGCTGCCAGACACTGAAATCCAGTCCGGAAGCTAATCGGCGACAGCAAGAATACGCGCCGGGGCTCCCGTGCCGCCGGCGATCGGCAGCGCGCCCAGGAAGACCGTACTGTGCCTGGCAGGCAATTGTTCCAGATTGGCCAGATTTTCAATCAGAAAAATACCCTGGCCCAGGGCCATGCGGTGCACTTCGTAGGTTTTAGAAGCACCAAAATCAATAGACAGGGTGTCTATGCCCATGCCCACCACGCCTCGCTCTTCCACGAGATAACGCGCCGCTTCCGGGCTGTATCCGGGGAAGTGCATCACGCCGTCTGTGTCGGCGTTGCGATAGCTGTCCGGCCTGTCCCAGCGTGCGCCCCAGCCGGTGCAGCAGGCGACTACCGCCCCGGCCTCGATGGCGCCGTCTTTTTCAAACTCATGCAAGCGATCCAGAGTCAGACAATAATCCGGGTTGGATTGCACTTCGGATTGCAGGTCGATGACATAAAGGGGGACGATGAGCTTTTCCGCCGGGATCTGATCGATAGACAGACCGTCGGGATTGAAATGCAAGGGAGCATCGACGTGCGTGCCGAAATGTTCGGGCATCGTGAAACTGCCGGCGGCAAAGCCATCTTTTGCCACCGTAAAATTGCAGACGTACTGGAAAGCATCTTTTTTGTTGTGAAAATCGGCTGTGCCACTTTGCAGTTTATGACTGAGATCAACAATTTTGCGTTTTGCCATTTCTTTCACCAATACACCCGGGAAAAAGTTCACCGCCTATAGTGTCACAATCGGGGGTGGTTTTTCCATATATACTACCTTATATCGTATTCACAGGAAAAGAAAAAGATGATATGTGGGCGGATCGGCGAAGCTGCATCTGTCTTCAAATCTTTTGGTGAATACCAAAGCCGGGCAGGTAGCAAGTAATTAAACCAAGGGCCACAGGGGCCCGACGCACTCTACCCAGCATTGGAGGTTTTCACCATGAGCAGATATGCCACGTTGGAAAAAAAGACTAACACTGTAAAAACTGGAGTTG
>JAFEAV010000029.1 GCA_018266215.1 Cyanobacteria bacterium SZAS LIN-3 | reverse complement strand
GTAACGGAATGGCTGAGTGTTTTAATCCTCAGCTGCGTTAAATGGGGAGGGATGGCGAAAAAGAAGAGCGGAGAGAATGGGATAAAATCCCACACTCTCCGCCCCAAGAAACGGCTCGCCGTCTGACGACGGGAAGTTTGCTTGCCACCGAGCTAGCTCGGATTTTTGGTCTCCTGTCGCGGCCTGGGCGACTTCCCCGGACGCACTCCCCCCATGCGCACGCGGTCGACGATGAAATCGCCGATGGCATCGCCGGGCTTGAGCACGATCAGGTGGCCCTCCTTGCGCGACGGGACGCCGCCGGGCCAGGTGAGGGCATCGGCCAGCTCGCGCATGGCGGCCTCCGGCACCTGGCGGCTGCGCAGGCTGTTGCGACGCAGGCACTCCTCCAGGGGCACATCGAGGAAGATGTGCGTGATGCGGTTGTAGCCGAAGTCGTGAGCCATCGCCAGCGGCCCCTGACGGTGCAGGTTGCTGACGTTGGTGTTGTCCACGAGCACGTTGCGGCCGGCCTTCAGCGCCGCCTCGAGACGCTTGTAGAAAACGCCGCTGACTTCCTTGAGGTTGCCGGCGACGGACTCATCGCCGTACAGCTCCTTGCGGATGGCGTCCTTGTTCAGGCGCACCCAGCCGGCCTTCTCGAAAGCCTCGGCGATGGTGCTCTTGCCCGAGGCCGGCAGGCCGATGAGCAGCACCATGCGGCCCGCGGGCGGCAATCCGGCACCTCCACCGCAACCACAGGGCGTCGCGGCCGAGTCGACGGCGGGCGCCTGCGGCTTGCCGGTGAGGTGATTGACGAGCGTTTCAGCCGACAGGTGCTTGCCGGGGTAGTTGCGCAGCTGGCCGTACGAGTACGGGCCGGGCTTGCGCTGGCTCTTGCGTCGCTTCTTTTGCAGGGTCATGCATTGTCCTCGAATTGTTTTTGTGAGACGGTGAAACCGGAGGGCACAGCCCAGGCATTACTGCTTGGGCTGGCCTTCCGTTGAAACGGGGGCGGGAGCGGGTTCGGCAGCGGCCTTGGCGGCGGCTTCGCGAAGCGCAGCCTGCTCCGCTTCGTACTTGGCAGTCAGCGCGGGGCGCTGCAGCTCGTACGCGAGAGCGCGGGGGGACAGCGGCTTGTGCATCCACAGGTTGACCGGACCGATGTTGTCCTGGATCCACTTGGGACCATGGAAGTTGAACTCGGGCGGAATCTTGTCCTCAGGCAGGCTCTGCAGAACGCACAGCCAGGACTCCTGCGGACGAGTGAGCTCGATGCCCTTGGCCTTCAGCTCAGCGCGGACACGCTTGATGCCGGCGGCGAACTGCTCCATGGTGGCCTTGTGTTCGGCGCTGGTATAGCGGTAACCGTTGGCCTCGGTCCAGCGGGCCACGTGGTAGTGGCTGGCGCCGTTGTCGATGTAGTCGTAACCGGCCTTGAGAGCGATCTCATCGAAGGCGGCGACGACGTTCTTCGAGACGTCGGGAATCGGGTTGCCGTTCTGACCGGGGCTGCGGCTCGACTTCCAGGCCGTCCAGAAGAGGCGCAGGAAGGTGTCCGGCTTGTCGACGAAGTTGAAAGGCTGAGCGACGAAGCGATCGAGCTCCATGTCGCCGCAGGCTTCGACGATGCGCGAGCCGGGCATGAAGGCGTAGATGGACGCCTCGACGAAACGGAAGTCATCCGGCGCGCCGGGGAACTTCGGAGTGGCGTTGATCGGATTGTCGTAACCGGGGAAGTCGATCAGCGCGGTGTCGTTGGTGCGGGGCGTGCCGTCGTGACGACGGTCGCGCAGAGCCACCTTGAAGATGATCTGCGGCTTGCGCATGTCACCGAACCAGGCAATGGCCTTGAACTTGAGACCTTCGTACTTGATGATGAAAGCACCGTACGTGGTCTTGAGGGTCACCTGCAGGTAGGGATAGCGCACTTTCTTGATGTCGTGACCATCGATCTTGTGACCGTTGTGGTTGTACACCTCGTCACCGGGGAAATCACCGTCGGTGGTTTCCTTGATGCTGACTTTTGTGGAAATGACGTCTCCCAGGAGCGCCTTGACCTGCGGAGTAACCATCTTGTTCCAGATATCTTCCGGAGAGACGGAGCAGAGGGGCGAAACACCAAGGAGGTCAGGAATGTTTATGGGTTTGAAGATAGCCATAGTTTAGGTCTCCCAAACAGATGTTTATGTCTGCGAGCGCCCGGCGAAGACCCGCTGCGAGGCGGGAGCATTCTTCACCGGGGGCTGAGACGTGCCGATGAGTCGGCGAGCAAGAATGAACAGATAAAAACTGCGTTTAGAAAAGAACTACTTACGGCGCTTGCCCGAAGCACGCAGAGCTCTGCGCCGCTCGGGAGCCTTGGCCGGGTCTTCGCCTTCAGGCAGGAACTTCACCGCGGGGTGAAAATCCTTGGCCTTAGCCGAAAGAGGCTTGTACAGCCAGAGGCAGTAGTCGGAGATGTTGTCCTGCGGCCAGACCAGATCCGGATTGCCCATGTAAAACGTGGACGGGATCTTGTCGACAGGGCGCAGGCTTTGCACGACACAAGCCCATGACTGTTGAGTGCGGGTGAGCGGAGTGCCCTTGGCGCGGATGGCGTCAAGGCCGGCGGCGAGCTGAGACATGACCAGAGCCTGAGAGGCATCGGGCAATGCAAACCCACCATTCATCGCCCATTTGGCCACGTGGTAATGGCTCGCAGCCATCTCCAGCAAGTCGTAACCGCACTTGCGCGCCAGAAACTCGAAGCCGCGCATGGTGAAGTGCGAGACATCGGGAATGGCGGCGGAAAACTGTCCCGGCGAACGCTTGCTGGCAAGGGCGCGCTGGAACAGACTGAGGAAATGGTCCGTGTCGTCGATGAAACGGAACGGATTGGCTACGAACGAGTCGAACTCGGCGTCGCCGGTAGCATCGACAATACGCGAACCCGGCATGAAGCCGTAGATCGAGAGCTCGACGGAGCTGAGCTCGGTCGAGAGTCGCTGGTGGTAGTGAGGGTTGTCGTAGGTGTACTCGAGCAGGGCACAGTCGTTGGCACGAACAGTGCCGTCGTAGCGCCGGTCGCGAAGTGCCGCCTTGAACATGAGCTCGGCTCGTTCGCGGTCGACATCACCGAACCAACAAAACACCTCAAACTTGACCCCATCACGCTTGAACACGACAGCACCGTTGACGGTGCGCCAGATGGTGTGGAGGTAGGGATAACGCACGCGCTCCTTACCGTCGGGACCCTTGATGTCGTGGTGATTGAGGTTGGAGACCGAATCTCCCTTGAACAAACCATCCCTGGTATCCAGAAGACGTGCAGGCTCCTTCACCTTCACTTCTCCGAGGAGTCCCTTGACGGTGGGCGTGACCAGATGTTGCCAGATCTCGTCATCGGTTACGTGAGCAATCGGGGTTATACCCAAAAGCTCCACAATTTCAGATTGCTGAAAAGTAGCCATAGGCATGCCTCTCTTTTAAATTTTCTTTTTGATTGCCGCGGACGGTGAAAACAGCCGCGCGCGGGCCCGACAGGGCTTTGGTAGAGACAGCTCCGGGAAGACTCGTCGCACCAGACCAAGCAAGAAACCCAGACATTCACAACGTACGCCAGACCTGACTGCAACGAGCAGCGAGATCTAGTTGTGATGAAACTGAGTAGCTGGGGCTTGTCTTAAGACGTGATTACTTCTTGGAGGAGAGAAAGAGATATTGAGCTTTAAGGCTATGGAATAGGACCTCTAAGTAGCAATAATCATGACATCTACTTTTCATCTGATCTAAAATCTGAGCAAGACAGGTTTATTTCGAGGTTTCCAAGAAGAAATAGCTCACGCGAGCATCTTCCATGGCACCAGAATGTCACACAAGGTTCACGGCACGGCACTTTTAGCCGCGGCCGATTTGTGACCAAAGCTCATGACAAGCCGCGCTTGACAAGATCTTTGTCAGGACAGCCAGAGCTCAGTCACCAAGACTGGTGACAATTGTCAAGCATTAAGCAGTTCGATCAGGTCCGCGAGCGAGGCCCGATCAAGTCCACAGGAAGCAAGCGTGCGTCCCTGTTTGCGCAGGTCGTAGCCAACCAGAGCGGAAGCCAGATCGATCACACTGTCGAGTACAGGCATAGCAACAGCGGCCTTTTTGCCAAGCTCGGAAATGAGCACCAGCTGCTCACCGACATAACGACTGAGCACTTCGATGGCCAGACCATGTGTCCATGTCAATCCGGAAAACCATGAGGAACATGCAGCCGAAACAGCCTCAGCCAGGGCCTCGGTTGTGCTGTCGGCTGGATTGGCGCCGGACATAAGCTGACGCCTGGCCGGGAGAAAATTGGAATTGGCTCGCGCTTCTTCACGCAGTATGCGGGTGAAATCAACCAGAGAAGACTTGTAGACGAAAGTCAATTTGGACAGCTCTCGTTCAATTTCGGTCAGGGTGGAGAGATTAGAACGGTTGAGCATCTCAGGAATATTGGCCAGGCGATCGACGCCTCCACCGAGCAAAGCACTCAAAACCAGTACCGGGCGCACAATGGCGCCAACGTCGAGCAGCCCGCGCTCGAGCAAATTGGAAGCCGGCAGAAGGCCCGGAGAAAGCACCGCCGCCAGCGGCATTGAGCGCCGCGTCTCATTGCGTGAACGACCCGAAAGATTGACCCGACGGCGCACACCACTGAGTGAAATGCCGTGACTGGATTTTTTGGCGTGGTTAAACAAACTGTCCATCTCGACAATATTGACGATCAAGTCGGGGCGATGCTGCCGCAAATGATAATCAAACTGGAAAGCGCCAAACAACGGAGCTCCCACGAGAGCGATGGTCATGCTTTCATTTACAAAAGGAGCTATCTTAGCGGCCACTGCACCATAGGCAGTGGCGGGACAGGAGAGTATGACCTGGCTTGCGTTCTCCAGGCATTGGCCGGGATCAAATCCGCGATCACTGACGCGCAGGCGGCGATCCGCCACATGCAAGACATTGGTGTCGTGTTTGGTTTTTATCTGTCCCGTGACAATTTTGTCGATTGTCCCCAGTAGTGAGCTGAATTCTATGTGCGGCGGTACGACACCGCCCAAAAGCCTTATGGACGGCAGATCTTCGGCACCCGCGCGATTCCCGGCAGAAGCAGCGGCACTGTTTTTACTGTAAAGCGCAGATAAAGCTAACGCTTCGATGCCATCACCAATGATGCAAAGCTCAGCCGCTGTTTTGCCCAGCGCGCCGGTATACAATTGGCTTACTAAGCCGGTTTGAACAGTTTGCGCCATAAATGGTGCCTGTCCTCCCGAGATCACCGAGCTCCAGCAAGAACATTAAACGAGCCGGAGACTGCATCAGTCTATTAACAAGCAGCGCAGAAGACAAGACCTAACGGCAAGGTTTAACCTGAATTGTAATCTCTCATCTAAAAGCCCCGATTTAATGTATAAATTAGCCAGTGCCCGGGGCTTTTGACGCCATTTAATGTAAAGAGCCACCACATTTAATCCCACTTCGAGGAAGACCGATGGCCCAGATCTATTATGAAAACGACGCAAATCTGGCGGTATTGAAAAACAAAACCATCGCCGTAATCGGCTATGGCAACCAGGGAAGGGCACACGCACTCAATCTGCGCGACAGCGGGCTGACGGTTATTGTCGGCGCCCGACCGGGCGGGTCTGCTGCGCACACCGCCAAGAGCGACGGTTTTCAAATTCATGGCATCGGCTCGGCCGCCCGGGAGGCCGATCTTCTGGCCATCATGCTGCCCGACGAACATGTGCCGGCCGTTTATAACGACGAGATCAAACCACAGATCAGAGGTCACAAGACTTTTGTTTTTGCGCATGGCTTTGTAGTAGCAAACAAAACAATTACTCTGCCCGATGACTCGGACATATTGCTGGTAGCGCCGACCGGCCCCGGTCGCCAGGTGCGCTCACTATTTCTGGAAGGGAAAGGCCTGCCGGCACTGGTCGCCGTAGAAAAAGACCAGTCCAAAAACGGCCTGCAAGTGGCCCTGGCCTATGCTCACGGAATCGGCTCCACCAGAGCCGGGGCGATCAAAACAACATTTCAGGAAGAAACCATTACCGATCTATTTTGCGAGCAAGCGGTGCTCTGCGGCGGCATGCCCGAGCTGATCAAAGCAAGCTTTATGACCCTGGTTGAAAGTGGCTACCAGCCCGAACTGGCCTATATTTCCTGTTTGAAGGAAGTCAAACTGATTGCCGACCTGCTTTTCACCCAGGGCCTGGACGGCATGCGCAGCGCTATTTCCAATACAGCCAAATACGGCTCGGTGGTGGCCGGACCGGCGATCATCAATGCCGGCGCCAAACACAGACTGAAAGAAATACTGCAAAACATTGAAAGCGGCGCCTTCGCCAGAAGCTTCATCGCCGAGGCGGCAGGCGGCTCCCCGGTGACACGGGAATTTGTCGCGGCGGAAAAAAGCTCGAAGCTGGCCCGCACCGGCAGGACTCTCAAAACAGTGCTGCGCTTCTAAAACGCTTTCTTGCGCGCCTGCCTGAGCAGC
The DNA here is from genome assembly GCA_018266215.1 of Cyanobacteria bacterium SZAS LIN-3. Classification (GTDB taxonomy): domain Bacteria; phylum Cyanobacteriota; class Vampirovibrionia; order Obscuribacterales; family Obscuribacteraceae; genus REEB67. The sequence goes on along the minus strand of JAFEAV010000029.1, from coordinate 60,813 downwards.
TGTTTTATAGGAATAGTGATGCTCACAGGGAATGTCGTGCCCGGCAAATTGGTGGTCGTCTCCATCACCAGTTGTTTCTTCTCATCATGCTTGAGAATGACCGTGCCCTGTATCGGCACCGTCGGCTTGCCCAGGGGCGTGCTGAAACGGATGGAAAAGCCTTCATTGATATTGCAGCGCAAACCATTTATTTCTTTGTCCACAAGTGCCTGAAAATGAATACGTTTGGCGATGCAGACCGCTTCCATTTCAACAAATGGTGCGACAGTCTCCTTAAAAGGCAGCTCACTGGTGGTTTTGAGCTTGATGTCGACTTCAATCTCGGCCGGCGGCTTGGGGATGATATTGAAGGAGACCACCCCGGTCAGGTCGCGAATCAGCTCGCTTATAAGGTCTATGGCTATCTGCACACCCTTGATGCCGGTCTGGGCCAGCTCACCCAGGGTCTGCCAGGCGCCGTCAAAAGTGACCTGCACCGCCTTCACATTTTCCGGACCAAGAAGACCGTGGAGCGTGCGCTCCATCTCCTCGTAAACCATCCGGCTAATTCTCGCCGCTTCAACGCCCTTTTCAGTACCGGACATTTCGCCCCCCGAGGCCTTATTTCAAATTGGTATCTACTAAATAGATACTACTGAAATTCTCCCACTCTTTGGCCCGACCGGCTGGAATGCAGACAATTTCTTCGGCTTTTAAGGTAAAGGGTTGGCGGGGCCAAGATTAAAATTGCCGGGTCTGTCCAGAAAACGGAGGACCGGTATAGATATCCTCACGAGCAACGAGCCCCCTGGAGCTGAAACGATGTCTAGAGCAACCGAAAACTTTGATATCGCCGACCTGAAACGGTCCTCAGTGCGCATGAAAGGTGCCCTTCAGGTGGAATGGCAGGAAGAAATCAAAGCCATGGCCCCCGCCGCCGCCGGCAATCTGGACCTGGCCTCCCTTGATTTCAACGACGACGAGACCCGCTCTTTCCTTCCTCGTATAGACCTGACCCTCAAGCTGAACGGTAATTTCAAGAACGTCAGCTATGTGCCCAGTCTCTCCAACCTGCAAGGCCAGGGCAATAGTCAGGCTTTCAGCCCCCTGGCAATCAGCCAGATGACCTGCTGAAAGTTAAGCGATATCGCTTGAGTTTTAAAACCAGCTATTAAGCCCGGACGACGATATTATCGATCAGTCTGACTTCGCCCAACTTTGCCGCCACCAGCACAACAAAAGGCAGGGCAAATTCCTGCAGCGGCGCGAGCGTTTCGGCATCGCAAACACTGAGATATTGCAGATCAAGCTGGTTCACCGCTTTGAGTTCGGCCGTGGCGGCGGCTACCGCATCGGGAAGCCTGACACCGGCCTTAAATCCATGTTTGACGGCGCTGAGTGTGCGGTGCAAAACCGGCGCCAGTTTGCGCTTATCGACGTCGAGATAGGCGTTGCGACTGCTCATGGCCAGGCCGTCAGTTTCTCTCACGGTGGGCACTCCCACTACCTTCAAAGGCAGGTCCAGATCCCGCGTCAGTGCCTTTATGACCAGTAATTGCTGAAAATCTTTCTCACCAAAATATGCTACATGCGGCTGTACAAGCGTGAAAAGCTTGGTGACGACGGTGGCCACGCCGCGGAAAAATGTCGGGCGAAAAGCGCCTTCCAGAGTGTCGTTGAGCGGAGTGGCCGGCAATACGCTGACAATGCCTTCGCGACCAAAGGGGTACATCTCAGCTTCACTGGGATAAAAAACACAATCGACATTGGCCTGCTTGAGCAGGGCCAGGTCCCGCTCAAAGGTGCGGGGATACTTGTCGAAATCTTCAGTAGGGGCAAACTGATAGGGATTTACAAAGATAGAGACAATCACATGCTTGCAGTCTTTGCGGGCCCGTCGGACCAGCTCGATATGACCGTCGTGCAGGGCACCCATAGTCGGCACAAAGCCGACATCGGCACCTTCAGGCAAACGGCAAAACTGCTCCTCACCCAGAAGCCAGGGACTGGCCAGACCCGCACGCCATTCCTTCAATTTGGACAGACTGTCGGCGATATAAGGCACCATCAAATTCCCCTGAAGACTAGTCAAGCATCACATCCGTGTGAGCCTCATATTTTACAGGTCCGCTAAAAGACTGCCATAATGACCTGAAATTAGAGGGACGGTATTTTATGGCGGCTAACAACAATAATCGCAAGGCCCGGATGCGCCTGACCGGCCTGAGCCTTTCGCTTTTGCAGATGGCGGCCACGCCCATCGCCCTTGCCACTTTTTGCCAGACTTTCGCCCTCAACGCCCCGGCAGCCGCCGCAACCGCAGCGGTGGGCAGCAATCTCACTATTGTCAAAGCCGATAAAACCAGTGCCGAAGCCCGCGCACTGGCAGACAAGATGATTGATGCCATGGGCGGTTTCGATAATTTTAAAGAGTTTAACGATCTGCCTTGTCGGGCCAAGGGTCGCATCGTGCAGACCTCATCCATTTCCAGTGTAGTCAACACTTTTGAATGCGACATTGTCGTCAAACGCGAAAAGCAACGGATCACGATTAAGTTTCTGGGACAGCCTCTGACCACCGTTTACGACGGCAAGGAATGCTGGACCGAGCAGGGCGACAGCGTCCTGCCATCCGACAAGGAAACGGCCAGGCGTATAGAGGAAGACATTCAGCACGGCTTCCTGCTGCTGGAATCAATCAAACAACCGGGCACAATCATGCAGCTGGGCAAGCCGGCGGTGATTGAGGGCAAGGAATGCGACGCGCTCGTTATCTGGGCGGCGGACGGCCTGCCGACAACGTTCCACGCCGACAAGAACAGCCACATTATCATGGCCTCCAGTTATCCCGGCATTGATCTGGAGCAGGGGCTGAAGATCGAGAAAAGTTACCACTATCTTGACTACAAGCCGATCGCCAAAACAATCCAGCCCTTCAAAGTTGTGGAATTCAGCGGCGATAAAAAAGTATCAGAGACCGTGATTGATTCCATCGAAACCGACACATCGATCACCGACGCCAGCTTCACCATGCCCAAAGAAGTAGTCCCCGCAAGACTTCTGGCCGGGCCGGTAACTGTGCCTTTTGAATATCCGTCCAGCGAAATCGTCATCCAGGCCACCATCAACGGTACCAGAGAACTGCGCTTTATCGTCGATACCGGCGCCACCCAGAGTATCATCGACAAAACCATCGCTCGCCAGATCGGCACCCTCACCGCCTCCAATCTCTCTATGACTACCGGGGCCGGTTCCATTCAAACCGAAGCACTGAAGGTCGACAAACTGACGATCGGCGATTTGCAGCTGAACAATATACCTTTCGCCACCGCCGACCTTTCCACCTTTGGCGTAGCTCAAGCCGCTCGCCCTGCCGGTCTGATCGGTGCCAATGTGCTCAAGCGGTTCCTCATGACCATCGATTACGAAAATCAAAAATTGACTTTCGCCGATCCGACCAAGGTGGTTATCCCCGAGGGTGCCACCACAGTCAATACCAAACCCAGCCTGGGCATGGCCGGCATGGCGGTCGAAGGAAATATAGACGGCAAGCAGAAAGTGACATTTTTGATCGATACCGGCGCTGCCTTCAACAACATCGCCGAATCAAAGGTGAAAAACGTGCTTTCCGGCCCGCTCTATCGGGTGGGCATGCTCAAGGGCCTGGACGGCAAGGTCGTGCAGACAGCCTCCGCCCGCTTCAACTATCTCGATCTTGACGGCATGCGTGTCGAAAAACCGGTATTTTCAGTGGCACCGCAAGCCCTGGCAGGGCAGATGACGACCGGCATCATTCAGTCAAAAGACCTGGCCATTCTGGGCAATCCCACCCTGGGCCGATACACCGTCAGCTTCGACTACCGCGGACAGCGCCTTATTTTCAGCCAGAGCAAAAGTCAAAAAGCGATACAGGAATTTGGCAACAAAATTGATGCCATCAAAATGGAATGGCTCAGAACCAACAACGCCAATCAGGCTGTGCGGGAGCTTTCCACCCTGGCCGACTCAGCCCACAACCGCGATTTACCGGCGCTGGAAGCGATAGTACGCTGCGAACTGGCCCTGGCTCTATGCCAGAAAAACGGCGGCAACTTCACACCGACCCAGCTCTTTGCGCCCTTCAATCCCCTCGATCTGGTGGCCGAACTTCGCAATGAAGGCAACAAACGCGAAAATCATACTTCCACCGAGAAGCTTTTCACCGAGTCGGAAGAACAATTGATGACTGCTTTCAGCCTCTCCGAACGCCTTCCGGACAAGACAATTCAGGGTCGAGTTCTGGGCGCCTGGGGTCTGATGTATGCCAGCCAGGACCGGGATATAGGCTACCTCTCCTCAGCCAAGCAAAAGCTGAGTAAGGCCGTGGCCCTGGCCCCGACCGACCCGGACGTGCTTGCGGCATCCGGTTATTTCTTGAGTCGTCTTGATTCCTTCAAACCAACTGTCGCACCGACGGCCGCTCCACAAAAGAAAGGCAGCTCGCAGCCCTCACAAAAAATTGTTGCCCAGATGCCACAAATGGCCAAGGGTAGCGCTCCTCGCGCGAGCAATCACAACCCCGTTGCCGAAAAGAACGACGGCTCAAAGACAGTGCTCACCTTCAAAAACGCCAATGAACTGGGCAAGTGGCTTGTGGACCAGATTATTGACCAGGCCATCATGATTGATCCGGGCAACTGGTTGGCGCTCTGGACCAAGTACGAAAGAGTAAAAAGCCTGGGTAAGACCGAGGACATGAGGCTGATTGCCGCGCAAATCAGACATTATTTCCCCAACGTCAATATCACTCCCTACTTGCACTGAAAGAGCGCTTAGCGGGCGCTCAGGGCGCTTGATTGACGTGGAAAGGCAGACTACCGACCTGTTCGCCCTCGACCTCTAAAATTACGTGATACAGCCCGGGATTATCAAAAGTAAGACCGGAAAATGCCGTCACGATTTTGTGCGGCGTATGCCTGTTGGGCAGCGGATCTACGTTGACGACCGTGGAGCCGGCGATAAACTCTCCGGCATCGTCCTCGATGCGAAACTGATAGGAAAACTGATGGGCACAGCCGCTTAGTTGAGCGAAGGCATAAACCAGCGGGATGACGGCGGGGAAGGCGGCGGCGGCAATACCGCTGTAGATGTTGATGCAGGAGATGGCGTCGCGCCGCAGAACATCCTGCAGCACTCGCTCACACAGCACAATTCCGAGGAGGCTGGGATTATCGTCAATTTCGTCGGGTAGAGAAGACATTGTGCGGCAAATTATACTAGAGTGAGACGTAACTGAAGTCCGAACACATCAAGGAATTACCAAGCCGTGCTCGACCCCGAACAGCTAACATTCGCCCAGTGGTTCTGGATTGTCTTCGCCATGGTGTTGGCCGTCATGTTCATCTGCCGCTGCATAGATCTGAACTCTCCGGACGAGCCTATTGGCTTTGCCCCGCGAGAGTTAGCGCGAGCTGAAACAGCCTGGGCCTGAGAAACAGACCATCCGCTTGACATCAAAAGTTTCCAAGGAGTTTGCTTCCGCGGGCAAATTAGCCGGTTGTCAGCAGGCGCTTTTCTCAATGCTTTCAAGGCATATCGGCAGATGCCAAGAATTGCGTGACATTAGTACTCATGATTTGAGATCAGATCCCTGTTTCTCATAGGGTTTCTGAGTTCTCTTTATCTCTTCAACCAATTTCTAACTACTTAACTTCAAGCAAAAACAGCCTCTTTAAAGCCCTGTGCCTCCTTTTCTGGAGAGCGTTTCATCTCGGCTTTCAGGGGTTGTCGTCTTGATCTCAACTTTTCTGACAAGGAAAGGACAAGCTATGCCTGACAAGAAACAAATCATCCTAGGTGTCACTGGTCCGATCGGTTCCGGCAAGTCGCTCGTGGGCAAGATGCTCGATGAACAGGGCATCCCTGTCATCGATACTGATCATCTCGCGCACGAACTGCTCAACTCGCCGAACCCGGCCTATGACAAGGTGGTAGCTCGCTTCGGCGCCGATATCGTCACCGCTCCCGGTGGACCTATCGACCGCAAGAAGCTGGGCGCCTATGTCTTCAAATACGAGCGAGCGCGCGCCGAACTCGAGGCCATCATGCACCCGGCTATCGCCGAACTGCAGGCCCTGCGTATCGAAGCGCTATCTCAGCACGACATCGTTGCCGTCCTTGTGCCGCTGCTCTTCGAGTCCAACTCGCAGCACAAGTACGACGAAATCTGGTGCATCGTCATCAACCGCGAGGTTCAGATGGCGCGTCTGGAGCTCCGCGACCAGGCAACCCGCGAGCAGATCCTCCAGCGCATCAACGCCCAGTGGCCTCAGGAGCGCAAGGCCGAGCTGTCGGATGTGACCATCGACAATTCCTACTCCAAGGAAGACACGCTCGCTCAGGTGGTCAAACACCTGACCGCCCTCAAGGCCAAGGCCGACGGCACCACGTCTCCCGCCGACAGCGTCACTCCACCGGCGCCGACCGATACCGTCACTCCGCCTGCTCCGACCGATACCGTCACTCCGCCGGCGCCGGCCGATACCGTCACTCCGCCCGCCCCGACCGACGGCACACCCGCCGGCGAGCAGGACAAGGACGCCGACAAGGGCTCCGACACCCCGCCCCCGGCCGACGACACGACCACACCGCCGCCTGCCACGCCCCCGGCCGATGACGCCGACGCCAACGGCGGCAAGAACGAGTTCTATCGCGGCGTCATGGGCAACATGGCCCGGGTTGGTTCGGAGGAAGCTCTGGACAAGCTCGGCAACATCGCCACCACCCAGCACAAGGAGTCGGAAGCGACGATGAGCATGGTGGTCAAAAGCGGCGATGGGGACAGCGGACAGGGCGCTGACAGCAAGGACGGCAAGGGCGCAAGCCCCGCCGGCACCGAGCGCGAACTGACCGTCAAGGTGCAGATGAAGGTGGTCAACCGCCCCGGCACCCCCGACAATGGCGGCGGCTGCAGCTGCGGTTGCGACAACTGCAAAACCGGCTGCGCCTGCAAGGACGGCTGTGGCTGCTCCTGCAAGAAGCCGGACCCGACCCCGGATCCCAAGCCCGATCCGAAACCGGATCCGAAGCCGGACCCGAAGCCGGACCCGAAGCCTGATTCGGGCTCCTGCCCGCCCTGGTATCGCCGCTCCAATGCGGTGATTGCCCTGATTGCTCTGCTCGGCTTCCTCGGCTTCCTGGCCTACCTGGCCTACAGCCAGGGCAACCATGACACGGTCGTGGTCAACAACCCGACCAAGGTCGTCGTGGTCGATCACCCGGCCAAGCCGCCGGTCGTCATCGTCAATCCCCCGGTGGTGGTCACGCCTCCGGACAACGGCAGCGGCGGAGACGCGTGCATCGCCCTCAGCGGTGAGACGCTTTCCGAGCCGCCGGCCTTCATCCTGCCGTACCTGCACAACGACATCCGCTGGGCAACGGCGGTGTGGACCGTGCACTACGACGACGGCCAGGGCTACTGCCGCAACTCGGTCGTGGAAGGCCATGACCGTCTGGGCAGGCTCACCGTCCGCCAGTTCTACGGCCCGCATCTGGCCTACCGCGGTCAGATGACGGTCAAGTACTTCCAGGACGGCACCGCGCAGGTCGACCGTTATGACTCCTACAACATCTACCAGGGGCGCGACTCGCATCGGGTCGACGCCTCTGCGGTCAGATGAGAGGCCCTGAGGCCCCAGGCGGACCTCAACCTCTGCGAAACACGGCGGGTCGTCTCCCGGTGAGCCCTTGCGGCTTGCTGAGGGGCGGCCCGCCTGCTTTTTCTGCCTCAACATTCTGAACCTTGAATCGAGAAATCATATGTCAAAAGAAAAGAAATCGACCGTCGAGCAGACCGCGCCGCAAACCACGGTGCGCCCCGACGGCATCATCCAGCTGGCGAAGCACTACGACAATCCGCTGGAGCCCTTCGTCCCCGTCAAGACCAAGGACATCCCGGACATCCTGGGCATGGTCGACCACTCCCTCCGTTTCGCCACCAAGAAGGACTACGAAAAGGCCCTGGCGAAGGAAGAGGAACGCCTCAACATCAACGTGCGCAAACTGGCGGCGGCGAAGAAGTTTCTCGCCGTGGTCTTCCAGGGTCGCGACGGCGCCGGCAAGAGCGGTGCAACCGTCCGCATCAGCGAGGCCCTCGACCACGACGCCAAGCTCTTCCGCAGCATTCCGATCGGTCCGCCGACCGAGGACGAGCGCGCTCACCCGCCGCAGTGGCGTTTCTTCCGCGACGAGCGCATGCCGGCCTACGGACAGGTGCGTGTCTATGACCGCAGCTGGGCCGAGGAAGTGCTGGTCGTGCGCGTCAACGAGATCAAGCCCGAGCCGGTCTGGCAGCGGGCTTACGCCATGAACCGCGCCATGGAATACATGTTCGAACAGGAAGGCGGCATCGTCGTCAAAATCTGGTTCGACATCACCAAGGCCGAACAGAAGGCTCGTTTCGAGGCCCGCGCCAAGGACAAGCCCTGGAAGCTTTCGCCCTCCGACGGCGAGGCGCGCAAGAAGTGGAAGAAGTACACCAGGGCGGCGAACGAGATGTTCTTCCGCACCGCCACCGACTACGCCCCTTGGTTCGTCATCGCCAGCGAGGACAAGCGCTACAGCCGCGTCCACGTGCTCAAGATCATCAACGAGCAGCTGGAAGAGGCGCTCGGCTGCCCCACCGTCGAGAAGGACAAGAAGGGCAAGGACGGTCCGAAGCTGGTGCACAAGGGCATCCACAAGGGCGACAAGAAAAAGAAGGGCCAGGACTGATATGCAAAGCGTAACCGCCAAGCTCGTCGCCGGCACCAACTACCATGTCGAAACTGCCTCCGGCAGTTTCACCGTCGTCAGTGACCAGCCCTCCAACGTGGGCGGCACCGACAAGGGACCCAACCCCAAGGCCCTGCTCCTGGCCGCCATCGGTGCTTGCACCATTCAGACCCTGAAGATGGTCGCCGCCAAGCGCAAGTGGGACCTGCAGGAAGTGTCCGTCACGGTCACTTACGACGAAGTCGACGACCTCAAGAATCCGGGCACGAAAATTGCCCAGATCGAGGAGAAGATTGAGGTCAAGGGCAACCTGACCGCAGCAGAACTGACCGCCATCGAGACGACCGCAGGCAAGTGCCCGGTCCTCAAGCTGGTGGAAGGTCCGAAGCAGATCGTCAAAAAGGCAATCAAGGTCTAACCCTTGCAGTCGCAGCAAACGAGGAGGCACCGCATTCAGTGCCCCTCGTTTCTGTTTTTTCGGGTTGCGTTCGATATCGCCGTCGAACGTAAAGATAGGCCAATCCCTGCTATGGCAGGAGAGGAAGCAAAAAATATGAACACTCACAACGACAATAGCCCGCGCAACGCGGATCATTCGCAGACCAATCCGACCACGTCGGAGATCGATCAGAAGCGAGAAGTTTCGGATCGCTTCGGAAAGCATGCCGCCGGCTATGCCTCAAGCATCGGGCATTCCCAGGGCCCCGACCTGGACATGCTCGTCTCACTGTTACACCCGCAGCCCGACTGGCGCGTGCTGGACATCGCCACGGGCGCAGGCCATACCGCTGTCGCCGTCGCGCCCTTCGTCAGAGAAGTCGTCGCTTCGGACCTTTCGCCCGGCATGATCGATCAGACGCGCAAGTTCATTGCCGTCCGCTCGCTCAGCAATGTGCAGGCCGTCGTCATGGACGCCGAGTATCTGCGCTTCGACGACGAAACGTTCGACGCCGTCACCTGCCGCATCGCTCCGCACCACTTTTTCGACATCGAGAGAGCGCTGAGCGAGATCTCCCGCGTGCTCAAGCCCGGTGGCGTTCTCGTGATCGAGGACAACACCGCTCCCGAGTCCGAGCTGCTCGATCAGTTCATCAACGCTCTGGAGAAGCAGCGCGATCCCACGCACGTCCGCTCGTACAAGAAGAGCGAGTGGAAGCAGATGCTGGCAGATCAGGGCCTTCGTGTCGTGCGCACCCGCAATTACGGGAAGACGCACAACATCAAGGACTGGATCGGCCGCACCGACCTGACCGAAGCCGAGGTCGAAGCCCTGTACGAAACGTTTGCCAACGCTCCCCAGCGGGCGCGCAAGCATTTCGCCATCACGAGCGTCGACGGCAAGGCCAGGACTTTCACCGACGACAAGGTGATCCTCAAGGCGATCAAGCTCGACGCGGTCCCGGTCGCAGTCCCCGCCGACGCGGAGTAATTGCAGTATTAGCTTTCACGATTGAGTGATTGCCTGAAAGAAATCCAGCCGGATGCCCGTTCCTTCACAGGAATTCGGCTACCCGCCTGGATTTCTTTCTTTTTCTCTCTTTCTCTTATATGCTTTAGTATAACCTAAATCGAGGCGCACAGCGATACCACTGGCAGTGCCCCAACAAATAGAAACCACTAAGTGCTAGCAAGTTGCTTGGTCTTATAGCAAATAGCGCAAAATACCGGTTTATGACCATTCGGCTGGAAAGGAACGCGCGTCGGCGCATTGCATTCGGCGCAGGCCACCTCGGCGGTTTCAGCCAGGCTTCTGCCGCTGTTCTTGACCCGGACCAGAACCCGACAATTAGGGCAACGGCGGGGCGCGTTGATCAGCCCCTTTTCCCTGTAAAAGTCCTGTTCGCCAACGGAAAAAATGAACGCTCCTTGGCAATCGCGACAGACTAGCTCTTTGTCAACAGTCATAAATTGGTCCCCCGGTCATTGGCACGCTTCTGATTAACCGGCGGCGGGAATATTTTAGGCGGAGATCGACCCCCATATTTTTAATCCTGTTAGCATAAAGCGGTTTCCCCCCTCAGCCGAAAATGCCCCTCAGCCTCTCAAAAAAAGCCATCATCCTTGTGACCGTGCCGGTGCTTTTTGAAATCGGCCTGGTCGGCACGCTGGCGTCGGCTTTTATACGGGCGGAGGAGGCCCGCAAGCAGGAAAACCGCTCACGCGAGCTCACCAGCCACCTCAATACGGTCATGTCCATGCACCTTCAGCGCGTAGCCTTCCTGGTGCTGAGCAGCAAGGCGCCGGGCCCGGGCGTAGACGCGAGAGTAAATGAGCTGAAGGAAAAAATGAAAGTCGAGTTTGTCCAGATCAGTCAGCTGGCGCTCAACGATCCGGCGCAAAAAGAGAAGTGGAAAACACTGATGATGCTGGCCAAAAATCTCGATGATACTTACAACATGGCCAAGGTTTACTACAGCAACGACAATAAAGCCGCCGCAGCCTTTGAATTTGCCCGGGTACAGAGCTACCTGGACCAGCTGATCCAGATAACGGATCAGTTAAACGAGTCCCAGGCGCAGCTCTTAAATGAACGCCATGCCGAGCTGCTCAAAAGTGGGCGCGAAATTGAAATCGCCCTGTGGGCAGCGGTTATCGGCTCGCTGGTAATAGCCTTTGGCCTGCTCATATATTTCAACCGCGGCACCTCCGACCGGCTGCAGGCGCTGATGAAAAACACCGAGCTTCTGGCCGTGGGCAAGGCGCCGAACAAAGCTCTGAGCGGCGACGATGAGCTGGCTGAAATCGACAGACTGTTCCACCAGCTGCACAATTCCCTGACCAACTTGCGCCAGAGAGAGCGCACCATCCTCGACAATGCCGCCGAGATAATATGCTCTATTGATGAGGATCTTCGCTTCGGTGACGTGAACAATGCAGTGGAGAAAATCTGGGGGTATACGCCCGGAGATTTACTCGGCAAAAGAGCAATCGACTTGATCGACAAACAGGATCAAAAGACAGCCCTTCAAGTATTGCGCGACGCATCCAAATCCAAAAATGGAGATCAGGTCAGATTTGAAGTGCGGGTGACCCGAGCCGATGGCACCGTATCCGATACCGAATGGTCGGCCGCTTTTTCCGCCGATACGCACACACTGTGCTGCGTCATCCACGACATATCAGAGCGCAAAGAGATTGATCGCCTGAAACAGGAATTTGTCGCCATGGTCAGTCACGACCTGCGGGCGCCGCTGACGGCCATTCAGATGGTGCATTCTATGATCGAAGCGGACATGGAAATGATGCCCGATGCCAGCCCGGACACGCAACGCAACCTCACTATCGCGCGAGACAACATCAACAGATTGATGGCCCTGATCAACAATCTGCTCGATCTGGACAAGTTAGAATCAGGCATGATGGACCTTTTGCCCGAGCAGCAGCCAATCCTGCCGGTCGTGCAAAAAGCGGTGGACGCCGTCAGCGCCATCGCCCAGAAAAACAAATTGACCGTCGGCATTTATGTGGACCCGGTACTGGAAGGCTACTTCGACGAAGAAAAATTGATCCAGGTCGTTGTCAACCTCCTCTCCAACGCCTACAAATTTTCCCCTCCCTCAAGCCAGGTGCGGGTCGTGGCCGTCCTGACCGAAGGAGCGGAAAAGGGCTTTGTACGGCTGGCCATCATTGACCAGGGCCGGGGAGTACCGGAAGCGATGCAGGCCAAAATCTTCGAACGCTTCAAACAGGCCGAAACCGCGGACGGACGCAAACAGAAGGGAAGCGGCCTGGGCCTGTCCATTTGCAAGGCGATAATCGAGCAGCATCACGGGCATATTGGGGTAAAATCTCAGGATGGTAGGGGCAGTACCTTCTGGTTTACTGTGCCTCTCAACAAGGACGTTTTTCAGGCTGCAAATAAGGTTTAGCGCTTGTCCAAAATTTTGATCGTGGAAGACGACATCCAGCTGGCCGAAATAATCGGGCGCTGGCTGACAAATGAGCATCATGTAGTTGAACTCGTCGATGACGGCAAAGACGCCCTCAGTCGCCTCAAACTTTATGCCTACGAACTGGTCATTCTCGACTGGCAGCTGCCCAGCATGGAAGGCATTGAAATTCTCTCCGAATTTCGCGCCGCCGGAGGCAAAACACCGATACTGATGCTCACCGGTAAGCGCAGCGTGGAAGAAAAGATGCGCGGCCTTGACAGCGGCGCCGACGATTATTTGACCAAGCCTTTTCACGGCAAAGAGCTGACCGCAAGGGTGCGCGCCCTGCTCCGACGACCGGCCAACGTCATGGACAATGTGCTGAAAGTGGGCGACATAGAGCTCGACACCCAGACCTACAAGGCGCAGAGAGGCGGCGCCGATCTCAAACTAGTGCCCAAAGAATTTGCCCTTTTGCAATTTTTGATGCGTCATCCGGGTCGCTATTTCACTGCCGGCAAGCTGCTCAGTGAAGTCTGGCCAAGCGAATCGGAAGCCAGCACAGATGCGCTCACAACCTGCCTCAAGAGACTGAGACGTAAATTAGACCCGGAGGGCCAGGAATCGGTGATCAAAAACGTCCACGGAATGGGATACGCGCTGATTGTGGAGAACAAACAGGATTAAATCTAGCCAAAATTTATGTAAAGCAACACAGATCTTTTCAGGTGTTAACAGCTTCAGGAAGGTTTCGGGCTGTACCATATGAGATCTCCAACAAGGTTACCAAGTCACATCTATGAACAGGTCCTCGTCCAATAGCTCAGCTCCCCGGCAGCGCAAGCCTCAATCTTCCTCGTCCCGGACTCTCACCGTTATGGCCCTCCTTGCCGCCGTAGGTCTGAGCGCATGTGGCCTATCGCCTGAGGCGATGAAAAAAGCGCGCAGCGAAAAGTTGGAGAAATTTGCTTCGACCGTCGTAGAACACATCCTGGACAAAAATCCCGAAACGCTCAAAGTCTCAATTACAACCTTCATGCGCGACGAAGTTAACGACAGCGAGCGCGACAAACTGCAGCAGCAAAAAATCATTCCCGATTCGCCTATCGACGTCGAGCGCATTGAGCAGGAAAACCAGGCTGCCGGCCGATCCAACGCAGTCAAAATCACCTCGGTGAAGGCCCTTACACCGATAGAAAAAGACTCGGTCAAATTTGAAGTCGTCGGCAATGAAGTGACCAAGCTCAAAGGCAAAGTCACTGACACCAGACCTTTCAAGTACGAGCTCACGGTCCTGCTCAACGGCGAAATGTCAGGCTATCCTCGCTTGACCGACTTGAGCGGCTTCACGGTACCGGCTGCCACAGCAGATTCCAGCCAGGCTGCAACAGGCAAGAGCGGCAAGAAAATCAAGCAACGTCGCCGCGGCTAAGAAGAAAGCTCCCAGCCCAGTTCTTTGACGGCTTCCGAGAAGCTTACCCTTGAGCGCTGGCAGAAGTTGAGCGCTATTACAGCCTGCTCCACGCGCAGTTTTTTGGACGTCAAAAGCGTCATGCACTGATAACTGGCAAGCACTGTCTGGGTGTCAATTTTGCCCATCTTAACGAGTAATTTCTCCAGCTTGTTGCCCTGATCGGCGTCCAGCTTTTTAGCGCCTTCGATGTCCTGCTCGGTCACTATGCCGGCGTGTTTGAGGAGGTCGACAGGCCCGGTGGGATTGATTTCCACCTTGGGTTTGGGCTTGCTCCAGTCGGGACCGGTATTGTCCGCTTTTTTCGGTACTTTAGGATGGCGCCGACGAAATTCCTGGGCTGCTTCCTCTTTGGAAAGGGCACCGGAACGCATTTGCGCTTGCAGCTGCAAGAGAGTACGCCAGACGGCATTACTGATGAGGCCGGCTTCAACCAGCACCGCCTCCAGTGGCGTATCCACAACCGGCCCGCCGGGAGCTTCAGCCCCAGAGCGGGTTTTGATGTTTATTTCCCCATGGTTCAAGTGGGCTTTGTGCAAAGCGTCGGCCGCTTCGGTCAGAGTCAAAGTCCCTTCGCGGATCATTTTCTGTACTTGCACAGCGGCTTCCAGTGTCGATCTCGGCAACTCATCGGAATCAACAAGAATGTGCACTGAACCGGCGGTAGCCGTAGAAGTAACCTTAGCCAGAGTAGTGGTCGTCATACTGAGCGCCTGACGATTGGTCAGGGTCTCAAGATCTTTGCGCAGGTCGGCAACGGTCGGATAACGATTGTCCGGCTCCTTTTCCAGAGTTTTGAAAATAACGGCTTCCACTTCCGATGGGATTTTCAGCTTCGGTACCACCTGCGCAAAAGGCGGCGGCACATCACAAATATGCTTGCTCAGAGTCTGCAGAGCATTCTCACCCAGGAAGGGCAGAGCGCCTGAGATTGCCTGATACATAAGGCATCCCAGCGAATAAATATCGGAGCGACCATCCAGGGAAAGGCCCTTGCACTGCTCAGGACTCATGTAGAGGGGACTGCCGACAACATCACCGGCCGACGTCAGATCCTGACCGGGGAAACGGCCGCCAGGCAAGATTTTGGAAATGCCGAAGTCCACGATTTTGACGAGCGGGAAGCGCGAGCCGTTATCGACAAGCATCAGGTTGCTGGGCTTCAAATCACGGTGAATGATGCCTTTCTCGTGGGCGTGCCCGAGGGCATCGCAGGCCTGGATAAAAATCTCGACAAACTGGTCCAGTTCTAGATGTTTGACCTGCTCCAGCTTACGATCAAGCCCCTTGCCGTCGACGTACTCCATGACGATGAAAGGCAGCCCGTGATTGGAAAATCCGTAGTGATAAACCGAAATCAAATTAGGGTGCGCCAGGGTGATTGTGGCGCGGCCTTCCTGCTCAAAGCGCCGTTTGCTGAGCGGGTCGCTCAGGAGACGACTGTGCAAAACCTTGATTGCCACCGGGCGTTCAAACATCAGGTCCCGGCCGCGATAGACGACACCCATACCGCCGTAGCCGATTTCCTCGATTATTTCGTAATGGTCGACTATAGTGCCGGGTTTGAGCTGAGCCGTCTTGGCCCCCTCATCATCGTCCTCGGGCATATTGGCCGGATCGAGGGCGGCTATCGCCTCGTGCATTTTTTTGTGGATGATGGACGCTTCACGGCTGCGGAAGCTCCAGAGGACAACCACATCCCCCATTTCCTCCACCTGCATCACCCAGGTAGCCTCACCGGCCATGGTCAGGGTTTCCCAGGTTACCGAAATGACAAAATTGGACGTATCGGTGCGTTTCCAGGACATGGCCGCGGGGATGCCCGGGCTGTCCTTGGCCCGTTGAAATCCAAAATCCAGGTCCTCGACCGTAGGCACACGCGGCCATTTAGCAGGGCGCGGGGCCTTGGGCGCTCCGGGCTCTGGTTTTCGGCCAAAAATGGGCTCGAGCGGCATCTCTTCCCCTGACTACCGATTGCACCTTCTCAAGTCTTTAAATACCCCATTTAGCTCAAGCAATCTCCTTAACATACAACCATATATGTAATTCCGTTACTATTACTTGATCTAGTATAAACAATGCGAGAAAAAAGGGCTGTGTATGAGGCCGAAAACGCCCTGTTTGCGTGGCAATGTCCGATAAAAGGGGCAAAAAAAAGACGCGGGACGGTATGAAAGATTTTCGTCTTCCATACCGTCCCCGTCTCTTCAGCTCTGAGCCAGAAGCTGGGCGCGCGCGGCAGGTACGTCCAGGTTGGGGTTTTCGGCCAGCATCTTGACCAGGGCGAAGGTCACCTCCGGTGTACGGAAGCTGATCGGCCCATGACCACTGACCAGAACCTCCGGCTTCTTGATGCCCCCGACCCGACAGACACCGTAAGCGGCATCCCCCAGGCCGACGGCGATGACGGAGTCATAGAGCGCCGGCTCACAAACGAGCTCGCTGTCAACACAATCGCGGAAGTAGCTGCCGTCCTCGCGACTGATAAAGACGTCGAAGCGGGCGGCGCGTTCTCCGGCGACGGTGATGGCCAGGGTCAACTCGCCACCGGCCACACCGAACCCTTGCGGGTAGACGTCGAAGGTGAACTGCTGCTTGCTGTTCCAGATATTGGGCCGCAGATCCAGACCGTGGTAGCGGAAGAGATGCTGACCATTGAACGTGGCCTCAATCTCGAAATCGCAGACCTCGGCCCCATCGACCAGTCGGTCGACGAGCAGATTATAGGTAGCGTCGCCGCTCTGAATGGCGTGCAGGTAACCGGTCTTGTCCTTTCCGGGCTCGACCGTCAGACTGGCATGCACCGCTCGACCGTCCCCCGGACCGGCGGCACCGGCCAGAAGGTGGCCGGGCTTACCGGGACCGACAACGCGCGAGAGCTGGAAATTTTCCCAGCCCTGGCCGTCGAGGGTGTGATGGAAGCCGCCGAAGGAAAAATTGGCGACCGACATATAACCCTTCTGAGCGCAGA
The DNA here is from genome assembly GCA_018266215.1 of Cyanobacteria bacterium SZAS LIN-3. Taxonomy (GTDB): domain Bacteria; phylum Cyanobacteriota; class Vampirovibrionia; order Obscuribacterales; family Obscuribacteraceae; genus REEB67. The sequence goes on along the minus strand of JAFEAV010000029.1, from coordinate 43,769 downwards.
TGTTCTGCGCCCAGAGATAGGCCTCGGTCCAACCATCAGCGACGACCGCGCCCTGCTCGAATCCCGTGCGAATCAAACCACCCTGTGGCGCGAAGGCTCGCACCAGCACCAGTGGCAGATCCGGATCCATATCGAGCAGCCGCTCGAGGATAATGGACCCGTGGTTGAGCGGGTCCCGGGCGATGGAGTGCAGGAAGCCGCGTGCCTCTCCCTGGATAAAAGGCTTACCGACAAGCGAAAGACCGGTGTTCAGATCCTGGTAGGCCAGCAGGTTTCGCACGCGAGCAAGGACCTCCGGACTGAAGCCGCTGTCCAGGATGATAACGGCAACCAGACCCTTGTTTGTTTGCATAGACATATAGAACCTCCTTGTGGCTCGGTCGCCTGAGGAAAGTCCTCAGGCGCCGGCCGATTTTCTGGTGATTACAAATGAGTCGACCGTCTTGCCCTCGTAGTCGATCTGCGTCAGACGCAGAGCTTCCGGGCTGAAGTCGGCCAGGGTGAAGGAATGCCTGTCACCCAGAAGCTTGGCGGTGGACGGCTGCCAGAGAGAGGGCTGCCCCTCGAGCTCCCTGGAGTCGAGCTTGGCGCCACCACCGCCGGTGACGATGTAGAGCACACCATCGGGCACGGTATTGGTCACACCGTCAAACTTTGTGTCGTAGACAAACTGTCCGGCGACATAGCCGTCCTTGTCCATGGCCTCGGGCTTGATGCCTCCGGCAACGGCAAACTTGAGCGGACGGCTGCGATCGTACAGGTGAGCGTGACCGTTGAAGACCACGTCCACACCGTTGCGCTCGAAGATATCGGCGAGGAAGCGCATGCGCTGCTCGCTCTGGTGATTGATGTTGGAAGTGAATCCCGGCTGGTGGAAAACCACGATCTTCCACTGCCCGGGGGCGACGGCCTTGAGGTCGTCCTCCACCCACTGACGCAGCGCGGCGTTGGTCCAGTCCATGTACGTGTTGGCGTCAAGCACCAGGAAGTGCGCGGCGCCGTAATCGTACGAGTAGTTGGCCATGCGCGGATAGCGCTCACCGGCGGCGGCGAGCATCGCGCGCACGGCGCTGGGATTGCCGCGCAGCGGCGGGGAATTGGCACCGAGCGTGGTGCTGTCCGGCCCGTTGAGGGGCAGGGACCAGAGCTGGTAAAAGGCCATCACGTCCGGATACTCGTCGAAGCCGATGAGCGTCTCGGTATCGAGCCAGCCGAAGTCATGGTTGCCGCCGCAGCTCAGGACAACGGTGTCGTCAAAGAGGGTCGCTCCGTGATCCGGCCCTTCCTTCTGCGGCTGGTAGACCGCGAAGAACTTGCTCAGATACTCGGAATAGCGACCGTTCTGATAGACCACGTCGCCGGTGGAAATCACCAGCTCGGCTCCGCGCTTGTTCTGCTGCGCCATCTGATGCGCAATCAGTTTCTGCCACTTGGAGCCGTTGCCCATGTCGCCAAAAATCAGAGCCTTGAACCCGGCACCCTGGGGTGGGCGGGCACGGGCGGTGGCGCGGAAGACCGGCACACCATCGGCGAAGACGGCATAGTCAAACTGCTCGCCCGGGGTCAGACCGGTGAGCTTGGCGCGGTACTGCACCTGGCGCACAACACCGCTGACGGCGATGTCGGTCTTGACCGGCGTGAAGACCGGACGCTCGGTGTCCGGCGGCAGAGGCCCCTGCAAAGTCGAGCCGGCGGGGCTGACTTCGACATGGAAGGCCTTGCTGTCGTCGACCGTGTGCCAGACGACTTCCAGAGACTCACCCTGACCCGGCGCGGCGAAATGCGGAGCATCGCCGGCCTGCAACCAGGGCTTGATGAAGAAAGGCGAGCTGACGGCGCTCTCAAACACGGGAGCATGCCAGCTGGCATCCTTCCCGGAATGGATCACCGTCACCGCCTCGTCCGGCCGATCACTGCGCTTACGGCGCCGCCTCACAATCTTGAAGCGGACGCCGAAGGCAGCCAGAGCCAGGACCAGCAGAGTTGAAATGATTATTGTCACAGGTCCTCCTATCGGAAGGTTTGAGTGGAAGAAAGAGGTGAGCCGCTTGTGCGGCTTATTTGTCTGGCCTCTCTCCTGCTTCTTCGCCTGTGGCGGAAGTGGACGGCGGCACGGGACAGACGTCAACTCTGGTGATGAGACCATCCTTGACGGCTTGAACGGTGAAACGGAAATCGAGCAGGTCGACGAAGTCGCCCACCGCAGGCTCAGCTCCGGCAGCGCGGCCGGGCTTGAGGGCGAGATTCTCGCGAACGGCGGCGGCGACTGTGAAGTCATCCGACTCGGTGGTCAGACGCACATCCAGCACCTTGCGCAGCTCATAGAGAGTCAGCTCGCCATCGATGCGATAGCAATTGACGCCGTCGAGAACTTCCACACCGGCGATGGGCTTGTCCCACTCATCGACGATTTCGCCAACGAGCTGCTCAAGCAGATCTTCCTGGGTGATGAGACCGACGACTTCGGTGGGGCGCTCCTCGTCCATGACGATGGCCAGCTGCAAGCGGCGCTTACCGAACTCCACCAGCAAGTCGCTCGCCGACATGTTTTCAGACACGAAGTACGGCTTGCGGATGAAAGCGGAGAGCTTGCCGATTGGCTCCTTGCCGGTGATGTCCGGGTGAACCGACCGACTGATCTTGAGCTCGGTGCGCAGCTTGCGCTTGAAGAGGTCGAGCAATTCCCGCGAGTTGAGAATACCGACAACCGACTGACGACCACCGCGGAAGATAGGCAGACGACTGTGACGGGTCTGCGAAATGATTTCCAGGGCATCGACCAGGGGCATGTCTTCGCTGATTCCGTCCACCAGGGTGAGCGGCATCATCACGTCACGCACGCGCAGACCGCGCAGCTCCAGCACCCGCGAGAGGATGTTGGTCTCATCAGCGGCCAGTTGACCGGCTTTGCGACTCTCCTCGATGAGGATCTGCAACTCCTCGACCGAGGGCGGCGTATCCTGCCCGTTACCGGGACGCTGGATGCGCAGCAGACGCAGGACCACCGAAGTGATGCCGTTGATGACGGTCAGCAGGGGCGCGGTTGAGCGGCAAAAGATAAAGAAAGGCATCGCCAGTCGCAGGGCGACTTTTTCAGGATTGCGCAGCGAGAGCAGCTTCGGTACCTGTTCGCCGATGATGACATGCAGCATCGTCAGAATCAGGAAACTGAAGAAAATGCCCACAAACGACGGTACATGCCAGTTGGCGAACCACGACCAGTGATTACCGATCATGTCCACCAGCGATTGCAATACCGCGCGTATGGGCTCCTGCCCGACGCCGCCGACTGCCAGACCGGAGATTGTGATGCCCAGCTGAGCACCGGCAACCGACCGATCCATCGTCTCTTGCAGAGAAGCGATGGTTCTGGCACCCATAATCTTGAGCTGAATCATCTCGGCCACCCGGCTGCGGCGCAGGCGGATGAGCGAGTATTCAGCGGCGACAAAGAGTCCGTTGAGGACGATAAATACCAAAAGCAGTCCTATCAGGAGGACTTCTGAGTGAGTAGCCATCTTGGTTTCCTTAGCCAGGTGCGCATCGATAGGCGGCAGCAGGGCAAACGCCTGACTGTCGCGGGAAACTGCGCACATGTTGGTAATCGCGTGTTCCGAGGAACGCGTTAAAACTCTAAAGAGAGTAGTGAGGGGAAGGTTTGAGTCTTAGACGGGGTCTTAAAGCTAAGTAGATAAGGAAGATATATCAGCAGCCTAGAATGGTCTTGAATTCTATTCAACGTCTCAGTGCTTATTTGGTTATCAGAATCAAAAGCATTGAGCGTCGGGGCAGGACAGAGAAGTGGAGCCCGGACAAAAACGCATGGCGCGGTTAGTTCAGCTTGACATCAAAGGTCGGAAACTGAAGCGATATCGCTTTAACTTCAAAGACCGCAAAGCCTCACCACTACTTGCATCGGCCCTTGTTATACTGGCCCAATGGAAAGCAGCAGCAATACCAATCTCGTTTTTTCACCGGCGTACAACACCGATCTCCCGGCCTATGGTCTTGACAAACCTTTTGCCCTGGACCGTGGTCAGCTTGTGCTGGCAAAGCTGGGACAGGACCTGGGTCGCAAGCTCCATTATTTGACGCCCGAGCCACTGACAATGGGGCAGGTACGCACAGTCCACAGTGAGAAATATCTGCAGAGCCTGGGCGATGTCGCCACCTGGCTGGCGGTTTTTGAACTGAAAGAAAACGACCTGAAAAAAGCCGGCGCCACCAAACCAATTACCCAGATGATTGACGATTTTTTGCTCAAGGCCGGCGGTACTTTGCTGGCCGCGCGCCTGGCGGTAAAACACGGTCTGGCAGCCAATCTTGGTGGCGGTTACCACCACGCCTTTCCGGACAGAGGGCATGGCTTTTGTGTGATCAATGACATTGCTATCGCCATACGCTGCCTGAGACAGGAAAATCTGGTCGGAAAAGTGATGATTGTCGACGTCGATTTTCACCAGGGAGACGGCACTGCCGTGACCTTTGCAGACGATGCCGAGGTCTTCACCCTGTCGGTGCATTCGCAGGAAGGCTGGCCCGATGAGAAACAAAAAAGCAGTCTTGACGTGGGTATTTTAGAGAGCGAAAAAGACCAGTATCTGAGCCGCACCAGGGCCGCCTTGAAGCAAGCCCTGGGCGCATTTACGCCGGATCTCGTCATCTTCGTCGCCGGCAGTGACGCCTACGAAAAAGACATCCTGCCCGGCACGCGTTATCTCAGGCTACCACTGGCGGTGCTGAAAGAGCGCGACGAATTTATCATCGACACCTTTGCCGACCGCAAGATCCCACTGGCCATGGTCTTCGCCGGCGGCTACGGCCCCGACGTCTGGGAAGTGCACTACAACGCGGTCAAGCAATTGCTCGTCCGAAGTGGTATCACATTTGATGGCGTACCGGCTTGACGTTTAGATAGTCGAGAGCAAATCCGACTGGATGTCGATGCGCTTGAGCTCAACCCAATTGACGCGGCTGAACATTTCCAGCTCGCGGCCGGGATGTCTGGCGCAATAGTTGACGACAAAGGCAGCCTTGGCTTCAGTCAATTCGCTTCTGTGGATTTTCTCCAGGCAAACCAGACCGATGCGGAAGTGATCCGGATGGATGAAGCCTTTGGCGAGCATGGCTTCGGCCACAGTATCTTCAAAATCAATGATCTGGCAGGCCACTTCTCTGGTCACTTTTTCTGAAACGAGACCGGCGGCTTTGAGCAACTTGAAGACCATGTCGAGGGTTTTGGATTCGTTGATAATCTGATCCAGCGGGGCATTGACCCGGTCGACCAGTTTGATCAATTTGACGGCCCGGCGATAAGTAATCTTGCGATTGAGGATCATCTCCTGCAATTGCAGCGCCGCTTCCAGCTGACGCTCGGTGATGTGGCCCTGGGAGAGCATTACACGGCCGATGCTGTTGTCTTCTTCGTTGCCTATTTCGCAGGCGGAAAGGACAATCTGGGGATTGACCAGCTCGGCGGCGACAAGAAACTCGCCCAGACGAGGCTGTCCCTTAGAGAGACGCAGGAGCATGCCGTGGTCGCTGTTGTCGTCGATGACTTCGCGCAGGCTGACATTGCGGTCATGCATTTCTTTGAGGAAGGCAATGGCCGAGGGGAAATCAATTTTGCGATCACGCATCATGATCTGCAGATTGAGAGCACCTTCCAGAGTCTTTGGCGTAATCATGCGCAGCATGATCATGGCGCTGCCCAGGGTGCACTGATGGCGTTGAGCTTCACGATTGGCCTGCACCAGGCGCGGGGCATCGGCCACACCGGCGGCGAGCATCAATTTGCCCAGGCGGCTGGTGGGATTGTCGCCGTTTCTGCTCAAACCATTGAGACGAAAGGCTTCATTTATGTCTACTTTATTGAGGTGGGAAAAGCGCAGCAGATCCTTGGCCAGGGCCTTGTCGATAGTGCCGGCCCGGAGCAGGGCCTGGACTTCCACTCCGCAATTGATGTCATGGTCGTCAATCCAACCGGTCATCACCAGCACCCGTCCGATAGGGAACTGTGTGCGCCGGGCGATGGAAAGACCCTCGGCGATGGCAGAGTGGTCGATGATACCCGTCTCGGCAAAGAGCTCACCCAGTCGGTTGCTCTTGTCCCGATGTTTGTTAATAGGGTCCATAACGCGTTCCTCGAAGGAATGCCGGCGCCCAATGGGCGTCTGCACGGCTAGTAAAGTGGGGTGCCCCGCCAGCTGTGATGATTTGAGGCAATAAGTCTTCCGACTATATTGTGCCCAAATAAACGACAACCAAGCAAAATGCTTGAAATGCGAGCGTAGTAAGGTGGACAAAACGAGGCTAAGTGCCTCAGGAACCAATTTAATACCGCCGGCCACTCATGTCAAGCACAATTAATGTCATCCATAGCCCACAATGGGCCGCGCGGCCCGTTCCAGAGACCTTCTAAGCCTTGTAGCGCTCCTTAATAGCCAGGCAGGGGGCCTCAATCAAGCGCCAGGAAAGTCGGGCCAGGCAATAGGTCAGGGCCAGCCCCAGGGGCCAGCTGATCAATATGTAGGTGGTCTGGGAAGTTATGTGCAATTGACTGCGGCTGACGAAGACCAGGCTATAAATTACCAGAAAGTGAAAAATGTACAGGCCATAGGTTAGCCGACCTACATGAGTGAGAAAGGGCAGGGCAAAAAATGACCGCACCAATTTATTACTCATCGTAGTCAGAAGCAGGCCAACAAAGCCGACGGCGATAGAGGACATGGTCCAGACTATCGACACATCGCTTTCTTCAATGTAGGGAACGAAAGTGAGGGGCAGCAGGAAAAGGGCCGTGGCAGCGGCGCAGACACCTTGCAAAAGCGGCGAACATTTCAATTTTTCCGCATACGTCCTCCAGACAAAGGCGGCGATGCCACCACATACAATGGCATCACAATGGGTCAGGCTGTTGAGATAATATGCCAGATAATTCTTTGAATCATGTTGCCAGAGATAGTAACGAAGTGCAGGAGCGGCTATCCCGGCGGCTACCAGTATGGCCAGGAGCAAAATATCTTTCTTGATCAGTTTCATACTGGCGCCCCAGACTATATAAAACTGCTCTTCTATACACAGACTCCACATGGGATTGAGCAGATGAAGAACCACTCCCTGGGCGATTACCGCGAAGTTTCCGATAAAGGCGGCGAAGCAAAAAAGCTGCGTGATAGCTTTCGGATCAGTCAAATTTGCGCCGGTATAGGCAGCCGGCAAAAAGATCGAAAGCACCGCCACCAGCAATAAATAGAAGAAATAGAGGGGCCAGATGCGCCAGATGCGGCGCGCCAGAAATTTCTTGAGAGAGATAGTTTTTTCAGCCGATCGCTCACGCTCCTGCAAAAGAAGTGAAGTGATGAGAAAAGCGCTCAGGACAAAGAAAAGGTCAACACCGACCCAGCCCCAATTGTGCAGACGGCGATCGGCGTGATAGAGAAAATTGTAGAGCGATGATGTGCCCGGATTGTCTCTCCAGAAAAGGCCGACGGTGTGATGGTAATAAACGAGAATAAATGCCAGACTGCGCAGGCCGTCAAGTTCCGGCCACCACAATCTCCGCGCTTCTTTTACTTCACCGTTATCGGTCAATACTTTCGCCTCTGCCGCGGCCTATCTTAGCGCATTAGAGAGAGGCGAAATTGAAAGTGTCTTATGAAATGGACACGATTTAAATCGACTTAAATTCTTCAGCGATAGCGCGCATCGTTTTGATTACTCTGCGCGGATGAGCGGCCAGTGGCGTGAATCCATATTTCGCGTAGAAAGGGAGCGGATCGCGAGCGCCATTCTTTTGTTCTTCGTCACTGGGCATTTCCGCGTCAATTACAAGAAGGGCACTGCCTATATCTCTCACTGTCTTCAGGCACCGAATTTGTGCATCAGCCAAAAGCAGTGCTCCAAGACGAGGCCTGGACCCAGTTTCCTCTCGTAGTTTTTGACTATAGTCCCTATCGACGCCGAGGCGACCGAGCAATATTCCGCTGCATTCTGGATATCTAGGCAATTTTCTCTGGACTTTCTCGGGCAGTTCATTGAATACGATACTGAGGCTAGAGAGTGAGTAATAACCCCTAATCACCTTATCACCAGGTTCCGTCAGGACAAAAACAGAGGATGTATAGCTTGAGACATCCCTATGAGCTTGTTCTTGAATGTATTTCTTTATGCTTGCCAGATTGGATGTGAACTGCGAAGCGTCATGCTCTACTGTCCACGACTCTATCAGCAGAGACAGCTTTGGCGTTTGATGCACTTTAGCCGCCTATGATCTCTCTGTGACGGCGCATAGCGGCAACAGAAGCTTCGTTCACCTTGGGCTCGCTGCTCATCAGGTCGGCCAGAACCAAGCTTTCTTCAATAGTTAGACGAATTATTCTTTGTTGCTCGATTACCAGAGAGGCTTCCTTAAGAGCTGCCTGAACAATGAAATCGGAGGTGGAACGACCCTGCAAAGCTGCCGCCTGGTCGATTTGCTGCTTCGCTTCCGCCGTCAGCCTGGCGTCTATGCGTTGTTCTTTTTTATCTTTTATGGCCATGACTATACCCTCTGTCTAATTGTACAGCGAACCTCCGTACAAAACAATAACCGGGCGGTACAGTGCACAGAAAGAAAGCGGCCTGATGACCCACCCATAGAGCCCAGGATTGTCGGACAACCACTTGGGTGCTCGAATTAGTAGGACCTTGGTCATGATCAATTCCCAGACAGGGCTATAACCACAGTCTACCGCTCCGGTGACCAATCGAGGCGGGGAAACTTCAACTCTTCTACTACCCTACATAGTATAAAAATCCAAAAAAGTGATCACCGAAGGGTTTACCCTCGATGATCACTTCAAAAGCACTACGCCGAATTCTTGTGGATATCAGCGCAGGTCCAGGCTGACCTTCATGGTCGGCACCTGGGGCTTTTCCAGAGAGGGCAGCGGCAGCAAGGGGACAACCTTGTAGTAGCCGACCGGTACTCTGGGACGGATGACATTGGGGCCCGGAGGCATAGTGGTCGTGTTGCAGGTCCACGTTCCGGCCGGGCAATCGTTCGTGTGGTCCAGACTGCCGTCTTCACGGAAGAACTGGTCCTTGCTCGGACGATAGTCGGTGGTGGGGCGGGTCTCGTATTCACGGACCACCTTACCACCGGGATAGAAGGTGACGTCGACCTTGGTCGAAGAACCATCGGTGTGGTACTCGTAGACCTCCTGGATGACGTAGCCGTCATTGACGACTTCGACGCGGTCGGCGGGCATGGTGGCAGAGTCCAGCTTGACCCAGATCTGCTTCATGGTAGCCGTGCCGCGGGAGTCGAAATAGCGCACGCTGATGCGCGAGCTGTCGTCGTTGAAGTTACGCTCGATCACAGCCTTTGTGCCGGTGCTGTCGTACTCGGTGACGGTGACGCCGGAGTAACCGTAGTCAGTCGTCTTGACGAGCGTCTTGCCGTCCGGAGCGTACTCCTTGATCGCCACATCGTAGCGGCTGTTGTACAGGATTTCGCGCGACTTGTTGCCAATCGAATCGAAATAGACCTGCTTGGCGCCACCCCAGGCATTGGTGGCGGTAAACGAGGCGGCAACAGTGCCGTCGGGGTTGAAGTCCTGGCGGGACTTGAGGGCGCCGCTCTTGCCGTCGTAGACCGCGACACTGGCGACACCGGTTGCACCGTTGGCACCATAGACGGTCAGGACGAAATCGTCGGCAGCGTCACGCACGGCCACGGAGGCGTAATTGCCGTCCATGGAATAAGTAGTGATTGTCTTGATCGTCCAACCATCCTTTTTGAACTCGATCTTCGAGCTCAGCTGGCGGGCGGACAGGCCGTCGCTCAGCTTCTTCAGGGATGTGGCCAGCTTGGCTGTATCATCAGCCTGGCCGGTGGCGGTTGGATCGGGGAAATACTCCTGCATTACCGTCGGCCTGCCTCCCTGATACGAAACCAGGGCGGTGCGACCGTCGCGATATTCAATGCGCATTCCAGTGATGGTCGTCTGGTCCGGGGCGTAATCGATCAGCCTCGTGCTTTCGCTCGAGCCTGCAGGACGGAGCAGCAGAGTGTGAGTCTGCGACTTCGTCGGCCAGTGGACGTCCACACTGCCCGTGACCGGCAGGTGGGTAAACAACCATATCAAGCTCACTACAGCAATACCAGCGATTGCCCAGAGGGCAACCTTCTTGCTCTTAAGTGAAGACATGGGTTTGAAACCTCAGATTATTATTTTGTACAAAGGGCGGCGCAAAACAATGCCTTGTGCATCGTCCTGCGCCGCCTGAGAAGTTGGTTTCCGCTTAGTGCTTACTGCTTGTCGGCAGGAGCAACGGGCGGCTGACCAGTCGCGTTGTCGTCGGAGCCGTCGCCACCATCCTCGGTGTCGTCGTCATCGGTCTCGGGCTCGCCCGCGACCTGGCTGTCGTTGCCGTTGACCGGGGTATGAGCCGCGGCCTCGGCTGCCAGCGCCTTGGCATGAAGCTCTTCGATGCGCTTGCGCACCTGGAGGATCATGTTCAGGCCACCGGGCACGACGATGTCGACCGCATCGCGAGGATGCATGCCGGACTTGCACAGACCCCAGTAGGCCATGGTGCAGGCGGAGATCACGTGCGTGACGTGGATGTCGCCCTTGTCGGTCGGCACATCACGCTGACCGGCCATGAGGAGCCCGGTCAGAAGGTCGCACTTGTCCTGGCTCTTCTGCGTCCAGTTGATGATCTCGGTCGTGGAAACGCCACCGAGCGACTTGAGCGGAGTGCGGATCAGGGCCTTGACCACGATCGGCGCCACACGCTTCAGATCTTCGACGGCGATGCGCACCTGCGGGCCACGCTTTTCCTTGGTGCCGTTGACGTCATCCCAGGTGATGAACTCGGGGATGTTGCGCTTGCCCACCGCCTGATCGGCGATCTTGCGGCACTGCTGAGCTTCGGCAGGGAAGCCGATCTCGTCCAGGGCAGCGGCGATGATGAAGGCGCGGATGTAGTCCGGCGGGTGCGGCAGGAAGCTGAGCGCAACCTGACCGTTTGCCGTCTTCGTCAACTCGTAGCCGGACCCGGTACGAAGCAGCTTGCGCTGGTTGAAGATGCCCTTGCGCTGCGAGTTGAAGGCAGAGAAGGTGGACAGCGTGTTGTAGGAGAAAGCCGGACCGCTGAGCAGGACGCCACCGGAAGTGTCGGCGTCGACCTCGCCGATCATGTCGGCAAAAGCCTTGATCAGCAACTGCACGGTGGGGACCTTCTGGCGGCCCAGGGAGGTCGTCTCGCGCGTCAGCTTGAGCTCGCCCTTCTCGTAGGCCTCACCGATCGCCTGCGCCACCACCTGCGTCAGTTCATCGCCCAGACCATCCACATCGTGGAAAATGTCGTGGCGGAACTCATGCATATAAAGGGTGAGCATGATCGGGATGATGTTGCGCTCGTTGTGCGGCACTTCCAGCGCGTGAGCGCCGATAGGGCCGCGAGTGCCGGGGATCGTCGCCGGGCCCTGGTCCGAGAAGCGCGCCAGGAAGACGTTGCCGACGCCGAAGACACGGGTCTTCAGACGAGTCTGCACGTCCTCGGAAGTGAGGGGGTTGTTGGGGTCGCAACCTTCGAACAGAGCGTAGGCCTGCTCGACGGCGAAAACGACCGCTTCCAACTCCTTGTACTTGCCGCTGCGCGACTGACCGAACGGGTCGGTGTAGATCTTGACCACGGTGATGATCTGCTGCAACTCTTCGTCGAGCAGATGCTTGGCCGCTTCCAGCAAGCTTCCTTCCGGCACGCCCGGGTTCTGCGAGCGCAGACCGTCCATGGTCAGAGGCAGCGAGCTGACGTAAACCTGCCGCAGCTGACCGAGTTGGTCAGAGAGGCTGGAGATTGCGGCCTGGTAGCGCTGGGGCCAGTTGTTGCGAGCCCAGGCCACTTTGTCGTCGTAGTCGTCGAAACGCTCGGCGGCGATGGCATCGTACTTGCCGTCTTCGAGCAACCCTGCGAGCCCACCGGCAGCCACGAAAAGCGTGCCGTCGACCTGATCATCCTTGGACTCTTGCGTCTGCGGGATGAGCTTGACCGGCTGTGGGAGATTCAGGTTCTTGAGGCCCAGGGAGGGGTCGAAGATGGGGTCATACTTGACGCCGATGACGGGTTCGTGGCTGTTATCGCCATCGGCCTGGTCAAAAGGGGCTTTTGCAGCCTTTTCCTTTTCGTTCCTGGCCGCGCGCAACTTCTTCTTGTAGCGAGCCAGGGCACGCACAGTGAGAGTCTCGGCGTCGGGGAAGGGGAAATCCTTTTCACCGGAACCGGGACAGATGACCACGTGGGGGCGGCAGCACGGGCCGTTGTGGCCGCGGTGATTGCCGTCACCCTTCTGACCGACATTCAAGACAATCAGGTCGGTTTTACTTGAACTGTTCTTCATAGGAACTCCTGTCTATTGGCTGTTAGGCCTTTTGGCCGCAAAGCTCGGCCCCGACTGGTGTCGAGGCCGAGGCCGATGCAGCTAGTGAGAGAGAAAAGCAAGGAAGCCCGATTACTCGGGCTTCCTGCAAAACGGGGTTAGTGCTTGGGGAGGAAAAACTCCGCAGGCTCGAACGTGTCGACCGTGATCGCATCGCTCATGGCCTGGTAGGCGTCGTGGAGCAGCTTGGCCTCGTCGGCCGAAATCACACCACCGCCCATCGCTTCGTCCACCAGAGCCGGACGGATGTCGCTGCGGCGCAGGGTCTTGGCCCGCTGTGCGGCGACGATCTTGGCCACGACGGGACGCGACTCGGTTTCCAGACGGAAAGCCTTGAGCAGACGACCCAGGCCCAGCTTGTCCTCTTCCGGCATGAAAGTGCCGGCGGAGAGACGCTTGAACTGGTCGTTGTACGTCTGCATGGTGGCAGCCGCCTTCTTCGTCAGCCTGTCCGAAGGACCGGCCGACAGGCTGTTCAGGCGCAGCAGGGACTTGCCCAGGGTGCGCATGCAGAAGCCCAGGACGGGGAAGTCGAAGTTGCTGTAGATGCCCTCGAAGGCAACCTGCACCTTATGCAGCGCGTACTCGACCGAGTACGACAGCAGGGGCAGGTCTTCCTTGCGGCGACCCTCGCGCTCGTAGCGCAACAGGGCCATCTCGGCCAGGAACATCCAGGTGAAGGCGTCGCAGAAGCGGCCGGACAGCATGCCCAGCACCTTCAGTTTGGCGCCCTGCGTCAGCAGCGCCAGGTCGGTGAGCTTGCCGAAACGAGAGGCAGCCCAGGCCAGACGACGGTAGTAGGACTTGGTCTCCTTGGCCACGCCCGAGGGCAAGCCGCCGGTACGACCGCGCAGGAGGTCCAGGCGGAAGTTGCGACCGAAGCCGAGCACGACGTGCCCGACCCAGCCCAGCAGCGACTTGCGGAAAGCCGACGGATTGTCCTGCTCCAGCGCCTCGACGACGCGCAGAGCGTACGGGTGGCAGCGCGTCGCGCCCTGCCCGTAGGTGAGCATCGTGCGGGTCATGATGCTGGCGCCTTCCACGGTCTTGCCCACGGGGAGCGAACCGTAGAGACGGCCGAGGATGTTGCTCGGGCCCTGCATCACACCGGCGCCGGCCATGATGTCCATACCGGCAATGACGGTCTCGGCGCCGACCTCGGTGGAGATCAGCTTGAGCGCGCCCGACACGACCGGCGGCTTGATGTCGCCGTCGATGGCCGAGCAGACGCCGACACGAGCGGCTTCCATCATATAGGCCATGCCGTTGATGAAGGCCACCTTCTCGGCGATGCCGTCCATCACGCCGATGGACATGCCGAACTGACGGCGCACCATCGAGTAGGCACTGGCGGCGGTGGCAGAGAGGTTCATGCCGGCGATGGCACCGGCCGGGAGCGAAATCGCCCGACCACCGGCCAGCTGTTCCATCAGCATGCGCCAGCCAATGCCCGCACCGTCAACACCGCCGACGATGTTGTCCATGGAGACGACGACGTCCTTGCCGTGCAGCGGACCGTTGTAGAACGGATCGCCGATGGGCAGGTGGTGCTCGCCGCTGGTGAAGCCCGGGGTCCCGCGGTGCAGAAGCACGCAGGTGATGCCGATGTCGGCGGTGGCTTCGCCCTTGTCGTCGACGCGACCGAGCAGATGCTCGGGGTCGAACACCTGGCAGGCCAGGGTGGTCAGGTCGGCGACCGGACCGAGGGTCATGTAGCGCTTCTCGAAGTTCATGCGCAGCTTGAGCTGGCCGTCGGCATCCTTGAAGACGACGCCGCTGGCTTCGATGCTGGCGGCATCCGAGCCGGCCTTGGGCTCGGTCAGACCGAAGCAGGGAACCATTTCACCCGACGCCAGACGCGGCAGGTAGTGGTCCTTCTGCTCCTTGGTGCCGTAGTGCTTGATCAGCTCCGCGGCGGACAGTGAGTTGGCGATGGTGACGAAAGTCGTCGCACCGACCGAGACCTGGTTGAGGGTCTGCAGCACGGTGGAGATGGCCAGCCAGGAGAAGCCCAGGCCGCCGTATTCCGTCGGGATGAGCATGCCCATAAAGCCATTGGTCTTGATGAAGCTCAGCACCTCATCGGGGACCTTGCGCGTCTGGTTGATGTCCCAGGCGCGGTCGTTGAGCATGCGGCACAACTCGGTGCAGGGCCCTTCGAGGAAGGCCTGTTCACGCGCCGACAGCTTGTTGTAGGGCTGCTTCATCAGCGCTGTGAAGTCCGGTTTGCCGGCAAAGAGATCGCCATCGATCCAGACGTGTCCGGCTTCGAGAGCCTGACGCTCGGTCGCGGAAATCTTCGGGAGCATTTTCCGGGCGCGCATGAAGCTCATCAGAGCGGCGCTCGGACCACGAACCCGATTCGCCTTGACCGGGCGGTTCACGTTTTCATGTTTCATTGGTTTAGTCCATTGATTCAAAGGGTTTCGGGAAACACACAGGACCGGAGAGCACGGCCTGACGATGTCGTCATCGCCGGGGCCTCCGGTGGCAGGTGTGCGCGAAAGGGAGGGACACCGCCGGCAGTCACATCAACTTGAGGTTGACTGGTTGCGAGGCAACCTGTGACCGCCGACGGGCCCGACCTTTTTGAAAGAAATAAAAGCAGTGATTACATCGTCAGACCGCCCTAATTCAAAGAATTAGCGCTGGGCGTTGTTTTCGTAGGTACGAAGCAACGCGCTGTCGGCGGTGTTCTCGATCTGCTTGAACTTGCCCTCGGCAACGAGCTGGCCAAGCTTCACGCAGGAGCGGAAGTAGTTGGCAGACTCGCGGCTGGGCTTGATCTTGCGGGTCAGATCCTGGCAGAGGACGTCGGCGGCAAGAATCGTCGCCTCGTCTCCGCGGGAGTGCGCGTACTGCGCGGCGGCGAGGATCGTCACCGTGCGCTGCACCTCCATAGAGAGGTCGACCATGATGCACTGACGGTCAGCCAGCTTCATCTGGTAGGTGGTCATGGTGTTGTGCACCTTCATCTTCAAGGCGCGGAAGTTCTTGAGCGCGAACGCCACGTGCTTCGCGAGCCGCGCGTCCATGCCCTGCACCTTCTGCTTATCCTTGCCACCGAGCACGGTCTTGCCCATCCAGAGCGCAATCGGGAAGAGCTCCCGACGCAGGATCCACATGGTGCGGATCGCCTGGAAAGCCTTGCCCGGATTCCACACCTTGATGGCGTCGATCGGGTTGAAGGCCTTGATGCCGTGCTTGCCCAGACGGGAAGCGATGGGACCCATGAACTTGACGCCATGGTCCTTGACCAGCGACTTGAACTCCGCCATGGAGAGCATCTCGCCCTCGCCCTCGTAAATCATGGGGGCGAGGAAGTCATGGAGGTTGTCGCCAATCACGTGGCCCTTGAGGAAGGAGCGGCCGCCGTGGGTCTTGAGGGCGTTCTCGATGGTCACCTCCTTGAGGGCCTCCGAGCCGAACACCTTAGCCACGATGCACTCCAGCTCGCCGCGGTAGCCCGCGTCAAGCAGAGAAGAGCACCACTCGACCAGGGCGTCCGCGCCGACGATGGAAGCGGCGGTACGACCGACGCGCTTGAGCACGAGCTCGCGGTTGCCGATCTTGTCGCCGTAAGTCCAGCGGTAGTCGTTCCAGGGCACCATGCTCTTGAGCAGGACCCGCATGGTACCGGCGGCGTTGGCGCAGAGAGCGACGCGACCACGGTTCAATCCGTGATAGGCGATCTGCAGACCGTCACCGGCGGTCGGCACCAGGAGGTTCTCCTTGGGCACAAGGAAATCCTTGAAGATGATGCCGTAGTTGTGGATGTGCTGCACAGCGTGGATGCCGTAGCGATCCAGCTGGAAATGCTCGTTCTCCTCGGCGGGCAGGTCGGCGATCAGAACCACCGGCTTGCCCTCCAGCAGCGCCACCAGGGCGATGGTGCGGCCAGGGAGAATGTTGGAGATGAACAGCTTCTTGCCGTTCACCCGGTAGTTGTCACCCTCGAGCACCGCGGTGGTCCGCAGCGCCGTCAGGTCGGAACCGGCACCCGGCTCGGTCAACGCGAAAGCGGACAGCACCTTGCTCTGGAGGAGCGGCAGGTACTTGGCCTTCTGCGCGTCGGAACCGAACGAGCTGACCGGGTCGACGAGACCGATGCAGCCGTGGATGGAAGCCATCCCGGCAATCGTCGCATCACCTTCCGAGGCCATTCGGGTGAGGAAATGCATGAAGTGGGTAATGGAAGCGCCCCATCCCCCGAACTTGGGATCGATGAGTGCGCCCCAGTAGCCGAGCTCGGACAGACCGTCGAGGACAGCCTGCGAGACCTTGTTGTCAGCACCATATACGGTGCCAGCCTTGACGTGAGCCGCGACGAAGGCGATGCACTTGTCCATCTGGGCAAGGTATGCCTTTTCGCGGTCGTTGGACGCCGCCAGTGTGCTCTGGGGAGCGAACATGGCCAGGGGAGTCTTGTTGCTCCACACAGCCCGGTGCACGGGGGATCCGGTGGTGCGGAACTTCTCGTCGAACGTCAGTTCGAACTGGTCGTCACCGCGGTCCAGCTTACCCATGCGCTCGACTTCCTCGGCGCTCTTGCCACCCTGCTTGAGCACCTGCTCGGCAAGGTTATCGTCCTGCTGACCATTCTGACCGGTAGGATTGTTCTTATTCTTATTGTTCTCGCTCATGATGAGCTCCTTAATCTTGATCTTTGGTTCAGCCGTATTTCAAATTCAAATCGGCTTGTCGTGACTGGCCATCCGGTACATCCGGATGACTTGGGGAAAAGGCCGTTCCACCAGGGCTTCCTCAGGAGCCGCGGGGCCATCTCGGACGGGTCTCAAAAAGCAACCGGGCGATCAATTTGCCCGGCGGAGACCAAGTAGTGCCCGAGACGCTTACCGCGACTCCCTTAAGAGGAAGCCCGGTGGACGACCCAAAGAATGAAACGTTGACTGCTGCTTATCGCTTCTGCCGGAGCAGAATCGACTCGTAGACTTAGACGGTGACGCCGACGCCGTTCCAGGCGCTCTTCAGCGCCGCGACGTGCTGCGGGAACATCTTGGTGCAGTTGTCGACCGTCTTCTTGGCGAAGTCGGAGAAGTCGGCGTTCGGCCCGACGCGGTTGGCACCGCAGTTGGACTCGAACCAGACGGGCAGGGCGACATCCCAGGACTTCCCGCCGACGGCGATCGCGAAGGTCGCGAAGGCCTTGTTCGGGATGCCCGAGTTGATGTGCACGCCGCCGTTGTCGGAGCTGCCGGTGTAGAGCTTCGAGTAGTGGTCCGGCTGCGGATCCTTGCCGAGGCGCGGATCGTTGTAGGCCGTACCCGGAGCGGTCATGGAGCGCAGAGCTGCACCCTTGACCTTGGAGGTGAAGATGCCGGGGCCGACGAGCCAGCTGTCCTGGGTGACGTCGTGGCCGTTCGCCCACTGACGCAGGCAGACGCCGAAGACGTCCGACATGCTCTCGTTCAGGGCGCCGGACTCACCGGAGTACTCCAGGCCCGAGGTGTGCTCGGTGACGCCGTGGAACATCTCGTGACCGATGACATCGATCAGGACGAAGGTGGCGAAGATCTGCTGATCGCCGTCGCCGTAGGTCATCTGCTGGCCGTTCCAGAAAGCGTTGTTGTAACCCTTTCCGTAGTGGACCGTGCCGATGAGGTTCATGCCGGCGCCGTCGATGGAGTTGCGCTTGAAGACCTGGAGCAGGAAATCGCGCATCTTGCCGTGGAACTCGTAGGCGTCGTTGACGACGTTATCCGAGGTGGCCTTGTCGCCTTCGAAGCGGGCCTTGGTGCCCGGCAGGCGCGAGGCGTTGCCGGCGGTGTAGATCTGACGCTCGGACGCGCCCTTGGCGATCTTGTAGCGGACCGTGCCCTTGGCGGCGGCCTGCGCGATGCGCTGGGTGGCGGCGATGGTCTCGATTGCGGACAGGTTCCCGGCATTCAGGGAAGCGATATCCAGAAGGAGCTGATTCGGCACGAAGCCGGAAGTGTTTCGCTTGGACATTTGAGTTTCCTTTCTCTCGTTCAAATACGAGAGGTATTAAGTGTTTTGGGGGTTGAGAAGAAAATGCGCAGCAGTCGCTAAACCCAGCACAAAATCACCTTCTTGAGGCCTCAGTACCGAAGACCGTTTGAAAGGCACACGCGCACCGCGCGTGGTATCAAACCGGATTTATCTGTGGTGCTTGGTCTTTGAGAGGGTGTTTCTTGTGTTTTGGGAGAAGTAACTAGTGCTCTTTGAGACTAGTGAAGAGCCACAAGGGAATTCAAGATAGATATATCTGAGTGAAATATATTATAGATCTGGCTGCCAAGGGGCACCAATGACAAAGCTTGCGTGACCTCGATTTCGGGCCATTTTTCACCTCCGGCAAAAGGTCAAATTTCTGCTTTTTAGCTACCCCAAAAATCAGCGGTTGCAGGGCCAGAATTAGACCCAACAAATAGAAGCGGGTAGTCAAGCGGGATCAATTAGCCAGGGTCGCGTCACCACTTGAAAACAACCTAGCGCCACCAAAGGTATCATGACAACCGCATAGCAGAGACGAAAGCAGGAGCGCTGAAAATCGGCTCACCGCCAGGGCTTTGCAGATCTATTTCCTGTATTTAAGTAACTCACCTGCACACACGCATGGAACCTCTGCGAGCGCACGCAGGCCCGGGCGTAGTTAAACAATCCCGGACAGGTATTCAAGAGAGGTATAAAAATGCACTCAGATTGTATATCAAGCTCTCACTATTACTTGATTACCCGCGCTCACCGTAGCTAGTCTCAGGTTCTACTTTCCCTTTCTTTCTCAAAGTTATAAGCCGACTAAAAGCACCACAGCGCGCACCATTCCCACTCCCCTGATCGACATTCAAATGTCAGGAAGAAGCACTCTTATTACAGGGAGCTAATTTTCTGACAAAATACTGTCGGTGAGATCGAGTGAGATGGACGCTTGTGGCCCTCAGGTCGACTTTGACCGTCCGTAGCTTTCGCAGCTGCGGGCTTGAACGGCTTGCGCTGCCTTCCGCAGCCTGGCTCTTAACCACGGCCTTCGCGCCAAGGAGTATCTGAACTATGTGCAGAAAACATCATGAATCGGATGGTTCTTCATCGGTGGAAAAGGCTTTCCGCCTTCCGAAGAACATCGTCCCGACCAATTACGTTATCGAACTGACCCCCGACCTGGAGAAGTTCACT
Source organism: Cyanobacteria bacterium SZAS LIN-3 (assembly GCA_018266215.1). Lineage (GTDB taxonomy): Bacteria > Cyanobacteriota > Vampirovibrionia > Obscuribacterales > Obscuribacteraceae > REEB67. Next base: position 24,184 of record JAFEAV010000029.1, on the reverse strand, counting down.
TTCAGCGGCACCGTTGCCATCGAAGTGGATGTTCTCTCGCCGGCCGCCGAGGTCAAGATCAACGCCAAGGAACTCGAGATCAGCGAATTCTACGCCGTCAACGCCGGTGAGACCCGCCACAACGGCGTCGTCTCCATCGACCACGACACCGAAATCGCCACCATCTCCTTCCAGGGCAAGTTGGGTGCGGGCAAGTGGGTCCTCCACTGCACCTTCACCGGCATTCTCAACGACAAGCTCAAGGGCTTCTACCGCTCCATCTGGACCGACGCCCAGGGCAAGAAGCACACCATCGCCACGACGCAGTTCGAATCGACCGACGCTCGTCGGGCTTTCCCCTGCTTCGACGAACCCGAGTTCAAGGCCACCTTCGACGTCACGTTGATCGTGCCCGCCGAGCTCACCGCACTTTCCAACGGCGCCATCACCTCGACCACTCCGGTGGACGGCGGCAAGAAGCGCGTCACCTACGAACGCACCATGAAGATGTCGACGTACCTCGTCTGCTTCTGCATCGGCGAGTTCGTCTCCTCGCAGCCGGTCCTGGTCAACGGTATCGAAGTGCGCATCTGGGCTGTGCCCGGTCGTGAGCACATGATGAGCTTCCCGCTCGCCGCCGCCGCCTACGCCACCGACCACTACGAGAAGTACTTCGAGATCCCCTACCCGGGCGGCAAGAAGATCGACCACATCGCCATCCCCGACTTCGCTTCGGGCGCCATGGAGAACCTGGGCCTGATCACCTACCGCGAGACCTCGCTCCTCCTGGACGAGAAGACCGCCACCCATGCCGAGCGCAACCGGGTCGCCGTGGTCGTGCTCCACGAGCTGGCTCACATGTGGTTCGGTGACCTGGTCACCATGTCCTGGTGGAACGGCCTGTGGTTGAACGAGAGTTTCGCCACCTTCATGGAAAACCTCTGCCTCAGCCACTGGAAGCCCGAGTGGCACATCTGGGATGAGTTCGGCCTGTCCCGCGCCGCCGCTTCGCGCGTCGACGCCCTGCGCAGCACTCACCCGATCGAAAGCCCGGTCAACCACCCGGACGACGCCCAGGAGCTCTTCGACGTCATCTCCTACGAGAAGGGCTGCAGCGTTCTCTATCAGCTGCACCAGTTCATCGGTGCGGAAAACTTCCGCCGCGGCATCTCCGCTTACCTCAAGAAGCACAGCTACGGCAACACCGAAACCCACGACCTGTGGGACGCCCTGGAAGAGGCCTGCAAGCAGGCTGATCCGGTGCATCCGATCCCGGTGCGCAAGATCATGGACGCCTGGGTCTTCACCGCCGGCCATCCGGTGGTGGAAGTGGCCACGTCCGACATGGCGGGCTTCGTCAAGCTCTCGCAGCGTCCGTTCAAGTTCCTCCCGGACGGCGCTACCACCCTCTGGCCTGTGCCCATCACGATGCGCGTCAAGGGCAAGGATGGCGTGAGCGAGAAGAAGTTCCTCCTGGAAGAGGCGGAGCAGACCGTTTATGTCGGCGAAGATTACGACTGGGTCGTGGTCAACTCCGGCGGCTCGGGCTTCTACCGCGTCTCCTACGACAAGGCTCTGGCTGCGAAGCTGGCGGCCAAGGTGCAGGAGAATCTCTCGGCCATCGAGCGCTTCAACCTGGTCAATGATTCCTGGGCCTGCGTCAAGGCCGGCCTGATCCCGACCACCGACTACCTCGAGATGGTGAAGCTCTTCGCCAGCGAGGAAGACCCGAACGTCTGGGCCATCCTGCTCGGCTCGCTCTCCACGCTGCACAGCCTGGTCAAGGACGAGACGGGCAATCCGTATCGCTCCAACCTGCAGCAGATCGTGCGCGACCTGGTTTCGCCCACGCTCAACCGTCTGACCTTCTCCCCGGCCGAAGGCGAATCGGTGCACACTCGCCAGCTGCGCGGCACCCTCATGGGTACGCTCGGCACCATCGGTGAGGACGCCGCCGTCCAGGCCAAGGCAGTCGAGCTGTTCAACAGCTGGAAGGCCGACAAGCAGTCGGTCGACGCCAACATCGTGCCGGCCATCGTCAGCATCCTTGCCTACAAGGGTGACCAGAGCCGCTACGACGAGTTCCACAACATCTCGCGCACGGCGACCAGCCCGCAGGAAGTGCAACGCTTCCTCTTTGCCCTGGCCCGCTTCCGCGACGAGAAGCTCCTGGACTCGACCATCGCCAAGTGCCTCACCGACGATGTGCGCACCCAGGACGCTCCGTCTCTCTTCGCCACCGTTCTCATGAACGAGGTGGCCGCCGCCAATGCCTGGAAGTTCCTCAAGGACAACTGGCAGACCATGGTGGCGCGCTATCCGGAAAACGGTGTGGTGCGTATGGTCGGTGCCGTCACCGGTCTGGACACCCCCGAGCTGGAAGCGGAAGTGAAGGATTTCTTCGCCAAGAATCCGGTCAAGGCCGGCGAAATGGCAACGGCTCAGGCTCTCGAGCAGCTGCGTATCAACGTGGCCATGCGCGAGCGTGAGACCGGCCGTCTGCAAGCTCACCTGCTCAAGGCCGTGGCACCCGCTGCGGTTCCGGTAGCGGCGGGCGCACCCGGCAGCGACAAGAAGTAACTCAGTCAACCGTTCTCGTCGGATAGTGCTTCGAAGGGGGTCAGGGTTCCAACCTGGCCCCCTTTTAAGTCAACCGGCGATGACTAACCGTTAACCAGGCCTGTTCATAATGAACTCGCCTATAACCATTGGAGTACACCATGTGCAGAATGAAGCACTGTAACCTGTCTCACCGCAAGCAGGGCACCGGCGCCAGCGCCCAGACCCTGTTTCTCGGCAGCGACTTCCGTCTTCCCAAGACTGTCGTCCCGTCCCACTACGAGATCGAGCTCACTCCTGACTTTCAGGCATTGACCTTCCGCGGCAACGTCGCCATCGACGTGGACGTGGTCGAACCGGTCTCCAACATTCTCATCAACGCTCACCAGCTGACCCTGGGCGAAGTCACGGTCGTGGACGCCTCGTCCTCCACCAGCTTCACCGGCGCCGTCAGCCTGGACGAGAAGCTGCAGCGCGCCGACATCAAGGTGTCCGGCGTCATCGGCCGCGGCAAGTGGCGCATCAAGATGGCCTTCGAAGGCGTCCTGAACGATGAGCTCAAGGGCTTCTACCGCTCGATCTGGAAGGACGAGAACGGCAAGGAGCACGTGATTGCCACCACGCAGTTCGAAGCCTGCGACGCGCGCCGCGCCTTCCCCTGCTTCGACGAGCCGGAGTTCAAGGCCACCTTCAAGGTGATCATGAACATCCCGCACGACTATCAGGCCCTCTCCGCCATGCGCGAAGAGAGCGTCTCGACGATGAGCGTGCCGACCGCCCACGGTCTGCACACCGACGGCGAGAGCGAGGCCGAGACTCCGCTGCTCAAGCGAGTCGAGTTCCACACCACGCCGGTCATGTCCACCTACTTCCTGGCCTTCATGGCCGGTGAGCTGGAGTGCGGCGGGTCGGTCAAGGTGAACGGCAAGGAGCTGCGCTTCTGGTCCACCCCGGGCAAGAGCGACCAGCTCAACTTCGCCAAGGGCATCGCTGCCTTCTCCCTGGCCAAGTACGAAGACTACTTCGGCATCCCCTACCATGGCGGCGACAAGATCGACTTCGTTGCCGTGCCGGACTTCGCCGCCGGCGCCATGGAGAACCTCGGCTGCATCATCTATCGCGAGACCGATTTGCTCGCGAACGAGAAGACCGCCAGCCAGAGCGAGCTCGAGCGGGTCGCGCACGTCGTGGCTCACGAGCTGGCTCACATGTGGTTCGGCGACTATGCCACCATGCGCTGGTGGAATGGTCTGTGGCTGAACGAGAGTTTCGCCACCTACATGGAGAACAAGGTCGTCGACTGGTGGAAGCCCGAGTGGCACACCTGGGACGCCTTCGCCGCCGAGCGTGTCGACGCTTTCGGCCTGGATCAGCTGAAGAGCACGCATGCGATCGAAGTGGCGGTGGAAAACCCGCTGCAGATCGACGAAATCTTCGACCTGATTTCCTACCAGAAGGGCTGCTCGGTGCTGCGCATGCTCGAGCAGTACATCGGTGACGAGGCGTTCCGTCGCGGTTCGCAGCGCTACCTGAAGACGCACGCCCTCGGCAACACCGAGACGTACGACCTCTGGGACGCCCTGGAACTGGGCTGCCACGAGACCGGCGTCGACGTGCCGGTGCGCAAGCTCATGGACGGATGGGTCTTCACCTCCGGACATCCGGTCGTGTCGGTCAAGCAGAGCTCCATGGCCGGCTTCATCGAGCTGTCGCAGAAGGAGTTCAAGGTCCTGAACGACGGCCCCACCGCTGCGGATTCGCCGCTGCTGTGGCCGATCCCGATCACGCTCAAGGCCAAGACCCGCTCCGGCGTGGTCGAGCAGAAGTTCCTCTTCGGTGACCGTCACACCACGGTCTACATCGGCGAGGATGTGGAATGGGTTGTGGTCAACGCCAACGGCTCCGGCTTCTACCGCGTGCTCTACAGCCAGCCTCTGGCGGCTGCGCTCGTGGCCAACAAGAAGACCGTGATGACCGAGGTGGACCGCTACAACTTCCTCAGCGACACCTGGGCCTGCGTCCGCGCGCGCCTGGTGCCGATGCTGGACTACCTCAAGATCACCGAGCAGTTCCTCGACGAGGAAGATGCGAAGGTCTGGGGTCGCATCATCGCTCCCCTCAACTACCTCCACACCGTCACCGACGGCCCCGTCAAGGCGGCCATCGAAGGACGGATCCGCCACCTGCTCGTGCCGATTCTCAACCGAGTCGGCCTGACGACGGTGGAAGGTGAGTCGGTCAAGGTCACCGACCTGCGCAAGCTGGTCATCGGGGCCCTGGGCACCACCGGTAAGTACCTGCCCGTCGTGGACAAGGCGCGCGAGATGTACGCCGCCTGGAAGGCCGATCCGACTTCGGTCGACGGCAACGTCTTCGGCAAGATGGTCTATGTTCTGGCTGAACACGGCGACAAGGCACTGCACAGCGAGTTCAACGCGCTGCGCACCAGTGCCAAGACCGCCCAGGAGCAGAGCCGTTTCATGTACGCTCTGACCTCGTTCAAGGACACGGCTCTGATCAAGGAGACGCTGGACCTGGCCCTGAGCGGAGAAATCCGTGTGCAGGACGCCGCCTATTTCTTCGCCTCGCTGCTCGGCAACGAGGAAGCCATGCTGGACGCGTGGAAGGCCACCAAGGACAACTGGGGCAAGATCACCGACATGTGGCCCGAGCATTCGGTGCCGGCTATCTTCGATAGCCTGTCGTCGCTCGACACCCCCGAGTTGGAAGCGGACGTCGTGGACTTCTTCACCAAGAAGAACACGATCGAGTTTGGCCAGATGCAGCTCGCCCAGGGTCTGGAGCAGCTCCGCATCAACGTCCTTCTGCGCAAGGCGGTCGAAGCCGAGCGCGAGAAGCTGGCTCAGTATCTGATGCCTGTGGAAGTCCAGGGCTGCGTCGCTCCGAACCCGGAGAAGAAGCAGTAAAAACCAGGACCTGAAGCAGCGTCGCCAACATCGAGGCCCGGGAGCAATCCGCTCTCGGGCCTCAGATGTTTTGGACTTCAACATCTCTTTTAAAGTCTGAAACAAAGGACACTACTATGTTCTGGATAATTCTCACATCTGCTCTCGCTCTGCTCGGAGGACTGGTCGGCTTCACCATCGGCGATGCCCCCTCAGCTCTGGCATTCACCATCGTCGGCATCTTTGCCGGCCTGGGTGTGCGCGACATGTCGAAGCATCGGCATGCCATCGTTGCTATCACGGTAGTGGTCTTCACCATCGTGCTCAACTTCTTCGGACTGGAAGCGGCGCTGGTATCAGCCCTGCTGGCCTTTCCCATTCAGATTGCCGGGGCCGAATTCACCCAGCGGCAAAGTCCCTTCCTGCCTCTGGCACTGGCGGGGACGATGCTGTCCTGGTGGCTCGGCTGGCACTTCGTAAGCGGTATGGCTGGATTGATCTTCGCCCTGCTGGCCTTCCTGACTCAGGTGGCCGTGCACGACTATTTCATCCAGAGCAAGCATGCCATCCGCCGCAACTTCCCGCTCCTGGGATGGTGCCGCTATGGCCTGGAGCTCATCGGTGATGAGCTGCGCCAGTACTGGTTTATGAGCGACACGGAAGAGACCCCGTACAACCGGGTCACCCGTCGCTACATCTATCGTTCGGCCAAGGGCATCAACAACAACCTGGGCTTCGGCACGCAGCGCCGCTACCGCGATGTGGGAGAGATCCACATGCTGCCGTCGATGTTCCCCATCCCCGATACCGAGCGCCAGGGCAATCGCCTGCCGGCGCTGATCATCGGCAAGAATCGGCGCAAGCCTTACCACTGCCCGTGGCCGATCAATATCTCGGGCATGAGCTGGGGTGCGCTTTCCGAGGAAGCCGTACGCGCGCTCTCCAGTGGCGCCAAGCTGGCCGACATCCACATGTCCACCGGCGAAGGCGGTCTGACACCCTTCCACCTGGAAGGTGTCGTTGCCGCCGAAGGCGAAAAGAACTTCGCTTACAAGGCCAAACTGTTCCTCTCAAGGGCCACGCTCGGCCTGATGAAAAAGCCGGTCGACCCGCTGCGCAAGCTGGTTGGCGGTGGTCGCATCATCTGCCAGCTCGGCCCGGCCAAGTTTGGTTTCCGCAAGACCGTCACCCGCGCCATCGCCGAACAGCTGATGTCCGGCATCTACAACCTCGGCCGCTTCCAGCACAAGAAGGATGAACCCTTCACCATGATCGACATGGACAAGGTGCGCAAGGTGGCGGCCAACGATCAGATCGTGGCCTTCGAGGTGAAGCTGGCTCAGGGTGCCAAACCCGGCCAGGGCGGCAAGCTGCCCAAGGAAAAGATCACGCCCCAGCTCGCTGAGTGGCGCGGTATCCCCATGGGCGAAGACTGCTACTCGCCCAACGCCTGGGACGAGTTTTACGATGTCGAGTCTCTGTTCAAGTTTCTCAAGATGATGCAGGACGAGACCGGCAAGCCAGTCGGCATCAAGATTGTGCTGGGCAACGAAGACGCCATTCGCGACATCGCCAAGCACATGAAAGAGACCGGCGAAGCCCCCGACTTTATCACCGTCGATGGTGGCGAAGGCGGTACGGGCGCAGCGCCTGTTTCACTGGCCGACCGCATGGGCATGCCCATCCTGCATGCCATTCCCGTGGTCGACACCATCCTGCGCGAATATGGCGTGCGCGACAACACCGTGCTCGTTGCCTCCGGCCAGATCGCCAAGGGTGACGACGTGGCCATCGCCATCGCCATGGGCGCCGACATGGTCAACATCGCCCGCGGCAACCTGCTGGCCGAGGGCTGCATCATGGCGCTGCGTTGCCACACCAACCAGTGCCCGACCGGCATCACCACGCAAGACCCGCGCCTGCGCCGTGGTCTTGATCCCAAGGACAAGTACGTCAAGGTGGCCAACTACAACATGGTTCTGCAACGCGAGTTGCTCATGTTCATGAAGTCCGCCGGCGTAGCCACGCCCTGGGAGCTGACTCGCGGGCATCTGTCGGTTGTGATTCAGCCGATGGTGGAAGAGCGCATGGACAAGATCCATCCCTACCCGGATGGCTCGAACGGTAAGCGCAACCTGCCCCTGGGCGAGTTGCCGACCGACGATCAGGAGCGCATCGACCGCTTCGGACCGAAGTTGATCAAGATCGAAAAGGCATAACTGCAAACGGCGTCTGCGGCTAAATCAGCTGCAGACGCCCGTTTTGCCCTCACACAAGAAGGATATATGAATCAACGGGAAATGAAGTTCAAGTTCGACCACACGACCGCCCTGATCAACGGCGCAATGCAGGCTCGTCTCAGCTGGCTTGCCGACAGCAACCGCTGGCTGGCCACCGCCGCCTTTGAAAAGGGCAAGAGCGAAATGGCTGCCGAGCTGGCGCTCGCACCCTCCCTCGATCTTTCCGCTTACGACATGCTCATCCCCGACGAGACGACCGCTCGCCTTCTGGAGCAGGTGGACAATGTCTGCCACAGCTTCCTGACGAGCTTCGACGCCCAGGCCGACGGAGTCAAGTATTCCGACGGCGAATGCGACGAGGCCTGCGAGGCACTGTCCGCCGCGCTCAACCGCTGGCTGGCTCGTATCGTTGCGCTCAACGGTTCCATCCCCAGCTCCCGGCTGCGGACTCTTCACGCAACTCTCAACCAAGGATAACCGCATGCTTACTGGCCTGACAGTGTTTCTTGCCCTGACCGCAGCTATCATCAGCATCCCGGTCATGTTCCGCTATCCCACTCTCTGTTCGGCCCTGGAGAGGCATCTGGCCTCCCCGCGCCCCGACTACCGAGAGGACAAAGAGGGCTTCTCCGCCTGGCAGCAATGCCGCTGGGCACTGGACAAGACCCGCACACGCTGCGCCCTGCTCGGGCTCGGCGCTTACGCCGTGGGCATGATCTCGCTCATTCCCGCGATGCAGTTTCTGAAGACAGCCCCAGGCTTCTTCGGATTTCCGGCCGAGACCGAGCTTTTCGGGTTGATGCTCGTCATCACCGGAAACGTACTCGTCATCGGCCTGCGCTCGACGATTCACAACGGAAGAGAATTCGAGCTCGACCTCAAACGCCGCTACCCGTTGAGCTGAAACCAGCTAAGCGGCGGCACCCCCCGTAAGGACGTACTTTATGGATGCGATTTTAAAATTGATGGCGGCCAACCCACCATCGATCACATACATCATGTGCATGGCCGCAGCCCTCACAGGACTGATCTCCACGATCGGTTACGTCGTCCGCACACGACGCATCATCAATTTGCTCTCCGGGCCAATCCCGAAGATGAGCGACCGTGATGAAGTGACCAAGTTTCAAGAGCAGCGCAAAGCACTGCAAGACAGCGCCGATTCCTGCGGCATTCTCGGCGTCGGCGCAAGCTTTGTCTGCATACTGCTCCTGTTTCTGCTCTACGATTCATTCAAGGGAGACCAGAGCATCTATTTCCTCGTCGCCGCCCTGCTCCAGGCCGCAACAATTCTGGAGTTTGTCTTCAACTGCATCCGCAACGACAATCGCATCGAAAACATACTTGAGACCAGGACTGAATTGTCCTGCCTCAAGTATCTCGAGCGGCTGGTCGCGCGTCGCCGCAAGACAGAAGGCAAGGCCAGGTCAAAAGACCAGCTCTTCTGGGGCTCGCTCGATGACTTTGCCTGCGACTTTTTCATCCCCGACAAGGAGGCGCAGAAGCGCATAGCCGCTCCAGTAGACTTTGAAGCGGCCCGCTCACTGAGCGACGCCCTCTGGCGCGCCGGACACCAGGAGCGACCAGTCGTCAACGAACCGGTCCTGCTCATCTGGCGCGACGGTAGGGACAAAAATGTCAAAATGGTGGTGAGCAAAGTGCTCTCAGTCGAGGACGTGCCCGCCGAGTCGCTTGTCACAAGCACCGGCACAGCCATCATTGAAGCGGCGCAGGAGAAATTTTGCGGCGGCAAGGTGGCTTATTTTTGCGGCACGCCGAGCCCCAAAATCGAACGCGGATGGCTGGCAACAGCTGATCGCGCTCATGTCCTGCTCAGTTCTCTGCGCTGGCTGGACGAAGATCAAAGGCAGTTCTGCTACCAGCTGATCAATCCAGGGAAGCCCTACCCGGCTGACTTCAATTGATTGGTGTCGGCGGCAGTGTGACACTTCGAAAGTGGGTCGATGGGAGGCTTTTCAAAGCCTTCCATTCTGACCCCTTTCGATTTTTCGGCGCGTACTATGGCATATCATATTCTAAGCGGCGCTACCGCTTGAACTCTGCGCTTGAGCCAAACGACTTCTCTATGCGCAGACAAAACACCTTAGCAATGTAACACCGAAAATTAAAACTGTTTGACAGCGCAAACGCTTACACAGAGCGGGTTTCAAAAAGACAAAAAGCCGCAAACGCTGATGTAATATTTCGCAAAATCTCTTTTGTTACAAATGGAGGGGTCTGCCAAAACGAAGGTGCGACCCGTATCCACGCGACTGATTCAGAAATTGAGCCTGTACAATTCATCCACTTCACGCAGGTTGATGCGCTCAGGAGTGAGGCGGATAGCGGTGTTGCGCAGGGTCCGCGCCAGGTCGCTGCGCCAGTGAGCGAGACGACCAAAAGTGCGTGAGCGCCGCACAACCTTATTGGCTTTAACCTCACGCAGGGCCTGGTAGCGCGAAAAGGCCTCCGCAGTAGATGAACAATCACGCAGGGCCTGCGCCAGGACATAAGCGTCCTCGATAGCCTGGGCCCCACCCTGTCCCAGATTGGGACTGGTGGCATGGGCGGCGTCTCCGAGCAGGGCGATAGGCCCCATATGCCACCGAGCCAGAGGAGGCAGATCGTAGATGTCGGTACGAACGGCGTCGTCCTGCGGCAATGGCGGCCGGCTCACACTTGCTTGATCAACAGCGGGCGCATGAATCAACTGCGCCACGATCGGAGGAAAGCCGGTAAATATATCGCTCAGAGCCATTTCACCGTCAGGCCCCTGCAGAATCCGGCCGCCACAAGCCATCGATTGGCAATCGGCGGTTGCATACCAGTAGACCTGCCCCGCGCCGATGCAGGAAAAACCAAAGCGCACGCCTTTGCCCCAGATCTCGACGCTGGTGGTTTTCCACTCTTCAGGCAGGGTGGCGCTGACTATTTTGCGCCAGGAAGTCTGTCCCGTATAGCGAGGCTGAGCCTGCGGGAATAAATGCGCCCGCACGGCCGAACGCAGACCATCGGCGCCGATCAGGCAGGGGGATTTTGCGCTTGAACCGTCGGCAAATTCAACCACAGCCTCGTCCTTATTGTGGCCGAGATTGCGGGCCGAGCGCCCGTAAACGACCGGCTTACCACTGCGCCGCTCCAGCTCCTCGGCCAGAATGCGACGCAGGGTGGTGCGCTTGATGGCAATGATGCCGTGTCCGTACTGCTGCTGAAACGACCGTAAGGAAATGGTCTGCAGTCGCCCGGCTCTGTAGTCCAGAAGCTCGATGGCGTCAAGCTCATAGCCCTCGGCACAGATCAGTCGGTTTAGGTCCAGACGCTGCAAAACTTGCATGGCATTGGGCGACACCCAGATACCGGCACCGGCTTCGCGCGCTTCCGCGTGTCCCTCGTAGACAGTGCATGAAAGGCCAAACTTATGCAGGGCCAGCCCCAGAGTCAATCCGCCAATGCCACCACCTATAATGGCAATGTCGAGAGCGGATTTTACCTCTTCGGTCATTTATCCCCCTTGATCATAGCTTCAACAGCCTGGAAGATTTGGGAATCGGCTTGACCGGCGGCCCGGTTAATCTCACCATGATTGAGGGGCACCGGAGTGACGGTGACAGTGCCTCCGGCCGCTTTCATGGCCTTTTCAAATTTCTCGTGCTGGGCTACGCAGGACTGCCTGTTTTCACCGCAAAACATGAGGAAGGGCGGATACTTTTTGCCGGGATGAATCTGCAGGGTCGGTGAAGCATCGGCCAGCACTTTGGGATCCGTGCCGAAAGCCGTGTCAATCATCGGGCCCACCAGGCCGATTTCACGTGAATTGTCTTCTTTACGCTCGGAGAGGTTGAGACTGGCCGTATCTAAGCTGATCACGCCTTTGATGTCCTTGAAACTCAGTCCTTTTTCGGCCAGGAACCTTTCGTTTGTACCCAGCAGATCGACCAGATGCGCCCCGGCCGAATGTCCCATAACGTAGATGCGATCAGGGTCTCCGCCAAACTCGGCGGCATGCTCTTTAACGTAGGCAACAGCGGCAGCCACGTCTTCAACTTGCTTGGGATGCACCACCGCCGGTGCCAGGCGATAGTTGCCGCTGACAAATATAATGTTTTTTGCGGTGTAGTTATTGCCCTTGGCGCCATGATCACCCATGGCTTTGTCACCCCGGCGCCAGCCGCCGCCATGAAAAAATATCAGGATTGGCATAGGGCCGGCCTGAGGGTCCTTGGGCATATAGACATCGATCTTTTGCAGTGGGTCCTTGCCGTAGGCCAGGTCGCTTTTAAGGTTGACCCTGGCAGTGTCCACCGGTGTGGCCCCGCCCATGCGGCCGGCTCCCCGACCGGCACCACGCTTCTGCAAAAATTTTTGCAACATGACCCGCTTCTGCTCCTGGCTCAAACCGGCCAGGCCCTGGCCGCCGGGCTGACCCTGAGCCAGACCGAGCAGGGGAAAAGCAAGCGGCGCCAGGCCGGACAGAATAACAACAGAAGTCAAAAAGGCTCTGAATTTCATGATCAAGCTCCCGAGGTACACTCAATTTACTACTACGGCCGTAGAGAAAAGTTTCAGCCAGGTAAATATTTCCGGCAATTTTTATCTTATAACGTATAGTATAGTCAGAAAAAAAACAAAAACCACCGAAAAGAGCCGCATAGCCTGAGCTATACGACATCTTTCGGTGATCTCTGTCAGTCGTTACATGCCGATGCGGCCGCGGGCAGCGCGGGAGGCCAGGACCTGATCGAGGATTTTCACCTCCAGGGCCAGCCTGTCAGCACGCTCAGCCGATCCCACCTGACGATGGAGATGGACGAGCGTGTGCATCACAGCCGAACGCTGGTGGCAAATAAGCTTGTTGTTCTTGTTGTAGATGGCCAGGGCCTCTTCACCGAGCTCCAGGGCCACACGCGGCTGATTCATATGCTGACGAATGCGGCTGCGCAGGTGAATCAGCGTGCCCATGCGAAAGGTCTTTTCGCCGGCGCGGTTGTTGCAACGACTGTTGTACTCGAGGATATTGATCGCCTCCAGAGCCAGCTCATCGGCGTGACTGAGGTCGTCGATGTGGTGGCCCATGTAGTTGTGAGCCAGATCCTCGTAGACATTAGCCAGGGACGGATGCCCGGCAGGGACACGCTTGAGCCGCACCTCCAGAAGCTTTTCCAGGTGGGTGCGCTGACTGCGCGTCTTCATAAAAACACCGCAAAGTGCGGCCTTGACCGAAAGCACACGGTCTTCCAGCCAGAGGTTAGATGCAGTACTCATAGTAAACTCCCTTAGAGTTTGTGTTAGCCCTTCTTATCGGCGACCGGCAACCAGGTGCGACCGCGCCAGGGCACTTCGCCCAGAGCCGTGGCTGAACCGAAGGCAATGGCGAAAAGCACCAGGCCGCCAAGGGCCGGATAAGTGAGGGTGACGGCAGAAAAGAAATAAGCGCCGGCCTTGAGACCGAGCCAGCTGGCCAGCCAGAAACCGGTGTATTGAATCAACCGGCCGGTCTGGGTCAGGCGCAGCAGACGCCTGGTCATGGCGGTGACGAGAATGCCGGCCAGCAGCGCAATAGCGGCAGCTGTCAGTCCGGTGAGGACAACAGCAAGCAGCGACGGCGCAGAGGCGGACGCACCACCAATAGTGGCACCAGCATGGAGAAACAGTGTGGCGAAGGCAGCCACAACAAAGAGTCCATACATGCGAAGCAGGTGCCGCAGCGGTCTGCGATGGGGTGTCTTGATTTTGAACATCAGGAAGGTCTCTTACTTTCTGGTTTGCAGGCGCTTGATCGGTTCACCGCCGGCCAGGTGAGTGCTGACGATTTCAGCGGCATCGGCCTCGGTGACGCGCCCGTAGCGGACCTTGTCAGGCATGACTACGACAGCCGGGCCTTTCTTGCACAGATCGAGACACTTGCACTCTTTGACGACGAGCTGGTCGCCTGTGCCTTCAGCGGCTTTGTGCAGAGCCCGGGCCACATCCTTGCCGCCGCGCTTGGGGCACTTCTTGCCCTCGGTGCAGACATAGATTTTGATCTTCTTGCTCATGCCGCTAGCCCTTATCCGGGCTCTGAGTGCCGGCAATGACGAGCGGATAGGAAAACTCCATGTCCAGCCCTTCATCGAGCTTGAGCCCGTAGTAGGAGTCGTACCAATCGCGACAGAGCTTGGTGTGCGTCCCGCGCAGGCGCTCGAGATAGACCGTCCAGTCACGCTTCTGCGCCTTGAGAGTGGCGAGCACGCGGTCGAAGACCTGCGACTGCTCTTCCTGAAACTTCTCCAGGGCCGTGGTATCGCCCTGCTCGAAGCGCTTCAGATGACGCGAGAGCGTGATGAATCCGAGGACACGATCGGCACCCACCTGGTCATTGATGAAAGCCTCGTCTTCCGGACCTTCGACCTTATTGCCGATGACGTAGGTGGTGGCGGCGAGCTCGGGCACCAGGCCGATGAAATCTTTGTAGACCTGCACCGACTTTTTGCTGGGCTCGACCACAACAACGCGCAGGTCATAAGCAAACCAGAGCGAAGTGGCGATGCTGTCGGTGCCGGCGGTATTGTCGGCCACGACTATGTCGTTGTCGCCGTCCAGCAGATGATGCAGGACACTGATTGCCCCCTCCAGTTTGCCGTGATAGCAAGCGGAGCCGACGTCCTCCTGCTCGTACTTACCCACGGTCAAAAGGGCGATGTTACCCTGCTGCAAACCGTAGCGCGTGATCAGCGGATCGGCGGCAGTCGGGCGCACAAAATTGGAAGCAAGAGAAGGCGGAGTCGTCATGATCATGGGTTTGTCACCCAGATCGGTACGCTTGCCTTTCAAGTAGCTGGTGAGCTCCGAGTAATGCGCTCCCAACTGCGAGATTTTGCCTTCCAGCGCCAGGGCGCCGGCCAGGTGTGCATTGACGTCAGCGTCCAGAGCGAGCACAAAGGGATGGCTAGCGGCAGCGTGACGAATGAAACTTGCGGAAGTGGTGGTCTTTCCAGAACCGCCCTTACCGAGAAATGCGATGCGCATAGAGCTGTCTCCTTACCGATTATTTCCAGCTCGAAACTGCCAGAGGGATTTGAAAACGATATTCAAATTCACTTTTTCCATTTCGGCGCCACACCTTCAGCGAGAGAAAGTGGTGGGAAGGCTTGTATGGATTAAGTTCTGGGAGTTCCGAGAAAGGGAGAAAAGGTGATGACTCACCCTACAAATGGCAGAAGTGTTTATTCAAGATCAGCGGCATCGGGCTCATAGAAAGCGAACGAAGGCCAGGAAGGAGCTGTTTGGATAAAAGTCGCCTTGTTGAGAACGTCGCTTGTTATTGAGAATTTCTGTCATGCAATCGCAAAATGCCATGGCGCGGCTAGCACAACATGACAACAAAAGTGCCAGAAGGCGCCATTTGACAGAATATGCAAATTTGGAACAATAAGGGCTTCCGGCAGGGTGGCTTACTCACAATCCCCTTAATCAGAAGATGCAAAGGCTTGAAGTCATTCGCATTTGTATTATCATTTGTACAGTCTAGTTGAGAATGATTTTCAAGATTAGGCACAAATTGGCGCCTTCGCCCCGGGCGATCACCGGAGCGAGCCCGGTCATATATAAAGGAAAGGGCCGCCCACAAATGAGAACGAATTGCAGATATTGGTAATAAGGTATCCATCATGCTCCAGCCTGCCCAGCACCACCAGTGGTTGCACACTAGTTTTATAGTCAGCAAGAACAGCCAGAAATCAGACGCCATCGGGGCGACCGAAGGCAGCAATTTGCGGGGCAGAAGAGTCTGGAGCAAGCGAGACTTGAGCGAGACCGCCTCCGGGCTGGTTACGGTGAGCGCCAATACCGGCGGTACGGTTGCCTTCCACGATCAGGCCGGTGACCTGGTTGTGCGCTGGGACAACGGGCACATCAGCATGCATCACAAAGACACACTGCTGCGGCAGGCCTTTCTCATCGGGGCGCACCGCACACTGCAATCTTTCTGCGACTGCCTGAGTAATCGCAAATAAGACAACTTATGACGGAAGACACTAACATCAGGCTCAAAATCAGGGATTTGATCAACGGTCATCCCCTGGGAAAAGACATCGCTCCGCGCGAGCTTTATACGATCGCGCAGGGACAGGGACTGAAAATTTCGGAACGCTCCATTTACCGGCTGCTGGCGCGCTATCAAAAAGAAGGCGATCTGGCTCCAACGGGGGTGGCCTCACAGCTCAAAACACTGATCGAATCAGTGCCAAAAGGCAAGCATCTGACCACCAGCGAAATCTATGAAATGGCCAGAGCCTCGGGCATGAAAGCTTCGCTGTCCACTATTTATCGAGCAGTCGACAAATTGCAGGCGGAGGGATTTTTGCAAACAATAAGAACACCCAGGGCGGCGGCCTTTGAGAGTGTGTCACAGAGAGCCAATCACGATCATCTGATCTGCTTCAACTGTGGCGAAACACTGGAATGCGAATCCATTTTTTCTCAACTGGGCGAACTGATCGCACAACGCAACGGCTTCGAATTTCAGCACTCAGAGCTGATCCTCAAAGGTTTGTGCGAAAAATGCCAGGATACTCAGGACAAAGTTTAGCTGGTGACACGCCTGGCGTAACTCTCTTGCAATTCCTGATACTGTCTCAATGTAGCCTGGTATTCAGGGTGGCTTTCACCGCACAATTCTTTTTTCATGTGCAGTGCCATCTTGCAAAACTCCAGCGCCTCGCCGTCCAGTTGCTGGGAACGACAGAGCACCGCCAGGCCGCTCAGCGACTGCGCCACCACTAACGAACCCGGCCAGGCCTCGTTCGCCTCGTGGATCACACAATGCCGAAACAGCTCCACCGCCTGATCATAGCGGCCCTGTTCGTACTTAGCCGCGGCCAGAGCTGAGAGCTTGGCGGTAAAATTAGACCAGCGGTCCTTTGACTGCGCCTCCACATGCACCTGTGTTTGCAAGGCACTCAAATCATACTGCACGCGCGAGCGCTGCCTGTCACCTTTCCCGGCATAGGCCAGGGCCAGACCGAAATGAGTCAGGCGGGTGTAGATATGCTCAGCACCAAAAGCGGCGCGATAGACCTGCAACGACTGCTCGATCAAAGCGATGCTCTCGTCGTACCTGCCCCACATAAAATAGAGACCAGCAAGGAAATTGCGATGGGTAGCCGTTTCCGGCGCGTCGGCACCAAGCGATGTCTGGGCTAATTCCAGGGCCTTTTTATAAAATCCCTCAGCCAGATCAAATTGCCCGCACAGGCGACAGGCCACGCCCATCCGGTGCAAGTTGGCCAGGTCGGCTACCTGAGCTTCCTCAACCAGCAGCGGCGCCACCCTGCTCAAATCCTGGAAGAAGGCCCGGATTTCCGGCTGTTCAGCAATAGCAAAAGATGATGCCGGTTGCATAAAAGCACCGTTCATAATCTGGCCCGTATTGGCTAGAGCCGAGGCAAAGGACGCCTGGGTCATGGGTTGATAGCCCTCTGTCAAAATATTCTTTCCTGTACCAGCTTTACGAACATAGCAGATTGGCCCTTCATTTGGGGGAAATCGCGGCAGCCATTTCCAGCTGCTGGATAGCGCAGAGAAAATAGCCATAGGCCGCCGGCTCGACTTCGGCATTGTGACTGTTGTGCTTGATGGCCGACTCGGCCACGGCCAGAAGACGCTTATCCGGGGAAATTTTATAGAGACGCAAAAGATTGCTCACTTCAATTGCCGCCGCTGAAGGAATGCCGCTGTCCTCGGCACAGCCGGTACGAATCAGCGCCCGGTCGGCACCTGCACCGCTGGCCGTGTAATAAAAACCAACCCTGGGCCCGACAAAATGCGCCAGCACTTCTTCATTTAGAGCACCGGCAGCTTTAACCCAGCGCGAGCTTTTATCGACCTCGGCCAGATCCAGAAGAGCGCAAATCTCAAAGGCATAATCATCAAGACAACCGTCCACCCTGGCTTTCCCAGCAGCAAAAACGCGCCGAAGCTGTTTTCCGACAATCATATTTTTATCGATAAAATCCTGACAGCGATGTGCCGCCGTCAAATATTTGGAGTCGCCGGAGCTTCTGTATGCCTCCACCAGCGCCGAAATCATCAGGCCATTCCAGGCGGTGACGACCTTTGTATCCACCCGCGGCCGCGCCCGCTTCTGCACCAGAGCACTGGACAGAAGTTTCGCCTTCAGGCTCTCCAGTCGTGCCAAAAATTGAGGGCAAGAGAGCTTGTTCAGGGCAGCCAGACTCTCGGGCGGGGCTGACATGTAAAGCACACCGGCCCCGGCCTTAATACCATATACGGTGCAGAAAAATTTGCCGTCCAGCGGCCCCAGAACACTTTCAATTTCAGCAGGCGTGAAAGTATAATAGGCGCCTTCGCGGCCTCCACTGTCGGCATCGGTACTGCCGTAAAAAGCTCCATCGGCGGCGGCAAATTGCTTCAAACAAAAATCGACCGTGTTGAGGCCAGTGGATTTAAAGTCTTCACGGCCGAGCAATCTGCCCGCCTTCAAATAACACTGGGCAATCAGCGCATTGTCGCTGAGCATTTTCTCAAAGTGCGGCACATGCCACTGAGCATCGGTTGAATAGCGGAAGAAGCCGCCCCGCAATTGATCACGGATACCGCCGCGGGCCATGTGTTCCAGGGTGTTGACTAGATACTGCTTATAGCCTTTTGTCAGCTCGACTCTGTCCCAATCGGCCCTGGGCGTCGCCGCCAGAAGTTGCAGCGCCAGGGTAAGAGCCCCGGGCAGGGCAAACTTGCGCTCCCCCGAGATGCCTCCCCACTCCCGGTCCACGCGCTCGAGAAACTTTTTGCCGCCGCGCTGCACCACACCAGCCGTGGATTGCTGCACCTGGGCATCATCAAAGCCGGCAATAGCAGCCGATAGCTCGCGGGTAGTTTGATCGACAACACCGCGCTTGTCACGCCACAATTTCAAAACTTCCTGCAATACCTGGCGGAAGGGAGGCAGGCCAAATTTTTGCTCTTTCGGGAAATATGTACTGGCAAAAAAGGCTTTTTTATCAGGGGTCAAAAACACGGTTAGCGGCCAACCGGCGCGCCCGCCCACGGCCTGTGCCGCTCGCGTGTAGACCTCATCGACGTCGGGGCGTTCTTCGCGATCGACTTTTATCGATATAAAATTATCGTTCAAAAATTTTGCCGTCTGCGCATCCGAAAACGACTCGCGCTGCATCACATGACACCAGTGACAGGCAGCAAAACCACTGGAGAGAAAGACCGGCTTATTCTCTTTTTTCGCCCGGGCAAAAGCCTCTTCACCCCAGGGATACCAGTTAACCGGATCATGGGCATGCTCGAGCAAGTACGGGCTGACCTGGCCGACCAGATGGTTGCCGGAAGCAGCCCGGGCCATATTTACGTTTAACAGCATGGCGAGGGAGAGGCCCGCAGCCTGACAAAACTTTAGCATCGAGCCATTATGGCATAGCCCGTCAGTGCGACAATTTCAGGACAGAAGGCAGTAAGGAAGGGGCGGCAATGTGACAACCTGGTAAAGGTCCACGAAGGCAATATTGCCTTCAAAGCCATGCAAGGGCGGTCGACAGTCTAAAATGAACCCATCAAGCCAGGGCGCTGCCAAGGGGCCCGAGAGCGCAGCAGGAGAAATTGTTTGAGTCAGTCCGAGGTCTCACATAGCCAGCAGCCACACCCACAGAAGGCGTGCCTGTCCTGCGGTAAGGAATACCCCCCTGACATGGTCATCTGCCCGGATGACGACACTCTGCTGACGCCGATTTTGCTCGACACCATGGTGGGCACGGTCCTGGCCGATCGCTACGAAATCATGGAAAAACTTGGCACCGGAGGCATGGGCCTGGTTTACAAGGCCAAGCACCTGCTAATGAAGCGCCTGGTGGCGATCAAGTTGATGCTCCCTCAGTATGCCTCAAATGCCACAGCCCTCAAGCGTTTCCAACATGAGGCCCAGGCCGCCAGCCACCTCAACCATCCCAATATCCTCACAGTCTACGACTTTGGCGTCACCCCCCAGGGTCAGCCCTACCTGGTCATGGACTTGCTGGAGGGCACAAACCTGGCCTCGGTGCTGGAAAATGCCAACCACCTGAGGCCGGACCGGGCAATCAATATTTTCGCCCAGACCTGCAGCGCCCTCGCCCACGCCCACTCCAAAAATGTCATCCACCGCGACCTCAAGCCGGGCAATATAATGCTGGTCGAATACGAAGGCCGCTCCGACTGGGTGCAAATAGTGGACTTCGGCATGGCCAAAATACTCTCGGCCGTCGATGGCGAGAGAGAAGAATTGACCAAGGCCGGTGAAGTCTTCGGCAGCCCCATGTACATGAGCCCCGAGCAGTGCATGGCGAAGGAGCTGGACGCCCGCTCTGATATCTATTCACTGGGTTGCGTCATGTATCGCACACTGACTGGAGCACCGGCGGTGGCGGGCAACACGGCCATGGAATGCTTCAACAAGCACGCCAACGGCGAACCGGAGCCTTTTGCCTCGGTTTGCCCCGAGCTGCAATTATCGCCAAATCTGGAATATATCGTCTTCAAGGCCATGGCCAAAGATCCCTCCGATCGCTATCAGAGCATGTTGGAGCTGCGCGAAGCATTGCTGGCCGAGGTGCAGGAACCCAACGAAATAACCTCGCCCATGCCCACGGGCACGACAAAAATGTCGACAGCCCTGGTTGAGCGCTCCATGAACGACACCCCGCTGACTCCCCTGAAAGAGGGGACCCTCGATGCCACTATGGCTACGGCTACTGCTACCAGTGGGCAGATGGCCGTTACGACCCCCGAAACTCCCGCTCACATCAATGCCGCCATGGCCGCAGCCGAGGCCGCCTCGGCAAACAGCCAGACCCAGGCGGACTTTGCCGAACAAACGATTGTCCCGGTAGCCGCGCCCACAGCCAGCGAACTTAAGCCGGCTAAAGGAACGCCCAGAGGCATGATCTATGCCGGTATTGCCGGCGTGATCGTCATAGCCGTAGCCGCCTACTTCAGCTTCGGCACCAATGCCGGCCATCAAAGCAGCGGCCCGGCCGGTGATACCGCATCCGGTGGCGACAGCAATGCCACTTTTGCCGAAATTATGCGCCAGGGTCACGCCGCCTATGACCACGGCGATTATTCGGAAGCAGAGAAGAAATTCGATCAAGCTCTGGCCAAAGCCCGCGCCACAAGCGACTATGAGCACGGTGTGCCGGACGCCAGATTATGGCTGGGTCGCACCTATTTTGAAATAGAAGACTTCGACAAAGCAAAAGAACAGTTTCAAGAACTGATCAAAGTGCGCGAAAACGCCCATCAGCTAACGACTATCGACGCCACCGAAGCGATGAACTACCTGGGCAGCATCTATATCAGCAAAAAAGATTACGCCCAGGCCAAGCGCTGGCTGGATCAATCATTGCGCATACGCAAAGGATACAAAGGCAATGACTACGGCCAGGTAGCCGAAACCCTGGCCGGCATGGGCAATCTCAATATCGAACAGGGCAAATTTAAAGAGGCGACCGGCGTACTGCTCGAGGCCGAAAAAATTGCCCTTGGCTCCAAAGCATTTGAAGAGATAGATAAGGCCAATATCTACAACGCCCTGGGCCAGGCCTATCAATTCCAGGGCAACTATGACAAAGCCCAGGAGTATTACAACAAGGCACTGGCCATTCGCCAGAAAAATCTCAATCCGGAAAACCCGGCCATCGCCGACACCCTTGAGCTCATGGGCACTCTGGAGTTCAGCAAACGCAATACGGCCAAGTCGGAAGAGTTGCTGAAACACGCCCTGGACATCCAGCAAAAAGCACTGGGACCGGATAGTCTGAGCGTTGCCTCGACCGAATTTTGTCTCGGCGTTCTCTATCAAAAATCAAAAAGAGCGGCACAGGCAAAACCACTTTTGCAGGATTCGCTGCGCATCAGATTGCAACAACTGGGTCCTTCGGACCCAGAAACGGTCCAGACGCAGAAGTTTTTGAAATCGCTCTAAATGGCCTTAGCGCAAACTCTGCAGCTCTGCCGCCACATTGCCCGAGAATTTTTTACGCTCTTCAACGGTGAGTGTGGACAGAGCCTTTTGAATTGCGTCAAACTGGGTCATGCCCTCAGCTAAAAATGTCGTGTAAGCAACACCGTGCTTGAGTGAAATGGTCCCGGTGTCGGCCTCGCCCCGATGCTGCAAACTGAGAGCCAGTGCATCTTTTTTGATCGATGCCGACTCGGCGTATTTGTTTTGCTCTTCCAGGGCCCAGCCCAGATCAACCAGATAATTGATCACATCAGGGTGCCACTGACCCACCTGCTTCTCTTTTAGATTGAGGGCGCGGCGGCATGTATCCTCATAATCGCCCAGGCGCTTCATCGCCACATAGAGCTGACAGAGAGCTTCATAGACCTCAAAGAGAGAGGCATAGTCCGGTTGCGCGGCCGCTTCCAGCAGTTCCCGCGCTTCGGTAAGGAGCGGCAGAGCACGTTGATTGCCCTCGGGCGTTTCTTCATTCCAGTAGCTCAGGCCCAGAGCTTTGACCGAGGCCAGCACGAGACGATCGGCCAGGTTGGCCAGTTCGGCGTTGTCCGGATCGACACTTTGCTGCAATTCTTTTGAACGTCGCGCCAGCTTCAGGGCTTCCCCCGCGAGCTGATCGTGGCGCTTGATCTTGCCCCCCAGATAAGCGGACTCGGCCTGCTTGAGCAGACTCATACAGCGTTTGGCATCGGCCGTAAACTGTGTCTCCTGCCCCCGACTGAAGGCTTTAGTTGCTGCACCAGCTTTTTGCATGGCTCAAATTATCCTCAATTAGACGGGCACGATTGTATGGGAGAAGACACTCTCGGTCATGAGTTGACGACGTTTGTCGAGATACTCAAGCACACAGGTGACGAAAGTGGCATGGCTCCACGTAAGCGGAGATACGGAGAGAGGCTGGTTATTGTAGGGATGTACCTGCTCGGCCAGCACACCTGAGGGCAGGGCATGATCGGCCACCCATTCCAGGATCTCCACAGCTTCGCGCAGATTATCCTGACTGCGAGCGCCGGCGATTTGGTACTGAGCCAGCCACATGGTGCAGATAAACCAGGGATTACCGGGCACTGCCTTCACGTCCTGCGAAATCTGGTGGTAGTAGTCGTTTTCATAACGAGCACAGCCGCCGACATCGGTCTTGATCCACAGCCTGTCTTTAATGGCCTTCATTGTGGCCACGACTTTTTCATCGTGGGGGGAAAGGCCGCCAAAGGCAAACACAGCGTACATGGCAGCGTCGATATTCATATCGAGGGTGTAACCATCGGCGGTGCGAGTAGCCATACGACAGAAGCGTTTCTCCTCGTCGTTCCACATGTACTTGATCATGGCGTCGCGCACTTCATCAGCAGCTTCCTGATAGGTTTTGGCGCGGCTCATTTCGCCCAGGGCCTGGCAGAAATTAGCGGCGGCATGGAGACCGGCGATAACACTGGCGACTGTGAAAAGGTGAACGCCATAGCGCTCTTCCCACAGGTCATGCGAAGGTCGCGGCAATTTGGTTTCGGGATCCCTGAATTTGACCAGGAAATCAGCGCCATTGATGAGCAATTTGTCAAAAACGGTGCGGATAAATTCGATATCGCGGAATTTGCGGAAATGCTGCCAGAGTGACCAGATCACCAGGGCTGTCTCATCTTCCTGAATGGGCAGATCGAGATGGCCGTCACGAATCCAGGGATGCCAGCTGGAGGCCAGCGATTTATCGGGATTGTACTTGTGCAGTAGATAACCGCTGTCTTTAATCACATCATTGCAGAAGGTGAAAAAGCGCTGGGTCATGTCGCGGTGTCCGGCTTTGGACATGGCATAGGCGACCAGGGCGCCGTCGCGCGGCCACATATAGGAGTAGGTATCGCGGGCAAACTGCGTAATGTCGTGATCATTGGCAGCGATGATGGCACCGCCGTTGTCCACCTGCGTGCGGATGATGAGCAGACTGCGCTTGTAGAGCTCGACAACTTTTGCCGGCAGGCCGAGGAAGTCGGTGTGCTCGGGATTAACCCAGAGGCGCCAGTAGTTCTGGTTGCGAGGCACAATATGGCTGACGTCTTCATTGCGGATAGCGGCGTCCAGACCGGCTACCTGCTCATAGGTTTTACCGAAACACATCCAGTAATGCGCCACCGCTTCACCGCGGGCAGGCACATCTACATGGATGGAAACCGTTGAGTCCACCGAACCCTGAGCAATGGCATTGCAGCCCAGGTTGCCGTCTTCGGCGTCGCGGAAGGTACCTTCCATTCCGTCAATATTTTTCTTGCCGATGGCCCACTGGTCTACGCCGAGCTTTTCATTGTTGTTGCCCCTGGCACTGATAAGGAACCAGCGATTCTTTTTGTAATGAATAACCGAGCCTGTGCGCGGGTCGTAAAAAGCGGTGTCGCCGACATCATGCTCCGAAATGGAAAAATCCTGATGGAAGAAGAGCCTGACCTTACGGTCCTGACCGCTCAAATCCTTGACATGAAACTCGCGCACAAGAAAATCGCTGAAGTAAT
>JAFEAV010000028.1 GCA_018266215.1 Cyanobacteria bacterium SZAS LIN-3 | reverse complement strand
ATGTCGGGCGGCAGAGTTGCCGATGGCTTTCAATTCCCTGGCGGGATCGGCTATCAGAGCAGTGCCACGGCTACCGACAGTAGTCTGTATGCGCGCATCCGTGGAAAATTCAACATCCGTGTCCGCACCGTCGCGGCTGACGCTGAGCGTTCCCACCGCATGGAACTCCTTATCGTTGCCAGTCATGGTACTGCCGACATTGAAGCGCACATGCACTCCAGACGGTCCAAGGTCATGATTGACCGCAACAATTACATTCCTCAGCGCTTGAGGATTGCTTGCATTGCCGCGCATGATTGATTCGATTTCTTTCTGGTTGCCATCCAAAATGGCCTGTTCAAGGCGCTGAACAGTCGAGTCATGGGAGTGCAGGAGAGGTGGACCTAGATCTTTGAGTTTCTGAGAACGCGCAGAGTCTGGACTGTAGCCGGGGTCTATGTCATACGAGCCGGGAAAGACGAAATCCTGTCCGTCAATTTTGATGTGACGATCTGACTCCTTTGGGCCGAAGCCGGGATCAATCTGGTGTTTTTCCGGCAGCGGATAAACCTGGCCGTCAATCTTTATATAACTCTCTTTGACCTTCGGCGAAAATCCAGGATCAATGACGTGCCGGCCAGGAAATCGCAAGTCTTTATCGTCGGCGGTATTGTAGATGTTGTGTTGATCAAAATTGAGAACACCAGTACTAGTGCCGCTCGTGGTCTTGATCGTCAACCCTTTGTCGAAACTCCAGCACTCTTGAGACAATTGCCCATTGTGCTGTGTGCATTCTTGCGCCAGATCAGTCCTCTCCATATTAATAGGCATGGAACACCCTCCTTGTAAAAGCTGCTATACAGCAAGCCGCGGGGTGTTTGAGGCTTGATGTGGACAATGTACCGACTGCGGGGTGAAAAAATCGTGCAGACTAGCTACTTATTCTCAGCGGCATCGTTGGACTCCTTAAACCCTCGAGCGTGGTGCCATCCCGCATCAGGGTCATTCTGCGAACCGTTGCGAAAATAAGACCAGGAAACATTTTCAGGCTTGAATTGTTTATTACCGGCACAGATGTTCATCATTAATATCTGACCATAGCTAAGACCCGGGCTGCCAGCCTCGACAACACCACTGCCGCGCTGCCGCTCTTGCTGCTCTTTGACCTCTTGATCAACATGTTCGCCTATCTTTTGCTGCAACCAGGCAATGGCCTCAGGAGAATTCGGATTCTTACCGAATTTCCTCTGAAATTCCTGGGCATCTTTCACTTCCGGCCTGTTGTCGAGCTTTTCCTGGACCTCTTTAGAATACCCTCCATCATTCGTCGTGCCGTCCTTACTCTGCTCCGCCGCTGACATCGTCTTACCTTTGTAATCCAGCGGCGGAATATCCAAAAATTTGTTATCGCCATTTTCGGCCTTGGCCAGCGTTTCTTTTGCACATCCAGGAGCTTTATCACCAAAGGCATCCTGCCGACAGTGTTTCCATACGTCGCCCTGAGATTCACCACCGCCCTTCTCGGCCTGAACATCCTGGTGGGCTAGAGATTCCGCGCTATTAGAGTGACCCATGACAAAATCTCCGTTAGAAAGCTACGCCCAAGACAATAGGGCGGCCAGAGTAAAATCGGCATAAAACAGCCAGCGGCTAAGCATCTGCTTTCACGCCAGTTTCATGCCGCTGCTTCTACTGTCTTTTCTACACCCTGCAAACACCCCAGACCTGCAAAACATTTTTCAAGTAAGGGGGCCGCAATGCAAAACGGATCAACGCTGGGCAATCGTGATTTAATCGACGCCATCGAACACGCTAAAGATAGCGTGGGAGTCATTACTCAAACGGCTCTGGAAAAACAACTTGGCTCGCTGTCGCCAGCCGACTGGAGACAAGCTGCGGCAATTTTCCATAAGGATGAGGCAAATCCCGACGGTTTCTATATAACAGACGATGCCGACGGCAAGGTGACCATTCACAATGATCTGACGACGGCACACAAACATGCGGACAATTCTGTGCTGAGTGCCACTGTCGATGACGCGAAATACCTGGCAGCCCTGGGGCTGGGCCTCGATGCCTGGATAGCAATAAGCTACGGTGGCACAAAAGCACTTATCGCCTCCGGAACAGCCAGCGCCACAGGGTTCAAATTGGCGGCTCTCGCCGGCCGAGTGGGCATTGCCGCCACAGCAAGTTCTGCCGTGACGATGGCTGAGGTACTGGGAGCGGCCGGCGGAGTAGTCCTGGCCGGGGACTATGTGCGCAACTACTACCGTAAAGGCACGGCTCAGGAAGACATACGCAACGCCGCTGAAGTCTCGCTCAATGCCCGGAAACCACGGGCTTTCTGACGGAAGAGCGTGACGACTTTCACGTGACTTTCACGTGTTATTTGAGAAGCTATCACTCCCAAAGCCCTGAGAGTAAGACAGATGACACGGCACCACGATATTCCACCTCCTCAGACGGACTCAACGCCAGATAGCGGCGTCCACAGAGCAGGGGGTGACGCTGCACCGCTCCACCACCAGGCGGCCCGCTTACTAAGCAGTTCCGAAGGCCTCAATGTCAGCGGAGCGCACGCAGCGAAGCAGACGGCAGAACTGCCGCACCTCGCCATCACGGACAATTCGGCGACCTCGGTCAGCGCATCCTTTAATGCCTCCAAGCCAGTCTCAGAACTAGTTCGCGCCGGACTGATCGAAGACAAGACGGCCGCAGGCTCAGACGCCGGGCTGGACAAACGCCCTGCCGGCGACACGGGCAAACCGCGCATCGACGTGCAGATGCAGGACCTGAACAACCCAGACACCAGCAAACCGCACTTTGTCGTCAAGGAAGACGGCAAAATAGAAATGTTCGGCAATCCGGAGTTGCTTAACTCCAAAGACATTCAAATCAACCTGGAGCGCAAAGACGGCCAGTTGAACCCAACGGAAGCCCAGCAGAAAGCGGCCGACAACCTGGTCAAATATCTGGCCGACCGCATGGCCGCTAACGACCCGAATGCCGTTAAAAACGGCATTGAGTTGAACGATAAAGACGACGTTGTCTCAAGAGCGACAGAACAGGCGAAAAATCTCAAGCCGCCGCAAGACGTGAGTAATATGACGCCGCAAACGCGCGAGGCGGTGCAAAACAGCAACCGCCTGAGTGGCACCCACGGCATCGACATGCCGCGCGCCGCCACTGACGGCATGATGTCCCACACCCGCGGAGTGCCGCGTCAGCCCAACGAAACCGAACGCACCATGGGCATCAAGGAAGCCGTAGCGGGCCTCTGGCGTCCGGACCATGACAAACCGTACGAAACTATCAGAAGGCATCCGGACGGCGGCTATAGAGTAGGTCGCTATGGATTCTCCGGCCGACAGCTTCATTCTTTCCTTGACGGTCTGGGCGATCCTCCGGATCCAGCGCTGATCGAAAAATTGATCAAAGAAGGCAAACTACCAAAAGACTTCGCCGAAAAACTGAAGAACCCTGAATTCCTCGCCAAGCTCAAGGGCATGGCCGACAAGATGGACCAGGGCCAGGCTCCCGCCAAGAGCGATGTGCAAAATCTGCTGCCAAAAGAAGCGCAGGAAGCAATTGCCACTCATTTGATGGGCCAGCTGAAGGACAAGGTTGGCGACAACCCTGGTGCAATCAGCGCCGGCATGCTCTCGGGCAAAGCGCCCAAGGACGTGACCGCTGCCGATCTGTCATCGCCCGAAGGCCAACAGTTGAGCGCAGCAGGTCAGAGACTGTATGACGTTGCTATGTTCCAGCAACGAGCAGACCGGGTAACGGAAGGCACGATTCCGTCCGGACAGAAACGTGAGCTGATCGAAGGCGCACTCACCAAAGCCGGGGTCTCCGCTTCGGAGGCGAACATCGCAGCGGTCAATTTGATTGTGCAAAAGGAAAGCAGCTGGAACCCCAACATCGTCAACAACTGGGACTCCAACGCGGCAAAAGGCACGCCGTCCAAGGGCCTGATGCAGACAATAGGACCGACCTTCGCCGCCTACTCTCTGCCCGGACACAAGAACATCTTCAATCCGGAAGACAATCTGATCGCCGGCATCCGTTACGCTGTTGATCGCTACGGCTCGCTGCAGAACGTACCCGGTGTCAGAGCCGTAAACAGCGGCAGACGCTACCGCGGTTATTAGTTCAGGTATTGCGCCATTGAATAGGTTATCTTAGTGGCACGCTCACCGAGGCCATTAGAATTTGCCGGTTGCAAATCATTTATTTGAGTGACTTTGCATTTACACTCATCGGTTTGACCATTGACGCATAGTAACACATACGTTACCATGCGAGAGTGGACATTCAAGAGTACCTCCTGGAAGACGGCTCCAGCCCGTACAAAAAATGGTTTGACAGTCTAGATCCCGAAGCCGCCGCCAAGGTCGTCACGGCCAAACTTCGTATGGAGCGCGGCCTTATCTCAGCCATCAAATGGTTTGATGGTATCGGCGAATACAAAATAGACTGGGGGCCAGGGTATCGAATATACCTGGCAAAAGATGGCGACAAGCTTATCGTGCTCTTCGGCGGCGGCACAAAAAAGCGCCAGGAGGCAGACATCCAAGAAGCAAAACGGTTGCACCAGCAGTACAAAGAACGAAAAGCCAGGATTAGGGCTGAAGAAAAAGCCCATAAGAAAAGAGAAGAAAGGTAACAGCAATGGCACTTACACGCGATTTCAAAGAAACAATTGTCGAACGGGTCAACCACGATCCAGCTTTTGCTAAAGCGCTGCTCGACGAAGCAAGCGAATTATTTCTCAATGGCGAACCAGAGACCGCACGTCTTATCCTTCGAGACCTTGTAAATGCCACAATCGGCTTTGAGGCTCTGGCTAATGCTATTCCAGCGCCGTCGAAAAGCCTGCATCGCATGCTTTCAGAACGCGGAAATCCCAGCATGAACAATATTGCCGCAATCTTCAAAGCACTGAGCAAAACTCTCAATGTTCAAATCGAGACTCATGTTGTAGAAGCAAAATAGACTCAGCCAACCAAGGGGCTCAAGCTTTCTCGTACCGAAGGCAAGACCACCGTCACATTCTCCGTTGAAATGGAATTTGACCTTGAGACGGGCCAAGCCAAAGATTGGGAACGTGTTAAAATCTCCCACTTTGACTGATAGCCTGGTCTAAAACAAGCCTTCAGCGTCCGTGGGTCCTCAAGGCCGAACCGTTGAGTTAGCATCGTGGTACAACGACAATGTGCGGCAGAGGAGTCCCCAGTGGCTGAGGACAAACCAAAAATCGCAGAGGAAGAGGTGCGGCTTGTTGAAGTGGCCGAGCCTGTGCGTCTCGTGGAAGGTTCCGCCGAACCTGACGCTCTGCGAGTGGGCGCGAAACTGGATGAATTCCTGATTGAGGAGTTGATCGGGCGCGGTGGGGTGAGCGAGGTCTATCGCGCTCGCGACACTCGCTCGGAGACCATTGTCGCCCTGAAATTTCTCCGTCCCGAGCGCCTGTCGGACCAACAGTCGTGCGAGAGGCTGCGGAAGGAAGCGCAAGCCATCAGGTCGCTGCGCCATAAGAATATTGTTTCAGTCATCGACATTCGTGAGAACGAAATCACAGGGCCTTACCTCGTGATGGATTTGCTGGATGGAAAGAGTCTCACAGAATCATTGCCGCTGCCCCAACGGCGTGCGCTCGAAGTATGTTCAGACGTCGCCGATGCGCTTTCTTATGCGCATTCGCGTGGAATGATTCACCGCGACATCAAACCTTCCAACGTCATGCTGCTTGCTGATGGCAGCGTCAAGCTGGTAGATTTTGGACTGGCCAAAGTATTTGAACCTGAAAACCCACATCACATTCCGCTGACACGCACAACCGAGCTTGTCGGAACGCCCCTGTACATGAGCCCCGAACAATGCTTTGGGCATGATGTGGACGCGCGCAGTGACGTCTACCAGCTTGGTTGTTTGCTGTTTCAGTGCCTTACCGGACTGCCGCCGTTTGAGGGCAGCAATTCCTTTGAAGCCATGTACAAGAACGTTTCAGAAGAAGCAAATTTCGGTGACTTACCGGAGTCAATCGTTGCTGTCCTGAAGCAGGCCATGAACAAAAATCCGGCGAAACGATTTCCGACAATGTCCGCCATGGCACTGGCAATTCGCGAGGCAATGACGACAAAATCCTCCGCTCGGCCAGGTCGAGCGGCCAAGAATGTGGCAATTGCAGCAGCAGGATCGATCATTTCCCTTGGGGCCGTTGCGACAGTTCTAATTGCAGCTCCTTTTTTGACGCCGCAGAACAAGCCGGACCCTGTAGTGCTGACTCCGGGCCAGCAAGCCGCTAAACGCTACTACGACCTGGGCGTCGATTACAAGATGAAAGGCTGGACGGAATTCTCCAGAGTGGCTCTGCAAGAGGCAATCAAAAGGGACAAAGGCGAAATTGGCTTCAAGGCTCTTAGCTATTTGCGTTCACATCTGCCCGCGCATCCTGTTTCGAAAGCGGCCGAACAGTTGAATATCGAGGGCTACATCCTTTGGCACAAGACGAAGGACTATGACGGCGCGGAACGCGTATTCCGGCAATGCATGGCGCTCTATCCAAACTTCGAATGGCCATATTCCAATCTCGGTTGTTTACTTGTAGAGCGAGGACAACCAGAAAAGGGCCTGCCCTTTCTGGAGAAAGCGACGCAGATCAACCCGTTTTACACCAACGCCTTGAGGCACCTATCGGATGCTCACCTCGCACTGGGACATAGAGACAGAGCCATTCAGTACCTTAAGGACGCAGTGGAAAGCGACCCATCAGATCAAGATGTAAAAGAAGAATTGCAAAATCTGATGAATCAGAAGTAGAGCTTCAACTCATCGATAGTTGGAAAGGCTATGGCCATGAATACTGTCGCGAAGAAAGAACGCGAGCCCTGCGTCCACAACTGGCATGGCGAAAACAACAACAGAAAAGACGATTCCCGATTTCAAAAGTATTGGCCCCATCCTTTTTCGAATGCCAGGTCGGGATTTCGGGATCAATATCTGTATTAGCGGCCCTAGAACAAAACCAAGGTTCCAACACAAAGGCGCCCCAATTACCAGAACAGGCAAAAGCATTGGTTCGATAATGTCGTCTGCCGCATCGAGAAGTCCAGAGCAAGCCCAGAAGATATGATAGAAGACTAAAGATACTATGCCCATAGCGATGCAGAAAAGGTTATAGAACAATCGCCGTTTCTCCCACCACGACACGATCGCATCGTTGCAGAGATCCCTTTCTATCGGCTCGAAGATCCAATCAAGCTTTGATGTCACCCGCATCGGGGATACCCTTTGCCTACCATTTGAACGTAATTTCTAATAGCAAAGCACAATTCGCGGCCCACCGCTAACTTCACAACTCTCCCGCCGCCTCCGCCGCAGACATCTCTCCGGCTGCCACTCTTTGCTGTAAGTCCAGTGCGAATTCAAGGACTTCAGGTGTGACTAATTTCTGCTCGACAAAGACCTGACCAATGAGCGGGCCGCGCTCCGACAAAATAACAGGTTCATTTTGCAGCACGTCTCTCAAGCTTGCCCCGGCCTTCTTCACGTTCGGCTGAATCAAGGCGCGGCGAATCAACGAAAGCTCAAGCATCAACGGAATAACGTGCGCCTCTACAAGATTAGCGTCCACAAAAAGTTGACCAAGCAAAATGCCGTTCTTACTAACGGGCTCTCGGAAAGTTTTGAGTTCAAACGGAGCGACTTCGCTGGAGTCGGCAGGCCGAGCCCTGTCCGCGCGGTACGACTGCATGACGGCAACTGCATCGTCAGTGGAAAATATTGCATCATCACGCAGGCGCACAAGAACGTTCAGAGCAAACAGCAAATCACTTTCGCTCAGCAACTGCGAAAGCAAAAGGATCTGACCGATCGGCAAACCACTGTAAAGACTCTGATGTTTAGCCTTCTGAAGCTCATCAGGAGTCAGCATTTCGGATAGGGTCAGTAGTTCTTCGAGTATCACGACTTTGGCTCTGCTGGTAAGGACTCGTCGGGGTCCGTGTGCTTGGCTTGAATCTCCTTGTCTTTCTCCGAGTCGAGATAATATTCAACGCTCCAGCGAATCACAGCCACAGGCAAGAGATAATACAATGCGACGACAACGACCCCTCCGGCCAAACTTTTCTTAAAGACGTCCATTAGTGCGCCCTGAGTGATGCCATAAAGCATGTCAGAGAACAGCCACATATAAAGTGGTGTAGCAAAAAGCATGTAGCCAAACCAACTGACGAATTTCACGAGCAGCTACCGCTACCTACATCTGTGCCGGCACTTTACCAATCAAGATTGCCTGTATCAAAGCCGACATACAAGCGGGGTCCCATGCCTTGTTCGCATTTGCCACCATATCATTTTGCACGGTAGCGGGATCCATCGCCGGGCCTGATTTTTTCTGTGAAACTTTTTCATGATAGTGATTGGCGACACCAATGATGCGCGCAAACAGCGGTATCTGATCGCCCTTCAAACCGAGCGGATATCCGTTGCCATCAAACTCTTCATGATGCGCTCGTACAATCGGAGCGAGCTCGGCCAGATCCGGGAATTGTTCAAGCAGGTCAGCCCCGGCCATCGGATGATTCATCACGAGCAGCAGTTCTGTGTCGGAAAGTTCAGACTCAGGTTTTTGCAAGATATTAGCCGCTGAGCCAAGTTTGCCTAGGTCATGCACGAGAGCCGCCTGCCGAATCTTATCGATATCGCTCTGCGGCAGCATCATTTCCTTGGCGATTGCGCAGGCGTACTCCGCCACAGCGCGCGCGTGACCACTGGTATATTTGTCTTTAGCTTCAATCTGGCTTACCCAGCCGTCGATACGACCGAGCATGCGCATATCAAGGCCCGGGGTGGCAAAGATATAGTCAGAAGTGGCATCCTGACTCGTTTTGCTTGAAAGTATCTGATCGAGTTTGGCCTTGGCGGTGGCTTCATCTACTTCCGGCGCCGGCTCAGCAGGTGCAGCGGCAGCGGGTTGTGGAGCCGTTTGACTTGGCGGCGGGGGCGTGTGACCGAGACGATTTTTCAGAGGACCACCGGAACCGGCCGCACCACGAGCGCGCCCAAGCATTGATCCGCCCAGGCCCCCTCGGCCAGTAGACGAAGCAGCTGCCGGAGTTGGAATGGCATCAAGACTACCCCAGGCACCACCACCAGCTGGTTCAGCGGCAGGAGCAGCAGCTGGAGCGGGCGCAGCAGCCGGCGCGGCCGCAGCGGAAGCTGTCGGACTGGCGGCTGCTGGTGTACCGATAGAATCAAGGTCACCCCAACTGGACTTGACCGCTTCCGAAGCTGCGGATGGCGCGGCAGGAGAGCTTTCATAGCCGGGAGGGGCACTCCATGCTCCAGCACTGGCGCTGGCGACGGTGGGAGGCGTGATATTGGTAAGACTCTGCGTACCGGAGACAGGCGGAGCGGTCGCGGCTGGCGGTGTGGCTGCCGGCGGCTCCATGTCAAAGTCGCCAAATTCAGAATCCAGATCAGCATAAGGATCGGCTCCGGCAGGCACGCCGGTGATGGCGGCAAATTCTCCGGTGGCGTTGGCATTTTGAGAAGCGGCCTGTCCAAGCGGTGGAATGGCCGGATGAGCAGCGGTAATCTCGCCCGACTGCGCCACGGGCTGGGGCGGAGTGACAGGTTGTACAGGCTGAACCGGCTGAGGCTGCTGCACCGGTTGCGGCGGCTGAGGAGGAGGGGGCGGAGGAGTCGGAGGCTTGGGCGGCGGTGCCTTCGCCTGTGGTGGCACCGGCATCTGACCGGTTTTCGCAGCCTGTGAAATAACTTGCTGACCCATCGCGCCTTTCAAGGCACGTCGGACATCGATGGCCGAGCCTTTTGCATCGGGCTGCGGCACGGACACCGTGCGCTGATGCAACTGCATGATAGGCTCACGCGCTTTTTTCTCGGCGGGCAGTTTGTGCAGGGCTTCGGCAACTTTGTCGGCCACGTTTTGCAACATGTCGATTTCATTGCGCGTCCAGGCGCGGCGATAATCGCATTGCTGCAAGATGACGCATCCATGCGTACCTTCGCTGCTCTTAAGGGCCATGCCCAGGAATGATTTGACGTTGATCAGTTGCAGTTCTTCCTGCGCCGGAGAGACGTAGGAATTTTGCTGCCCTTCAAATAGTTTGAGCGGTTCGCGCGCTAAAAGTGTCTGCGCCACCAGAGCCGAGTCGGCGGAGGGCCAGTACGATTGCTGGAGACTCTGGACTTTTTCCTGCTGCCAAAACTCATAGCACTTCCAACCGGCCTGGTTGTCATCGGTACAGATAAACAAACAACGGCTGACTTGCAAAGCTTTGCCGAGAATATTGACAACCATAAAGAGGGCGTCGCCGATTCCCAGCGAGTAGGTCATCAAGTTGCCGATTTCAACGAGGAAAGTCTCGCGGAAAGTGTCACGCTGAACGATATCGTTTATCTGAGCGAGACGGATAATATCGCTCAGCTCGCCGAGGACCAGACGCACCACATTTAGCTCTTCGTTAGAGACATCGGTGGAGGAGCGGCTGAGGGTGAGCGAGCCAAAAGTCCGTCCCTGTAAAACCAGCGGCAGGGTTGCCGAGTGTCCCGGGATAACCGGCGAGCCGGTAGAACGGTACTCACAAATGCTCGTGATGTTGGGATCGAGCGGATTACTTAAAATTATCTGACAGGCGTCGGTCGAAAAGTGGTCCCCAACGTCCTTTACGGTAGTCTCGAGAATTCTCTTTAAATCCCGAACGCCGTTAAGTTTTGAGGTTATTTGTTGAACAAATGGACTGTTCATAAAGGTCCCGGGTGGAAACACTCCGACTGATGTGACTTTAGCATGAGCCAACTAACCAAAAGTCTTACCTGCTATCTATTTCTTATACCAGGAAGGTTATGCCAATAAGCCTCAAGCGGCAAAGTCTTGCAAAAGCTTTGCATGGCAACCGTTTTTGGCCAAAATCAATTTGGTTTTTATAAGTCACTGCCAATTTTATCAAGAGCCATTTGTACGATTTCGGGCACGTTTTTCGCCAGTTGGATGACCGGCAACTCAGTCAGGTCCACCCAGCGCGCTCCCCAGACTTCATCGCTGGCGATCAAATCCGGAAGCGGGCCACTGGTGACCTTGAGCGGCCGGCAGAGGTAGGCCAGGTCCAGATGGATCACCGGGCCGCCGTTTTCAAAGGCGAGCACCCGGTGCATGCACAGGGGCGAGGGCAGGATAAAACCCTCAGGGTCCTTGGTCGGCGGCACGGGGTCGGCTACAATTTGACATTCCAGCCCTGTTTCCTCCAGGACCTCGCGCAGGCAAGCCTGATGAGGCAGTTCAAAATCATCGATGTGGCCGCCGGGGGGCAGCCAGGCACCAATTCTTTTGTGATGTATGAGTAAAATATGACCGTGGTAGATGATGACCGCGGAAGCTGTGAAATGAGCGGGAATAGAACTATCATGCATGTCGATAAAAAGGAGCGCCCCGTTTGGCAAGAACTTTAGCGGCTTTGGCGCCAATGTCTACAGGCGATATTGTAGGCCGCTCCTTCCGAATTTTTCGTCAGAATATTTTACTGATAGGCAAAATTTTGGTTTTGCCGACAATTTTGATGTGCCTGGGCCGGATAGCCCTTGTGGTCGGCAGCACTTACGGGGTGAAACTTGTAAACGAGGCCAGTCACGGCATAGCGTGGTTCAGCCTCTCGGCGGCCGGCTTCATTGTCCTGTTGGCCGGGGCGCTGCTGCTGTGGCTGCGCTCGCTGGCAATCATCCGATATCTGACTGGATTTTCCGCCAGCTATCAAGAGGCGGAGCCAATAGTCAACTCCCGCTTCTGGACCCTCGTTGCTCTGGGCATCGCCACCTTCATGGCTGCCGTCTTTGTCATGATCGGCTGGGGTATAGTCGGAGGCTTCTCCATCCCCTCGCTCAAAGGGCAGGGCTTTATGCCCATTTTTGGCTCTTTCGGTCTGGCCACGGCCCTGCTGGGACTGGTAACCTCTCTCATTTTCCTCGGTCTGGTCAACAATCTTGTCGGCATCGCCATCGCCGTCGAACCGGCTCAGCGCGACCTGTCCGAACTGATCAGCGAAGGTTTTTCTCTGACGATTCGCTCCTTCTGGCGCTCACTCTGGTTTCTCATCGTCACCTGGGTGGCGGTCACCCTGGTGGCATATCCGATGACGCTGCCGATGGTGTTCCTCATTATCGGCTATTTCATTGCCCACGGCACCGCCGTCGGCGCGGCCACAGAACCGACTTTGCCTATGTACATCCAGGTCATAAACGCGGTCTGGGAAACAGTTGTAAACATGCTCATCAGCCCCATTTTTTACCTGGCATATTCTTTCTATTATTGCGATCTGCGCATACGCCAGGAAGGCCTCGACTTGATCCAGCGCATCGATGACGTGGAAGATGCTGAAGCCGCAGGGAAGCTGAGCAGTCATGGAATTTAAAAACATTTCGCATGACCTGGAAGAGATTGCCAGAAATTACGACTACCGGCAGCCTCCGGATTTTCTGCTAAAGATTCAGGACTTCCTCACCTACATCAGCCGCCTCATACGGGACGTCTTGAGCTATCTGAGATTGCCTCAACTGGGCAATAGCGACTCGCGCGGCGTGGCGACGCTCTTGCAAATCCTGGTCATAGCCGCCGGGGTTGTGGCCGTGGTCATGGTATTACTTCTGGTGGCATCAAAACTGAGGACCCTGCAGGCCCAGCGCAAAATAGCGCTTGGCTCTCTGGTGGTTGGAGAAAGCCCTCTCGATAGCGCCGGTTGGCTGGCCCTGGCTCAAGAGCTTGAAGGCAAGAAGTCATATAAGGAAGCGTGCCGGGCTGTTTACATGAGTATTTTGCATTTGCTCGACGAGCGCGGCATCATGCCCTTTTCGACTACCAAAACCAATTACGAGTATTTCTATGCGCTCAAGCGCATGCAGAGTGTAGCCGAATCTTTTCGCAAACTTGTAGACCTGGTCGAACATATATGGTTTGGCGACAAGCCTGCCAGAGAAGAAGACTTCAAAATATGCATGGAGCAGGCGCGGCGCGTACGCGACGACCTGCCACTGCGAGCGGTGCCCGACCATCACACGAAGGCAGGCCGCTAAATGCAAACTCTAAAATCAAAAAAGGACGAGGCCGAGAAATTGCCGGCCGCTAAAGACAGTTTTTACATGAGCAATAAGGCTCTGATACTGCAACTGGCAGCACTTTTTGCTGTCAGTACGCTGGTGGTGTACGGCACCCTGGCCTCGGACAAGCAGCTGGAAAAAATCATGCCCGAAGCCAAAACATTTGCTTCGGTAACCAACTTCAAACCCAGCGGCATGTCGGCATTTTATGAGCTCTGCCAGAGGGTATTCCGCAAGCGTCATGTCAGTGAATGGGCCTTTCCCTATCGCAAACTAAACGGTTCTACCCGCACAAGTGCCGTCAATCCCGCCCACGGTGTACTGATTATCGTCAGCCCGGACGAGTCTCTGGCTGAGTTTGAAGTCGAAAACATTCTCGACTGGGTGCGACAGGGCAATGCTCTTATTTATCTGGATAATTTCCAGTTTCGTCACACCAAGCGCATGCTGGATAAGATTGGGGTAACGGCCCGCGACATAGACGAAGAGTTAACCGATCAGGTGACCGACGGCCGCACAGATCTGCCGGAATACACACATCTGCGCGTGCTCAATGTCTCGACCCAGCAAAAACTGTCCGGCGGCACAGCCCTGGCCACCCTGGGCGACAAAACAATCATCGTCGAGCAAAAGCTGGGCAAGGGCCGGATCCTTATCGGCAGCTGCCCCCAGATGGTCTGCAATAAGCAAATTACAAAGACCGATCACTGGTCAAATTTTCAGTTTCTGCACAACTGGATCGCCACCACCAGCGGAGACATATTATTTGACGAAAAATGCCACGGCTCGACCCGTGGGCTCAACGTCGTCTTTTACTTCCTGCACGGACCGACCGGCTATGTCGGCTTGCAGTTGGGCCTGATATTACTGATCGCCATCTTGAGCGGGCATCAACGCTTCGGGGCCACGCTTATTGTGCGTAATTTGCGTCGCATCTCCAATCTGGAACACATCGAAGGTCTCTCCAACACCTATCAACGTGCCCATGCTAGGCAGGCCGTGCTGGCCATCATCTGGCACAGCGTCCGACTGAAACTGTGCAAAGTACTCCAGATCAGCCCCAGGGAGCAGGACGAAAAGCTCAATCAGGCGCTCCGGGCGCAGGCCCAGAGCCATGGCGGAGGCGCCGGCATATCGGAGATGGTGGAGCGCTGCGAAGCGGCTGTAAACAGAAAAGATTTGAGCGACGAAGATTTAAAAGAGCTGGTGGCCGCTTGCGATAAGATATCGGAGCAAGCCGAGAGCCTTTTGACAACAGGCAAGGCAGAACAAAAAGGGATTTAGCAATGCAGCAACCGGTAACCGCAGTCAGTGAAAATCTAGGTCGCGTAAAAGAGACCTGTGACAATCTGAGAAACGCGCTCAACGAAAGCGTTGTCGGCCAGGACCTGGTGGTGGACCAATTGCTTACCGCCTTGCTTGCCGATGGTCATGTGCTGCTTGAAGGTGTCCCGGGCACGGCCAAGACCATGCTGGTCAAAACACTGGCGGCCCTCGTGGGCGCGGAATTTGGCCGGGTACAGCTGACTCCGGACATGCTCCCTTCTGACATCCTCGGTACTAATGTATACGACCTGAACAGCCGCACCTTCACGCTGCGCAAGGGACCGATTTTTACGGGCATGCTGCTCGCCGATGAAATCAACCGCACTCCGCCCAAGACCCAATCAGCACTCCTTGAGGCCATGGAAGAAAGACAGGTAACGCTGGACGGACAGACACAGAAGTTGCCCGAACTCTTTGTCGTTGTCGCCACCCAGAACCCGATCGAATTTGAGGGCACATACCCACTGCCGGAAGCGCAACTCGACAGATTTATGATGAAAATCGTCATTGGCTATCCTCAGGGTGACGCCGAAAAACAAATGCTGCGCAACTGGCAATCGGGACAGTACGCCCGTAATGCAGCGCCATTGAAGCCAGTTTGCAGCGAAGAGGACATAATCGCCTGCCGCAAACTGCTCACCCATATAAAAGTTGAAGACAGCGTCATGGACTATTTGATGGAGCTGGTGCTCAAATCAAGGACCATTTCCGACCTGCAACTGGGGGCCAGTCCCCGGGCGGCTCTCGCCTGGCTGGCGGCGGCCAAAGCCCACGCCGCCATCGAAGGTCGCGACTTCGTCACCCCGGACAACATCAAATTTATCGCCGAGCCGGTGCTGAGACACCGCCTCCTGCTCACGGCCGAAGCCGAGCTCGATGGTGTCACCATCGGTCAGGTGATTGCCAACCTGCTGCGCCAGGTACCGGTCCCCCGATGATTTCCTCCGCCGCAATTAGAGGGCGCAGAGCGTGACGGCCAGCAGCAGACTCTATCTGTTACTGGTACTGGCCATGGTACCAATGATACTGGCGGCGTTCTTCCCTGACGCGGCCAAGCTGGGTCTGGCTCTGGATGTAGTCATCCTGATAGCGCTGATTATAGATATACGCATCACCACCGCAAAAAGTCTGCTGGAGGTGCAGCGCATAGTCGACGACAGACTTTCAATCGGCAGAGACAACGAAGTCAAAATTGTCGTAAGCCACCGCGGCACCGGCGACACCGTGCTCAAATGCCAGCTCAAGGATGACACCCCGGCAGACATTGCCCGGGACAAAGAACTTTTTGAGTTTGAGCTGAAACCGGGCACAACCGCCCAGGTGCAATACAAACTCTTCCCTGCTCGCCGGGGCGCCTATGCTTTTGGCCATGTTAATGTGCGCTTCAAAAGCTTCCTCGGACTTTTCTGGCGCGAGCTCAAAGCCGCGGACAAAACCGACGTCAAAGTATT
Organism: Cyanobacteria bacterium SZAS LIN-3; assembly: GCA_018266215.1. Classification (GTDB taxonomy): domain Bacteria; phylum Cyanobacteriota; class Vampirovibrionia; order Obscuribacterales; family Obscuribacteraceae; genus REEB67. Next base: position 51,577 of record JAFEAV010000028.1, on the reverse strand, counting down.
TTCCGACCTGAAAGCATTGCATGATCTTTCGGTGCGCCTGGCGCATTCATCCGAGCTGGGCGAATTGCACCAGCGCAAGCGCGGCCAGGGTACAGACTTTGCCTCGCTGCGTGAGTACGCCGTCGGGGACGACGCCAAAGCAATAGATTGGAATGCCACAGCCAGAAGAGATCGCCCGGTGCTGCGTACCTACGAAGCCGAACAGGAACAGAGACTGCTGGTCCTGGTCGACGCCGGACGCATGATGCTCTCGGATCTTGAGGGCCTGACGCGCTTCGACCGAGCACTAAACGCAGCACTCTGTCTGGCACTCACCGGTCTGACCCACAACGACCAGGTAGGAATAGGCATCTTCGCCGATAAACCCCTGCTCTATTTGCCGCCCAAACGCGGCAAGTCATATATGAACAGGATTCTCGAATCTACATTTGCCGTGCAACCACGGATGGTGGAGCCCGATTACGCCGGCATCCTCTCCTATTTTGCCTCGGCGCAAAAAGGTCGGTCACTGATGGTGGTGCTCAGCGACCTGACGGATCCCACAGGCTCGCAGTCACTGTTGAGCGGCATGGCTAATCTGTCTCCCAGACATTTGCCCTTTTGCGTCACGCTCAAAGACCGTCAGGTACAGCAGATAGCCTCAAGCCCAATACCGGAAGACAAGGACCATCCGGAAAAGGCCCTGGACGCAATTTACAAAAGGGCGATTGCCCTCGATTTGATCAGTCAGCGCGAACTGGCGCTCTCGGTTTTGACCAAACGCGGCTGTCTCGTGCTCGACTGCCCGCCGCAAGAGCTCTCAGACAAGCTTGTCGACAAATACATCGAAGTCAAATCCAGAGCGCGACTCTAAACCAGACTGTTATCACAGGCGTATTTAACCAGGGCTGTGCGGCTCTTGAGTTGCAGTTTTTTGCGGATGCGCGAAGCATGCAACTCAACGGTAGACTCCGTGAGGAAGAGCCTCTGTGCTATTTCACGATTGGCAAATCCCGAGGCTATCAAACGCAAAACTTCCATTTCGCGAGACGAAAGCGGGGTCTGAGAACCCTCTGATTGAGTGCGCTCTGGCGTTGGCGAAGATGACTTGCTCGGCGATTTAGTGGCAACTTCCAGAGCATTGGTGAGCTGCTGTGTCAGGTTACCCAGCAGATTCATGTGGAAGAGCTGGTCTTTGGCCTGATGATAGGTCTGACTGTGGGAAAGGGCTACTGAAGCCTGGGAAGCGGTCAATTCTATAGTTTCCAGCTCTTCCTCCGTCCAGCGGCGAGGGCGACTGCCATCAACCAGTATGAGCACACCAAAGGGTTGCCCCTGGTAAGAGAGCGGTGCGCCAGCCATGCTCAGAATGCCGTTCTCCAGCAGTTGGTCGACTTCCGGAGGGATAAGCGGACCGGTGGACTTCATCTGCGAGACATCGCCAAACGAAACGGTTTTTTGCACAAAGAGTGAAATGGCAAACATGGGAAACTGCCCTGTGCGACCCAATCCCAGAGGCGACAGGTCAGGCTCCACGTATTCGTGAGTAACCATCGGATGGGAGGGACCGTCGGTGCGGATAACAAGACAACGAGTGGCGCGGAAGGCTCGACCAAGGCTGTCGGCAAGGGTCTGCAGGACGTGGTCTCTGTCAAGAGAAGAATGCAACTTGCAAATAGTCTGGCGCAGCCAGCGTTCAAAATTAAGGCGGCGAGACAATTCCAGTACGGCATCGTCTTCCCCGTCGTCCACGGAAGGTCTTGAGCCTCCACGCTTGCTCGCACCATCAGTGGTGCTTTTGCCCTTACTTTCGGGCAGGAAATTTTCAGGAATCAATTGCACCCAGACATGCTTACCACCTTCACCGACAAAGGATACCAGGGCAAAAGCGCAGCCGGTATGAGTTAAATCTTTAGCTGAAACCGAAAAGCACGAGGGCCCGGTATTTTTAGCGCAGGCTTTTTCCAGGACCTCAATAAAATGCGAAGCCCCGGGAAAGAGTGCCCCCAATCCGCTGCCTATTACCGAAGCACCGGCAAGTTTATTGCCGGCGGATAAAAACGCCGAAGCCGCGTCATTGACTCGTTCAATCGTCAAAGTTTTACGATTGATTATCACCACCGGCAGTACCGTGCGATCAAAGGCCTCCTCCACAATAGTGAGGGAGTCGTCCGCACCGCTCTCGCTCACAAGACGCAACAACTTGGGGCCGAGCATCTGAGAAATAATGGCCCCTAGATCGAGGAGATTTTCCGAGAAATTGCCGGCCTTGCTGTCGCGCTCCATCAAAACAATGCCGTTGATTTTCCCGGCAGGAGCGTCCAGCAAGGGAAAAAGCACGGCCTTGGAACTCGATCTGAGATCGAGGAAATCAGACAACTCGCGCAGATGATGCGGAATACTGGCGGTCGAAGCAGCGGTTGTGCCGCCGCCGGCCTGACCTATGGGTATCCACTGACCATCATGCAAGAGGCTGAAAACTTCGCTCTTGGTGCCGATGGAAAGATCTTCACTGGCTTGATTACGTCCCTGCTGTCGGGACTTGGCACCAGCATCGGAACTGGTGCTGCTGCGTCCATCGACGCAGGCAGCCAGGGGCGAAAGGCGGACACCGTCAAAATACTTGTCGTAGACAGCCTCAAAGACTACCGCGCGCTTGAGGTCCAGGGCTTCGCAAATAGCCTCCATATCGGCGGCCAGCTCGCTCAACACGGCAGTTCGACCGGCCGGTGCGGCAGGGTCTTCAGGACCGGACGGACGGCGGGGGGTGACAAGATGCTGCAAAAGCCGCAACACTTCCATCATGCGAAGGTCTGCTTCGGCGCTCAAATCTGGTTTATCAGGGGTCATGCGGCTGTTTTCTAGTCCCTACTACTTCCAACATAACCTAAAAGCAAAATTTGGCTAGGTCCCCGGGCCGCCTGTTCCTCGTTTTCTACACCACTGGAAGGGCGGTCAGGGGCACAATGTAAGCGCCCCTTGAGATTTAATATTAATCGATAGCAGTCAAGATCAGGCAGCCCCGCCAAACCGCCCACAGATTTAGGGTCTTGGGGGCTAGCTACTGACAACAACTTGTTATAGAATTAATATAGCTAAATCCATATTGCGCGAGGAGTCAATTCGATGCCCCGGAAGCCGTCTGCCCCTAAATCAAGCGCCAATTCTTCCTTCAGAAACCTGAAGCGGCAGTTTGGCAGGCGTATGGTGGAGGCCCTGCAAAAGTCTCCGACCCTGATCGACGACATCGAACGCATCCGCGAAGCCGGCGTACGCATCAGATTGGTCGACGGACCTTGCCGCGCATACTATGACCGCAAGAAGCGGACCATCTATATCGGACGCTGGTGCCCCCGCAACTACAAGCTGATAAGCATCGCTCACGAGTTTGTCCACGCCCTGGTCAAACCCACGGTCGACCCCGTACCTGGCAAAACCGGTCGGCAGGAATTCATCGACCGCTGTATCGAGGAAGAGACCGAAGCCATAGTGCACGAAATTGAGATCGTCAAAGAGTTAATCAAGGCCGGCATACCCGTCGACCCCAAGGAGCTCGAATGGCTCAAGCGATATCGGCGTGGCGGCCGCACGGCCATCCGCAAAGCGCTGCAGAAGACGATTACGTCCACCACCGGTGAGGACTATCCCGAGTATTACGGCAGCTGGTACGACGAGATCGTACCGGTAGCGCAGCGCATACCCTGATCGCCCTGCTTTTACGGGTCTGCTTCTAGTAGCCCGAATAGGCCAGCATCGGAAACTCTTCATTCTCTTCGACATTGTCGATAGTGAAGGGCTCGGATGTGAGCGAGCAAGCATTGGGGATGAGCTGACGCAGTTCTTCGGCAATCAGCTTGGCCTGCACGATGCGGCTGTGAAGGTGGATGGTTTCAAACTCCAGACGCACTCTGGTACCGTCGACAGCGATTACTTCGCCGCTGCGGACCAGCAGATTGGCCTGTCTGACCACGTCCTGCGCGCTCTTGAGTACGGCACGCGAATGGGTGTGGGGAAGCAGATTGCCCTGGGCATCATAGCCCCGGTCGATCCAGGCCTCACCGGCCACGCGGATACCGGCACGTTCGCCGGCCTGCAGCAGAATATTACCGGCCGGTCCAATCATGACGAGCCAGCGGTCGTATTCGGCCAGTGCCTTGGCAACGATGGTAGCAATGCGCACATCGTGGCTTATTTGCCGATAAAGGAAGCCATGGGGGCGGACCTGGGTGATTTCCAGACCAAAAGTACGGGCCAGCCCAGAAAGGGCTCCCAGCTGGTAGAGCACCGATGCGCGCAGCTCAGCTGAAGAAAGGTGAATTTCGCGACGGCCGAAACCGGCCAGGTCGGGGTAACCGATGTGGGCGCCGAGGGAAAGACCGTAGTAGCGGATGCTCTCAAGAGCAGCTTCCATCAAGACAGGATCGCCGGAGTGAGCGCCACAGGCCACATTGGCCGAAGTGACAAAGGGCAGTACGTCGGCTTCGCCGTCGACGCGATAGGGGCCAAATCCCTCACCGATATTGGTGTTGATATCCACGCCGCTGGCGAGGAGGATACGGGCGTTGCTTTGCTGGGAAACTGAAACCGCCGGTGCCGCTGGCAGCGACTCGCGGTTGGTTCGCCCTCTTTGATGCTTGGTTCTGCGCATCTTGACTGAGCTCCTGAGGAAAGCCTTAATAGGCGGAGGTTCATTCTAGCAAGCTCCAGCCCAAATTGTTTAACTTCATCCTTTTCCCTATGGCGTACTGTGAAGCTAGAATTAAAATGGTGTCACACGACTCCTCCGAAAATAGGTGCGCCCTTGCTCCCACTAAAAAAGCTGGTGGCCATAAGTCTGCCTCTGTCGCTCTCATCCCTCGTCGCCCTTAGCGTGATGAGCACCGGCAGCGTGGGCCCTGTGCAGGCGGCCGCAGACTCCTCGGTGCAGGAGAGCCCGGCCCAGTTGCGACTGGCCGCCCTCGACACCCTGATGAAGGGTGATAAGCACAATGCCCTGGCCCTTTATGAAGAGGCCATCCGCCTGGCAAACAAGCAATTTGGCGAAGATTCGACCTTCCTGGGAGACCTTTACTACGAGACCGGCAGGCTTTATCTCGACCTGGACCAGTTTACCCAGGCCGATGCCGCCCTCAAAAAAGCAGTCGCCGTCAATCCCAAGAACGCCTCAGCCAGACTGGCCCTGGCAAAACTTCTCGACCTGCAGGAAAAAGTGCAGGACTCGATTGCTCAGACCCGCGAAGCTCTGATGATCAACCCGGCTTCACCGGTGGCCAGACAGAAATTTATCCAGACACTCTCCAAGTACGGACAGTCACCCTCGGACAAATCCATCGTCACACAAGAGTCACTGACCATTGCCATGATGCAAAAAGCGGCTCGGCTGACCCTGCCCAAACCTGCCGGTGCCGGGGAAAAGCCCCAGGAAGCGGCGAAGAAAGCAAGTGATAAGAAAGTAGCGACGCCTCCACGCACGGTGCCTGTGCTGCCTAAGAATCTGGCGCCCGCGAAAGAAACAACCGATGCTGCAGGCGACAAGAAGAATGACACCGCCGATGAAACCACAGTCGGCGCCGTCAGCGCACCGGCGCACGAAGCCAAACCTGAGACCAAACCGGCCTCGGAAGGTAAATCCAGCACCGCTCTGACACTCTTCCCGCTGAAAGGGCTGAGCGAACGCAAACATCAAGATGAGCTGAAGAAAAAACAGCAGGAAGAACAGAAAAAGCAACAGGAAGAAGCGGCCCGTAAGAAAGCGGAAGACGCTCAGCGCAAACAAAAAGAAGCCGACCTGATTGAAAAGATAAAAGAACAGGCGCGCCGCAAGGAAAGAGCGAAAGCGGCGGAGAAAGCCAGCCCGGCTCCGAGTACTCCGGCCCCCAGAGCAGAGAAGCCGGCGAAGTCGGACAAGACGGATAAAGCAAAAGCAGCGGACAGTAAAGGCAAAGCCGAATCATCAACACCGGCAAAGCAGTCACCAGCCGCTCAACAGATCCAGCAGATGCCGCCGATACAGATGCAGCCGGTGCAGCAATTCTTCATGCCTCCCGGCGCGTACACCGTGCCCACCGCGGCCACACAGTCGAAGCCGAAAAAAGCAGGCTTTGTGCCGCCTCCTCCGCCGACGACGATGCCGATGTATCCGATGCCGGTTCAAGTGATACCGCCACCGGTGACACAAGCGCCCAAACCGGCGGCTGAAAAGCCCAAAGTAGAAAAACCGAAACCAGCGCCCAAGGAAGAGAAGCAGGTCGAGGACAAGCCACCACCCATGACCACAACCGGCGAAGCGGCCGATCCGGACTTCCTTCTGGACTGGGGCGATCAGCCGAAAAACAAATTGCAGAAGAAGAAAGCCAAATAAATTTGGTGCTTATTTGCCGCGGGCAACTTCAGCGGGGGCAGCCACTTGGTCCCGGTTAGCGCGCATTTTGCGCATCGGCATCTCAGGCTTCATCTCGGCGCGCTTCTTGCGCTGCTCCGGCGTCAGAACAGCCCTGTTAGCCAGAAAATCATTAAGCATGAGATTTTCCTGCTCGTCTTTTAGCGCCCGTATCTCATCTCTTTTTGCCAGAATTTGATCGTTTGTAGAGGTATCGGAGAACATCAAATCAAAAAATTCACCGCGCTTGGTCATGAGAGCCTGTTTGATTTCCCTGGCTCTGGCAGTGTTTTTCTCACGAGTTGCTTTGATTTTGTTCTTTTGCTCTTCTGTCAAATTCAGCATAGAAAAATCCAGAGCCATGCGGGCAATACCGGCTTCACCGCCGCCAAAGCCAGGGCCGCCTCCAGGGAAACGCCTGCCTCGTCCGCCGGGTCCTCCTGGTCCGCCCTGACCACCACCTGGCGGTGCCCATTTCGGAGCATCACCTTCCTCCTCGACAGCGGCAGTCGCGGCGGCAGTCGCGCCACCTCTGCCTTGAGGCTGCGCCATTGCCGCCGGTAGCAATCCGGTCTGAGGGGCCATCCCTATCCCGAGCGCTCCCAGTGTGGAGAGCAGAGACAGAGATAAAAGCAACGATCTACATCTTGATCGCATAAAGACCATCCTCGTTTGTACTGATGCCGACGTCCGATACATTACTGCCGCCGTCTTCATCGTAGAGGGCGACTACATCTTCAGCTAAAGGCGCTGTCGCCTCTTCTGTATTCAAATTGTGGCTGGCTGTTGCAAAATTGCTCTTGTCAGTCTCGGGAAGACGGGCGACCTCAGAAGGTTTTTGCGGGGCGAAGGAATTCAGACCAATCACTCCACAAAGGACAAGTACAGCGGCGGCAACAAGCATCAAACGGGAGACCCGGCGCGGACTCTGGTGCAAAGAGCGCACATTGTCTTTATCCGAGACCAGGGAAAGAGTGGGACTTTCGGCGGCAGGAGCGGTGTTGCTCTGAGCGAGAATGCGAGCCTCGATGGCGTCGGCAAAATCTTTCACCGGCACTTCCGGAAGTGATTTCAAACTGGCCACCACCCGTTCTATGGCTTCCAGCTCCCGGCTGCAGTCGGCACAATTTTGCAGATGCGCCTCGACCATTTCCGCTTCAGCAAGCTCCAGCTCCATGTCGCGAAAGGCATCGAGCATTTCGGTCACTTGCGTGCAATCTAATTTGTTTGGGTCTTGCATGATTGTCACCTTGCCGTGAGAGGAGAACTGAGGGACGAGCTGTCGGCGGAGAAATAGGGGGCGAGAAGCTCTCGTAATTTTAGTCTGCCGTAGTGGAGCCTTGAGCGCACAGTACCGATATTGGTGCCGACGATTTCCGAAATTTCCAGATAAGACAGGTCCTGCATATCATGCAAAATCAGCACTATCTTTTGAGATTCGGGTAGCTTGTTCAGTGACGCCTGCACTATTTCAAACTGCTCCTGGGCATCCAGGGACTGGGCAGGATTGAGGGTATTGTCGGCCAGCTGGAAAACCAGGTCCCGACCATCGGCCGAAGCGTCATCCCCGGAACCGCCGGCACCCTGCGGATCGAAGGCAATGGTTTGACTGTCCAGGCGACGCTGTTTCATCCTCATAATGTCCATACACTGGTTGTACGCTATCCGATAGAGCCAGGACGAAAAGAGGGAATTTTGCCGGTACTTGGGAAGATTCTGATGCACTTTCACAAACGTTTCCTGCACCGCTTCTTCGGCTTCTTCATTGTTACCCAGGGTGCGCAACGCAATAGCAAAGATCCGACTTTGATAACGTCTGACCAGGGTCTTGAAGATACCCATATCCGCCGTAGCACGGAATTTCTCTACTAATTCCTCATCCGTTGGTTCCACGGCTTTCTCCAACCTGTTCGGTCTGGTTCTAGGGATAAAACGCTGAATTCGATCAAAAAGTTCAATTCTGCGGGCAAATATGACAACTATTAACTACATTTAACAATGCACTACCCCGCACCCTCGCTTACTGGCTCTCGTCTATAAAGAGCACGATAACAAACATGGACCGCCGGTTACACTGTGCTTATGCACAGTCTTTAGAAAAACCCAGGATTACCATGTATACACTGAGATCGCTGCGAAGCAGTCATTGGTTCCCATTTTTGTTTTTCCCTCAACCGATATCGGTTTGCGTTTTACTAACCCTGGGCCTGACGCAGACCCAGGCCGCCCCAGCCGCCGCCCCCGGCACGGCCCAGGACCAGCGGGTTTCAGTCGAGGCCCCGGTGGCAGCAGTCGCCCCATCGGCCCTGCCCAATTTCCATCAAGTGCACCCATACCTATATAGGGGCGGCGAACCCAGCCCCGCCGGGCTGAAACAGCTGCAAAAAATGGGCATCAAGACCGTTATCGATTTGCGTGCCGAGACCAGGGCCACCCGGGCCGAAAAGGCCGAACTGGAGCAAATGGGTCTGCAGTACAAAATCTTGCCGATGAGCGACAAAGCTCCCACCGAAAAGCAGGTGGACACCTTTATGCAAACGGTGCGCGAGGGCCGCGATAAAAACGAGCCGGTCTTCGTCCACTGTGCCCACGGTTCGGACCGCACCGGCTGCATGGTCGGCATCTGGCGAGTGAGTGAGGACGGCTTCAGCTACGACCAGGCGTATAAAGAGATGCGCAAGCACTATTTTGGGCCCAAATTTGTGCAGCTCTCAGGCGCAGTCAAAAAACGAGCGGCGAAGTAAGGGACTTACTGCTTCTGCATTAGCGGTAACGAAAGAATCGGCCATCCCCTGGCTGCAAGGTTATAGAAAAATGTCCGGCAGAGTCTGATACAACCTTTGTCCAGGCAGATGTCGCACGGTTGAACTCCAATAACTGATTGGCATTTTGCACCGTCAGCACTGCCGTTTGTACCTTGTCACAACGGCGATTGACGATCATAAATGAATTAGACTTTCGCCCTTCACCAAAAAGGCCAAGAAGAAATTCACCGGCGCCCAACACCTGCACATCGCAGGCACCGGCGGTAGAAGCGGCAGAGGGCGGAGGCGGCACAAGGGGATAAACAGCGACGGAATCAACCTTCATCAATACAGGACTGAAAGCGGCAATTTCGCGATTGAGCTTGGCAATGTCTTTGACAAGCGGAGTGGCCTGACCGTCACGATAGAGACCGCCAAATTTAGCCGGCCCCCAGTATAGAAAATACGAAATACCTCTGGCCCCGTAAGCAAGGCTGGTGTATACCTGCCAGCGCATCTCAGCGGCAGTGGGGAAGCGATAGGTATTATCCCAGTGACAGGCCTGAATAATGTTCATAAAGGGGACATGCGCTGCCCTGGCCAGATTACGCATCAGATGAAGATGGACAAAGTACATCTGCCCGTCATTTGGTTTGCCGCCTGATTCCCTGGCAAAATTATAGTAGTCGTAGCTGAGCAGTCCTGGCTTGAATTGCCGCACATACTCCTCAACATAGTCTCTGTAATTGAGACAGGGATCTTGATTCATTTTGGAGCGGACGCCAAACACAGGCAGCAAATTGATAAAACAGAAGTGATTACGATCATGCTTTTTGATGCGCGAAACGATTTTGAGCAGTTGCGGGAAATCGGATACCTGCGGCTCGTCGAAAACGTAATACGCCTCCAGAGCCGGATTATTTTTGACCCTTTCTATGAGCTTATCCAGCTCCGCCAGCTTCTCCTCAGAATTAGCCGTTGCGATGTTGAGAAGACCGTCTTCCAGCATTATTTTTAAATTGTGCGCGGGAGCCAGGGCCAGTGCAGATTCGGGCCCCGGCACCATATTAAAATGTTCAGCGGCAGCCGTCGCCAGGTGAGCTTGATCCGGCGGAGCAGAACAACAATAGGTGATTAGAATATCCTTCTGCTGCCAGTTTGAATCAGACTTTCGAGCAACTCGATAGAGACTGAAGGCAAGAATTCCTAATAAAAGTAATACGGCCAGCGAGGACAGGGCTGGGTGGCTCCGTCTAATATGCGATCGCACTTACACCCCCAACAATTAGTGTGTTGCCGCAGCGCCGGGCGCAGGAGGAGGAGCACTGGCAGGATCGACCTGGCGCAGCTTGTCCTGGGCAATCTTGGACCAGGGGTAATAGCGGACGATGTCTTTCAATGTGGCAATCATCTTGGGCAAATCAGCAAAAGTCTCGGACAGCTTGACCTGAAACCAGAGTGCCTGCCAGTTGGAGGGATCGAGGAAGAGAGCCTTTTCGATGTAGCGCTGCATCTCGGGGAAGCGGCGGGAGCGGCTGAGATGCACAGCGCAATCGACGTTAACGTCGGGGTCCTGCGGCGCCAGTTGCAGGGCGCGATCGATTGTTTGCTTGGCCGCCACGGCCTGACCACCATCGAGATAGAGCAAGCTCCAGTCAGCCAGGATGCGGCCTTCGATTTCGGTAGCGCCGACTTTCTTGGCCATTTCCTGGGCGCGGACAAAATAATCGTAACTGGCCTTGCTGTGCTCGGGGCGATTGAGGTCCTTGGCCATAATCCGACGCAGACTGCCAATGCGTCCCAGCACCCGGGCCTCATTTTTCCGGTCACCACTGGCGGTGGCAATAGCCAGAGCCCTTTGATAGCCGGCCTCGGCCCCGCGAAATTCACGTTTTTCGATCAGGGCCTTATCACCTGATTCTATCGCCTGTTCAATGTCACTGCGCACGCGCAGGACAGCGGACGGTTTGAGCAACATGCGCTGAAACTTATAGTCGAAGATGACGAGAAAGTTTTCCAGAAAGGGATTGCCCAGTATGCCCAGGTTAGTGGTCTGGAAAAATCCGCCGCTATCCAGTTTTACGTCGCGCCCGGCAGCACCGGCAGGCGCCGTCACCGGAGCCCCGGCGTAAGGCAAGGTGTATGTGAAATCAACTTTGCGCACCGTGCGCCCGGCGATGGAAACATTGTCCAGAGTCAATTTGCCCAGACGCACAGGCTTGCCGTCCAGGCCCTCGCCTTCGGTAGTGTGGCGCCCCGGGCCTTCTCCGGCGTAGCGCGTGGCAACGGCGGCGGGGAGATTATTGAAGGCGGCACCGGTATCGACCAGCATCATCACGTCTTCTTTGCCGGCAAGTTTGACCTTCACAACCGGCGCGCTCTTGCGCAGGAATGTGACCGGCACAAGATCTGCGGGCCGGACAAAACTATCGGCGTCATTAATCGTCAGAGTCGATTTGCCGTAATCGATGGTGACGACAAACCGGGAAATAACATTAGTGCCGATGATGCCGCCCAGACGCCGCCCCAGATGTCTGGACTGGGAGCTGAGATCGAGAATGCGGGCTTCGATATCGTTGACGATCAGATTGCCTATTTCCAGCCGACCGATGGTGCTGGTGCTGGTCATCACACGGCCACCGAGCACGGTCATACCGGCCTGACCTTCCTTCAAGAGGAAGGATTCAGCCGCCACCCGGCGATCGATTATTGTGTCGGAAGCACCGGTGTCGAAGAGAAAATCCATCTCCTCGCCATTATTGAGACGCCCTTTGACGAGCAATTCCTTTTGCGCGTAATCAAAGGGGATAACTATTGTTTTAGCCAGTTTGAAGCTGCCGCCCGGTCGATCAAAATCATGATCATTGCCAATCTGACTGGCGTTGACATCACTGGCGAGATAGACGTGATCGGCGCTGTTGCCGACCATGCGCACTTCTTTATATGGATAAAGCGAGCCGGCCACAGGGCGATACTCAAGATAGAGCAATTCAACGTCCCTGGTCGGCGCCCCGGGAGCGCCATCCAGTTTAAATTTCAACCCCAGAACCGTGTAGCTTTTTTCCTCTATATAAAGACTGAAACTCTCACCGCTGGATGTAGAACTGAATACAATCTTGTAACAGGGGCTTTCATGGAAAGTCGATTTACCTTCAAGACTTACTTTCAAATCACCGGCCGACTGTCCGCCGAGAGTTCGGGCCGCCTCAAGCAAAAAGGTCGCAGGCAGCGTCGATTCGAGATTGAGCAGTTTGGCGTTGGACATGAGCGCGTCCTCGGTTTTGCCTGATGACTGCACCCAGGCTTGCTCACCATTGAAGCCCTCGGTCCAGTTATTGACTCCGGCCTCGCCACCGCCGCCGGTGGCACGCTCATGGTCGAAGCGCCACTTTGGTCCCTTGCGCAAAAGTCGATAAGTGCTGCTGCTTGGGCCCGATTGCCCGTTGCCAGCTACGCCCTTGCCCAGTTCACTCACCTGGTCGAGGGTACCGACGCCTTCAAATTCTTTGCCGAAGACACTATAGCCCGCGGCCAGTTTAGCGATGCTCTCCTCTCCGCCCAGGGCGGTGAGACTTTTGGTCAAAATTTCTTCCAGTTTACCGGGCTCGGTTGCCATGCCGGAGCCGGTATCCGACTCGGACTGGGCCAGGACCGCGGGCGAGAAAGTGAAAGCCTGCCCCAGGCAGAGCGCCGGCACAAGAAGCGCCAGAGAGGCCGCTCTAAAGCGGCGAAGAGACAGTTTTTCTTTTAGAGAGTGGCAAATTGTTTGCATTGACCCGGTGCCGGCAAACGAATCTCCGGCATGTCTTTGACAGTATTGTACAGTTGCACGACTTGAGCGATAAGCTCCTCGACCTGGGCCAGAGGCACCTGATTGGGGCCATCACTTTTAGCTTCGTCTGGATTGGGGTGCACTTCCATAAACATGCCGTTGACGCCCGAGACCACGGCCGCGCGGGCCAGGGTCGGTACGTACTGGCGCTCGCCCGTGGAAGCGTCACCGGCCCCACCGGGGATCTGCACACTGTGGGTAGCATCAAAAATAACCGGGTAGCCGTTTTCCTTCATTATAGGAATGGCGCGGAAATCAACGACCAGATTGTTGTAACCGAATGTGGTACCACGCTCGGTGAGGAGCAGATTTTCATTACCGGAATCAACAATTTTTTTGACGGCGTTTTTCATATCGCGAGGAGCGACGAACTGGCCCTTTTTGACGTTGACGCATTTGCCGGTCTGGGCTGCTGCTACGAGCAAATCGGTCTGACGACAGAGAAAGGCGGGGATTTGCAGGACGTCCAGCACGGTGGCGGCCCGGGCACACTGCTCGGCTTCGTGGATATCGGACAAAACCGGCAGACCCAATTTGGATTTGATCTCGCCCAGCATTTCTATGCCTTTTTCCAGGCCCGGTCCGCGAAAACCACTGACCGAGGTGCGGTTGGCTTTATCAAAGGATGATTTGAAAACAAGATTGAAATTGTATTTGCTGGAAAGATCTTTGAGATGCGTAGCAGTTTTCAACAACATCTCGTAGGACTCAATCACGCAGGGACCTGCAATGATGAGAAATTTTCCGCCTTCAGTGACTTCGTAAGAGCCGACCCTAACCGCTTTTATAGCCATGAGCATCCTCGCCTGTTTTGGGGTATTGTAGCAGGATGCAAGTAGAGCCATTTGCCACCTGCCGCAAAGAAGGTTTGTTGTTGCGACTGTACATCCAGCCCGGGGCCGCGCGCTCGGCGGTAGTCGGTGTGCGGCGGGAGCAGACCGGCGACAAGGAAATTGAAAGACTCAAAATCGCCCTGCAGGCCAGAGCGGTGGAAGGCGCTGCTAATCAGGCTTTAATCGCTTTTCTGGCAGAGCTTTGCGGCTGTCCTAAATCATCTATAAGCTTGCAATCGGGTCTGACCGGCCGCAGCAAAACCGTCCTTATAACAGGTGGCGGCAACGCCCAACTGGATAAATTGAAGAGCCTGATTAGAGATTAGCCAGGAATCAGATAGTTCCCTAGCGGTTGGCAATGTGTTTGACCAGGCGGTAGACAGTATGTCCGGCCCGCTGGGAAACAGGCATGACAAGGCCCGAGCGAATGGCTTCCGCCAGCAGCGGGCGCATGGTTTTTATGCGCTTGATTTGTCTGGGACCGCCGGCCATTTCAGGCAAGGTCATACCAAGGGGATTTTTTTCCAGCAGTTTGACTACCTTGTTTTCCTGAGGCTTGGCATCGCCACCGGTAACTTTTGGCGCCGCTCCGGCGGCGGTACTTGCCGACGGCGGTCGACCGCGTCGAGGCTTTTCGGGCGCGGGAACAGGGACCGGTAAAGGAAGAGGAAGTGCGCCGGGTTGATTTATCGGATCCTGCAAGATCCGGTGCTCAGCATGGCCCGCCTGGCCCGATTGCACATCTTCAGTTTCATCGTCATCAGCGTAAATATTTCTATCTTCTGACATCTAAAAGCGCCTCAGATCGCCACAGAGCCCAGCATAACCGAAAGCAGTACTAAAGAATAGTTACGGTTTGGAGCAGCGAGGCTGACCTCTACCGCCCCCACTTGTTATATTTCTCCTGTTCTTTGCAAGCATATAGCTCGCCTGAGCATGGAGTCTCAAATTGTAACGGTGTTCCGCCGGGAACGCCGCTTGCAAGGGATTCTCGGCTGAGACAAACAAGATTGAGGTTGTTAAATTGAGCATCGGCTCCTTTGTATTTATGTTGCACAGCCATCTGCCTTATTACCGCAAGGCGGGCATGTGGCCATTCGGCGAAGAAAGCGTTTACGAGTGCATGGCGGAGACCTACATCCCGCTCCTCAACGCAGTAGACGACCTGCTGAATGAAGGGCTGAAAGCGAAACTGACGATTGGTCTGACACCAATTCTTTGCGAACAACTCGCCGACGAACATTTCAAAAAAGGTTTTGAAAAATACATTGGTCTGCGCATCCAGGCGGCCAAAGAAGACGAAGCAAAATACGCCAACTACGGCGATGCACCCAATCCCGAGCGCCATCATCTGGCCAAGTTTTATCTCGATTGGTTCACACAAATCGACAAAGATTTCAAACAACGCTGGCAAAGAGATCTGATCGCCGGCTTCAAAAAGTTGCAGGATCAGGGCGCCATCGAAATTACAACATCGGCCGCCACCCACTGTTTCTCACCACTTTTAAGTGAAGACGAATCAATTCTGGCGCAGTACAAAACCGGCGTTGAAAACTACAAGAAACATTTTGGTCGCGCACCGCGCGGCTTCTGGCTGCCCGAATGCGCCTACCGTCCCGCTCAGAACGGACGCGAAGGCATAGAAAAATGGCTTTACGAAGCCGGCATCAAATATTTCTTTACCGAATCATTTGTAATCAAAGGCGGACAGACAGCCGAAGTGCGCCGGGTAGTCGGTCCTTACGGATCGGTGCAATACGTGCCTTCCAAAAACGTCGGCGAAACCGGACTCGATACTTACGAAGCTTTCTGGCTCAAGGAATATCCGGTTGCAGTCATGGGTCGTAACGAAGAAGCCGGTTACCAGGTATGGTCCGCCGATCATGGCTATCCCGGTGACGGCAATTACCGCGAGTTTCACAAGAAAGACGACAAATCCGGTCTGCATTATTGGAAGCTGACTTCCAAAGGCACCGATCTTGGCGCCAAAGAAATCTACAATCCCGAAGCCGCTCACAATCGCATGCGCGAAAACGCCGATCATTATGTCGGCTTTGTGCAGCAGGCTCTGACCGAGCATGTCAAAGCCACCAGCGAGCCCGGTCTTGTTATGGTTTCTTTCGACACCGAACTTTTTGGTCACTGGTGGTTTGAAGGTGTGTCCTGGCTCAAGGACATCCTGCGCAAACTGAAACAGTACACCGCCATTGATGTGATGATGGCCAGTGATTATCTTGAGGCCAATCCGCCGCAAACGACAATCAATCTGCCCGAATCCAGCTGGGGCTCCGGTGGTCATTATCAAGTCTGGCTCAACAATGAAACAGAATGGATGTGGCCGATCATAAACAAGGCCGAAGCGCAGATGAAAGAAGTGGCTCAAAAGGTCGCCGGCGCCGACGCTCTGACAGTAAGAGCGAGCAAACAACTGGCCCGCGAACTTCTCCTGCTCGAGTCGAGCGACTGGCCCTTCCTGGTCACAACCGGCCAGGCCAAGGACTATGCCGTAGAAAGATTCAACGGACATGCCGAGCGCTTCGACGAGATCTATTCAATGATTTCATCGGGCAAAATTGATGAAGCAAAACTGGCGAAGATCGAAGACGTCGACACCTGTTTCTCCGAAATTTCGCTCGAAAATTTCGCCCCACTATCAAAGGAAAGCGCCGTTAAAAGCGCCGCCAAAGGCTAATCTGTGGAAGCACTGACAATAGCCGACCAATATTCTAAGGCAACCCATATGAGAATGACCCGGACCAAAATCATCGCCACGATCGGACCGTCCTGTCGTGATACCGGCGTCCTGTGCGCCATGATCGAAGCTGGTATGGACGTCGCACGCATCAATTGCTCGCACGCCAGCCCTGAGTTTATCGAATCGGTCGTCGCCGACATACGCGAGATCAGCGCTCGCATGGACACGCCGGTGGGCATTTTGCTCGATCTTTCCGGTCCCAAAATCCGCACCCGCAAATTGAAAGACGACGCCCCGGTCAAACTGGAGCGAGGCAAATCATTTACCCTCACCAGTCGCAAACTGGAAGGCACCGATGAGATAGTTTCCACAAATTACGAGCCGCTTGCCCGCGAAGTAAAGCCGGGTGACACAATCCTGCTGGACGACGGCTTGATCGAGCTCAAGGTAGTAAAAACAAACGACACCGACGCCGAATGCGTAATCGTCATTGGCGGTGTTTTGAAAAATCACCAGGGCATCAACATCCCTGGAGTCAGGCTCTCCATCCCGGCCCTGACCGAAAAAGACAAAGAAGATTTGAAGATCGGCCTTAAATGCGAAGTCGATTTTGTTGCCCTCTCCTTCGTGCGCGATCCGCAGGACATACTGGAATTGCGCGAAGAGATAGGCGACCACTGGCCACCGGTGATGGTGATAGCCAAGCTGGAAAAACCTGAGGCCATCGATTGTCTCGATGAAATTCTCGAAGTCACCGATGCCGTCATGGTTGCCCGCGGAGACCTCGGTGTGGAGCTTCCCCCCGAGCGCGTACCGCCGGTGCAGAAACAAATTATTCGTCGCGCCAATGCCATGGGCAAACCCTGCATTACCGCCACGCAAATGCTTGATTCAATGGCCAACAATCCGCGCCCGACCAGAGCCGAAGCCTCGGACGTGGCCAATGCCATCTTCGACGGCACGGACGCAGTCATGCTTTCGGAAGAATCGGCTATGGGTGATTACCCGGTAGAAACGGTGCAGATGATGGACCGCATCGCCTCGGCCGCCGAAGGCAGCATGGACCGCTCCAAACTGCACGAGCACAACCTGCCCACCTCGGCCCACGCCATTGCCCACGCCGCCTGCTCTATGGCTGTCGACATGAACGCCAAAGTAGTGGCCACATTTACAAAATCCGGCGCCACCGCCCGACTGATTTCGCAATTCAAGCCGCCCTGCCCGATTGTGGCACTGACGCAACTGACCCACGTCTATCGCCAGCTCACCTTGAGCTGGGGCACACAGCCTGTGATGCTGACCGAAGTCAGTGATTCGGAATCGACCCTGGCCATGGTGGAAGACACGCTGGTCAAGCGCAATTTCGTCACCCCGGGCGACATCATCGTCATCACCGGTGGTCTGCCGATTGCCGCCCGCGGTCCGGCCAACTTCGTCAAACTATCCACGGTCTCGCAGCGCGCTCCATCCGCCTTCTGGCAGCTGAAGGGTATCTAAGAGTTCAAACTGCTGTCGTTGGCGCCGTGCATGTTATTGGGCTCGGCCGCTTCGTTGGCATGGATGATATAGGCGCAGAGCGGATCATTGCGCAGAATGTATTTTTCGCGCGTGACTTTCACACCCAGCAACTCTTCAATCATCATCGGCTCCATCGAACAGAGCTGGCGAAACTGATTGGCCATATCGTGCACGGCACAGTGTCTTTGATAAATGATGTAGTTGCCGCCTTCTATCTCTTCCCACTCGGTCATATAACCGTCTTCGGAGAAAATGCGCGAGATTTCCTCGACGCGCTGACCGATGGACTTACCTTCAAATCTTTCCTTGCAGCGCGCGATGCGCTTTTTATTGCGAATGGTGAGGAGCTCCATCACGCCCTTATGACCGGAAGTCTCGAAAACCGCTTCCAGCAGATCAACAGCCAGGGTGGAACCGCCGGAGGGAAATAGTGCCTCGGCCTTGGTCGCCAGCTTATAGTGATAGGTTGGCCGCCCACGGACCTGACGGACAATGCGGGACTCGACCAGGCCTTCTTTTTGCAGGTGCGAAAGGTGCCGGCGCACGGCCATGGACGTAATACCGAGCAAATCGCACAGGTCGGAGACGGTCAGCTCACCCTGTCTTTTCAGATAGAGCAAAACTGCTTCTTGGGTTTTTTCCGGGGTCTCGCCGATGGGTTGTGTGATCATTTGTTACTTAGCTACTTACTTTAGGCTATTTTAAAGCTGGGTATCCGAACCGTTTCTGGCCAAATTTGTTTCTTTTATCCATTGCTTCCAGTGCCCCCTCGAGGGCGTTTCCGGAGGCTTATCGGAGGAGGGCGATTGCCTACCGGTGGGCCATCTGTTGATGCTTCGACGGGCGGCCGATAAAACCCTCTACAAAAGGATTATAAAATTACTCGGCCCAGATAACCGATATTTGATACTATTTTATCTATAAAGTCCAGTTGCGCGAACTTTGAGAAACCTTTAAGGCAAGTTCCCAAGGGAAAAAGCAGCCAAAGGGTTATGATCGACGGGATATCTATATAGGTAGCAAAAGAGGCAATTAGCGGTTCAATGTCCAAGTCCAATTCAATTTTGCAAGTCAAAGATCTTTGTGTCTCCGTTGAGGACAAAGAAATCCTCAAAGGCGTCAACCTGACCATCAATCCCGGCGAGATTCACGCCATCATGGGACGCAATGGTTCGGGTAAGTCGACACTGTCCTACACTCTGATGGGGCACCCGCGCTATAAAGTCACCTCCGGCCAGATGCTCTTCAAAGGCCAGGAAATCGGCGAAATGACCCCGGACGAACGGGCGAAAGCCGGTATTGGTCTGGCATTCCAGTATCCAGTCGCCGTGCCCGGTGTGAGCGTCTCCAACTTCCTGCGCCAGTCGGTCAAGTCCATCCGCGGCAAAGACATCCCGGTCAAGGAATTCCGCAAAGAATTGAAAGAACTCATGGCCAGACTTGGGGTCAAAGATGAGTTCCTCTCTCGTTATCTCAATGATGGTTTCTCCGGCGGCGAAAAGAAACGTCTGGAAATCCTGCAATTGTCCTTGCTCAATCCCGGTCTGGTAATCCTGGACGAAACCGACTCCGGTCTCGACATTGACGCCCTTAAGACCGTATCCGAGGGCATCAACGCCCTGGCATCGAGTGAGAATGCCATTCTTCTCATCACACACTATCAGCGTATGCTCGATTATGTGAAACCGCATTTTGTCCACGTCTTCCAGGACGGCAAAATCGTCGCATCCGGTGACAGCCAATTGGCCCATGAGCTCGAGGCTCGCGGCTACGATTGGGTAACCAAAGAACTCTCGCCCTCAGGCGTCGCGTAACCCAGGAGGCCCTTATGTCAGCAGACCTAGCCTTTGAACCACCGTCTCTCGATTCGTCCTCCATTGACGATATCGGTACCGATTACAAATATGGTTTTTCGGACACCGAAGACTATGTATTTAAATCGGGTCGTGGTCTGACCCGCGAGATCGTGTGCAAAATTTCGGAAATGAAAAAAGAGCCCGAATGGATGCTCAAGTTTCGTCTGCGCGCCCTCGACATTTTCCTCAAGAAGCCCATGCCCACCTGGGGCAACTGCGGCCTGCTCAACGATATTGATTTCGACAATATCTACTATTACATCAAGCCTTCTCAAAACAGCGAGAAGAGCTGGGACGATGTGCCCGAAGGCATCAAAAACACCTTCGACCGTCTGGGCATCCCCGAAGCCGAGCGCAAATTCCTGGCCGGCGTCACCGCCCAGTACGAATCGGAAGTCGTCTATCACTCCATCCGCGAAGACCTCGAACAACAGGGCGTGATCTTCCTGGACATGGACTCGGCCCTGCGCGAGCATCCGGAAATTGTGCGCGAACACTTCGCCACGGTTATCCCGGCCGCCGACAATAAATTTGCCGCTCTCAACTCGGCCGTCTGGTCGGGTGGCAGCTTCATCTGGGTGCCGGCCGGCGTCAAAGTGGAAATCCCGCTGCAGGCCTACTTCCGCATCAACGCTGAGAACATGGGCCAGTTCGAGCGCACACTGATCATCGCCGAACCGGGCTCCTTCGTGCACTACATCGAAGGTTGCACGGCGCCTACCTACAGCACCGACTCCCTGCACTCGGCAGTAGTTGAACTTATCGCCAAACCCGGTGCCCACATCCGTTATACGACCATTCAAAACTGGTCCAAAAACGTATACAACCTGGTAACCAAGCGCGCAGTCGCCCACGAAGACGCCAAAGTCGAATGGGTAGACGGCAACCTGGGCTCCAAGTTGACGATGAAATATCCGGCCATCTACCTGCTCGGACCTCGCGCCCACGGCGAAGTGCTCTCCATCGCCTTTGCCGGCGAAGATCAGCACCAGGATGCCGGCGCCAAGATTGTGCACGCCGCACCGGATACGACATCACTGATCGTCTCCAAGTCGATAAGCAAAAATGGCGGTCGCACCTCTTACCGCGGCTTGATCAAAGTCTATCCCAAGGCCACCGGCGTCAAATCATCGGTCAAGTGCGATGCGCTCTTGATGGATGAAAAATCACGCTCGGACACCTATCCGACAATGGAAGTGGACGAAAAAGACGTCAACATCGAACATGAAGCGACCGTATCCAAGGTCGGCGAAGAACAGCTCTTCTACCTGATGAGCCGCGGCCTGACCCAGGATGAAGCCACCGCCATGATCGTCAACGGATTTTTCGAACCCTTCACCAAGGAGCTTCCGCTGGAATATGCAGTCGAACTCAATCGACTGATCCAGCTTGAAATGGAAGGTTCCGTAGGCTAGGCGTTCACAGAGATAAGCAGGAGTTTTTTTTAGTCATGTCCGATGCAAAATTGGCCAATACAATCGCCAAAGAAAGAGTAGACGGCCTCACAGCAAGCAACAGCGAGCCCAAATGGCTCAAAGAAAGCCGGCTGGCCGCCTGGGAAGCATACCTGCAGACCCCGATGCCCAGCGGGCGTGACGACGACTGGCGCAAGACCGAGATCGATTCGCTCGACCTGTCTAAATTTGTCGCAGTCGGCCCGATCAAAGCCGCAGCCGCCAAAGCCAACGGCAATGAACTCTATCTCTCCGGCACCAGAGCGGTATCAAAAGCTTCGGGCATCTTCGACGAAGACTACGAAAGACAGAATCAATCGATAAGCCTGGAAAAAGATCTGGCCGCCAGGGGCGTTATCTTTTTGCCGCTCACCGAAGTGGTGGAAAAGCATCCGCAGCTGGCCGAAAAGTATCTGGTCCAGGCCGGAGCCGGCACTAAAAAAGCAGGCGACGACAAATTTACGCTGATGAATAGAGCCCTCTTTACCGGCGGCTACTTCCTCTATGTGCCCAAGAATGTCCAGATTGGAGTTGACGCTCCATTTCTGGCTTTCATCAATCTCACCGGTGAGGAAAAAGAAGGCCACGGACAGGCATTTATCGAACGCCTGATCGTAGTAGCCGAAGACCAGGCCGAACTCAATTTGATCACAGTCTTCAGCTCCCCCGACAGCGCCGACAATACCAAGAGACAGGACGGCGAAACCGCTACCCTGGCCAACATTTTCGTGGAAGTGCATGTCGGCACCCAGGCCAGAGTCAATATGGTCGACCTGAGCCAGTTTGGCGAAAGCGTCTTTGCCATCAGCCGTACTTCAACCTATATCGGCCGTGACGGCAACCTCGACTATACGACGGCATCGCTTGGAGCCAAGCAAATCAAATCGGTTATCGAAACTATTATGGTGGAGCGCGGCGGACAGAGCGACATCAAAGGCATTGTTTTAGGCGACGGCAGCGAGCACATCTCCTACAACACTATTCAGGAGCACGCCAGCCCTGATACCACATCCAATATCAACTTCCGCGTAGCGCTCAAAGACAGTGCCGCCTCAATCTACCAGGGCATTGTCAAAGTGGACAAAGTTGCCCAGCGCACAGCCGCCTTCCAGTCAAACAAAAATCTCCTGCTGGGAAGCGAAGCCAGAGCCGACAGCATTCCCAAGCTGGAAATCCTCGCCGACGACGTGAAGTGCTCACATGGAGCAACGGTCGGACCGGTGGACAAAGAACAGCTCTTTTATATGATGTCCCGCGGTCTGTCTCTCAAAGAAGCGGAAGAGTTGATCGTTACCGGCTTCTTCGCGCAGGTATTGAACACAATAGGAATTAAGGGCGTGGCCGAATGGATCAATGATCTGGCCGCCGAAAAAATTCACCAGTAGAAAGAGATAAAAATGACGGGCGACTTTACGAAAATAGCTAAGACTTCGGACATCCCAGATGGTGAAGTACGGGTCTACAGCTGTGATGGACACGGCATCGCCGTCTGTCACGCCGACGGCAAATTTTACGCAGTGCAGGATCTCTGTACCCATGACGGCGGTCCCCTGGGCGAAGGCGAACTGGTCGGCACACAAATAGAATGTCCCCGCCACGGCGCTCGTTTCGACATAAAGACCGGCAAGGCCCTCTGTCTACCGGCAGTCGTGGGTATTCCCACCTTTGAAGTGGATGTGCGAGGCGACGAAATTTTCGTCAGATGCAGCCTGGCCAAAACAAGTGTTTAAAGGCAACCAAGATGATCGACACAAAAGAAATTATCAAAGACTTTCCCATTCTAGACCGTGAGATCGGCGGCCATAAGCTGGTTTATCTCGATAACGCAGCCACATCGCAGAAGCCCCGGGCCGTCATCGATGCCATCAGTCACTATTACGAGCACTACAACGCCAATGTGCACCGCGGCATTCACACCATGTCCGAGGAAGCCACGGCCGCTTACGAAGAAGTACGCGAAAAGATAGCCGCCTTCATCGGCGCCGATAACACCTGCGAAATCATCTACACCAGAAATACCACCGAAGCAATCAACCTGGTGGCCTATTCCTGGGGCCGTCAAAATGTACTGCCCGGCGACGAGATCGTCCTGACGCCAATGGAGCACCACTCCAATCTCGTGCCCTGGCAACAACTGGCCGCCGAGCGCGAAGCCAAACTTGTATTTTTAGAATTGACCGAAGACGGTCAGGTAAACATGGAGAGCGCCCGCTCTTTGATCGGGCCCAAAACCAGACTGGTGGCCCTGACCGCTATGTCCAACGTACTCGGCACCATTGTGCCGGTGCGCGAAATAGCCGACATTGCCCATGCCGCCGGCGCCGTTGTGCTCGTAGACGGAGCGCAGAGCGTGCCGCACTTGCCCACCTCAGTCAAAGAAATGGGCTGTGATTTCCTGGCCTTCAGTTTCCACAAGATGCTCGGACCGACCGGTACAGGCATCCTCTGGGGCAAAAAAGAACTACTGGAAGCGATGCCTCCATTTATGTTCGGCGGCGACATGATAAGCTCGGTCGCCCGCGAAAAGAGCCGCTTTAATGAGCTGCCCTGGAAGTTTGAAGCAGGCACGCCCAACATCGCCGATGTCATCGCCAGTGGTGCCGCCATCGACTATCTGAGCAAACTGGGCATGGAAAATGTCCGCCGACACGAAGTGGAAATCACCCGCTACGCCCTGGAGAAACTGGGCAGCCTCAAGGATATCGTCATCTACGGACCGAAGGACGCCGAGAAAAGAGGTGGAGTAATCGCCTTCAACATCGACGGCCTGCATCCCCACGATCTCGGTCAGATACTCTCCGACTCGGGCATCGCCATCAGAGCAGGGCACCACTGCTGCCAGCCCCTGATGAAAGACCTGAAAGTCATGGGCACGGCCCGCGCCAGCTTTTATATCTACAACACAACCGCAGAAGTCGACTTGCTCGCCGCGGCACTGGAAGAAGCGGATAAGGTTTTAGGGCATGTCGCTGTCAGATGATTTATACCGGGAAACAATCCTGGACCACTACCACCAACCTCGCAACCACGGCGTCATCGAAGCGCCGACGGCTCAGGTAGAAGGGGTCAACCCTCTCTGCGGCGACGAGCTGACACTCTATCTCAATGTTTCCAAAGACGGAAAAATTGACGATGTCAAACTCACCGCCCATGGATGTTCAATAAACATGGCCTCCGGCTCGATGATGTCGGAAGCGGTACTGGGCCAGAGTGTCGAGCGCGCGCGCGAAATTATCGGCTCTTTCAAAGAAATGATGCTCTCTAAGACCGACACGGCCGAGCTCGTTGACGATCTGGAAGACCTGGAAGCCCTGCGCGGGGTAAAAAAATACCCGGTGCGTATCAAATGTGCCCTTCTGCCCTGGAATACCCTGCTTGAGGGCCTGAACAGCGCCAACCCCAATGCCCCCGGCACCGCCACCAAAACTTTCACAGAGACTTAGAAGAGGATTTAGCAGCCATGATGACATCGATGCAGGAAGATCTGGTGATGGAGACCCTGAGATCAGTGGTCGACCCGGAACTCGGCATAAACATTGTCGACCTTGGCCTGATTTACAAAGTGGACGTCACCGAAGCCGGCGCCGTAACAATCAAAATGACACTTACATCCCCCGGTTGTCCGCTTGGCGCGGTCATACAGGGACAGTGCCACCAGGCCGCCAAGAAGCTGCCCTGGGTCAAAGAAGTTAACTGCCAGCTGGTCTGGAGCCCTCGCTGGGATCCCAAGACCATGGCTTCCGAAGATGCCAGGATGGAACTGGGCATTCTCTAAATTTGAACAGGCACGCTGCGTGTTAAGGGCCGCAATTGCGATCTAATGAAATAGATCTGCCGGCCGGTTAAACTGAGCTTATGCCAAAACCATTGATACACGATCATGACGGTCATGTTGACGACCTGCTCAGTTGCATTTTGCTCTGGCTCAGTCCAGAGATCGATTTGCAGGCAATTGGTATCACCAATGGTGACTGCTATGTCGACCAGATTTTTGAGGCAATGCAAAAAGTTGCCACTTACCTGGACATCGACGGACCGGAAATAGCGATAACCGAAGACGACGTGCCCAATCAGTTTCCCGAAAACTGGCGGCGCGAATCCTACATCATTAACGAGCTGCCGCTCTTCCGCGACAACTATCTCAAGAAGCCCTACCAGCAGGGCCGCCCCAGACGCACCGAATCGGTCTTTTATGATTGCCTGACCAATTCCCGGGCGCCGCTGACGATAGTAACCACCGGCCCCCTGACCAATGTGGCCAAGCTGCTCGGTGCCAATCCGGAATTAAAAGAAAAAATCCACGAATTTATCATCATGGGCGGTGCCCTGGGAGTCAAAGGCAATGTCGAAGAAGACGGCCTGGACGGCTCCGCCGAATGGAATGTGTACGCAGACCCGCACGCCTTCAAATCGATTCTGGAAACCAAACTGCCAATAAAACTGATCACCCTTGATCTGACCAATGAGCTGCCGGTGACGCGTGACTTTGTCGCCAAGCTGGAACAGCTCGGTGAAAATTCCAGAGCCTGCGCCCTGGCCGCCAAACTCTGGTCACTGGTGAAAGGCTTCGACTATTATTTCTGGGACACCATCACCGCCGCCGTCGCCATCGAGCCCGAGCTTTTCACCTTTAAAGAGATGAAAATCGACGTCTCCACCTCGGGCCGCAACATGGGCAAAACATCGGGTTCGATGTTCGGCAAAAAAGTGCAGGTGGCGACCAATGTCGACAAACAAAATTTTGAAGATCTGCTGCTCTCGATTTTAGCGACGCGCTAGACGCCCGCCTGCGGCATCACTGAACATTGATGGATTTACACCTGAGGCAAACCTGGGGTTTAACCCCCTTTACTTCGCCCGCCGATGGTCTAACCTGGTAACAACGTCCGCCTCACTTACCAGCAGTTACCACCATGCAAAAATCATTCACCGCCTTCAAGAAATTGCAGGCGTACCAAAAACTATTCAAAGAAAAAATATTCGACGAC
This sequence comes from Cyanobacteria bacterium SZAS LIN-3, assembly GCA_018266215.1. Classification (GTDB taxonomy): domain Bacteria; phylum Cyanobacteriota; class Vampirovibrionia; order Obscuribacterales; family Obscuribacteraceae; genus REEB67. The sequence continues at coordinate 25,299 of JAFEAV010000028.1, read as the reverse complement.
AAACGCTTCCAGTGGACAAGTCGCGGTCTTTATGCCCTGACTCTGGTCTGGGCCTGTTTCCTCTTCCTGCAGAGCATGCCCTATTACCAGGCCATCGGCCTCGGCGACGCCGCCTACAAACACGGCGACTACCAGGCGGCGCGTCTCTATTTCGAAAAAGCGCTCAATGAATGCAAACATTTTTCCACGGTCGCAGGCACAAACGATGCCGATGCCTGGCAAAACGATCAGCGCGCCATCCGCGCCATGAACAATCTGGCCGAGGATTTGCGAGTGCTGGGGCTCTATGCCCTGGCCGAACCTTACTATAAAAAAACAGTGGCTCTGGCCCGCAAAAAATTTGCCGCGACGCGTCCTGAAGTAGCCATCGCCCTGAACAATCTCGGTATGTTGCAGCGCGAAGAAGGGCACTACGCAGAGTCCGAAAAATCCTATCAAGAAGCCCTTGAGCTGTGGCAGACCAGAATCAAGCAGAATGATTCCAAACTGGCAGCGATCATGAACGGACTGGCCAGACTGAGACAGGATCAGGGTCGCTACGGCGAAGCGGAAAGTCTTTACCAACAAGCTCTCGCGGTCAACGGCAAGACCCTGGGGCCGCGTGATGTTTCCAACGCCTATTTCTTATCCAATCTGGGCGGGCTTTACTGCGACCTCGGGCGCTACGACGAGGCGAAAAAATATTTTGAGAAAGCAATGTTTTTAGATGTGCACGGTCGCGGTATCGATCATCCGGATACGGCTTCGGACCTGCATGACCTGGCCACTTGCATGAGGCTTGCCGGCCACAGCGAAGAAGCCAGATCGTATTATGAACATGCTCTGCAGATACGCCGTCACGCCCTGGGCGAGGATCATCCGCTGACGGCAAAGTGCTACACGGGATTGGCCGACATCGAAAGACGCGAAGGACACTTCGACAAGGCGCAGTCTTATATCGACCGGGCCCTGAAAATTCAGCTCAGCGCACTGGGAAGCAATCATCCAAGCGTGGCGGACAGCGATGATGTGGCAGCGCTCAACTACCTGGCCCAGAACAAAATAAGTGAGGCCAGCGCCTGCTTCCGGCGCGCCCGGCTGATTCGCGCAAATTTACTGGCCGCCAACCATCCCGATTTACTCACCAGCAACTTCTACCTGGCTCTCTGCGCCAGCCGCACAGGCGGCGAGCAAAAGCCCGACGACACCGCCCTCAAACAGAGCCTGGAGGCCTTATCAAAAACCCTGGGAGTCAAGCACCCGACTGTGCTGATGGCCCGTCAGCAACTTGAGCCAGGTGAGGCTGGGGGCTGAGGGAAGTAAAGGTCGACGCCCTTGTCAGGTGTGGCAAATTGACGTACAATTTCATTATCCCGGAACTTTTGAGGCTCTAGCTATGACCGCTGGCAACGGCGAACGATTTAATATGCGACTGGACGCTGATCTTAAAAGCAAGATCGAGCGCGCCGCCAAATTGAAAGGGCTCAATCCGACTGGATACGCAAAAGCGGTTCTGGCAGCCGCGGCTTCGCGTGATATCGAAGAACAGGAATTCCTCAGTATTTCGCAAAAGGATAGGGAAGCCTTTGCCAGATCAATTATCGAACCGATAGAACCATCTGCAAAGTCAGTCGAGGCTGCGCTCCGCTACAAAGAACGATTTGGACTCTAACGATGGACGAAGCAATCAAGGTCATGCTTCCAATCCAGTTGGATGCGGCAGTGCACGACCGTGAAAGTTTCGACTGCGGCGTCCTGGAGCTAAATCGATTTTTGAAAGAAAAAGCGCGAAAAGAATCGGACAACAATCTCAGCAAAACTTTTGTCATGTGCGTGGAGTCGAACCCTTCATAGATAGTCGGCTACTACAGTCTTTCTTCCAGCCGCATAGCCATTGACGATTTACCCGAGTCCTTGAAGAAAAAACTCCCTCGCTACAATTACATCGGCGTCACTTTGCTGGGAAGACTGGCTGTCGCAAAAGAGTTCAGCCACGCGAAATCACCCGGCCTGCGCGCGGGAGAACTACTCCTTTCCGACGCCAAGCTGCGAAGCTACATAGCATCTAAAACAGTAGCTTCATACGCCGTGATCGTAGACATTCTCATTGGAGAAAAAGGCGATCCGACAAACTTCTACAAGCGCTACGATTTCGTCGAATTTCCATCCAATCCGAGAAAACTCTATCTGCCAATGGCCACAGTTGAGAAGACAGTGAATAAAGCCGGGCTCATCTAAACCGGCAGTATGCGAGATGCCAAGACTATTTAGTGCTACAAAAGGCCAATAATTTATAAGAATCCCGGACGGAGGTCGGCCCGGGCGCTATCATTTACCTTGTATAAAGCTGCTTAGTTACGGATATTCAAACATAATGATTACAGAAGACAAGGTAAAAGCCGCCCTGTCCAAGGTGATGGATCCCGATCTGAACGTCGACATCGTCAGCCTGGGAATGATCTCCGAGATTAAGATAGAAGGCACTAAAGTTCATTTCACCCTCACCCTCACCACCCCCGCCTGCCCGGTCAAGGAAAAGCTGGAAGGTGAAGCCAGAGAAGCTGTACTGGCTCTCGAAGGCGTGGAAGACGTGGAGATGATTTCCACCGCGGCCGTAGCCGGTCAGCGCAAGTCGGAAAAAGCCAATATCCCCGGCGTCAAACAAATCATTGCCGTAACCTCCGGTAAGGGCGGCGTGGGCAAGTCCACAGTGTCAGTCAACCTGGCCGTGGCTCTGTCCAAGCTGGGCGCCAAAGTCGGCCTCCTGGACGCCGATATCACCGGTCCCAACATTCCCATCATGATGGGTGTGGAAAGCTACGAGCCGCAGGCTAAAGACAACCGCATAGTGCCGGCCTTCAACCACGGCGTCAAATGCATTTCCATGGCTTTCTTCGTATCGCAGGACACACCGCTCATCTGGCGTGGACCGATGCTCGATAAAGCGATTCGTCAATTTTTGCGCGATGTCGAATGGGGCGAACTGGACTATCTCATCGTCGACATGCCCCCGGGCACCGGCGACGCGCAACTGAGCATGGTGCAGGCCACTGATCTGGCCGGCGGCGTGATCGTCACAACCCCTCAGGATGTGGCGTTGCTTGATGGCCGCAAGGGCCTCTCAATGTTCAAACAAATGAACGTGCCGATCCTGGGCTTCGTTGAAAACATGAGCTACTTCCAGCCCAAAGGTTCAAGCGAACAGTTTGAAATCTTTGGTCGCGGCGGCGGCAAACGTCTGGCTGAAGAGAGCCAGGTGCCCTTCCTCGGCGAAGTGCCCCTCGATCCGGAAGTGAGAATCGGCGGCGACAACGGCGAACCTATTGTCGCTAAAGATCCTGATTGTCTGGTATCGCAGGCCTTCATCAATATCGCCAAACAAGTAGCGGCACAGATAAGCATCAGCTCGCTCAACAGAACAACGGAAGCGACACCGGCAGCGGTCTAGTTTCTCCAGTTCAATAAAGCGAATATCCGCTTATAAGCAAAACTCAAAGCCCCCCTCTGGTTAAAACACAGTTGGGGGGCTTTACTCATGGATCCACCGGGGCTATGATGAGGTTCTGCAAGTCTATTTTGGCAGGTAGTAGCTCGACCCCATATACGGTGCATGCTTAAAAGTATAACCATTAGAGATTTCGCCCTGATCGAGAAGGCACACGTCGACTGGACAGCCGGATTAAATGTGCTCACCGGCGAAACCGGAGCGGGCAAATCGATTTTGATGGACGCCCTCAACGCTGTACTGGGCGGCAAGGTAGCCCCGGCCATCATTCGACCGGGCGCTGATAAAGCCAGTATAGAAGCCACTTTTGCCCTCAATCCCCGGGTGACCTCCTGGCTCAGTCGCGAGGAATTGCTGGAAGAAGGCGAAGGCGAAATCGTCATCGCACGCGAAATCAGCAAAAGCGGATCCAAAACCCGGGTCAACGGCACTCTGATCAGTCAGAATCTTCTGGGTGAATTGCGGGCACTTTTGATCACGGTGCACGCGCAGCACGAAGCGCGCACACTCATGTCTTCGCAGTCGCAGTTGACTATGCTCGATGCCCTCGGAGGCGAGGCGCACAGCCGACTTTGCGACAGCGTCAAAAATCTCTATCTACGCAAAAAAGAACTGGCCGACCAGATTGCAGCGCTCTCAATCTCGGAAGAAGAACGTCTGCGCAAATTGGATTTTGCCCACTTCCAACTCAAAGATTTGATTGAAGCCAATCTGCAGGATGCCGGTGAAGACGAAGAGCTGGCCAATCAGATAAGCGTCCTCGACAATGCGCTCGACCTCAAATCACAGGCAGTGGCGGCACAGGAAATGCTCGCCGGCGGCGACAGTCATGAAAGTCTCTGCGCTATCGATCTGGTGCAAAAAGCACTGAGCGAAGTAGAAAAAGCAATGCGCGTGGACCACAACCTGGCCCCGGTGCATGAGTGCTTGCTCACCGGCCTGGCCGGCATTGAAGAAGCAAGCACCGACCTGCGTCGTTATGCCGCCTCCCTCGACACCGACCCGGAGACACTGGTCGAGCTGGAAAACAGAGCCGCCCAGCTGGCCACAATCAAGCGCAAATACGGTCCCACTCTAGCTCAGGCTATGGACAAACAAGTAGCACTGACGGCCGAAGTAGACACTCTGGAAAACGCTCTTGTAGAGAGCGAAAAATTGGTCAAGGAACTTGATCAGCTCAGTGCGCAACTGAGCGAAAAATCCCTCGACCTTTCCACTCGTCGCAAAAAGCTGGCGAAGAATCTCTCGGCCCAGGTGGAAAAAGAACTTGTCGACCTGGGCATGGAAAAGTGTCGCTTCGAAATTTCTTTTGTCGCCCTGGAAGAAGCGGGCCCAACCGGCCTGGACAAAATAGACTTCCTGATTGCCCCCAACCCCGGTCAGCCGCCCATGCCCCTGGGCAAAATCGCCTCCGGCGGCGAATTGTCACGCATCATGCTGGCCATTAAGAGCATCTTTGCCTCGGCCGACGAAGTGGCCACGGTCATCTTTGACGAAATCGACACCGGTCTGTCGGGACGTGTACTGAATGCCGTACGCGACAAACTGGCGGTGCTTTCGCGCAGCTATCAAATACTCTGCATTACCCACCAGCCAATCGTAGCCTCGGTGGCCGACAACTATCTGGAAGTCAGCAAAGAGCACAAGAAAGACTCGACGGTTGTAAGTGTAAAAAGTCTGGATAATGAAATGCGCCTAAGGTCACTGGCGGCAATGGCTTCGGGGAATGCCGACGGTGCGGCCTCCTTGAGCTTCGCCCAGGCACTGATGGACCAGGCAGGGAGCGTTAAAGCTCTCTAAAAATGGCCTCAGATATTAACATTGAGGCATAGAAGGTCAATCCAGATTGACACAAAGGTATATTGTTCAATAGAATGCCCACTGCTGCCCTGGCTCAACGAAAAGGGGCGGGTATCTTCCATTGGGGTGTCGCCAAGTGGTAAGGCAGCTGGTTTTGGTCCAGCCATTCCGAGGTTCAAATCCTTGCACCCCAGAGATATTTCCACCCAATTCAATTAGAGTTTGGCGTTTACGGTAGAGTTCAAAATCAAAATTTGTTTGCAAGCGAGCAAGAAGGAAAGAACGGGCGATGGAGAAATTTAAATTAGCGGTCTCGAAGCGTGAGGCTAAGAAACCCAACCTACTGCGTCGCGAGGGCTTCTTGCCCGCAACTCTGTACGGACGCGCTATCGAATCCGAAAACATTCAGATCAACGCCCGTGAGTTCAGCCGCCTTCCCGCCGGCGCTCACTCGCACATGATCGAGCTTGACTATGAAGGCAAAAAGGTCAACGCCATCATCCGCGGTATCCAGAGACATTCAACCAAAGACTTCATCTACAACGTTGAGCTCTACAAAGTAGCCCTCGACCGCAAGTTGACAGTGACAGTGCCCCTCAAGTTGGTTGGCGAATCGCCTGCCATCAAACTGGGCGCCGTGCTCGTAGAAAACTTCCAGGAAGCCGAGCTCGAGTGCTTGCCCGGTTCCATCCCTGAGTACGTTGAAGTCGACCTCGGTCTCCTCGTCAACGTTGAAGATTCGATCCACTTCGGTCAGATCAAACTGCAGGGCGATGTCAAAATTCTCAATCCGCATGATGAAATCATCGTCAAAGTGGTTGCTCCGAAAGCAGCTCCTACACCTAAGGAAGCTAAGGAAGCAGCTGCCGCTCCCGCTAAATAATCAGCGAAGCAAAAAAAAAGCTCATGAAAAAGCGACTGTCTCGGCAGTCGCTTTTTTTTGCTTACTACTTGCCCAAAAGATCGTTGACCAGCCCCCTGGACATATTGGCCAGGGTAGTTCGATCGGCTGCAGCTTCAGCCTTCAGGCCCAGCTTGTCGTAGCAGGCGGCGCGTTCGCGCAAGCAGCTGACGAGCCAGAATCTGGAAGTATTCACTTCCTCGTTTGATCTGGATTTACTGCTTTCAATTGCTTTATTCAATTCGGAAACGGCTTCCGACCAGCGTCCAAGCTTCTCCAGGCAGCGGCCTTTTGTCAGTCGCAGAGAGCCGATCAAAGATGCATTCTGGAGCGCTGACGCCTTGTCGACAAGCAGCAAAGCCCGCTCGGCCTGGTCTGCCTTTAGCAGAGCCTGAGCCGCTTCACAATAAAAATCGCTGGCATGACTTCGTGAATAGAGCGCTGCTTTTTCGTAATCAGCTGCGGCCTCGACATAGCGCTTTTCGTCGTTATAGCAAGTGGCCCTGATCTCATAGCAGGCGGTATTTTTATAGCGCTCGATGGCAACAGTAGAGAGTTCGCGAGCGCGGGAAAATTGCTGCATTTGCGTGTAAGCCATGGCCGCTAAATACAGTACGTACCCACCGTCATTTTCCAGGTGCCGTACTTTGCCGAATGTCTCCACAGACTCATCATATTTGCATTCAACCGAAAGGCAGGCGGCATCCCACATGGTGCGCGCGTCTTCATCACCTTTAAGTCTCGGCGTGCGCGCCAGGATCAAACGAGCCTGACGTATTTTTTTATCACGCAATAAATTTTCAAGCCGCTTAGTCGGCAATCCCCATTCGTCCAACTCAGAGCCGGAAACATGGGAAGCCGTCGCAGTTTTATAACTGTGCGCAGGCTCTGCCGCCACCACCGTTGCTTGGGATATCGCCTGAAGTGCCAAACTCAAAGACAAAATCCGTATCAACAAAACGCACCTTCAAGATATTGTCGGATGATTACCTGTAGAACTCGGTGATCCGGATCCGGGCGATGGCGGGGCACCATGGCCTGCCACCTGGGCCTTGCCCGGTGCATCGGTAATGGGCAATTTCACCGTAAATGTCGAGCCTTTATTGAGCTCGCTTTCCAGTTCAATTGTGCCGCCATGCGCTTTGATGATGGTCAGAGCGATGGCCAGGCCAAGCCCCGTACCGCCGCCGTAAAGTCTTGATCTCGTGCGCGAACGCTCAACTCGGTAGAAGCGATCAAATATACGTTGCTGGTCCGCGGGAGCGATACCAATACCGGTATCAATGACGCGAATAATGGCCTGACCGCTGGTGGCTCTCAGGGTGACAGTCACCTTGCCGCCGGCCTGCGTGGCCTTGATGGCGTTGTTGGTCAAGTTGAGAAAAACTTGTTTCAGCCTGTCGGCATCAGCATTCACATACATTGAAGTCTGAGGCACGATAAACTTCACTTCGATCTGCTCGGGAGCTATGACCATTACTGTGTCTTCCACGCTCATCAATACGTCACGCAGATCTACTACTTCCAGCTGCGAAATAATGGCCTGGCCGGCGTCGGCTCTGGCCAATTGCAAAAGGTCGGAAACCAGACGGATAAGGCGTCCGGACTCATCTGAAATAGTTTGCAGCGCTTCGCCGAGCAGATTGGCGTCAATATTTGAACCGCGCCGCAGCAATAATTTTGTATAGCCCTGAATGGATGTCAGAGGAGTGCGCAGTTCGTGCGAGGCATCGGCGACAAATTGACACTGAATGTTGAGAGACTCTTCCAGATTATTGAGCAGCTTATTGAATGACTTACGCAGTTCGCGGGTCTCAATCGGCTCATGCGCCCCTACTTCCAGACGCTGTCTGATGTCCATCGTCATCAATTTGGTCGTGGCGGACAGGAGCTGTGTCACGGGCCGCAAAATGAAGTCGGCCAGCCACCAGTAGATAAGCAAGAGAACAATCAGAAGCGGAATGTAGAGAGGAATCCAGTGAAACAGATCATCGAGGGTCTGACCGCTGGATGTGAAGACGATGATATGGCAAATAATGATGGGCAATATCCCGGCCAGGGTCATAACCACAGCCGTTCGCACTCTCATCGATTGAGTCCACTCGGACTTCTCCACCGATACTCCCCTGTCTCCTGCGCTCTATTTTACGAATATTCTCTTGAATTCTGGCATTAGATGCCGGTTTGTAACCAGACAAGAGCCTGTATAAATTGATTCCCCGCCGGAAAGATCGCTGAAGCAACCACCGGCTTCTTCCACCAGGATCTTCATGGGCGCAAGGTCCCAGGGCTTGACCCCGACTTCAAGCATAGCTTCGGCCTTGCCCTCAAAAACGAGAGAAAATCCCAGAAAATCGCCAAAACCCCTCTGCCTTTCGGTCCGCCTGACTACATCCTGCATATTGGGCCAGAGCCCGGCTGCTTCGATGCGATTGGGGCCGCCGAAATTGAAAAGAGCATGCTCGAGCTTGTCGGTCTGCGAAACATGGACCTGTTTGTCGTTTTTATACGCACCGCCGCCGGATGTCGCATAAAAGAGCTCTCCCATGGCCGGCGCCGAGACTATGCCCAGCACCACCTGTGATTGCACCTCCAGGGCCAGAAGCGTTGACCAGATCGCTATGCCGCGCGCGTAGTTATAAGTCCCATCTATAGGATCGACAATCCATTTACGCTCGCTCTTATCCGCTCCGGGAGATGTGGAACCGGCCGTGACGCCTTCTTCTTCCCCGAGGATACTATCTTCGGGGAAGCGCTTGGCAATTGCCTCTCGAATAATCGCTTCCACTTCCTTATCGGCCTTTGTAACGGGACTGCCATCGTCCTTGGTTACAACGTCAACGCCTTTAGTGAAGTAGTCGAGAGATCTCGATGCCACTTCCCTACAAAGGGAAAGGGCAAAGGACAATTCGTCTGCGTATAGTGAAGCCACGGTACCTCTTTGATTCCTTGAGAAAACGAGAACTCCCGCCGACCTTTCGGCCGTCGGGAGTTTCGCGTAGATCAGATTAGGTCAAGCCCGCGCTGGGAGGTTTTGTCTCTAGAACAGGTATTCGTAAATGGCTCTTGCGCCACGTCCAACACCTACACCTATGTCGCGGACATCAATAAATGTGCCTTTGACTAAGCGCTCCCAAATGAATCCCTTCTGTCTTTCGGCGTATGCCAAGCGCATATCTTGCTCAGCATTCTTTTCCTCAACAGCTTTCATACGAGCTTCCAAACTGTCGACGCGTGCCTTCAGTTGGTTTAACTCGCCACGAAACTCTTCCAATAGAGCGGCGAACTTCTCAAGGTCGGCTTTATCAGCCTTCAAAGCGAGACGCTGCTGAATGCATTGCTCATATTTATAGAGCGCGGCTGCCAATTCAAAACGTGTTGTGGATTTTTGTCCACGATACGTTCTGTCAGGATAACCAACAAGCACGTGACAGTCGTTATTCACCAATTCCTTGAGAGCGTTATACGCCCACTCGTTACCAACTACATCTGTCAGCTCACTGACATTAGTAGCTCCTTGAGCATTTGCAATATTTGCGTTGATCAAGGTGCTCGCACTTACAGCAACTGCTGCGGTAAGCAAGGTCGCAAACCCCTTTTTCATATAGTAATCACTCCTTCAGCCAATGACCTGAATCTAACGTTCGCCATCATAACTTAAATATTCCAGGCGGTAGTAGTAGTAAAACCTAGAAAAAATGATGCACTAACCTAACATGTGTGAGATGCAGGCGGTGGCGGGAAAAGCAGCATTCTTAAATAACGTTAATATTTAACACAATGGGACCAAAAATATATCTTCTCGAAGTACCCAGAAGCCTCGCGCAGACTGGCTTCATGGCAACCACTCGTCAAGAATTCGTGGATACTTTCCGCCACTATTTTTATCAGACTGAATGAAAGACAAAAGGTTCCTATAATTAAGCAACTGCACCATATGTAGTGCAGTTGCCGATAACTTTACTCTCGCTCCGCCTCGGGTAGATGCCGCTCATGCAACTCAGAATCGCCCATCTATACGCGCACTTCCTCAACATATATGGAGACAGGGGCAATATCATCGCCCTGTCGCAGAGGGCCAGCTGGCGCGGGATAGAAGTCAAGGTAGACGCAATCGATCTAAATCAAAAAACCGATCCCGATTATTACGACCTTTACTTTGTCGGCGGCGGCCAGGACAAACAACAAATAGTGATTGCCGAAGATTTGCTCAAACGAGCAGACGATCTCAAGAGCGCGACTGATAATGGTGCGGTGATTCTTTCGGTTTGTGGTGGCTATCAGCTACTGGGCCATTACTACAAACCGCACGAAGGGCCGGAGCTTAAAGGCATCTCTCTGATAGACGCCTACACCGTCGCCGGCAACCGCCGCATGATAGGCAATGTCACAATCAAGGCCGCCGATGGGTCAACCCTGGTAGGCTTTGAAAATCACAGCGGCAAGACCTACCTCGGTAAAGGTGTCCCACCTCTGGGAACAGTTGTGGTCGGCAACGGCAACAATGGAGAAGACAAAAGCGAAGGCGCCGCGGTCGGCACCATATATGGTACCTATCTCCACGGCTCGCTTTTACCGAAGAATCCACTCTTCGCCGATCGCCTGCTTACCCAGGCTCTCAAGAGACGCTACGCCGACGTCACCCTGACGGCTCTGGACGACACGCTGGAAAACCAGGCCCACAAGCGAGCGCTTATCCTTCCTGCATGAGCTCGATAATCGAGCCCTTCGCAATAAGACCCCCGGAGACAAAGAAATCAGCCCGTGAAAACAATATCGATTCTCATACCTGTATATAACGAAGAGAAAACTCTGGTCGAAGTCCTCGATATGGTTGCCCAGGCAGACACCCAGGGCCTGACGAAAGAACTTGTCATCGTCGATGACGGCTCGGTTGATAAGACCAGAGAAATAATGGCGGGCCTCACCCCCGACCGCTACGGTCCGGACGTACAGCTCAAGATTTACTATCACGAGAAAAATCAGGGCAAGGGAGCGGCACTGCGCACGGCCCAGGGTCATGCCACCGGCGACATCATTTTGATCCAGGACGCCGATCTGGAATACGATCCCAAGGAATACCCGGAGTTGCTCCGACCGATTCTGCAAAACCGCGCCGACGTCGTTTACGGCTCGCGTCTCTGTGGCGGAAAGGTGACAAGAGCTTTCAAGATCTGGCACTTACTCGGCAATAAATTTCTCAGCATGGCCACAAACCTGCTCTACAACGCCACCCTGACCGACATGGAAACCTGCTACAAGGTCTTCCGGGCGGAGATTTTCAAAAAGGTAGTGATCAAGTCGGACCGCTTTGATTTTGAGCCCGAGATCACGGCCAAAGTACTGAAACAGGGCGTCAGACTCTATGAGCTGCCGATATCCTATTACGGCCGCGACTATTCGGAAGGCAAAAAAATCACCTGGAAAGACGGCATCTGGGCGATCATGGCGCTGGTGCGCTTCCGCTTCAGCGACTGAGGCAAAGGCGAAAGCCAGAGAGCAAGCCGGGGAAAAAGCACACCCGTCTGTCGTCAAACACGTGAAAGTTATGCACATCTATCTAAATTGTGGGCTTTAGGCCCTTTTCTTGTTGTGCAGCAACTTGCCCGGGGTGTTTAATAAGAATAAGCTGCCTTCAGAACCCCTTACCACTCGTCTTTGTCTTCCGCCCCAACTTACTACCGAGGTGTGCTCACGTGGCTCACTCTTTTCTAAAAATCACTCTTCTCGCCGCTCTTTGCGTCGGTCTCACCGCACAAGCGGCGCACAGTCAGAGTTACAACTATCGCTCCGGCAACGCCCGGGTGGTCCAGGGAGCAGGCGGCCTGCCCAATCCCTCCTCCTCCTACATCACCGGCGGCACGCTCAGCCGCTCGGCCCAGGCCGGCGCCGGACTGTGCACCTACGGCGGGCTGCAAAGCGGCTCCAGCACGGCCGGCATTACCCCCGGCGTCTCGGGCAACAGCAATCTACCGGTGGCACGCATGGGTTCGACAGTCGGCATGCCCGGCGATTACATGCGCTCCGACCTCAATCCCAACTTCAGCTACCAGCAACAGCCCCGGCAAAACACTCAATATCGCAACCAGAGATACTATTACCAGCAACAGCAGTCCAATCCCAATCAGGTAGCCACCTACGGCCAACAGTATGCGCGCAACAGCAGCAATCCGACCGGCAAACAGGCCACCCAGATACCGATAATGGGCGCTCATAACCAGAGCAGCGGCAGCGGTTCGGCCGCCGGCTCCAATGCGGGCTCGACCACCAGCAGCTATGGTTCTACCGGCTCGGCCGCGGCTTACAAGGGTTACTAGGCAGTTTTCAGGCATCCGTCTGCTAAAATGCCCCCATGAAAAATATACTTGTTATCGGTGGCGCAGGCGCCATGGGCCAGGTTATTGTCCGCGACTTGCTTGAGTCGGGCAGCAATCTGGCGGTAGTCATTGCCGACTTCGACGAAGCCCGGGCCAAACAAATGGCCGAAAGCCTTGGCAAGTCCAACAAAGACGCGAAAGTCTCGGGGGTCTTCACCGACATCACCAGGCAGGAGGTAATGGTTCGCTCCATGACCGATGCCAAGATCGACCTGGTGATAAATTCCACCCCCTACTATCACAACGTCAACGTGATGGAGGCCTGCCTCACTGCCGGCTGTCACTACATCGACCTGGGCGGGCTTTTCCACGTCAGCAAGGAACAGCTGAAACTCGACCAGCGCTTCAAAGACGCAGGCCTGACCGCAGTCCTGGGCATGGGTGCCGCCCCGGGCATGACCAACATTATGGCCGCCGAAGGCCAGAAAGAGCTGGAGAAAGTCGATTCCATCGATATCTATGTCGGTTCGATCGACAACACTGTTTTTGACCATCCCTTCCCCACGCCTTACTCGATCGAAACATTGATCGACGAGTACACACTCAGCCCGATGGTTTTCGAAGGCGATGACTATAAGAGCGTGGCTCCGCTGTCGGGCGCGGTGAAAGTGGATTTCCCGCAGCCGGTCGGCGAGCAGGAAGCGATTTACACTTTGCACTCCGAAGTACTGACCCTGCCCATGACCTATGCGGCTAAAGGGGTGAAGCGCACCACCTTCAGACTGGGTCTGCCCATGGAATTTCACGAGAAGCTCAAGTTTTTGATGTCCCTGGGATTTGGCGACAAAGAAAAAGTCAGCACCGCAGATGGTGCGGTGAGCCCGCGTAAAATGCTGGCGGCGATGCTGGCAAAATTTCCCGCGCCGGAAGTCGAACCCGACGACTGCGAAGTTGTCCGTGTCGATGTAGCCGGCACCAAAGGCGGTCGCAAAACACTGGTGCGGCTGGAAACAACAGTTTACAGCCACAAACGCTGGCAGCTCAGCTGCGGCGCCCTGGATACGGGCGTACCACCATCCATAGTGGCACAGATGATTTTGTCCGGCCAGATCACCAGAGCGGGAGTGCTACCACCGGAAGTGGCGGTCGATCCGCAGCCATTTTTCCAGGAGCTGGCCAAGCGCGAGATCATCATGCGCCGCATCAGCGAAGAAGAGCTGGTCAGCCCGGTGGCCGAAGCTTCAAAATCTAAGGCACTGACACAGTCGAAATAGCCTGGGCCGTCGCCTTCAATGATTCGCTGTCGAAAACGTTGAAGACACGCACGCCGTCATTTATCTTTTTGACGAGACCGGTGAGCACTTTGCCCGGTCCGATTTCAACAATGGTATCGACACCGGCGGCCACCATGTACTCGACCGTAGCGGTCCAGCGCACCGGACTTTCCATCTGCTTAGCCAGTTTGGCCTTGAGTTCCGCAGCCTGCTTGCCGCCCCGGGCATCAAAATTTTGCACCACCTCACAGGCGGCGTCGGCAAAATTGACTCCGGCCAGGACCTGGGCAAATTCCGCCGCCGCCCCGGACATCAAAGGCGAATGAAAAGCGCCGCCGACCGGCAGAGGAATAGCCTTGCCGCCGCGTTCCTTAACCAGGGCGCAGGCCCGGGTGATGGCATTGGGATTGCCGGAGATGACGAGTTGTTCGTTGGTGTTGTAGTTGGCGATCAGAACGCATGACTCAGTCCCCTGCGCGCCTTCCTTTTTGAGCGTCTCTTCCACTTCAGCGCAGAGATCGCTCAGAGCCTGGGGCTGCATTTTCAGCACAGCGGCCATCGCACCCCTGGGGCAACTTTCCATAAGCGAGGCCCGCTTCTCCACCAATTTGACGGCGTCGGCGACGCTCAAAACCGAAGCGACGGACAGTGCTGTGATTTCACCAAGACTGTGACCGGCGACAAAATCGGGCGCCGGCATCGAGCCCTTGAGCTCAGCGGCAAGAGCGGCATGGGCAGCCAGTGAAACAGCCATGATTGTGGGCTGGGTATTGACGGTGCGCTTGAGCTCTTCTTCCGGCCCCTGGAAACAGAGGGTGCTCAGGACATTCGCCCCGGAGCGACCGACGGCCACCTGGTCGATTTTTTCAAAAGTCTCTCGGGCGGCCGCAAAATTATTGGCCAGATCCTGCCCCATGCCTACGCTCTGCGAGCCCTGACCGGGGAAAACAAAAGCAAGTTTGCCCATTTTTCTCTCTTCTATGTTTTAGCTACTGACTTTTCGGCCTTTTCCTTTGGCGTCAAAAAAAAAGAAGCTTCGATATTTTTGACGACATCGGCTTTGACCATATCGACCGCCACTCTTATGGCGTTCTTAACGGCCGTATGCTTGGAGCCACCATGGGCAATGACACATACGCCCTTGAGACCGACCAGGAGTGCGCCACCAAATTCATCTGGGTCGACGCGCGCTTTCAGCGCCTTGAATGCCGGTTTGGCAACCATGGCTCCCACCTTGCCGCGCATGGAGCTGAGCAGCTCCTGACGCAACATATGATTGACCATCTTGGCGATGCCTTCGGCCGTTTTGAGCGAGACATTGCCGGTAAAACCGTCGGTGACGACGACGTCGACTTTACCCATGGGGAAATCGCGTCCTTCGACAAAGCCGAGGAAATTTAAATCTGTTTCTTTGAGCAGACGATAAGCGTCCTGCACCAGTTGATTGCCCTTGGTCTCTTCCGCACCAATATTGAGCACGCCCACACGCGGGCGCTTGATGTTATGGATGCCGGAATAAAGAATCGAACCCATAATGCCGAACTGATAAAGCATCTGAGCATCGCAGTCGACATTGGCGCCGGCATCGACGACGATGCAGCGCTTGGGATGAATAGTCGGCATCTCGCAGGCAATGGCGCAGCGCATGACGTTAGGGATGCGACCGATGATGAACTGAGCCGCAACCGCGGCCGCTCCAGTCGATCCACAGGCAACAACGCCGTCGGCGAGCCCATCAGCTACTTGCTGCATGGCCCGCACAATCGAACTATCCTTTTTACGCAGCACGGCCTTGCTGGGCTTTTCATCCATGGCCACTACTTCGGAGGCGGGGATGATGGAAATGCTCAGACCTTGAATCTCGTGGCGCTTGAGCTCGTTTTGCACTTGCTCTGGAATGCCGACCAGCTGCACTGAAACACCGTACTCACGCGCCGCCAGAACGGCGCCATGTACTACCTCGCGAGGTGCGAAATCTCCGCCCATCGCGTCAATGGCAATTCGAATCATGCCATACTCCAGATTTGACCAGTTGGCAAAGTAAGTAAACTCACGCCTTGTGAAAACCGAGACCTAATGCGACCTAGTGCTACTTGCAAAACCTATGTAGAAAGGTTCGCTTCTTTACGGCTGGCCAGTCTGCCACGATAAAAATGGCATGTAGGGCAAGCGGTGTGACGTCTGGTGGCAGCGCCACAATTGCTGCAAGTATCAAGAGTCAGGTCAGAAGCTTTCCAGTGGGCTCTGCGCTGGTGCTGCTTTTGATGTGATGTCTTTTTCTTTGGCTGAGCCATCGCTGTTTAGAACCTCCACGTTCCGGAATTTAATATTATCTACCAGGAAGAGTCTTACTCTTCATTAGGAAAGAGACTCTTTAGGTTCTTCCATCTGGGATCAATTGGCCTCTCGTCCTTCCCGGAAGCGGAGTTGCCGCCGGAAAGACCGCCAGTGCCTGAAGCTTCGGGTTTCGGAGGTCCGGGACACTCCTCACCGCAGCGACTAAAAACTGGTGAAGCTAACGTTACAGCTTGATACACAACGTCGCTGATGTCAACAATCCCATCCGCAGGTAATTCTTCATAAAAGTCGTCGCCGTGCAATTCACGATCTCTTGGCGCGCCTTTTTCAAACTCAGCTTCCATTGAGCCCGTGGGCACAAAGAGCTCTTCCACGTCCACGCTCAGGGGTTGAAAATATGGCCGCAGGCAGGCCTGACAACTAAGCTTTAGAAGCGTTTTAACATTGCCGACGAGTCGCATACCGGTGGCACCGAAGGTTACAACCAGCTCACCAACGACCGGTTTGACGGCATCGGTGACATCGAGCTCCTCGTTGAACTCCAGACTCAGCCTGTGGCTGGGGAGCTCTTGCAAATCATCTACGTTGATTTTCATGGGACTAAATTATCTATAATCGGAGCTGACAATAAGAAAATCGCGCGCTGACAGTGAGCCGGCCGCAATCAACCAATGCACCCAAGCCATCTGCCTGCCTCGGGTCGAGAGCATGAATTATAGTACATCGCCGCGTTTTCTACTTACAGCCGCCTGGGTACTGCCTGTCACCGGTGCGGCGATAAAGGGCGGCGGGCTGATTATCGACCGCGCCACTGGCCAAATCGAAGCGGTTTTGAAGGCTGAGGACGTTGATGTTGTCGAAAAAACAACCGATAACGCTCTGTCTTACCACCTGAAACTGCCAAATTCGGTCATAACCCCCGGTCTTTTCAACCTCCACACCCACCTGGATTACAGCAACCTGGCCCATCTCACCGACTTCACCGGCGAAACCATGTTTGACTGGT
This sequence comes from Cyanobacteria bacterium SZAS LIN-3, assembly GCA_018266215.1. GTDB lineage: Bacteria > Cyanobacteriota > Vampirovibrionia > Obscuribacterales > Obscuribacteraceae > REEB67. Next base: position 8,219 of record JAFEAV010000028.1, on the reverse strand, counting down.
TAGAAGGTCTGGTAGCGCAAAGTCGCTCCCAGCTCGGCACCCCCGAAATCCTTATCCAGTCAGCCCTGGCAGGTGCGCAGGAAGCGGCACTGGCGGGCACGAGTTTTGTCGTGGACAGTACTTTCATGGGCGCGGCTGCCACTGGCCTGGCCACAACAGGCATCAAAGGTCTGGTTGGACTTGAGCTCTTTGGCCTGGACCAGGACAAAGCGGCCCTTCTCTTTGATATGTGGCAGGAGCGCCTGGCAAAACTGATTGGCACCGCCGGTAGTGCACTGACCGAAGCCCTGGCCGCCGGGCGCATCCGCCTGACCGTTGCACCGCACGCTCCTTATACGGTGTCTCCAGCCCTCTGGCTCAAAGCCGGGCAGTGGGCCAGGGAGCGCAATCTGCCTCTGACTTGTCATCTGGCCGAGTCGGACAATGAAGCAAACTGGATCAGAGATGTCGACCTCCGCCTTGAGCGATATCTATTAAAGGTGATGCCGCCCCACCCCGATATCGACCAGGCGGTTTTTCTGCAAACCCTTCCCTGGCGCGGTGCCAGCCTGAGTCCGACCGAGCATTTGGCCAGACACTGCCTTCTTGACGAGGGAACCATCGCCGCCCACTGCCTGAAAACAAGTCAAACCGATATCGGTTTACTTGCCAGCCACAAGGTCAAAGTTGCCCTCTGCCCGCGCAGCAATGTCATTCTCAAAAATGGTCTGCCGACGCCGGCGCCATTTTTGCAGGCCGGTCTGACGGTTGGACTGGGTACCGACAGCAAAGCCTCTTCCCCCAGCCTCAACCTGCTTGAGGAGGGCCTCTATCTGCGTCGGCAACTTCTGGCAAATTCTTCAACCGATATCGGACAAGTGCCCGACTACCAGACCATCCTGCGCATGCTCACCATCGACGGCGCCCGAGCCGTCGGCCTGCAATCGACCACCGGCAGCCTGGAGATTGGCAAAGCCGCCGACATAGCCGCCTTTGACCTGAAGCGCCCGGTGGCTGAGGGAGAAGACCCGGCCGCGGCGCTATTTGAGGAGACCGCCGGTTGCCGCTTATTGCTAATCGATGGGAAAGCTGTTGTCAGCGACGGGCGCCTGGTTTAGAGTAGGGTTAATGGCCCTCGACAGCTATCTAGTTGTTTATGGGCGATTAAACTATACTGGGCCAGGTATAAGAATTTAAGGGATTAGGGTCTAAAACCAATATGACAGGACGTACGGACCATATTTGCAGCGGTCGCACATGCATGTTTTGCCGTGTGCTTGATAATCCGCAACGCGCTAAGATAGCCGGTGCCCGCGCTTTTATGGACAACCAGGTGATTGAGCGGGTGAAAGAACTCGAGCAGCGCTCGCTTCTGACCACCCAGGCGCTCTCGGCGGCCAACGGCGAAGACATCGAAAAACTCGCCCTGCTCGACACCCTGACCGAGCTCTATAATTCGCGCACGTTTTTAAAAGAAATGAAGGACGAGCTCAAGCGCGCCAAGCGCTATAAGAGACCGGTTTCTCTTTGCATGGTTTCGGTTGATGGCTTTAGAGACATCACCCGGTCCTACGGTGCGCTGACCTCCGACGCTGTTTTGAAAGTTATCGGCGGCGTGCTCAAAGGAGCCATCCGCGACGTTGACATCCCATCGAGATTTAGCTCCGATGAGTTTGCCATCATATTGCCAGAGACCAATGCCTCCGGCGCGGCCATCGTGGCCGAGCGCATCCGCAGTCGGGTAGCCAATCACGGCATCACCCACAACTGGCACAATCTCAAAGTCACCACTTCGGTAGGCCTGGCGGCATTTCCGACCCATGCCCGCGAGCATGACGAGCTTTTGTCAAGAACGGTGCAGGCACTGGAACAGGCCGTGCAAAAAGGCGGAGACGTTGTCATTACCGCCTAGGTTTTGAGCAACCGGATCCGACAACATTAGACAAGGCGCCAGACTGGCATTCAATGGATGCGTTAAAATCTGAAGCTGTCAGAAGGCGTCTTATTGTCAAGGCTGAAACACATTAATGATTACATTTGGGCAGTCCACAAGCTCATCGAGAGCTGGTCGGTCGAACTTTTTTAAAGACTGGAAGCCGTTTGCCGTTATCGCAGTGCTCGTCTGGTCCCTGGTCAATCTCGTACAGGTTGTGCCCAACGCCACGGTCGAAGAGTGGAAGCACCTTTCCACATTGACCGGCGATGCGCTGCAAACCGAAGTGATGGAACGAGTCAAAAAACAGCGCGGCTGGGACAAGATGAATCCGCGCGAGAAAGACGAAGTCGTCAAAAACGAATTTGAAATGGCCTCCCTGGCCAACAATATCCAGGTGCTGGCCCACGTGCGCGGCTACACCGTATTTACCAATCTCAAGCTCGGCCTCGATTTGCGCGGCGGCAGTCAACTTTTGCTCAAAGCCGTGCCGGCACCACCCCAGGTGCCTGAAATCACCCCCGAAGTAATGAAGGGCGTGGAAAACGTCATCGACAACCGGGTCAACAGCCTGGGTGTGTCCGAAACTATCGTTCAAAGAGCCGGCAAAGACAGACTTATCGTCGAGCTGCCCGGTATCAAAGATCCCCAGCAAGCCAAAGACAGAATCGGTACGACAGCCCTGCTCGAATTCAAAGAAATGGCTTTCAGCTCCGAAGGCCTGCCCTACTGGAAAGACACAGGCATCACCGGTGCCGACTTCAAACACGCCCAGGGCACGCCGACAAACGCCAGCAACAACTGGGAAGTAAATTTTGAATTCAAGCCGGAAGGCGCAAAAAAATTCGGCGCGCTGACCAGACGCATGGTCGGCAAATACATCGGTATTTTCCTCGACGGCGTGCCCACCGAACGCGGTCCCGACGGCAAACCACTATCAATTGAGCGCTACCCCGGTGTACGCGTCAACGAACCAATCGAAGGCGGCCACGGTCAGATCACCGGCTCCTTCACCCAGTTTCAAGCCTGCGATCTGGCGGACAAACTCAACGCCGGCGCCCTGCCGGTACCGATTCAAATCCTGGAAGAACGCACAGTGGGAGCCACCCTCGGCCAGGACTCAATCAAGAAGAGTATGTTTGCCGGGGCCATCGGTATTGCCGCCGTTATGGTCTTTATGGTTGTCGTTTACGGCCTGCCCGGTCTCGTTGCCGACATTGCCTTGATCCTCTACACAATAGCCACCCTGGCCATTTTCAAAACCATCCCGGTGACTCTGACACTGGCCGGTATTGCCGGGTTCATTCTCTCGGTCGGTATGGCGGTGGACGCCAACATCCTCATTTTTGAACGCACAAAAGAAGAACTGAAGAGCGGCAAAGGCCTCTGGGTAGCTGTGGAAAACGGCTTCGTCAGAGCCCGTTCATCAATCCTCGACTCCAACGCCAACTCGCTCATCGCCTGCGCGGTGCTGATGCTGTTCGGCACCACCCTGGTCAAAGGTTTCGCTTTCACACTGGCAATCGGTGTGGGCGTATCGATGTTTACGGCAATCGCCGCCACCCGCACAATGCTGCACCTGATCCCGAAAGAACTCGGTCTGTTCGGCTACAAATTTGACCAGAAAAAACCAAAACAACCGAGCAAGGAGGCCGTGAAATGAAGAAAGATCTCGTAGATGTCGTCAAATATCGCAAGATCTGGTTCGGCATATCTCTGGCCATCACCGTGCCCGGATTGATTGCCGTAATCATGTGCATGATTCAATTCCATTCGCCGCTCAAACCCGGTATCGACTTTACCGGCGGCTCGATCATGCAGTATCAATTTGAAAAACCGGTTTCACTGGAAGCAGTGCACAAAGTCCTGGCCGAATGCGGCTTTGAAGGCTCACAGGTGCAACAGGCCATGGTGGGCGGCCAGGAAGTAATCGTCATGCGCACCAAGTCGATTGACCAGGAAACTCAAAAGGCAAAAGTGGATTCCAAACTGGTCGAGCAACTGGGACCATTTAAACCGATATCGGTTGATAAAGTGACGGCCACCATCGGACCGGAACTGCTGATGAACGGCCTGCTGGCGCTCTTCGTCACCTTCGCCGGCATGGTCGGCTACATCTCCTATCGTTTCAAATTTGACTATGCTCTCTGCGCCATCGCCGCACTCTTCCACGACGTGCTGGTGCTGGTCGGCATCTTCGCCATCCTCGGCCTGACGGTCGGCACCGAAGTGGACAGTTTGTTCATCTCGGCGGTACTGACGGTCATCGGTTTCAGCGTCCACGACACAATCGTCGTCTTTGACCGTATCCGCGAAAACGCAAAATATGTAGGCAGCAAAGTCATCAACCCGGATACAAAAGAAGAGTACAAGCGTACTTTCGGCGACATCACCAACGACAGCGTCAACCAGACCCTGACCCGTTCCATCTACACATCGCTGACTGTAATCATCACCTTGCTTTCACTCTATCTGTTCGGCGGCGTCACCACCAAAGATTTCGTGCTGGCAATGCTGATCGGCATCATCTCAGGAACCTATTCATCAATCTTCAACGCCAGTTGCTTGCTTGTCTGGTGGCGAGAATTCAAAGGCGACAAACGCAATAAAAAATTGAAGCCGGCATAACAAGAGAACCACAATGAGCGACACTGAAAACACCAACCCATCAAAAAACGAATACAACGAGAACATGAGTGAGGACCAGAAATGGGAGCACCTCACTCGTCCGGAAAAACTCGGTGAAGTACTTTTGAAGCTGGGCAAAATCAGCCTGCAGCAGTTGGAAGATCTGATCAAGGAACAGGCCCAATCGGAAGAGCCGCTGGGCGAAATCATTCTGTCCAAGGGACTTATGACCCGCCAGGAACTGCTGGAAGCGCTGGATCTGCAGCACAAAACAGATCAGGCGATCATTGATTCACTGACTGAAATGATGCAGCACAAGGCCGAGACCGAAGAGTAAAATTCGCAACCTCAGTCCTGCTCATCGGCAGTACTGGCCACTTTGCCTTTGAAGAGCGCCTGCAGCTGCCCCAGTCTCTCTTCAGTGCGAGAGGCGACATTTTTCGATTTTGGCGCCAGTATCTGGCTGGTCAGCGGAATGTGCAGAAGTAAATGACTGGACGAAGTATCGGGATCCGAATAGAGCGTAATCGATCGTGACACCTCCACTTCGGTGACGCAGGGCTTTGTCGGCGAAAGATTGAGTCGTCTCTCAATATTGGTTGAGAGCCATTCTTTTATTGCGGCAAATCTGGGCTCGCCCTCGCTCACCCGCATCTCATTCGAGCCATTCTCGCGGTAGACGACAGCTTTGCAGCTATTGATGATGCCCGGACCATAACTGAGCCAGAGCAGGCCATTACCCCGCAGCGGACTGACAACAACTTTGTCCTCGCCGGAAGCCTTATCAGCGCTCACCGCGGCCAGCAAAAGCAGGGTTACCAGAACGAAAATTTCCTTTCCGCGCACTGTCCAAACTCCCCTCTAAACGTGGCCTACAGACCACTATACCCAGCAATGGCGACCCATTTTATGCCAGCAAGATTTAGCCAGGCGGTTTCGGCGCTGCGGGCGACGGGTAGTAGGACAGGGGAACCCGTTTATGACCGCGGCAGGAACGCAGCATGAAACGCAAACCGAAGCTCTCAGCACTTTCAGTTGCTGCCCTCCTGGCGTCAATCCTGCAAAGTACTGCCCTGGCGCAGGTACTGGACAGCAGCGTTCAACCAACTCATTACACCGGCGGTCAAGCTCCGCCGACAGATGCAGCCGCAACACCGCCTCCCCCGGAGGCGAAGGCTGCGCCCCCAGCCGAACCGGCAAAACCAGTTCCGGCCTCCGAAGTGGCTACCGCCACCACCCCCGAGGGAAAACCAATCTGCCTCTGGTGCTGCAAAAAAGGCGCCCGAACAATCTATTTGCTTGGCACCATACACGTGGCCCGCAGCGGCTTTTACCCACTGCCCGAGGAAATGGAAAAGGCACTGACCGAAAGTAAAATCTTGTTTGTCGAAGCAGACGTTTTGCAACTCAGTCGGGAAAAAATGATCGAAGCCCTGAAGAAACTCGGCCTCTATACACCACCGGATTGTCTCAGCAAAAACCTCTCAGCCTCCGCCCGCGACGCGCTCAATCAGTACGTAGATTGGTCGGGCGAAACGCTGTCCATGTACGAACCATACAAGCCCTGGGTAGTAGGCCAACTGCTGACCAGCAGCAACACGCGCAAAGCCGGATACAAAGCCGATCTGGGTATCGACCGCCACCTTTTGCAAGAAGCTCACGCCACATCAAAAAAAATAATTCCACTGGAAACTGTCGAGTCACAGCTGGGAGTGATCAGCAGTTTCGACAAGAACACCCAGGAAAAACTTTTGCTCGGCGACATCGTCGCTGTGCGCAACGCCAAAGGCCAGATGGAGAAAATTGAATCACTCTGGTCGAAAGGCGACGCCGACAGTCTCTACAGCATCGGTCTTGACGGAGAGACCAGGGACAGCGCTCTGGACACAGCCAGAGAAGCGCTTCTCGACAAGCGCAACCAGGAAATGTTGCAGGTCCTGAGCAAAAATTTGCCGGAGCACGGCACCGTTCTTGTGGCGGTAGGTGCAGCGCACTTAGGCGGCAAACAAGGGCTGGTAGCCAAACTAAGCGCCCAGGGCTACAGCATAGAACAAGTCAAATCATTGACTCAAAGAAAAAACCAGACGATCAGTTTCGGCGGCAGCAATATGAAACGGATGTTCTACCCCGAAGGTATGCTCAGGGTGTCACTTCCGGGTGAACCGGAAGTGAAGTATGAAACGGTCAACAACATTCGCATGGTCGACTACTCCTATCCCACTTTTGCCGGACAGCTATGTCTCTCCTACATAATTTTGCCTGGCGTTATATCGGATCCCGCCAGACAAGCCGCGTTTCTGCAAACAATTGCCGCTTCTATAGTGAGCAAAATGCACGGCAGCAATGTCAGCCTCAGTGCCGTCAGTGGTGGCGCCATGCCGACGATGTACGTCACCTGTAAATTGCCGGCCAAAGTCAGTCTCACCAACCAGGATCTCTTTTTCAGATCGCGCATGATGCTCTCCGGACGGCGCATGTATCTAATTGGCGGTCAGGGCACCGCTGACTTTTTCAAGTCCAAACAATTCAGCCAGTTTGACGGCTCCCTGGAAATTGTCCCGGAGAACGGCCTGGCGAAAAGCACACCTTCGTCATTTTCAAGCCCATTCTCATCATCCAGCAGCACCAGACCAACCAGCCGAACAACAAATTTCCCCAGCTCAGCCACGGCAGGTCGAAGACCAGGTGAGCTCACCGACCTGCAACGCAAGGTGCGCAACGATTTCGAGCGCGTGAGACAACAAATGGAAAACTCGCGCTACCCGGCCCACTAACCCCCTGGAAAGTTGAATCTGATAAACGCCTGGGGTAGACTGCTCCAGTGGCGAGAGGCTGGAACAGCGTGTCTGAAGAAAAAAAGAAGCAAAAACCAAGCGCGGCGACATACGCACTGCGTCTGACTACTTTTCTGGTTGTATGTTTACTTCTGGGTACCCTCGTTTTAATTTTGTGTTTTGCTCCGGCTACAAATCCATCTTTTCTGATTGAGACACTGTACCGCGGCCACAATCGCAAAGATTTAAAAGACTTCTCCAATTTTTCACGCGTGCTCTGCGGCCCCGACGCACCCAGTGTGCGCATCTTTGACGCGCTCGCCAGGCCGATGGCAAAGGACGAATTCAAAAACCTCGGACTGGAAGATCCCGAAATCTGCAAATACAAAACATCCGACGGCGTGGAAGCCGAGAGCTGGTATTTCAAGGGCCCGGGACCGGACACGGTGCTCATTTGCTACAACGGCTTCGGCAAGCGCCTGCCTGTTATGACCGGCTACATAAAGATGCTGCGTGATGCCGGGCTCTCGGTATTTTTGTTTGACTACCGCGGCTTAAACGAAACAGACGCCAGACCGACAGTCCAGACTGCAGTCCTGGACGCGCAGGCAGCTTACGATTATCTGGTCAAACAAAAGGGTGTCTCCCCTGATCACCTGGTTTTACTGGGTCGCGACCTGGGCTCTTATGTCTGCCTAAAACTCGCCGCCACCAATAAATGCAAGGCTCTGATTTTAGAAAATCCATGGACAACGGTAAAGGAATTTGCCGAAGCCGTGCCCGGAGCCATGGCCATGCGACTGGTGCCACAATTTATGTACACCGACGATTGCCTCAACAATCTCCATCTAGTCGCCAAAGACCACCCTCCAATAATGGTGCTGACAGCCGATCCCGAAATTACC
>JAFEAV010000027.1 GCA_018266215.1 Cyanobacteria bacterium SZAS LIN-3 | reverse complement strand
CCAGCACGCCAAATATACCGGCGCCTATGCCGTCGAGCATCTGTACCGGCAACACCAGATTGGGGCTGTCGCTGATTGTGAAAAGCATGGCGCGCAGCGGCAGTGCGGCAAAGCCCAGCAAAAATACCGGTTTGCGTCCCCAGGATTGGGCCAGGCGTCCGGCTACGAGGCTGACCGGAATCATTATCAACTGGGCGGCCACGATGCAGGCCGAGATCAAAACCGGTGCCTGGTGCGGACGCGAGGCGGCCAGGTATTGTCCGGCCAGGGGCAGCATGGCGGCATTGGCCAGGTGGAAGAGAAAGACCGAAAGGGCAAAGGCCAGGATGCGTCTGTCCGAGAGAATGAAGGACCATGTTTCTCTGGCTTGATCGGCCGGCGAAGTGTCGATTGCACTTATGTCTGCGCCCCGGGCCAGGGCATTATTGATTTCCCCGCCCTTGATCGACATCACGGCAAAGGCGCTCAGGAGGCCGAGTACGGCCATGAGGTAAAAGACAAAACTGGAACTGAAGAAGTAAGCTCCGGCCGCCGCCAGGAGCGCCGCCAGTACATTGCCCAGATGGTTGAGCGCTTCATTGCGGGCGATGCGCGCCGGGAAAAGTCTTGCGCCCACCAGCCCCAGCGAGACTGCAACGATGGCCGGACCGGCGATGGCGGCGCCGATGCCGAAGACTATCTGTGCCGCGATGACAACGGGAAACTTGGTGAAAAGACAGAGTGACACACAGCTCAGGCTCATCAGAGTGGCCGAGAAGGCTATCAGCAGCCGTTTTTCGCTTGCTCTGTCGATGAGGGCACCGGCGGGAATCTGAGCTGTTATCGTGGCCAGGCCCATGGCTGAGATGGCCGTACCAATGTCGGCAGGCTGCCAGTGCGCGGTGGCCTTGAGATGGGCGCCGAGGTAGGGGCCGATGCCGCCGATGACGTCTCCGATTGTCATGTTCAGACAATCCAGTGCTGCCAGACTGCGCTTGCTTGCTTTACTCGAAGTAGCGTTGTTTTTGGCTATGAATGCTTCAGTGTTCATGGCTGGCTACATTGGTTTGCATTTGCGGGGTGGTATTGCCGCCGGCAAATACAGCTACCACTGCTCCTATTACGAGGGCAAAGGCAACGAGATAGTTCCAGCGGAATTGTTCCTTTAGATAGAGGATGGAGAAGCCGCTGAAGACAAGCAGAGTGATTACTTCTTGAATGATTTTCAGCTGGGCCGCTGAAAATTCATAGCTGCCGATTCTGTTGGCCGGCACCTGGAAGCAGTATTCAAGAAAGGCAATCAGCCAGCTGATCAATATGGCCTGCCAGATGGGAGCCCCTTTGAATTTTAGATGCCCGTACCAGGCGAAAGTCATAAATACGTTTGAGATGGTGAGCAGTGAGACTGCTAGAAGACCTTGCATGGCATTCTCCTTGTGGCGCTTTTGTCGTTTGTTCAGTCATTATCGGTTCTTGCTCCGGGCAAGAACTGCATGATTGTATGTCAGCGCTGTCAGAAAATGCGACAGATGCGGTGGCGGGGGCTTCAGTGCAGGGGGCTGAAGTCTCTGGCTATATCTTCATCGACGTGCGGGGCGGTAACTGGTCTGTATATACGAGGCAGGGCGCGTTGCAGGGCAGCTAATTCTGCTGCGCTGTAGTTGTTTCTGGGGAAGTCGATTTTGGTCAAAGCCGAGTCCTTGAGCAGTAGCAGATCGCGCACCGTTGCGCTTGACCCGGTCATATCGACGTGGCGCAGGCTCCTCATTTTGTTGATTTCTCTTATGCCTCGGGCTGTTATTTTGGCGCCTTTAATCCCTAAAAATGACAGCTTCTGCAGGTGTGCCAGCTCGGCCAGGGCGGCGTCATTGACCTGGGCGCGACTGACGTCCAGCCAGAGAAGATTTTTGCACTGACCTACATATTTGAAGGAGCCCGGCTTGAGGGCGTTGAAAGAAAGATTCAAATCTTCCAGCCTGGGAAAATTGGGCAATTCCTGGAGGAATCTGCCGGTGATTAGATTGGAACTCAGGGACAGGGACTGCAAACTTTTCACGGCCTTGATAGGCATTGTCTGTTCGTCGGTAAGCTCGGCGCCTTCTATCTCCAGGCGGCGAAGACCAGTCATGTGGGCGAGGGCGGGCAGGACTTTGTCGACCGGGACCATGGCGCTGACGCCGGCAAAAGAGATGCAGTTGATGAAGCTGCAATCAACTGCCGCAAGTGCCTCCGGATGATCGATAAGGTCGTAGGAAGGAAAGAGATAGATCATCGTGCGTTTGCCGGTGGGTAGCAAGACCTTTCCCTTTGCCTCGGCAATGAAGGCACCGCTGCGATCTTTCACCATTGTGCTGTAGAGCAAAAGGTCGTTGTCGCGCTCGAGTTGCAGGCGATAGAGCGTTCCCAGTGAAAACTTCTGGGGGAAAACTATGGTGCGGGTTGCAGCCGCTGAGACGGGTGGGAAGAGGCAGATGATCGCAGCAATTAACGAAATTGTTGGCAGCAGGGTGAAGTGGGGTTGACTGACTTTGCGTGACATTTTTCACCTTTTTTCTGCTTGTGTCCGGTTAAACGTGGCTTGTCAACTGGATTGGGTACATATTGGTAAAGATAGTGTTGCATTTAATCATAAGGTCACGAAAAAGCCCTGTTACTAGTTCGATAATGACCAGATTGGCGTCCCGTGATTGTGGTGGTGATGAGGAATGGTAAATGCCTCAGGATGCCTCAGGCAAAGAAAGCAACAGCGATCGGCTGAACGCGGCCGGCAGTGCGTATAGCGATAGCTATAGCAATCTTCCGGCTGCCCATGTAAGTGAAGCTATCACCGGTGAGTATGCCGCCCTCGATGAGTTTCACCGGCGCCAGGACGCTGCCGTCTTTGGCAATAATATCGAAATCGGTGCGTTTAAATCCAGCGGTGGTGCCGTCGTTAATGCATACGGCGATGCCGACCTGCTTGCCACCGGCACGGCCCGGGTATATGGTCGCGGGCACGCTAAAATCGCCGCCAATGAGAACGCCATGGTTGTGGCTACGGAGCAGGTTAAGGTGACGGCGAGCGGTGCGTCCGCGGTTTTGGCCTGCGGCGATGCCAAAGTCTATGCCAGTGACAACGCTACCGTTACCGCTTTTGACGGCACCGAAGTCTACGCCTCTGGTCGCGTGCGGGTGAAAGCCTTTGGTTTTTGCACGGTCTATGCATCCGGCGACAGCCAGGTGGAAGTAGCACAGCAAAGCAATTGCACGGTGCACCTGTACGGCAATGCCGTTTTGCATCGCAGCGAAGATTGAATTCCCCGGTCTAAGACAGGAGTTGATGCAAGTAGCTGTCCGGCACTCTTTCGCCGCCCGGCGGAGATTGATCGTCGGCCTGGATAAAGTCGTGATACCAGCGCGGGATGCACACTTTTTTGTCTTCCAGCGTGAGGAAAAGCGGCGCCACGTGGACGTTTCTGAAGAGCTTTTTGAGGCGGTGATATTCCAGCTCCAGGGCCGAAAGTTCGTCGCGCACACCCAGTTTTTCAATCTGGGTTCTGACAAATTGTTCGGCCAGTTCACGCTTCCAGCCCTGATCGGTGAGGGCGTCGATGATGTGCTCAGTATGCTCGGGCAGATGTGCCATGCCGCAGTCATTGTGAGCGATCAGCAAAATGTTTTTCACCCCGCGCGACAGCACATACCCCAGGGCCAGCTCCGAGCCGATCAAGCGACCTCCCGGGGTGCGTATGACATAGGCGTAGTTTGAGGGCACGGGCATGGAATAGCGGTATTCCATGCAGGTGACGATAAGCACCCGCGGTATGGGCTGGGGGTGGAGCGGATAACCCAGATTTTGCGCCTGAATCACCTGCTCGATGTGCGTGCCGTGCCAGCGAGCGGGAATGTCTGCGGAGGAGACAATTTCCACCAGTTTGTCTTTATATCTGGGGTCGTGTTTTGTTGTTGGGTTGTTGTGCATGCGGATATTTTAGTCCATCTATCGATTCTCGATCGGTCATTCGCGCTAGACTTAAGAGGCGAGTCTTGAGGGTGCAAAGTGCTATGGCTGGATGCGGTACCGGGCGTTGGAGAGCTTACTGGCCGGTCTGTGCTCTTGTCCTTGCGCTGTCCGCCGGCTCGGCCCTGGCATCTCCCGGCAAAGCCGGCTCCTGGAGTGGTAGCTGGGGTGCCAGTCCGGTTTTCCCTGTCGGTCAGGAAATCAGCAATCAGACCATTCGCCAGTTTGTTCGTTTGAGCGGCGGCGGGACGCGTATAAGAGTGCGCTTTACCAATGAGACCGGCCAGGAGCCATTAGTCATCGGTGCTGCCCATGTGGCTCTGGCGGCCGGCGGCGGAGCAATAAAAAGGGAAACGGATCATAAGCTGACCTTTGGCGGTCAGGACTCGATCATCGTTCCCGCCGGCGCCCCGGTCCTCAGTGATCCTGTTGATATGGCCGTCGAAGACCTTGCCACCCTGGGCATCAGTATTTTTGTGCCGCGCTGGACCGGCCCGGCGGTGGTGCATCCACTGGCTGTGCAGACAGGCTACATATCCAGTACCGGGGACTTCACCGCCGATGAAAAATTAGCTTCGCCCTCCGAAACTAAGTTCAGATTTTTTCTCAGTGGTGTGGATGTACTCAGTCAGGGCAAGGCGACAACGATTGTTGCTTTTGGTGATTCCATAACCGATGGCTACGGCGCCACCGTGGACGCCGACAAGCGCTGGCCGGATCGCCTGGCCGAGCGATTGATTGAGCGTCGGAGGGGGGCGACTGACGGTCGTACTTTCAGCGTCGTCAATGCCGGTATCAGCGGCAATCGTCTTTTGCACGACCGGCCACCGGCGATGTTCGGTCCCAATGCCCTGTCTCGTTTTGACCGTGATGTCCTGGCGGTGCCGGGGGTGACGCACGTGATTTTGCTGGAGGGTATTAACGACATCGGCCAGCCCACATCTATGTCGCTGGATGAGCAAGCCGTCACGATCGAGCAATTGCAAGCGGCCTGGTGCCAGCTGCTTGAGCGTGCTCACTCTCGCGGCGTCAAACTTATTGCCGCTACTCTTTTACCTTATGAAGGCACAAGCTTTGCCGGCTACTGGACGCCAGCAGGCGAGTCGCAGCGTCAGGCCTTCAATACCTGGGTGCGGCAGGCCAATATTTTTGATGGAGTGATTGATTTTGACCAGGTGGTGCGGGATCCGGCCAGACCCTCACACCTGCGCAGTGCGCTCGACTGCGGTGATCATTTGCATCCTAACGATGCAGGATACAAGACCATGGCCGATTCCATCGATCTCAAACTTTTCGACTGAGGTGCGCTGATTGCTCATTCCAAGTAGATTTGTCCGATGCAAAACTGCCGGTCTGTCCTTTGCGATAGCAGCTCTCTACAGCTTTTGTTTGTCCTGGAATGCGCTCACACTGGCAGCGCTGGCGGCGCCCACCGAAAAAGCTTTGAAGCTCTATCAGAAGCACTATTTTTATGGCACCAATGAACTTACCATAGCCGCAGACGGAATGCGTCTTGTTAACACCGGCACTCTCAAATTTGTAGTTGTGGCCAGGGCGCCGGAGTGGAAGATCAACATTTATCGCCCGGACGAAAAAATCTACTTTTCCGAGAGCCTGTCGCAGCTGAGCGATACCGGGCTTGTTTCCAATTTTCTGGTGGGTAAAAGATCACGGCTTCCTGATCGGGGACCTTATCGCAGGTCCGATTTTGATTTTTGTGGTCTCAAGGCCGTGCGCCTGACGGCGGCAAGAGAAACCTTCAAGTATCTGCCTCTGGACCGGGCCCTCAATGCCCCGCGCCAGGTTGAGGCAGCTATTTATGCCATTTATAAAATGCCGACCAATGGTGGTATAACCCTGGCTTTCGACGCCGTATCCGAGCACAATGATTTTCTCAGCGGCACCAACACTATAGGCAGTCGGGAGCAGTTTATCTCAACTTCAAAGATAGAAAGCCTGAGCGTTTCGCCTGAGATTTTCAATCTGCCGCCCGGCTACAAAAAGGCCGACTCGGTGCGCACTGTGGTTACCGGCGAGACCGGCCGACGCCAGAGCGAAGAGGCGCTGGAAACCTTCGGCCGCGGCGTTGGAATACCCAGGAAGTAGGCGAGCCGAGCCGTCATTCGACGACATAAAGATGCGGCTTCTGTCCTTTTTTTCTTTCGTGAGTGCTTTTTGCCCGGCGTTTGCCCGGCGGGCTCTGGTAGCACTCGTGGTGCCTCAGTTTGCGCAGAGCGTCGATTTCTACGCCGCGTATTATGTCTACCGGTACTCCGTAATGTTCTGCTACTTCGTCGAGATCTCGTTCCATTCCATCATCGAGGCCAAATCTCAAACCGAGTATTGCTCGCTCTACCGGATTCAGCGACTGAAGGGCTTCCAGTGCTTGCTGGACCAGGGGAATGTACGTAACCTTGAGGTTTCCGTTTCCAAATGAATCGCTAGTCATATGACACCTCTCGGGGCTTCCTGTATAGTGCCTTCCCTTTGTCTTGCCGGCGGTACCGAATTGTTGCCTTAGCTTTGTTTCATCTGGGGATACCGGCCCCGAGCAGTAAGCTTGTATGCGCAAGCCGGCCCCATTGGTATCCTCATGTCCGACCCCAGCCCCTATGCAGTCCTGAAACTGGCCGATTTTCGTCTGCTTTTGATCGGGCGACTGTTGGGTACGGTGGCTGTTCAGATCCAGGCTATAGCCGTAGGCTGGCAAATATATTCGATTACAAAAAATCCGCTTGCCCTGGGCTTTATTGGTCTGGCCGAAGCTCTGCCGGCTATCGGAGTGGCATTATATGCCGGTCACGTGGCCGATGTTGTTGACCGGCGACGCATAGCCATGAGCTGTCTCGTTGCGCTCTGTCTTTCTATGCTGCTCCTGTCCCTGTCGTCACATTATGTGGCCGATCAAAATCAGCTTGTTATGCTCATTTTCACAGTGGTGGCTCTGAGCGGCTTTGCCCGGGGGTTCTATGGCCCGGCCGTCTTCGGTATGGTTTCGGACATTGTGCCGCGGGAGCTTCTGGGTAACGCCTCGGCCTGGAACAGCACCACCTGGCAGGCCTCGGCCATGGCCGGGCCGATGCTGGGTGGCTGGATTTATGTCTGGCTGGCCGCGCCCGCGACATATCTGTTTTCTTTCACACTTCTACTCGGTTCGGTTCTCTGCTTCGCTTTGATCAAGGCGCGCACTGTGCTCAGTTCTAAAAAGGTCGTCAGCATTGTCGCCAACATCAAAGAAGGGCTGAGTTTTGTTTTTTCCAACCAGATAATTTTAGGGGCCATGGCTCTGGACCTTTTTGCCGTGCTCTTCGGCGGGGCCGTTGCTCTTTTGCCTGTTTTTACCGACAAGATTTTTCATACCGGTCCCGAGGCGCTGGGCATGTTGCGCGCGGCCCCTTCGCTGGGCGCGGTTTTGACCGCAGCTATTTTGACGCACCGCCCGATTGCTCGCCACTCGGGGGTGGTGCTGATGCTGGCGGTGGCTGGTTTTGGACTCTGTATGATCGCCTTTGGTCTCTCGACCAATTTTTATCTTTCCCTTTGTTTACTGGCCCTCAGTGGTGCCCTCGATGGTGTCAGCATCTGGGTGCGCTCCACTATTTTTCAACTGGTCACACCCAACGAAATGAAAGGACGCGTTTCGGCCGTCAATAATATTTTTATCGGCTCGTCCAATGAGATCGGTGAGTTTGAATCGGGCGTCACAGCCAAGTTAATGGGGCTGGTGCCTTCGGTTGTATTTGGCGGGTGTATGACACTACTGGTGGTGCTATTTACCGCTTTTCGCGCGCCTAAATTGCGCCGCTTGCATGTGCAGAGTCTCTACACCCAGCCGCTTGAACCCAACAAGGCCGAATAGTCCTGGCAGACAGCTTCTCTATTCCGGATTGATTGAGCCCAGACCCGAAATCTTTTTCTGCAGTTTGCCCGGATTGCCGGCATAAGTCAGTTTGCCTATGCCCGAAACTTCAGCGGTGAGCATCTCGGTGGCGTTAACCTTGGCCGAGCCCGTGCCCGATAGTAGGACAGTGGCGGCCCGAGCCTGCAATTGTCTCAGGTCGGCCTGGCCAACCCCGGAGAGGGTGAGGTCGAGGATATCCGTGGCGCCCGACGCCGTTATTGAACCGGCCCCGGCCTGTTTGATAGAGAGAGTCGGTTCGGAGACCCCATTGACCGTGACCGTGCCCACCCCGGCACAGGTCAATTTGTCTAGCTTGGGCATCTTGATTATCACTTTGAAGGCTTTATTTGAGCTTACGCTTTTGTCAAGATTAATCACCAGTACGCCGTCTTTGATTTCGGTGATGATCTGGGGAAAGAGGTTTTCATCAGCTTCCAGGATGACGTTGAGGGGCTGGCCGTCGGTTATGTCGAGGTCGCAGACGGCGTTACTCTCTACGGCGTGGAACATTCCAAGAGTCAGTGGTTTCTGCGTGCGATAGCCCGAGCCCTGTGGGGCGCCACCCACGGCGCCGGTATTGATGGAAATGCCGCCGTCTTTGTTGGTGGAAATGCCGCAGCCCGAAAGAACGACCGTCAGTGCGCAAAGAGTCGCACAGCAGGAAATCTTGGCAATGTTCATAGGGGCTTTCCTTTCTGGAAGAGACCAGGCGCGCCTGGCGGTTTTACAACGAGTATAATACCCTGGCCAGGTGGACCCAGGAAACAACGGAGTGTGAAGTGAGTAAGTTTGTCATTATCAGCGCCAGTCTTAATATAAACAGCAAAAGCCGACTGATGATGGAGGAATTACTGACGCAACTGCCGGCTCACGTGGAGCGCGAATTCATCGACCTGCGTGATTACGACCTGCCCATGTGTGACGGCGGCGAGTGCTACAGCAATCCGATCGTGATCAAATTGCAGCGCCAGATAAAGAGTGCTGACTGTGTTCTGGTGGGCATTCCTGTTTATAACTTCGCTTGTTCGGCCTCTTTCAAAAATTTGATCGAACTGACCGGCAAAGCCTGGGATGAAAAAATTGTCGGCTTTGTTTGCGCTGCTGGAGGCCATTCCAGCTATATGTCGGTGATGGGTGTGGCCAATAGTCTGATGCTCGATTTTCGTTGCGTCATTATTCCGCGTTTCGTTTATTCGGAGGGCAGTAGCTTCTCCGACGGTAAATTGACTGATCCCAAGATCAAAGAAAGATTGGGCGAGCTGGCGCAGACGGCTGTTCGTCTCTCGGGCGTTCTGGTCTGAGCGCAGCCTGAAAAGATTTGCACTTAAATCGTAGGGGCCAGTTGGTGGTAGATCATCATCAGGCGACGTCGTACTTCTCTGGCGCTTTGCACGCGCTTTTCCGGGGCTTTGGCAAGCATTTCAAAAAGCAGGGCTTCCAGTTCCGCTGGCAGTTTCAACTGCGGGCAAATTTTTTCAAATGGTCGCGGCGGGTAATTGACCTGTTTGTTGAAGAGTTCGTAGACCGTCAGATCATCGAAGACCGGCCGGCCGGTGATCGCTTCGTACATGACGCAGGCCAGCGAATAAATGTCCGAGCGTTCGTCCACCGATCCGCCCACGCACTGTTCGGGGCTCATATAGCGGGGGCTGCCGCTGACGGCAAAATCCATGGTGCGTTTTTCCGAAATCCCTAAATCCTTTGGATTGATGCGGGCGATGCCGAAGTCGACAATCTTGGGACATTCTCTTGTCTGTTCGCCTTTCGCATCTCCTTTTTTACCGATCATAATATTGCCCGGTTTTATATCGCAATGCACGATGCCCTTGTTGTGCGCTTCTTGCAGACCATCGCAGACCTGGATGAAGAGCCGCAGGAAGCGTCTCAGGCTCAAGGTCTTTTCACTGTTGAGTATTTCGTCGAGACTGTGACCGTCGATGTAGTCCATCACCAGGAACGGTTCCCCTGATTTTGAAATGCCGAAATCGAAGATTGTCACGACGTTTGGATGAATCAATCCGGCGGCCACTTCCGCTTCCTGCTGGAACTGTTTGATTAGTTTGAGATTGCCGTGCAAAAAGGGATGCAGGATCTTGATCGCCACGATGCGACCCATATGCAAATGGCGGGCGCGGTAGATGCTGCCCATGCCGCCGGTGGT
The DNA here is from genome assembly GCA_018266215.1 of Cyanobacteria bacterium SZAS LIN-3. Lineage (GTDB taxonomy): Bacteria > Cyanobacteriota > Vampirovibrionia > Obscuribacterales > Obscuribacteraceae > REEB67. Next base: position 57,636 of record JAFEAV010000027.1, on the reverse strand, counting down.
CAGTACGCCTTCTATTACGTAGCGCTCGGCAAAAACTGCTTTGGGGGTGGGCAGGTTGCCCTGTTTCAGTTTTACTGGATCTTCTATGATGCGCTTTTCCAGATCATCTATGTGCACGCGCTGCTCATGGATGTCGGTATTGGTGCCGCACCATTTGACGATGGTGCCCTGCTCATTGCGCAAGGGCAGGGCGCGCACCAGGTGCCAGCGGTAGACGCCGTCGATGCGGCGGAAGCGCATTTCGCATTCAAATGGTCGACCGTTGCTGAGACTTTCTTTCCACTGCAGGGCCACCGGCTCAATGTCGTCCGGGTGCAGAGCCGGCTGCCAGCCCAGGTCGCGGGTCTGTTCAAAATTCATGCCGGAGAACTCAAACCACTTGTAGTTAACGTAGTCGATACCGCCGTCGGTCCGCGCGGTCCATACAATCTGAGGGATGACCTCAGTCAAAGTGCGATATTGCCTTAAAAGCTCTTCTGTTTCGTCAGGCCTGTTTTGCCCGTTTAGCATTAACACCAGGTTTCACCTTCGGAGTAAGGATCGCAACCGCGGCCGCATCCAATTGGTTTGTGCTTGCCCTATGGTTGCCGGACGGTAACTATTGGGTAAAGTTCCATTTCTTTTGAAATTGGAGCCCCGGAGACTGCAAAAGCCCGACGTGACGCAAGCTGCAGCATTAAAGCGCCAACTTGCGTCATAATCAACCCGGCCGGACGGCTTTTGCCCTAAAATAGTCTGGTCGGCTTGGCGCTCAGAGGTCCGCATCCCATTTTTCAACCAGTGCATTCGCCGTTATTTATGGCTATGAATGATCCGGTCCTGCACCGTTTCATCAGTTATCTGGCTGAGAAAAAGGCGGAGCAGGAAGCCGATCCCAATGTGCACGTGCGCATTGAGCTGTCGACCGAATTTATAGCCAGCGTCAGGGAGTCCTTTCGCCAGAATATTCTTGATGGTGAGCGGCACCTGCATGTGCTCTCGCATTTGCTTTCTTCCTATTTTCTGGAAGGTGAATTTGAGCTGCACAGCAATGTCATCGGTTTACTGCCCTACGATGAAGACCGGCCTTTTCTAATTAGAGAGCGCATCAATCGCGAGACCTTGTTTTCCAGCATGGACATCGATCTGGGTAATCAGATGCTGGATAATTTTCGCTATCGCCGCGAGCGCGAATGGGTTTCCCTTGAGCTGTCGGCTAATTTTATTGAATACATCCCGGAGAAGCGCACTCCCATCGGTGTCAATCGTTTGACCAGCCGGGTCAAGGCCGAAGAAGAGTTGTGGAACAAAGTCACCGACGAAATTTTTCAAATAGATAAGCTCGTGACAAAAGACAAGCACCTGCGCCATTACAGCAAGTATGTCAAAGATATTTTCGGCATCAAGATTGTCTGCGACGATGTCCCTACATGTATGCGTGTGCATGAAAAGTTGCGCGGCATAACCGTGGCCGGACCGCACTGGGACAGGCTTGATCTGGAGTTTGTGCCGATGCCGAGCGAGGGGCGCAAACCGAGTGATCCGCTGCTGGATTTTATCGAGACCAAAGATTACTTGACCGGGCCGCCGGAGAAAATGAAAAAGACGGGCTGGCGTGCCATGAAGAGTGTGACAAAGTGGCAGGGTCGCCTGTTCGAGATCCAGGTGCAGCCGCTGGCCAATTATTATCTGGAGCTGGATCACATGGCCGGACCTTCGCACCGCTCCTTTAAATCGCAACGCGATGCCATGCGTGATGACGTGGCACGAAGCATTCCGCTCTACGGTTTCTACCGCGATCTTCTGAAGATGCTCTTCATGGAGAGCGATATTTCTTTTGAAAGCGCCAATGCATCAGTGGTTATACACTGACCATGTTTTAGACCGGCAGCTTATTTGATCTTGGGTTGATAAGTCTGACTGTAGGACTCGCTCGACACAATGGCATAGTCATTGCCCGGAGTACCGGCTGCCTTATTGAAGTCGTAATTGGCCAGCCAGTCACCGACCTTGGCTTTCATCAGGCCCCACTTAGTCATAATCTCCAGTGGTTTATCCAGTTGCACCATATGTACGCTCGGTCCATCGACCCGGGTGGGGGCGACGAAAGTTTTTGAAGATTCCAGCGTAGAGGGATCGACTTGATAGGTCTTGAGTATTTTGGCGGCCTGCATCGACCAGCTGTTCTGAATGCCGTCTTCGATTACAGGATTGCCCGAGGCATCGAGTCTGGTGGCTATCCATGAGCCTTTGGGCATGAAGGCTCCTTCGGTGCGATTTTCCAGGGTGATCAGGCGGCGGCCGGCTTCTTCCGTTACCTGTTCAAAGCGCACATTGTAGAGCTGTTTGGTTGATTCAATTACTCCGGCTCCGCCTTCTCGGGTGGCCTGGTGGAAAATGCCCTGGGTTGTTTTAATGGAATTAGCCAGAGCCGCTTCTTCCGGCGTCATGGCTGCAGTCGCCGGTGCTTCCAGGGGCGCACCCCCTGCGGCGTCGCCGCGAGCGTTGACGGGAGTAAGTCCGTGATGTGCCGAACCGGCTGTGCCGTCGTGGCCCGGTACATAGCTGCCGTGTGCCGAAGATGATGTGCCGCCATCACCGGTGGTGCCGCCGGCGGCGCCGGTTGCGGCGTGATGTACAGTACCGCCGTCGTCGGGCTGAGCTGTGGAGCTGGTTGTCGCGGCCTTGATCGGATGTGCCTCGGCCGATTCTTCCAGGGCGGCGCTGAGGGCGGAGCTGGCGGCTCGGTAAGCAATACCGCCGGCGATACCGGCTGCTATGTCTGTGACGCCGCCGCCGAAGTTTTGCAAGACTTGATGATCCCGGGCCAGTTCAGCCTGGGTGTGGTTTTCCGGATGGGCAACGCCTTCGGCCGCGTGGATCCAGCCGGGGGCATGTTTGTAAATCTGATAACCGCCGTATGCCAGGCCCGCTGCCGTTGCGGCAATCGCCACCGGTGCCGACAGGACCGAGGCCAGGGCGGCGGTGCCGGCGCCGACGGCGAAACTGACCGCTACGCGGCCGGGATGCTGGGTTACTTCATGGAGCGCGCCGACCGCTACGTCCTCGGCCACGGCGAGTGTGCCGTCGTACCAGTGATGCGGATGATCCAGAGTCAGCGCCGGCAGAGTGCCTGCTTTCACTTCCTGGGCCGTGGCCCGGCTCAGATTGTGTCCGTCGGACCCGGCTCCAGCCAGGGGATGGCTGTGACTTTTGTCCGACATGATGGTGACGAACGGAATATGATCGCCTGCCCCGGAAATGGCCACATCAGGTCTGCTCGCGGTGGAGTCCATGGGTCTACCTCGCTTGAGTAGTTGGAAGTAATGTGCCGACGCAGCGCCGCCACCGATCGACTTGATCCGGTGAATGGCTGTGCAGGCTATTAAGTGGCTTGGGACAGGGGAGGCAAGAACGGAACAATGGGAGTGGTTGGCTTGACCGGTTATATACGCCCCGGGCAAATTTTCGACATGGTCTATAATTGGGTCCCCCGATGACTACGACACTGACCAGCACCACCGATCAAAGCCGCCTTCTGGGGCGCGTCTCACGACGTCTTCTGCCCTTTTTGCTTGTCCTCTATGTCATTTCCTATCTGGACCGCATCAATCTTTCCTTTGCGGCGCTGCAGATGCAGGGCGATTTGCATCTGGCCGACAGTGCCTTCGGTTTTGGAGCGGGTGTCTTTTTCTTTGGTTACTGTGCCTTTGGTATCCCCAGTAATCTTTTGATTGAGCGCTTTGGCCCGCGCCGCTGGATAAGTTCGATTATGGTGGCCTGGGGGCTGGTCACCCTGGCTATGTGTCTGGTCTGGGACCAGAACTCCTTTTATGCCCTGCGTCTTTTGCTGGGTGTGACCGAGGCCGGATTTTTCCCGGGCATGCTTTTGTATCTGACCCGCTGGTTCCCGCCGGACCGCTACGGACTGGCGGTGGCCCGCTTTATGATTGCCATACCCCTGGCAGGTGTGGTGGGCAGTCTGATGGCCGCTCCGGCGCTGGCTCTCACCGGTCTGCTCGGTTTGGCCGGCTGGAAATGGCTCTTTATCATCACCGGGCTGCCGGCTGTGATTTTTGGTGTGATTACTTTCTTTTATATGGCCGACAGACCGCGGGAAGCTAAATGGCTGAGCGCCGAAGAAGCGCTTGAAATCGAAACTTTGACGGCGCCCGCAAAAGCGGCGGACGCGTCGGATGGCCCCGTCGACAGGAGCGAAGCCTCAATTTTAGCCGCCTGTAAGAGTCTGCTTGTCTGGCGCTTTGCCGTGCTCTATTTTTTTATGGCTGTCTGTATGTACGGCTTCCAGCTCTGGCTGCCGCAAATCATCAAATCTTTCGGCCATTTGAGCGATGCCCAGTCGGCACTTCTGGCCGCCGTGCCGGCTGTATTTCAGGGGCTGGGCATGTATTTTGTCGCCGGCAGTTCGGACCGACTCAGTGAGCGGCGCTTCCATGTGGCGGCTTCGGCGGCCATTACCTGCACCGGACTTTTGATGGCCTGCTTTTTTGATGCGGCCTGGCTGCGACTGGTCGGAGTTAGTATTGCCGCCTTCGGCATCTGGGGCTCGGTGGGCCCCTTCTGGGCGCTGGCCCGCAGTTGTCTCAGCTCTACCGCTCAGCCGGCGGGTATTGCTTTTATCAATTCAATCGGCGCCCTGGGAGGCTTCTTTGGACCTTATCTGGTGGGCTGGTTCAAAACTGTCGTGCCTAATTTTCTGGCCGGCGAACATTCATCCTTTGCCGGAGCTCTGGCGCTGCTTGCCGCCGCCGCTGTGCTCACGGCGATTCTGGCTGTGACAAGTCCAAAGATTCGACAATAGTTGCGACTATTTTTTCCGGGGCCAGCGTGGCATCGATAATCAGTGCCTCACCCGGTTCTTCCAGTGTTTCAAATTGACTGGCCAGAAGATTCTTGTTCATAAAATGGTCGCTGCGGCTGTTCAGGCGCTCGGCAATGGCCGCAAAATCCGCCCGCAGATAGACGACCTTCACCCTCTCTTTTTCCTCCGCCCTGAGGCCCGCCTCCAGCGACTGGCGATACTGTTGCTTGAGCGCTGAACAGGCCAGTACCATGTGTGAGCCGCTTTTCACCGTTGTACAGATATCCTGTGCCATGGCCTCGAGCCAGGGGCGCCGGTCCTCGTCGGTGAGAGCAATGCCGCGGTGCATTTTGTCTTTGTTGGCCGGGCTGTGATAGTCGTCGGCGTCGCGGTAGGGCCAGTTTATCTTGCCACCCAGCAGGCGGCCGATGGTCGATTTACCGGCACCGGACACACCCATGATGATAATTACACCGACGCTGCCGGATGCTCCTGGACTCACTGTTATCTCGTTGTCATTTTGAGGGGCGACTATGCGATTGGAAGCGACCTATTTTACATCCCCCCAATTGTGTCCAGTGAATGAGAGGCATCATGACAGATAGAGTGCAATTTCAAGCCGAGGCTCCCCAGCATGACGTGGCGGCCGCTGAGCATATTTCCCAGCAAAATCAAACCAGGGTTGTTCTTTATTCGCAGAAGGATGTGGATAACGCTAAGCAATTTGTCGACGTCGCTTCCACAATGCTCGGCAAGCTCGAGATTGACCACCGGCCGGGCATCTGTCGCGATGAAATTTTGAAAGCAGCCGCCAACAGACATCTTTCTCTGACTGAGAGCAAAGTGCTGGATGGTCTGGCCAATATAGAACCCAATGTCCAGACAGCCTGGCAGGTGCCCAATCACCGTGCTCATCTCAAGGCCTGGTACGACACTGATTTTGGAAAAAATCCGGAGAAAAAGAAAGAAGCGGAGCTGGCTCAGAGAGAGTTGGCCAATGATCGCAAGTTGCAGACCGATATCTATTTCAGCCGCGGTGACGTCACCCCCGAGCAGCTGAAAGAGCTCAAGAGCGAGATTGGTCGAGTGCAGGTGGCCATGCATCTCCTCAAATCACCGGAGACTGAGGCCGGTCGACTCCTGAAAAAATTTGACCGGGACGGCAAGGGACTCAGTGTAGCCGATGTCAATGCCGCTCTTAAAAGCGGCCATCTGAGCGATTCCGAGCGACTGTTCCTGGGGGCCGCCGCCGCCAGACAAAAAGCCAACCAGGATGATTTGCGTCCGATTATGGATAACGATCCCGTGCCCAGCGCCGCTCAGCTGGACAGGGCCGCTACTCTCAAGGCCGATGCTCTGGCCGGAGCGCTCAAAGATTGGGCGGTCTCCGAAACGCGGGCCGACAAATACAACAAGGAGCATCTGTTCTTTGCCGCTATTGAGGGCTATAACGGCCATGGCATAGGCATAAAGTCACGTGAGCGTTTCAATAATGAAATGGCCGCCAAGGACGGCAGTAAGTACGCCGACTATGGGCGCCGGCCTTATAACGACTGATTGCTGCGCTTGATCACTGTTTCTGATTTTGCCAGATGTTCTTTTTCTTTTCCCGGGTCCGGTTTTTTATGAAGCGCGGGAAGAGTGCCGCATTCAATGCCATGAGGGCCAGGATCTCGGCAATGAGCCAGTTGCGGCTGGTGGCAGCGGAATTTTGCAGCAGTGATTTGTCGGCCACATTGTTCATCTCCTGCAGTGACTTTTGCAGAGATCCGTAGACAGGCAGACTCTTTTCCGGTGGTCGGCTGGCGGCATCGACAAAGCTGCCAAAGAAGGGATCGGCGTTTTTGATGCCGTTTTCACCGCCGTCGTTTTTGTACTCGGGATCGGTGGCCTGATCCTTGAGGACTTGAATGGCCGCTTTTTGACTTGCTATTTTCTTCTCCAGGGCTTGTTGTGCCGGGTTTGACTGTCCTGATGCTTCGTAGGGGATCGCTGCTTTTTGCTCAGCCAGTACGTCCAGACCTTCCTGTAATCGACTCTGGACATTTTCCACGGCGGCGACAAAGGCCGGATCGTTCTGGCGATAACGGCGCAGGCTTTCCACCCGGCCGGGTAAACGATCGCGCAGGCTGGCGAAGCGTTTGGCGAAAACGGCATTGTGGGTCAGGTTGTAGCCCTGGAGAGATTCGACGGCGTCACCAAATTCGGTATTGATTGTTTCGCCGCAGGATCGAATGGCATCGAGGTCAGCCGTCGATTTGATTACCTGTTCGTGTTGTTGCAGGGCCAGGCTGAGACAGCCGATATTGATTATGGCGACAAGCGAGAGTTTGAGAGCCACGGGCAATTGCCGGCCGGCGATTTCTCGCGACCGGGCAAATACCGGTCTTTCGCCTACTTGTATGCTGCTCAGGTCCTGGCGCAGCTGTTCCATGCTCTGATAGCGATTGCGCGGATCTTTTTCCAGGCAGCGCAAAACCAGGTCTTCCAGGGCTTCGGGGATATTCTTACCCCCCGCCGGTGTCAGATTGAGGCGTTCGGGAGCTTCACTCAGATGTTTGACGATTGTCTGCACCGGATTGTCGCAATTGAAGGGTGGCTTGCCGCTCAAAAGCTCGTACATGACGCAACCCAGCGAGTAAATGTCCGAGCGGGCGTCGAGCTGATAACCCATGCATTGCTCCGGGCTCATATAGCCCGGGCTGCCGAAAAGGTCGCCGGTATTGGTCAGTTCAAAAGTTTCGCGCGACTCCGGGGCAGCCAGGACTTTGGCAATGCCGAAATCCACAATGCGCACAACATCTGCGTTTATGTTTGTGGCCGTCAAAATAATGTTGCTTGGTTTCAGGTCGCGGTGCACGATGCCTTTGGCGTGGGCATGTTCAAGCGCGTCGCAGATCTGCATGAAAATATCGACGGCGCGGTCGGCTTCGATCAGTTTTTCTTCCTTGAGCAGCTTATCCAGCGGTGTCCCCGCCTGGTATTCCATCACCAGATATGGTGCGCCGTCGCCGGTGATGCCCTGCCCGTAGACCGGCACCAGATTGGGGTGAATCAGGCCCATGGCCGCTTCCGCTTCCTGCTCGAAGCGTTTGAGCGCCCGGGGATCGGCGGCCAGTTCGGGGCGCACCACTTTCACCGCCAGGACTTGATTTTTGCGTTTGTCTTTGACTTTGTAAACGTAGCCCATGCCCCCCTCGCCAAGCAGGGCCAGGACCTCGTAATCCTTGCCCAGACGGACTTCTTTTGGCGGTGGAGCGGAGGTTTTTTTGCTTTTCTGTAAAGTTGTCGAGGTTTTTAAGTGGGCGACCGTCTCTACGGCAAGCACTTCAGGCTCGCCTGTCTTCAGCTTTTGAGGGCTGCTTTCATGTTTGGCGTGACGGGGGGACATACCGTCAATATGCCCGTCCTGGCCGTGTTTCGGCCAAAATTTAATGTGTAACCGCCGAAGCAGGCCACACCGGCGTTTTTTCGCGATTTTCTGGGGGATCTTAAACGCTACACATGCGATCATATAGCTGGTAACTGTTTAATTAGGTCCTTCAGAGGCCCTTCTAAGGTCGCAATCATCATGGAATCACCGGAATCATCGCCAAACGGAGCCAAGCCTGCCAAAGGCAAGCCGCTCCTGCTGCTACTCTTCTTTACAGTTTTTATCGACCTGCTGGGATTTGGTCTGATCATCCCGGTCATGCCCACTTACGCACAACAGTTCCAGGCCAGTGATTTTCAGGTGGGACTGCTGATCGCCAGCTATTCCTTTGCCCAGTTCCTTTTCACCCCCTTCTGGGGCCGTCTCTCCGATAAAGTCGGTCGCCGCCCGGTCCTGTTGATAAGTCTGCTGGCCTCTTGTGTCGGCTACATTATCTGGGGCTTTTCAACTTCTCTCCTCACCCTCTTTATCTCTCGTCTGGTCGCCGGTGCCGGTAATGCCAATATCGCCGTGGCCCAGGCCTATGTCGCCGACGTCACCACCGATGAGACCCGCTCTAAGGGCATGGGTGCTATTTTTGCCGCCTTTGGTGTCGGTTTTGTGCTGGGACCTGCCATGGGCGGTTTCCTGACAAGTAAGGCATTGATGAATGCCGTTGGTCTCAGCTATTTTGCCGAGCACAGCTTGCAGCTGATTGGCTTTGTTGCCGCCTTTTTCAGCATTGTCGACCTTGTCGCCACCTATTTCCTCCTGCCTGAGCCGGAAAAGCGCAGTCAAGCAGGCGAAGAGCGTTACGGCATCGGTACTGATTTCATCGTTCAGACCCTGCAGACTAAAAAGCTGCAGACATCGCTGGCTATTTTCTTCCTTTCCACTTTTGCCTTCGCCAACATGGAAGCGACGGTGGTGCTTTTGACGACGCAAAAATTTCACTTCGGCCCGGTGGAGAACAGCTATCTCTTCACCTGGATTGGTGTTTGCATTTGCTTGATCCAGGGGGCGCATCGCTCGACCAAGAAATACGGCGAAAAGAAAATGATCAATCTCGGTACGGCTCTGCTGACCATTGGACTTCTTCTGACGCCGCTGGCGCCCAATGTGCCCACTCTCTACGCCGTCATGGCGGTCCTGGCGGTCGGTTCCGGGGTGAATACACCCTGCAATCAGGCCATGCTTTCCAAACTCGCTCCCCGGGAGTGCGTTGGTGGAGTGCTGGGTGTGGGTCAATCCCTCTCCACGCTCGGCCGTATTCTCGGTCCGGCGCTGGGCGGTTTCCTCTTCGGCAAATACGGTCAGTTCAGCCCCTACCTGGTTGGTGGGCTGGCCATGGTCGTTGCCTTTATGTGTAGTCTGGTGCTGCCTTCGCTCCAGTCCGATGCGACAAGCCAACTGGAGTTGGAGAGACAGTCTTGAATTTACAATTTTCAAAGAAAACAATCGCCATCGGCGGTCTGGCAGCTGTTTGCTGTATTTTCCTGGCGCTCTGGCAATGGGCAAATTTGATTGAATTATTGCGACCGATCGGACGCATAGCCCATATCAACATGCCCGAACATGTGGAGCCCCCTTTTGGCGGCCTTAATTTCGGCAAGCTCAGTCAGCCTATGACCGTGCTTTTTATGGGCACCGACGTGGTTTATGAAGCCCAGAGACGCGGCGAAAACGTCAAGGCTGACAGAGTCGCTTTGAACGGTCGCTCGGACACGATGATGGTGGTCTTTCTCAATCCCGAGAAGATGCGAGTCTCGGTCCTCAATATCCCGCGCGATACCGAAGCTTTCATCGGCAAGTACGGCATCCAGAAAATCAATTCGGCCAATGCCCTTGGTGGGCCGGATCTGGCCCGGGCAACTATTACCGGTCTGTTGAACGTACCCATCGACCACTATGTTGTGATGAATATTCAAGGGCTGGTGCAACTTGTTAACGAGCTTGGCGGAGTCACCGTCGAAGTGCCGAAAAAAATGAGTTATATGGACTGGACGGCCAAGCTCAAGATTGACCTGGAGCCCGGTGTTCATACACTTACCGGCAATCAATCGATGGGTTTTGTCCGCTATCGCCACGATGAGCTCGGTGATATTGGACGTGTGCAAAGACAGCAGATATTTTTGCAGGCTGCCATGCGTAAGATGATGGATCCGCGCTCCTGGCCTCATGTGCCGGCGCTGGTGAAAATTGCCAGACAGAGTATCAATACCGACATGACTGATATGCAGATCTTTGAGTGTCTGAACTTTGTGCGCACTGTGCCCAAATCTTCATTCAAGTTTGTCATGCTGCCCGGACAATTTGCCGGCAACGGTGATTGGGTGGCCACTACCGACGCCCGCACTCTGGCTCTGCACATGGCCAGCCCGGATCAGGATCTTGTCTCCAGCCGACGCAATCTCAGTGTTTGTGTGATTAACACAACAAGCGATCCCAATATGGGCGGCAAAGTGGCTCGCGCCCTCGGGAAACTCGGTTATATCGCCAGTGTCGGCAAGGACCAGCCGGATGTGCCCTTTAACCACACTCGCATCATTGCCCAGTACGGCAATACCGCCGACGCTGAAATGCTCAAGGCCGACCTGGGCGGCACCGGCGAAGTGGTAAATGCCTCGGTCGGTAATCTCAATACCGCTCTCACTGTTTTTGTCCGCAGCGATGTCGACCCCGAAAAAGTCACGCTCTCCAGTGTTGATGCACCATATGTGCCACCAACGGGAATGCCCCAGCCTCTGGTTGTTAATCCGCACGCTGACCGTCCCAGTCGGCCGCATCTCGGTGATGCGCCTCCGCCTATCGACAGCACCGCTGTGGAAGAGCCGGCCGAGGTTGAACAGCGAGTGGTGGATACGGCTCCCGGGGCCGCGGTCGATGCAAATGGTGCCGACACCCCGGTCGTCGATGATTCTTCCCGTGTGAAAAGTGGTGGTGAAGAGACCCGCGAAACGCGCGAACCGTCTGTCGAGCCGGCTCCCACTCCCGGTGGAGCGGCTGTGCCCAATCCGACCGAACGCCTTCGCCGCAATGAAAATAACGGTAGCGACGGCGGCGCCGATAAGACTGATGGCACTAAGGGTGGTGCCGTTCCCGAAGGCGGAGCCGGCGGCCAGTAAGTTTGCCGACGATAAAATAAAAAAAGAGGGGGACTGCTCCCCCTCTTAGTTGTCAGCGGTCAGTCGACAAGGTCTTGACTGGCCTGCCGCGGATCTGGATTTACTTGGCAGCCGGAGCGGCGCCGGTGGTTTCAGTTTTGGCGCATTCTTTGGCGCAGGCTTTTTTGTGATGATGCTTTTTGTGGGCATGGGCTTTGGCCGCTACGGGGGCAGCTGACTTTGTCGCTTCGGCTGCGGGGGCGGCGGTGGGCTCAGCGGCGAAGGCGGCTGGTGCTAGAACAATGGCCATAGCGGCCAATGACAACGCTAATTTTTTCATGAGTGACACTCCAGTGCGATGTGGTAAAAACGGTTTTTTACCGATTGATTTGTACTAGAGGCAGCCTATGGTCTATTTGTGAAGACTGTGTGAGCCTCATGGGCGCTCTTTCTTCTGGTTTGGCTTGAGATTTTTGGTTGTGAATCCAATCTCATCGACCATGGTCCCCAGTTGATCGCGACGGTCGCTGGAGTAGCTGACTGTGTTGATATTGGTAATGCGTTTGAAGTTTTGCGGATATTCGAAGTCGTTGGCGTTGAAGGGCACCTTGCGGGCCGACTGCGTCTTCAGGGCCACTCGCTCGCCGTCGCGCAGGTCGCGCATGACTGTTGCGTCAAGCCACTGTTTTTCATCACCGATGCGCGACGTGGCTCGGGCCATAATCAGTCTGTAAACCGGCACCCTGGGAATAGAGTGCAGGTAGAAATAGCGGCACAAAAGTTCGGCCCCTTTTTTGCTGACGGCGATGTCGTCGGCGCCCAGAATGATCGGGTGACTTTCATTTGGTGGACAATAGCGCGTACATTTAAGCCCTTGATACTGCACCGTGGACAGTGGCGCGATTGCGCGCCTGTTTATTGTCGGCACGGCAAACGGATTGCGCAGTATGACTCCGTTGAATAGATCCATGGGCCCGCGCCACTCTATTTTTTCTTCCGGTCGGAAAACGCAAACCTGCCAATCGGGGGCTTTTGCTACAACCTGATATCCCTGCGAGCAGACGATTTTTACAGCGTCGGGCGAGACATAGACAGTGTTTTTGCCGGACTCGTCGTGGGATTGATCGAGTATCCATTCCCAGGTTGGCGTGGCAGCTTTCGGCGACGGCGTTTTGGCGCAAGCCGTCCGAGCGTCAATCAAGGCCAGCCAGGTCAACGTCACCAGCAAGGTGGAGACTGCAAGCGGTCGCATTCTAGTGGTCTGCCTCGAGCAAGACCGCCGTACCGTAGCAAATTACTTCAGTACCCATCTCCGAGCCGCCCAGGCTGAAGGATGAGCTGTCGAAACGCAAGCCGACAACGGCGTTGGCGCCCAGGGCGCTGCTCCGCGCCATGAGCTGGTCAAAGGCTTCCTGGCGCGCCCGTTCGCACATCTCGGAGTAGGCGCCGATGCTGCCGCCGACGATGCCTTTTAGAGAGGCGCGAAAGTTTTGTCCGATTGTCGGCTGGAAGACTTTGACCCCTCTGACGACGCCGAAATAACGGCTGACATGGTAGCCGTCAATTTGTGGCGTGGTGGTCGCCAGTATTGTCGGGATGCCCGCCACAGGCGGTGGGAGCGCAGCCGCTGGGGCCGGCTGGCCCGGATTGAGGTTGATTGGCTGATATTGCGGAGTCGGCCTCTGTTGCGCTTTGCTCTGATCTACATTATCGGCCCGGGCGGCGCCCGCGACTGATGTCGCCGCAAGACTGAGAAGGGCGGCAACTGCAAGACGATAAAAATGATTGGCTGCGCTTGGCATGAGGCGAGATTCTCGTAGGGGCTGAAACGGTCATTATCGCACGCCAGGACTGATTGCCGCCGGTCAAAGCGTGTCGGGAGGCAGCCAGCGAGCGAGTTTCAGGTGCAGTTGTTCCAGGGTGAATGGTTTGGCCAGATAGTCGTCCATACCCGCGTCCAGGCATTTCTGTCGCGCATGCGGTCCTGTCTGGCCGGTAACGGCGATAATCGGCACCTGTGTCTGGGCGCTTTTCAGGGCGCGGATTTTTTCGGTGCAGAGGAAGCCGTCGACTCCGGGCATGCGACAATCCATGAGGATTGCGTCGAAAGTAAATAGTTTGATGGCTTCCATGGCTTCGTCACAGGATGCCGTCATATGAGCCGTAATCTCAAGCCTCTCGGCCAACAATTCAAAAAGTCTGCGGTGACTGCGATCATCGTCCACCACAAGTACGATAGGTTTTCTCTTCTCTGCCTCAGAAGGATCATTGCTGAGTTGTGGTTGATCAGATTCCATTTTTTAAACTTATCAACCTCTTTGCAGTTGAAGACGATTTGAACCAGTTAAGCCGAACGTTCGTCGTTGTGTTTCTGGTGGAGGTCCGAGACCCTTGAATTGTGGGCGTCGCTTGTTTCATGGGTGTCTTCGCGCTGCCTTTGAATTTTCAGCATGGTGCGATAAATATCCTGGGCGCTTTCCAGATAACCGTGTTGGTGGTAGAAATTGGCCAGGAGTTTGAGTTCGCGGTCGCTGCGATCAAGGGCATCCGCCAGGTGATCGCGATCTTCGTCACTCTTTTTGTTGCCGCTCATCTGTGATTCCTCGCTATCTAATCGATACCGGTTACGACTGCGAGGTTCGGCCATAGTTCCCATTATATGTAGGCAAATTTAGGCAGAAGCCCATGTTGGAGCCGTTATATGCGCTGCGGCGTGTAGCCTTGTACCCACAGATGTGTGATAAGGAACCACGGCTTTCTCCCCCCGTCTCTATACCCTGTGGTCATCGAGCCTGGTCCCCGGGCAAGGCCCCGAGGCCCGCGTAAATGGAGGTGGCATTAATGAATGTCGAGAGTTCCAAACACAGTCATCTATATACTTGCCTCGGGCAGGTAATGCGTGAGCGGCGCAAAGAACTCGATCTGTCCCAGGAAAAGTTGGCTGCCGGTGCCGGTATTGACCGTGCTTTCCTCAGCAATCTGGAGCGCGGTCAGCGTAAACCCAGTTTCGGCACTGTCGCGCGCATTGCCGACGGTTTGAAGATCAAGTATTCGCGTCTTGTAGCGCGCTGTGAAAAATGTCAGGCCGCCCGGGAGCAGGCCGCTTCCTGAGCTTGGTCACCATTGATTTGACTTATTTGTTTTTAGCACGCGAATTGATCTCACGCCATGTCGGTGGGCGCTTTTCGTCCGGTGGGCAGAGCCTCGAATACTCATAGGCAGCGGTTGTAAATCCTGCATATGTGTACGCCAGCGAGTCAACGCCGTAGTCCAGGAGCCACTGGTGCATTTTGTATTTTGCGACTTCGTTCGTCGTTGCCTGACGAAAGACCCCATTGGCGAAGATCTCGTTGGGGATGAAGGCATCGCGCACCAGATCGATGGAGCCAATGGGTGTGCTTTTCACCCCGCCCAGTCGTCGGGCCAGTGAGAACGGGCCGACCGGAGTCGGTGCTCTGAAATAGGCGGAGGCATTGGGACCGATCGGCACTTCATGCGACAGGTCTCTGGTAACAAGGGACTTGATATTGCGCAGCAAGGCCGACTCAGGGACCTGGGATTTTTCCAGGCCAAAGATGCCCCAGCGTCCGCCCACCTTGAGTGTGTTGGCAATGCCCACCCCGCCCTCAGCGCTGGTCAGATGCACCATGGCTCTGCTTTCGCCGGCGACGAGAGCTTCTTGCATGGCCAGCCGCTCGCCCACCGCCAGTGTTTCGCCCCCGGCCAGTCTGGTAAGGGCTCTCGTGGCCAGCCCCGTGCGCACGGCGCCGTAGGCTGCAACTGCAACGGCGGCGATGCCTAGGGTGGTGCCGATTGGTGCTTTTTGTGCGGTGTCTTTGAGGTCGGCTGTAAACGTATAAGCTCGGTGTCTGGCGTCCTGAAGCCAGTGATCGAGGGCAGCGTCGCTTTTATTGCCGGCGGTCAAATCATTGGCTGCCCGGGCAAGATTGTCTCCGGGAGTGTCGGTATTGTGCGCTGTACGGTGGTCGGTCATGCCCCAATTGTACCCACGGCGACCCACATTTAATCTTCTAAGGCGTCAGGGGCTCACGCTCTCGCTTCTTTTGAGGCTGCGATTGCGGGGTAATAATGTTGCAACGGGGCAGTTTTTTTTGCAGGGCGGCGACACAGTAGGAGGCCACTGTATTGTCCGAATAGATGATTGTCTTCAGGTGTTTGAGTGTGGCCAGATCTTTCAGTCCGGGGCCGCGGACCCGGGTGCCGTCGATAGTAAGATAAGTCAGTGCGTCCATCCTGGCGATTGATGCCAGGCCGGCGTCGGTGATTCTGGTGTCGGTCAAAGTTAGATGGTGCAGATTCTTCAGTCCTTCCAGGGCCTTGAGTCCGGCATCGGTCAGGCGTGCCTTGTGCAGATGCAGAGACTCCAGGCCTTTGAGATTGCCCAGTCTGGCTATTCCTTCGTCGCCAATGTCGTTGTAGCTGAGCGAAAGTATCTTCAGGTTTTTCAATTGTGCCAGGTATTGCAGCCCTTTATCGCTCAGTGTGGTGCGATTGAGTGTGATGCATTGCAGCCCTTGCAGAGGCAGAAGGTCGCGGGCGAATTCGTCGCCGGCGTCGGTATCGGAGGCGGTCAGTTCTTTGAGGCCGGTCATGCGACTCAAATTTTTGCCGCTGTCCCGGTGAAACTCCACTCGGGTCAGGTCCAGCGATTGAATGTCATCACTGTGCAGGTTGCGCAGAGGTGTTGTATCCATGCCGCCTTCGTACATGACACTCAGTCGGACCGTACTGCCCGCCGGTATGGATACTCTGCCGCGGGCGGCAGCAAAGGGGCGGCGGGAACTCTCTTTAGACCAGTAGTGGCTGCTTGGGGTCGGTACGACCAGATAGACCTCACCCAGGCTGGACTTGTCGGGAAATATAATCACCCTGGCCGGATATGGAGACGCTTCCGCGCCCGGTTGTTTTGCTTGAGGTGTTGCTACCGCCGGTGGTGGCGATGGCTGCGAGCAGAGTAGGGCTTGTATTAAAGCGAGCCCTATCAGCCGCGACGTTTTCATTTGAGATTTTTGTAAATCGTGGAATTGGATTTGATCAAGCGGTGCAGCACGGGCATGGAGGATTTTGATTTGCTGCCACCGAGAAGAGGCCTGGACGATTCTGCGGGAGTTTCTGCCCCCGTCTCGGCGGCGCCGGCCTTGATGGTGAGGAGATAGCTGCCGCTCTGGTCCTTGAGCGGAGTGACGTCGCGTTCGAGGCTTTCAAATTTGCCGCTCTTGTAGGCTGTCTTGAGCTCCTCGGCCAGCAATTTTTCATTGTAGGGGTCGCCGGCCTTGAGCGTGAGCGCGCTTTGCAGCGCGGTTTTTTGATCGTCATTGAGACCGCTCAGTTTAATATCCTGGACAATGCCTTCATTGACCACTACTTTCATATTGCCGCTGCCGTCCGAGCCTGCTACCGAGGCGTGGGCCAGCAGATAACCCTGGTCTTTGTATTCGTTTTCTATGGCCTTGATCGCCCCTTTTATGCGGGTGTTGCTCTGCGGTTTTTGCAGTTGATCCTTGAAATATTCTTGCAGCCTGGCCGTGCTGAGAATATGGTTGCCACTAAATGTGATGCTTTTGAAAAGTGGGTTTTCTTTGACGTGCACCGTAATCACCATGCCGGCTGCGGTTGTTTCCGCCTGTACATGCAGGTCTCTGGCATCGAAGTAGCCGAGTTTGGCTATTGCTCTCAGATCTTCTTCCATGTCCTTGCGGTGATAAAAATCGCCGGGCTTGGTTTTGATTACGGCCTTAATCTGCCCTCTGGGTATGAGCTTGTTGCCGTCCACTATGATCGATTTGATCACGTAGGGATTGACATCGTCAATTTTGTCAAGGTCTTCCATAAACGCCGGCGGACTTGCCGCCAGTGCGGCGCTGGAAACCGAGGCTGCGGCCAGTATTGCGAGGAGAAACTTCATGGTTGCTTGTCCGAAAAAATTGGCGCCCGGAAGAACGTACTTAGACAGGTGCTAAAAATACCACATCAGGCTCCAGCTTCAGTCGCCCTGGTGCACCACCAGGGAGGAAAAGAAAAGTTTGGTGTGGGGATCGTCGGCGGCTCCGCCCAGGGAGTGGAGGATCAGGTTGTGTTTATCTTCCACCGCAATCAGGACCGAGCCCGGTCGGCCGGACTGATTGACATACGGATAAATGCGTCCGCACCAGTTTTCCCCGCTGACGGTGCGGGCCTCACTCATTTTGATCGGATGACCGGAAGATTCCATCAACTCGGCAAACTTTGTGGCAAAGGTGCCGCAGAATACTTCGACTTCCCTGGCGGCGGGCAGTGTCGAACGTTTGCGGAAGCTGACCCTGTAGGTGATATCTCCTTCGTCGCCGTCATAAACGGCACCACCGGTGTCTGTTTTTGAGGCCTTGACCGGCGCGGGCAGCAGGACGCTCATCTCGCCGGTAGGATCCTTAAAGAGTGACCAGCCGGCGGGAGCATTCGCCTCCGTTCGGGCTCCTGCTCCTGCCTTCTGGCCTGTTGTAGTTTTGCTCTTGTCCGTCGTCGGAGCCTGCGCCAGACCGGGCGGCTGCGCCGTCGCCAGCAAGCCCGAAACAAGCAAGCCTGCTTTGATAATGAGTACTGGCTTCCATCGCTGCATTTGTCTGGACATTGGCGTTTCTCCTGGCGTGCAGTCAGATGCTCTGACCAGCACGGCTAGGATAACACGCAAAGTGGACAAACCCGGCTTGATTACTTACTTGCTGGCACCGACCAGTGTCGGCAGCACCCGGGCGAGAAATTGATTGATGGTGTTGCCAATCATTTCGCCATGGTCTTCCAGGGCAAAGTGTCCGGTGTCGAGCAGGTGATACTCAAGATTTTTCAGATCGCGTTTGTATGGTTCCGCTCCGGCGGCGGGGAAAATCTGATCGTTTTTACCCCAGACGATAAGCATCGGCGGCTGATGTGTGCGGAAATATTCCTGCCATTTCGGATAGAGCGGGGAATTGGTGCCGTAGCTGTAAAATAGCTCCAGCTGTATGTCTTTATTGCCGGGTCTGTCCATTCCCGCTTGATCGTGCATCCAGGCATCGGGGCTGATGGCCTCGATATCGAGCACACCGGTGTGGTACTGCCACTTGGTCGCGGCCAGCTCGAAGAGAGGTTTAAGCGGCGCGGCGTTTTCTTCTGTTTTGTTTTTCCAGAAGGGCCGGAAGGGCTTCCAGAAGTCATTGTCCAGGCCTTCATCATAGGCGTTGCCGTTTTGTACGATTATGGCTTGAATTTTTTCCGGATGTTGGCTGGCGATGCGATAGCCGATCGGTGCGCCGTAGTCCATGACATAGAGCGAAAATTTCTTGAGATTCAAGGCTTCGGTAAATTTGAGCACCACTTTCGCCAGGTTGTCGAAACTGTATTCGAACTCGCTCACCAGCGGCATGGAGCTGTGTCCGTAACCGGGATAGTCAGGGGCAATGACATGATAGTTTTCGGCCAGCATGGGAATTAGATTGCGGAACATATGCGACGATGTCGGAAAACCATGCAGCAACAAGATTGTGGGCTTGTCAACGCCGCCTGCTTCGCGGTAGAAGATGTCTAAATTATCGATTTTAACGGTGCGATAGCGGACTGCTCTGTCAGTGGTGGCGGGGTGATTAGCCATGGGGAAGCTCCTGAAAGAAGTGATAACAGAGCCCCTGGTCGGGGATCTGAGAACGGGGGCACCTTGCTTTTTTTCGATTTGAGCAGTATAGCTCCTTTTGCAAAACCACTCATTATTTTCCCGCCTTCAATTAATGGCGAAAGTATGCAGAAAGTTGATTACTTTTGGGCTTGATCGTGCGGCCCCGGTTTGTGTAGGCTACCTAGAGGTAGTTTCCTGCTTGACCCGGAGAAATTTGTGACTGTACCTTCTGTTCTCCGCATTTCAGTAGCTCGACCCAGGAAGGTCAACTGGAACGGCAATGAAGTGGCCACCGGTATTTTTAAGACGGAGGTCTCTGGCCCTGTCCGGGTCGGCCGTCTCAATCTGGACGGTGACGAGCAGGCTGATCTGACTGTCCATGGGGGCGCTGACAAGGCTGTTTATGCCTATCCCGTCGAACACTATGCCTACTGGCAGGCCGAGGGCGAAGGAGCTCTGGACTGGGGTAGTTTCGGTGAAAATTTAACGACCGAGGGCTTCGATGAAAACTCGCTTTGCATTGGCGACCGCCTGGCCATAGGCTCGGCTGTTTTTGCCGTCACCCAGCCGCGTATGCCCTGTTTCAAACTGGGCATCAGATTGGGCGATCCCGGCATGGTGCGGCGGTTTTACAAGAGCGGCAAGTGGGGTTATTACCTGTCGGTTTTACAGGAAGGCGAGATTGAGAGCGGCGATCGCATCCTTCACCAGGGCGGTGACGGACGCGGCGTTACTCTGGCCGATGTCGCTCGTTGTTTCCTGGAAGCAGATCTTGACGGCCCCTTGCTGACCAGGGTTTTGAAATCCAATCTTGCGGCGCAAATGAAGGGGCACCTGGAATATCAGGTCTCCCGGCGCCAGGGTTAACAGACTCCGCTACTGCGGTAATGGAAGCGTATATCCCCCATTGATTGCCCCCGGCGCAGGCCTTAGTCTACTTGCATGACCTCATCCGCCGATTCAATCGCCAGTCTTGAACAGCGCGCCGAGCAAAGTATCGGCGAAGGCGTCAACTGGGCTGTGCATGCGGCCGGGGATGCCTATAAGGCGACAAAATCGCTGGTACCCCTGCCGGAAGAGTACAGAGATGCGGCTCTGGTCGGCGCCGCCCTGGTTGTCGGTGCGGTGGCCGGAAAGCCGCTTCTTTCCAGGGTCCTGGCCGGTAGCGAAGCGGCCGTGGTCAAGGCCGAAGGCGTGCATATCGTGCCCCTGACCCGGGAAAATCTGCCCAGAGCCGTTGCGGCCGCTAAGGAAGGTTTCAGTTATGGCGGACCTTTCCTCAGTCCCGCTAAGGATTTTAAGGCTTCTCTCGATCCGCTGCTCAATGCCAGGCGCCTTTCAATGGACCCTAAAGTTGAGGCCAATGCCCGCTACTGGCTGGCTGTAGACAAAAAAGGCAATGTTCTGGGCACGACCGGTCTCTATGAGACAGGCAAAGATCAGGCCGAGGCTGCCTGGATGGGCTGGATGTCTGTGCGCCCTGCCTACCGCGGCCAGGGCATTGGCAAAATGCTTGTTGATTTTTCAAAAGAACAGGCCGCCGCCGACGGTAAGCAATTTTTGCGACTTTATACCAGCAATGCCCGGGGCGAGGCTGCGGCGCAGGTGCTTTATGAAAAAGAGGGTCTGAGAATAGTGGGTTCGGAACCGCATACGATACCACGCTTTTTGCAGATTCTAGGTGGTGAGAAAAAGCCCCTGCAAATAGTGTTCCGCGAAGTCGATCTGCGGCCCCGTAAGATACCCGGCATTCCATCAGGACCATCAGGCGCTTAGATATAGCTTTCCATGATGACGCCGGACTGGTCGCACCAGCGCTGCATTATCTCTCTTTCTTTTGGGGTCGGTCGTCGATTATATTTGCCCCGGGCCTGCCGAATGCGCAGGTCGGCGGTGCGCACTTCTATAGTGAGTTGTTTCTCTTCGCCTTCATGGTCGGAGACGGTCAGTGTCCAGATTGTACACAGGCCTCGATGACAGGAGCCGGCATAGCTGGCAACGCAGTGATGAAGAAATTTGCCTTCGGCACTCAGTTCCTTAGCGCTCAGCAATTCGCGAACGCGAAAGACTCTCATGTTTTGTGATTCTCTACTGCCTTCAACAAATTCGAAATCGGGGACGGCACTTTTTTTCCACTGAATGGTGGCACTGACGTTGTCACGACCAAGCCTTTCGTGCCAGTTGCGCACCTGGCGCAGAAGCGCATGGACTGTGCGTCCCTGCATGGTGAAATTGGCTTGGGCCGGTCCCAGATTCTCGGCTACGCCGCGGGCGGTGAAAACTATGCGATCCTCATATTTTTCACTCCAGATGTAATCGACAATGGGGTTGATCCAGATCGTGTCAAGCATTGGATTGCGTATGAAAAATCGCAGCACACTCTGCCAGAAAACATCGTCGTTGAAATCGGTGGCCAGACGCGTATCGAGCAGGGCATCGCAGAGGCTCTGATCACCTCCCAGGGCATGGATCTGTGCCCATCGAATGGCGGCTTCTATCTCATAGTGGGAGGGTGCACGGAGGAAGTGGTGGGCCATGTTTTTTGTCAGCACCACGGGAATGCCCTCGGCCGTGCGGATGTTTTTACCCGCTCCGATGTGCTTGTACCACTGCTGATGCTGGCGATTGGCTTTTTTCCAGGCCTGATCCATAAACGCGGGCACTTCATAGTCGGCGTAAAGATGCCGCAGCAGGGTGGCCAGTTGTTTGTCGCTGTTTTTGGAGCGGGGCTGCCACCGGGAGATATCGCGCCTCCATGACGGGTGATCGCGGGCGATTTCCACCGCCGCCCGGCCGCAGCCGGAGTCGTCAAAAAGCGCGCTGCGGGAGCTCAGGAATAAAAGCGTTTGACAGAAAGTGGTATCGCCGGCGGTTTGATGATAAGTCTCAATAATGGCCCTGCTGACGGCCGTTTCTCCCTCGTCTAGTGCCACCTGTCCGAGCTGCAAGTTGTGCAATAGAGTGCGGATCCTGCGCGTCTGATTATCCAGTACAAGCAGAGAGGCTCGCACTTCGTCCGGCGGCGGTGCTTGCTCTTGTTTGAATCTTTTCGAGTGCGCGTCGGTTTTGATCCTGCCGCTCAGCGGTGTGGCCGCTTCGCTAGCCGGGGTGATGCCTTCGGCGGCGCAGCGCAATTGCCACAATCTACGCACAAGTTCCGTTTCTCCCTGCACATCGAGGGTGCGCAGTCGTCTCTTGCCCAGGCGGCCGTCCAGCATGCCTATGGCTTTGACCAGACAGTCCCGACTGCCAACGATCTCGTCCATGGAGAGATTGAGGTAATCTCGCAGAACGGCCATGAATCTGTCTATGGAAAAAACATTGATCGTATCGGTGGCTTCGTCCGGCCCCAGCTCTCCGCCGCCGTCGTAATAGCTCTCGCGCCAGTAGACGAAATTTGATATGTTTAAAATGCTTTCGCCGTCAATAACTATCGAGGCCTTGCATTCTTTGTCGGGGGCCTTGCGGTAAGCGGTCAGGCGCAGCTCGACGCGGCCCTTGAGGGAGGGCGCGAATTTGCTTTCAATATTTTGTTTGAGCTTACTCCAGCGCAAACTTTCAGGCCTCTGATTCGATCGCCTGAGTATAACCGGCTTTGCTCAAATGCTCTTTCGCCCAGGCGGCGTTGCGTCTGGCTGCCAGAGCCGATCCGCTGCCGGTCAGGGCCAGGGGTATGAGAAACATGCCCCAGTTGCCGCCTATCAGAGCCGCGCTGTTGAAGAGGTTGGCGGGATCGATGCAGGTCAGGGTGGTAAAAAGGGCGCAGAGAAATAAACCGGCCAGCAGCGGAGCGTTGAAGATGGCATTCAATGCCAGGCAGGTGGGAACCGTCTGGGCGCGCGATACTCGGGCGCAGACGTAGGCCGGCAGCAGCGCGGACATAGTCAGGAATGCTGACAGGACGCCAACTCTTCCCAGACTGAATGGATGAATGCTTGGTCCCGTGTAGACGCTGTTTATTGTCGCGAAAATGGCATAGGCCATGAGGGCGGCGCAGGGCAGGGAGGCCAGTCCGCATAAGAGTACGGTGCGGTCGAAGCGAAAGGAGGAGGAGAGAGTCTTGCGCGTGTAGGCGGCCAGCTTGACCGCGGGGAAGTAGGCCAGAGCACCGAAGCAAGCTGTCAGCAGCCCGGTAACGAAAGTGGTGCTGTGCAGGCTGAGCAGGGCGATGGTGCACACCAGAGCGCCGAAGAAGACGAAGGTGTGGGGCGTGAATGAGGCTTTGCTCGATGAACAAAAGCGCGGCCAGAAGCCGCAGACGGCAAACAGTGTCAGCAGAATGCCCAGTCCCGGTCCGATGCCGCTGCTGGGGCCGACCAGCAGATTTCCCGGGCCGCCCAGGCCTGAAATGAATTGCTGGCAGAGCAGGCCGATCATGCCCCAGGAAAACAGTACGTTCAGGCCTATACTGGTCACCGACAGGGCGCGGGCGAGCGGCAGGAGGGGCCGCAGGCTGGAGGCGTGGTCGGCTTTGACCAGGGACTTTTCCCCGGCGGCCAGGCAGGCGGTCATCCACGTCGATTCTTCGGCGTGCGGATCGCCGACAACGCCGGCAAGTTGCTTGTGTATCTGTCTTTGCCTTCGCCGAAACATCGTCACCAACATTTTGTCAGCACATCCGATATTCCCATTATGGCACCGAAGATCTTATACCGCCGAGTGGCAGGCTTTGCATTTCGTTGCCTGTGCCGGGACCTTCTCCAGACAGGCTCCGCATTCTTTCAACTCCAGCGGCGGCGGGTCTTTGGGCAGGAGCAGTTTTGTGACCAGATAAACAAAAAAAGCGATGATGACAAAGTCCACCAGGGCGCCGATTAAGTCTCCGTATTTGAGGGCATTGACCGTGACTTTGCCTGCGGCATCTGGGGCCGATTGGGAGAGAACAATCTGAGCTTCGCGCCAGTCTCCGGCCGGCATAACCAGGCCGATAATCGGCATAAATATATCCGCGACGACGGAGGAGACCACTTTTTGCGTGGCAGCGCCGATGATAACCCCGACCGCGACAGCGATGGCGTTTGTTTTTGTCAGAAAAGCGATGAAGTCTCTGGTGACGGTAGTCATATCTATTTCCCGTGGCTGAACATTTAGCCCAAGAGTTTAGCATATTGATTTTCGCTGGTGGTATCGCCGGTGGTGAAGATGTCCGGCGAGGGTAGCCGGCATCGGTTCAGCGGTTTTGCTAGTAAAATCGAGGCATGAGAAAATCCCTTGCCGCTCTGGCTGCCCTCTGTCTCTGTTTCATTTGCGCTGCGTCTTCCCCGGCGCGGGCACGGGAGCTCGCCGCGGTCAAGTCGATACTCTCCGGAGCCGATACCGCCTTTGATCAACATCTGTCGAACGAGGCAATACTGGACCGTTTGATTGAAGTAAAGCCGGGCCGGCCCCGGGACCCCCAGCTGCCCCTGGGCTTTGAGGACCGCGTAAAAAAATCACTGGCGGTCTTTCCGCGGTCGGTGCTTTGCTATCTGCTCCGGGAGCGCTGTCGCATAGTGGCCACGCCCCTGCTCACCATTGCCGATGCCACACTGCTCGATAAGCATCCCCGCGGCTATGGATCGGATCAGACTTACGCCAATTGCCGGGCAGTCTTTGTCCCCCGCAGCGGTAGCATCATTGTCGCTTCGCACTATTATTGGGGCACTCGGCTGCGTCTCAACAAGGACGCCGCTGCCTTTGCCCGGCACGAACTCTGCCACGCCGTGGACTTCTATCTGGGGAGGCCATCTCTGTCTCCGGCATTTCGGACGGCTTACGCCGCCGACAGGGCGCAGATGAGCCTGGTCGATTGCAGTTTGCTCGATTACTATCTGCAGGCCGGGGACGCCGGCCCGATTGAGACATTCGGCCAGCTTCTCGCTGACCGCTACAGTCATTTCCCCGACCACCGCAGCCGGGCTCTGGCGCGGTGTTTTGTGCGTTGTCGCGGCCTTATTGACCGGGCCTTTCCCGCTCATACTGTTAAGCCCGTAGTTTTGCTGCCCCGGAAAATGGGCAAGATCTATTAGGCTTAAGTAAGAGGCCGTTACTAAAAAATCCACGGACCCCCAGATCAAGAACGAGAACTGCCATGCTCCTCAAAACCAGACGTGCGACACCAACAACGGTCCAGCTTGAGACCTATCGCCAGGGCGATGTGCTCGTGCAAAAGATAGACAGGCTGCCCGAGAACACCAATCAACTCAAGTGCGAAGAGCGGGTTGTGCTGCAACATGGTGAGGTGACCGGTCACTGTCACGCCATTTCCACCGACTACGCGCGGATGTATACGGCTAAGGGGCAGCGTTTCCTCGAGATTTACAAGCCGGGTGCGCGTCTCGTACACGAAGAACACGGCACGATTCAGCTGCCCGAGGGCTTTTATCGGGTGATACAGCAACGAGAGTATGTGCCGGAGGCTCCTCCCAGAGATGTCGTCGACTGAGTGGGTTGAAAGGCTCTCTCCCGATGATCTGAGCATACTGGAGACGGTGCGCGAAGAATGGCTCAAGAGCGGTCTTTCCACGGCGCCGACCGATCGCGGTCGGGCGCAGGCGGCCGCAGCGGAGGCCTACAAGGCGGCGGGCTTGAACCCGCCCCGGATTTTCATCTGGCTCAAATCCCCCTGGGCCGGCAATACGGTGATGAAGCTTCTGCAGAGTGATCTGGAATGGCCCTGGGAACTCAATTCCAATCAGCTGGAAGTCTGGGACGCGGTCTGGAAGCAGCTCCTGCCCATGATGGAGCAGCATGTGGGCGAAAGCCAGTGGCAGGAGGTGCGAAGGCAGGCGCGGCTGGATGCCACTAAAAAAGTCGTCGAACGTCATGGCGTGGCCATCGAAAAGCAGGTGAAAGAGGCCTTCGCCGAAAATATAGCCATCTACATCTGGCGTTATCTGCGACGCTATTCCGGTCCGCTCATGTATTCGCGCATGCGCAGCACGGCCGAAGAAAAAGTGAAAAGCAATATTGACGGCAAGCTCTCGGCCATAGCAGCCGATCAGGCTTATCATGAGCTGGTGCAGGCGGTGCATCAGCAGGTCTGGAGTTTTGTGGCCGAGCCGCTGCGGCAGCAAGTGCCGATGATGGGCGGCGTCCTGGCCGGCCCGCAAAAATGGGAAAACGGCTACGGCCAGCACGATGCCGGCTGGCTCTCCTACTACGATTTTGTCGGACGTATCGGTGTGAAGGGCACCGAGCCGCTGCGTGGTCTGCAGGATTTAGCCCGCAACTGCGGCTGGTACTGGCCCTACGAGAAAATTTGTGTGCTGACCGAACGCCCGGTGGCGCTGGAGCGGGACAATCGCCGCCGGCTGCACGGTGAAAGCAGCATGGCTATGCGCTTTGGTGATAACTGGGGCGTCTTTGCCTGGCATGGGGTGCTGGTGCCGGGCTATGTGGTCCTGCTGCCCGAGCCGCTCACCTTCGATCTGATCGAAGCCGAGCCCAATGTCGAAGTGCGCCGGGTTTTAATCGAACGCTTCGGCCTTGATAAATACTTGCGCGAAGGGCGCGTGGCAAAAATGCACGAGGACCAGTGCGGCATTCTCTACCGCATGCAGTCGCAGGGCGATGAGCCCATTCTGGTTGTGCGTGTCATGAATTCCACCCCCGAACCCGACGGTACCATCAAAGAATATTTCTTGAGGGTGCCACCGACTATGCAACGGGCTCGCCAGGCCGTTGCCTGGACATTTGGTCTGACCGAAGAAGAGTACCAGCCACTTGTCGAGACCTAGCGCTAGCTCTCTACTTTTTATCTGAACTAAAGCTTATAACCCAGAGCAGACAGTTGTTTTGGCATTTATCGTCGGTTTAAAGTACGGTCTCTTTTCTTTCCCGAAATATTAATAGGCATTCTCTCGAAGCTCCACTAGCGCCGCCCCTGGTCTCATTCTTCCTTCCGTCACGACGGCAAGAATGAACCAGCTATTGCACACCGCTGGCTGTCAAGAACATCGAAGAACCATACCAACTCAACGCCTTGAAGCGAAATAGTGGGAACCTGCAATGCACGACCAAACATCATGGATGACTGTTTTTTTCATACTCGGCCCGATGCTGCTGGGCATCTCGGCTCTCTTCATTGGCCTGGCCGTATACAACCGAAAGGCTGCCCGCAATGGTCAAACTCCCGGCGAAGCCAGAGCCGACACCAGCCAGGCCACACAGTCGAGCCGCAACATGCGCGGACCGCCGACCAAAGACAATAACGCAATGAGCAAATCGGGCGCCCAGGTGCTCGAACCCGGCACAATCAAAACGCGCTTCAGCGATGTGGCCGGTTGCGATGAAGCCAAGGAAGAACTGCAGGAACTGGCGCAATATCTTCTCGAACCGGGACTCTTCCAGGAAATGGGCGCCAAGATGCCCAAGGGTGTTTTGCTCGTCGGCCCTCCCGGCACCGGCAAGACTTTGCTCGCCCGCGCCCTGGCCGGTGAATGCAACGCAGCCTTCATGAGCATTTCCGGCCCCGGCTTCGTCGAAATGTTCGTCGGCATTGGTGCTGCGCGTGTGCGAGACCTTTTCGCCGAGGCCCGCAAGAAAACGCCCTGCATCATCTTCATCGACGAAATCGACGCCGTCGGCCGCAAGCGCAGCAACGCCCCCAACAGCAACGACGAGCGCGAAAACACGCTCAACCAGATGCTCGTGGAGCTTGACGGCTTTGCCGAAGTCACTGGTGTAGTCGTCATCGCCGCTACCAACCGTGTGGACATCCTCGATCCGGCTCTGATTCGGCCCGGTCGCTTCGACCGCCACATCAACGTCGAGCTGCCCAATCGTACCGGGCGCGAAGCGATTTTTTCCGTCCACGCGCGCAACAAGCCGCTGGCCGCTGATGTGAGCCCCGGTCAACTGGCGCGCATGACGCCCGGCTTCAGTGGTGCCGACATCGAAGGCGTCTGCAACGAAGCCGCCACGGTCGCCACCCGGCGCCTGCTCAAGCTCAAGGCCGCCAACCCAGAAGTTGGGCTGGTGAAGGAAATCACCGCCGCTGATTTCGACGAAGGTCTGCTGCGGGTGCAGGTTGGCGTGGCCATGAACAGCCGCAAAGAAGCCATCAGCCGTGAACAGCTTCTCAACACCGCTGTGCACGAAGTCGGCCATGGCTGGATTTCCGAAGCCGTCGAAGGGGGTTTTCCGGTGACGCGCATCACCGTGCTGTCGCGTGCCAACTCGCTTGGTCACACAATGGCCCTGCCCGAAACCGACGAGCAGAACATGACCAGCGCCCAGATTCTGGCGCGCATCTCAGTGCTTCTGGCCGGTCGCATCGCCCAGAGTGAAATCCTGGGTGTGGTCGATACAGGCGCTCAGGACGACTTCAAGAAGGCTGGTGATCTGGCCCGGCAGTTCGTCACCCGCTTCGGCATGTCGGATCTTGGTCCGGCGGCTGCGATTGACGGTGACGCGCAGGATGGCATGAATCGTGTCGGCCCGGCCTTCGCCAATGAAATCGACGCCCAGGTGCGCAAAGTCATCAAATCTTGCGAGGATACAGCCCGGCTGTTTATTCGGCAGGATGCCAATGCCATCAAAGCCCTCGCCGAGATGCTGGTGGAGAAAGAAACGATGCTCAAGGATGAATGGAAAGCGGCCAAGGAAGTCGCTCTGAAGTCCAAATAAGCAGTCGGTAGTTGCTAAGTCTAGAGGTGTAGATTTCATCTTTGAGCGAGAGGAGATGGCCGCTCTGGCTGTCCCTCTCGCTATTTTTTTTCAATTTTTCTGTATTTCTGAATACTAAAGCAAGTAGTATAAATTCTCCAAAATTTTGAGATGAGTGGCATATCCTTTTCAAGAGGCGCTTGGCTACTGGTGCGCATGGATTGTGATTGAACTTTTTGTTGGCCTTTTTCGTTTAATCCGAAAAATGATCATTTTTCGGATTAAACGGAAAAGGAGGACTCAAGACATGCGCGCACTCACTGTGAAATCAAAAATACGTCGCCATTTTGCCAATACTCCGCCCAATACAATGGTCGCCACGCGCCAGCTACTGATACACGGCAACCGAGCGAGCGTGGATAAGGTGCTACAGCACTTGGTCAAGACGCATTACATCCACCGTCTTGCAAGAGGGGTTTTCATTCGATTCATGGGTAACAGAGTCTGGCCAACCCTTGAGGAAATAGCAGCATTCAAGGCTGAGGCATTTGGCCGCGACAAGCGAAAGCATGGTAACGACACGGCAGCAAAGCTCAAGCTCAAAAATCAAGCCAATGAAGCGCCGACATACTACATCGATGGCGGCCACAGTTCTTTTTCCTCTATTCACGGTCGAATATATTTCAAACGGGTGTCGAAGAAACGAATGTTTATGCAGGATAGTCCAGCAGGTCTGGGTATTAGAGCGCTCTGGACCCTAGGTGAAGATTGCCTGGATGAAATCCACATTCGCAAAGCATCTGTGATGTGGGAGTCCAGTCGAATTGAGCTGGAAAAAGTGCTGCTTTCTAAAGCCTGGATGCCTGCCTGGTTGGGTGACTGCTTTCAAACCAATCGCTACCTGGGGCCAGAACCAGCGCTGAAGCCGTAAGCTCATTGATTCAGTTGCCACCGGGATGGGGACTCATGGGCACTCGCTGAGTGCGCAAGTGTCGGACATGCACGCGGGTCGTTCAAAGCCCGGTTCGCGCGCATGTCCAACGTTATGACTCAGGTCTTAAAACTTGATTTTGCCCGTGAGAATTTGCCAGAACATCACGAAGTCGCCTGCCAGGCTGTAGAGCGGATAGGTGAAGGTGGCTGGTTTGTTCTTTTCGAAGAAGAAGTGTCCGACCCAGGCAAATCCGTAGCCGGCGAAAGGCATGGCCAGGAAGAGCATGAAATGCTGGGTGAAGAGCGCCACAAGAGCAACTGTGATGACCAGGAGCGAGCCGAAAAAATGAAGGCGTCGGTTGGTCTTGTCCTCGTGTTGCGAGAGGTAGAACGGATAGAACTGACCGAAGGAGGTGTACTCTTTGTTCGGTTTCATATGAGGTCCCTTTTGATTGAGACAGCCGGAGCTGACAAAATTTGATTTAACTGGCTGGAGCGCAATTAAAAGACGATTGAAATAAAAAATCTCCGGCGAAAAAATTGGAAATGAACAGGCAAATTCTAGTGGTTTTCCAGGTAGTCATGCAGTTGCTTTGGGTGCTTGGCGGAAAATTTTTCTCTGTCACGATGCGCTAAGCCGCGCTAACCCTTTGTCAAGAAATCAGGCGACTGACCTTTTGACAAGCCCAACTTCTTGCGGCTGGAAGTCGGGGAAAACCAGGTCGAGGCGGTGGTTGTCGAGGGCTCGCACTAGCACTTCGCTAAGTACCGAACGATAGTCAAAGGCTATTTGCAACCCTGATGGCCCGAGGATGTCAATTTCGGCGCCGCGGTTCAGGGGCGGGAGGTTGCCGTGCACTTGACCACCGCAAATGCGATCGCCGATTGCCAAGATAGCGAAGCCGCGCCCATGGTCTGTGCCCATCGAGCTGTTCTCGTAGGTGCGTCGGCCAAATTCGGTGATGACAAGTGTCGTTACGCCGGCACGCGCGCCACCCAGGTCGGTGTCGAAGGCGGCCAGTCCCTGAGCCAGTTGTTCGATGTTTGCGGCCTGCAGACCGGTGGCGCCGCCCTGGAAAAAATGCGTATCCCAGCCGCCGAGATCTACGCTGGCCACTTCCAGGCCGACTTTTCCCTTGATCAGGCGGGCTACCTCCCTCAGACCCGTGGCGAAACTGTTATCGGGGTAAATGGCCCCGTGAGCGGCCTTATAGGGGGTGTTCTGCATGCGTTCGACCCGGCTGAGAAGATCCAGGGTGATGCGTCCCGGCGATGCCAGCAGATCGACTTCGGTGTCGTAGAGTTTTGCCAGGGCCCTGGCTATGGTTGAAGTGTCTCCGGCGGGGGCCTGGAGTTTGAGTTCGTCGATGGAATTGAGAACGCTGGCCGCCGGAGCTCCTCGCAAAGCCTCGGGCAGGGCTGTGCCGATTGCCACCGCCGATAGTGGCGTTTGCCGGTCGGCGCTACGACTGGCCAGATGCCGGCCCAGCCATCCGCCGCCCAGGCTTTTGCCGCAGGCTTCACCGTGTTCCATCTGGTCCTGACAGGCGAAGTGCGAGCCGGATGTATTGTCGGTGCCCACCGCCTGGACAATGGCCATGCGCCCTTCTTCATAGATCGGCAAAAGCGGTGCCAGCATGGGATGAAGGGCGTAGGTGTCGTTGATTTTGATGGCCCGTTCTTTGTCGGCCGCGTTGCCTGCCGGCGGCTTGATGGCGATGTTGGGCCGCAGCTTGTAGTAGTCGTCGTTGGCGTAGGGGATGTACATGTTGAGTGTGTCGGCGCCGCCGCGCAGGAAGACGCAAACCAGGGTTTTGTGGTTGTGCGCTTCGGCGGACGAACCGCTGAATGCCAGGCGGCTGAGGAAGTCTCGGCGGGAATAATGGCGCGTCATGCTAGCACCTCTGGAAAGCAGGGGAAGCCAGCACCAGGCCGACCAGCTCTTGTTTTTGCGCGGCGCTGGCTTTGCCTCTGGACTGGGCCAGGTATTCCCGCAGAGCACCGAGCTCAGCCTCCGTGGGCTTGCGACCGATGAAGTGTGCAAAGAGATTGTAGATGTCGATTTTGTCGGTCTTGTCGGGCGCGGTAATAGCACCAATGGCGGTGGCAAGTCTGGGCAGGTCCGCGCTCACATCCGGCACGCTGTTGCAGCAGACACCGAGGGCGAAATTCCAGCGCCACAGCATTGTCGAGACCCAGCGTGAGCCAATGTCTGGATAGCCGTCCGGGGTCGGATACTGGAAAGTGCCCTGGCCCATACGATTGAGATATTCGGTCAGACTCTGGTGGGCGTAGGTATCGGCGGCCAGAGCGCGCAGTGAGCTGGCGATAAAATGGAAGGGGCGTTTGATTTTGGCACCGGGATGTTTGTAAAACTCGGCTTCGGTAAAAATACAGCTGAGCAGCGACTTTATATCGCCGTCGGTGCGCGTGAAAGTTTCGGCGATTTTTTCCACTAATTTGGGCGGCGGGTCCTCGCAGACGAAGTGTTTGGCCAGTTTTCCTGCTATATGTCTGGCTGTGGATGGGTGTTTGCAGACAATGTCGAGCACGCTCTGCAGATCTTTTTCACCGCCGCCGGCGGCGATGGTGTGGCCCAGAACCTGCTTGGCACCGTCATCGTGCTGCGCCGGGTCGAAAAAGACCTGGCCCCTCTGCCAGGGCGTGTGAATGCTCCAACCGGTCAGGCAGCGGGCCACCTCGTACACGTCCTTTTGCGTATAGCCGCCGTCCACGCCCAGGGTGTGCAGCTCGAGCAGCTCGCGGCCGTAGTTTTCGTTGGGGATGCTCTGCGGCGATGGCCGGCGGTTTTCTTTCCCGTCCAGATAAATGAGCATGGCTGCCGATGTCGCCGATGCGGCGATGAGATCGCGAAATTTCCCCAGGGCGTGCGGTCGTATAACCGTGCGGTCGTCGGTGGCCTTGGCGTAGATGGCGTCGCCCTTGCCGATGTCGATGTTGAGATGGTCCGACCAGAATCCGACCATCACTTCGTAGAGCTGGCGCCTGCTGTAGATTGCGCGCACGAGTGCGTGGCGCGTCAGCTCATCGCGCAGGAATGGTTTTTTGAATTCGAAGCAGGTGGCGGTATCCAGATGGATGGATTCAAACCGGCGGGCGCGCAGTTCGCAGGCGCGGTCGTCGATGCGCTCTGGATGTAGCTGTTCGTCGAGCCAGGCGGCCGCCCCCATGTTTCTAAGGCGGTCCAGATCGCCGGGCCAGATGCCGTAGGTGGCCCGCGAGAGCAGGTGAAAATCGCGGTCGATTTCTTTGCTTTCGGCCACCGATGACTTTTCGGGAATGTCCTGCCCCAGCCACTGGGTCGCTTTTGACGTCAGGCTTTCGCAGCCAAACAGTGGCACGGTGCCCGCTGCCACCAGTGCGCCCTGCAATAATTTGCGTCTTGAAACAGCCATCAGGCAGCTCCGAGTGTTCCGCCAAGGCCCAGCTCAGGGGCTTTCGCCTTGCGCTGGCTGTTTTTAAAATTGGTGATGATCGAGCGCAGGGCGCAGCCGGAGCCGATTATGATGGCCGAGGGCAGGATGAGAAACCAGCCCAGTATGGGCAAAAGAAAGGCCAGTTCCAGGACAATGCTGCCGCGAATTGTCGCCTGCCACGGGCGGTCGGCGTCGGCCGGGGAAGGTAGTTTCATGCCGATCGAGGTCGTTAACCCGGCGATGCCGGTACTGGCGAAAAGCACGAAGAGGCAGACTATGGCCAGAGAAACAAAGCCGCTGGCTCCGCCCAGACCTTTGCTGGCGGCGACTGTGGCGATGAAGGCTGTGACGGCCAGCGGTATTCCCACCAGGAAAGGAAACAGTAGACCGCGCTGGCAGTCTTCGGTGGCGTTTTGCACAACCTGCGGCCACAAGCCCCGGCACAGTAACCAGAGTCCCGGCAGGGCAAGAAGGAAGCCCAGAACCGACAGGAAAATTGCCAGGGTATCGGCCATTATCATGGTTTTTTCTCCACACTAAAAAAGTCGCGCGGGCCTCCAGTTCCATCCTACCCCAGGGGGCGAGATCTTACTAATCGGACCCTTTTGTGGAGATTGTGCGCTGTCTAGAACGCCGCGGCGCCGGCCTCGGCTACTGCGTGGTCCTGTTCGCCGCTGCCGCCGCTAACACCGATGGCGCCCACGACTTTGCCGTCTTTCTTGAGCGGAATGCCGCCGGCGAAAATCATGATTTTGCCGTCATTTGAGGCGTTGATGCCGAAGAACTGTCCGCCCGATTGGCTGTGGCTGGCCAGGTCCTTGGTGGAAATGTCGAAGGCGCGCGAGGTGTAGGCCTTTTTGATTGAAATGTCGATGCTGCCCAGCCAGGCATTGTCCATGCGCACGTGCGAGACCAGGTTGCCACCGGCGTCGGCTACGGCGATGTTCATGGGCTGGCCGATTTCGGCTGCTTTCTTTTCAGCGGCGGCAATGACTCTTCTTGCGTCTTCCAAAGTAACCATTTGTCAGTCTCCCGGGCATCATGGTGGTAAGTGAAGGGTTAATCTATCACCTTGGAATGCCCGGCGGCCAGATAAAATATACTGATATGACGATGTCGATCTCTGGGTATCAATGAAATCACAAAAAAATCATCGAGAGCAGTCACGACCTTCCTGGCTGCCGTTCTCGCGCTCTCTCTCACTCATGGGCTGTCGCAGCCGGGCTATGCGTCTTTACCGCATTTCCTGCCGATGAGGGATTCGCAATGCCAGTTTTACGACCAGCGTGACTTCAACATGTGGGTACGTGAGGATATCCGGATCCCGCTGGAAAGCGATGAGGGGCTGCGTTCCGGTGCCGAGGTGCGAGATTATCTTCTGGGTCGGCCTTATTCAGTGCGGCCCGAGGACGGCTTTGAATCAGGTTGGACACTGCCTTACGCTGTTTCGTACGTGGACAAATACGGTCTTTTTGAACTGACGCCTGTGGCGGCGGCAAAGGCGCTTTCCCTGTCGAAGCGCCACCTGGCCGACCTGGGCGTGGACGGCACGCTTGGGGTGATCGATACGGCGCACTACTACAGCCGGACCGGCCGTCGCCAATTGGCCGACTCGATTTATACAAATCTACTTAACAGCCGCTTTTTCGCTCTCGGCCCCAAGAACATTCAGGGCACTGTGTTTTTTGCTTACAGCGATTATCTCAAGGAGCAGGGCGATTCGGCGAAAGCCGCATCTGTACAGAGACAGGGCCGCAACATAGAAGAGGAGCTGAACGGCAAGGGGCCCAGTATCTATCGCTATGACGGGCACGAGAAGATACCCTGTGACACTGATTGGCAGTCGGCGGCGGAGGCGTACAAGGCCGTTGTTTCAGAAAAATATGCTGAAGCTCGAACGATGGTGGATGCGCTTTTGCTCAGCGAAAGGAAGCAAAGTAAGCATATGCAGTCGCATCTTGGTCGCTTGATTCATCTGGCCAGGGCCTATGCGGCAAAAAAGAGGACTGCCGAAGCTCAGGATCTATTGGAGCGGATTCTTCCACTTACCGAAGCCGACGAACTGGCCAACACCAGACTGTATGTCAGTGCCGAGCTTTTTCTATTGCCGGGAAATCAAACCGGGAGAACAAATAAATACTGGGAGCTCCTGTACAAATCTGTTGGGCACGTTGATGATGTGATTTCTTCAATTTCACTGAGTCCACCTGCTACGGAGACCGAGCGCCAGGAACGCATTGTTCATTATATGGATATCCTGGCCCAGGCTTATGCATACAACGGCGAGGGTGAAAAGGCTTATAGATTGCTGGAAACTGCTTTGACCAGTCATTCTCCGTCTGCCAACTATGCGGCGTGGGTGGATGCGGATCGTTCTTATTTTGCTGCTTGCGCGGGAAAATATAGTGCAATCACCCCGGACATTGAGAAGTCCCTGAATGATCAAGAAACGATTCAGAATCCTTATGTGGACATACTGGCCAAAATCATGGACGTCTGTATAAGACAGGGCAAACTCGATGTTGGCGAGGCTTTTGCTCAGCATGTAATCGATGTTAGAACAAAGAAAAAGCAAGCACTCTGGTCCCGGCCCCAACCCAACGAAAGTGCTCTTACGCCGCAACAGGTGGCGGAAAATCATAAATTCGAAATAGAGGCGGAGCTTTCCGCTGTGCGCTACAAGCTTGGTGAAATTTATCTTGCTGAGGGCAGATATGCTCAAGCTGAAGCCGTCCTGCAGTGTGTGCAAGCAACTGGCACCGAGATTGTTGACCAGCAAAATTCTCAGGTCAAAATTTACCTTGGTCGCGCTCTTATCGGGCAGCACAAATATGACGAGGCCCTGGAGTTGTTTAAGCAACAGACTACGAATGGGCAGGATTCCGGCGTACCGTTTGCTTGGGAAATCGTAAAATTGATAGAGTTGAAGCCACAATTTTCGGCCGATCTCCAGACCAAAGTGATTGAAGTATTTATGAGTGCAGGCGGGGCCCGAATGGGAAAAGGTATGATGGAACCGACGGAGAAGCTGCTTGCTCTTTCCAAAGCTCAGAATTGGACCGAGTCAAATATTGATGCGGTCAAGAATTTGCTCAATGATTATCAAAAGTGCGAGGGGTATTGAATGTCTCAGCGTTGCCAACTCTATCGGGTAATGTTGATCACTGCGGCGATGGTGCTCACTCTGAATGCTCCGGCCCTGGCCGGGGACGAGCGCGAAGAGGAAGCAGCTGCGTCGAAACTGCATAACTTTATTAATCAAGCTTATGCTTATCCCGCCGGGGAAGCTTTCAATAAAGGGGAGCTTCAAAGAGCTCTGACCTTGAGGCAGCGTGCGCTAGATGAGTGGCAGGAACAGCATTACGAATGGTCCTGGGCCAGGGACCTTCAGCGTAGCCAAATTGGTGAAAATATGAGGGGTCAGGCCGCCATTTTGACGGCAATGGGTCGCTATGACGATGCTGCGGCTAAGTATCTGGAGATCAGTCGGAATCTGGCCAAGATTCAACCGGAGTGGGGCTCGCCCGCGGCTCTGGAGGCGGCCGAGGCTTATATGACCGGCAAGATGTACGATAAAGCAAGAAATATCTTTGAAAACATAATAAAGGCCAAAGATGCCCAGTATTCTCTGCCGGCACATATGGGTATCTCGCGGTCCTATGAGGCCGAGGGCAACGCCAGGCTGGCGGAAAAGGAATTGACTGATCAGTTGGCCAGTAAAGAACTGACTCAGGCACCAGGAGCGGTGCGTGCTATTCGTTTGCGCTTACAACAACTCTACACAAATTCGGGCCGGAAAAATGAGGCTGCTAAGATCCAGGCCCAGCTGGACGACAAGCACTGTCCAAAGTGCGGTTCGGCTGAAAATGTCGTGCCCATCGGCTACGGTTTGCTGCATGGACCAGCGGTTGGCTTCCACCCGGGCGGCTGTGTTAGTTCCCCGGATAGCCCACGGTGGTGGTGCAACACCGACGGTATCAGCTTCTAGCCATTTACCACCGCCCCACTCCCCAGTTTGCGATATGTCCACAAAATCAGCGCTACAAGTATAGCCAGCAGCACCAGCGATGAGCCTACGGTGCCGAAACCCAGGCCTCCCTGCTGAGGCGTTTTCGTTAAGAGGTCGCCCATGGTGGCGCCGAACGGTCGAGTCAGGACAAAGGCTATCCAGAAGAGTAAGACACGAGATATTTTAGTCAGGTATTTGGCCGCTATCACCAGAGCAATTAAACCGGCAATGAGGGCCGCGCCGCCTGCAAATCCCAGACCGGAGCTGTCGGCCAGGTAGTCACCGAGGGCGGTGCCCAGGGTGTTTGATACAAGTATCGCCGCCCAGTAAAACGATTCGTCTTTGACTGTCTTGACGTTAGTGACAGACAGCGAACCGGTGGTGAAGCGCCAGACGCACAGGATCGTCGCCAGCGCCGTGACTAATACGAGAGAACCGGTGGCGTAGCCCCAGCCCAGTGTGCGATCCATGAAGTCGGACATGGTAGTGCCGGCGGTGCTGGTGGCGAGGATCACCGACCAGTAAAGAAAGGGATGATAGTTTTTGCTTCTCAGCTGGATGATCAGGACGGTCAGGAAAATGCTGAGCAGAATGACGCAGCTGATGGCGTAGCCAACTTTCAGCGTCATGGATAGAAGGTCTCCCGCGGTTTCACCAAGGGTGGTGGCGGATATTTTCATGATCCAGAAGGCCAGCGTAATTTGCGGCAGTTTTTCCAGCACGACTTTTTGCTGTTCATTGGTTGCGAGCACGGCTGTCCCTCTTGCGCTGATTGAGACTATAGACCGTGGCGGCGGTGAAATGTGCCATAAACCATAAAAGGAAGAGAGCGTCGATGTAAAGTGAATGGGGCGCTGTAAAACATTTGCTGGTAAGCTTTAACAATGAAGCAAAACGGCAAAACCGATATTCGTCCAGGCTTAGCGGACGACTCAAACGGCTATGTACGCGTGCGTGGCGCTCGGGAGCATAATCTCAAAAACGTCAGTCTGACTATCCCGCGGGACGCCCTGGTGGTCTTCACCGGTGTTTCGGGCTCTGGTAAGTCTTCACTGGCTTTCGGCACGCTCTATGCCGAGGCCCAGCGCCGCTATCTGGAATCGGTTTCTCCTTATGCGCGCAGATTATTTCATCAGATGAGCGTGCCCGATGTTGATGAGATAGACGGCCTGCCACCGGCGGTGGCTTTGCAGCAACAACGCGGCACGCCCACGACGCGCTCATCGGTGGGCAGTGTCACTACTCTCTCTAACCTGCTGCGCATGCTTTATTCGCGCGCCGGCACTTATCCGGCTAATCAAGAGCATCTTGAGGCCGAGGCTTTCTCCACCAACACCCCGGCGGGCGCCTGCCCCGAGTGTCATGGATTGGGGCGCCGCTATGAAGTGACCGAAAAATCCATGGTGCCCGACGACACGCTTACTATTCGCGAGCGCGCCGTGGCCGCCTGGCCACCGGCCTGGCACGGGCAAAATCTGCGCGACATGCTGGTTACGCTGGGCTATGACATAGACAAGCCCTGGCGCGAATTGCCGAAAAAAGATCGCGACTGGATTTTATTCACCGACGATCAGCCGGTTGTGCCTGTTTATGCCGGTTTTGACGCCAGAGAAGTGAAAGCGGCGCTGAAAAGCAAAATGGAACCCAGTTACCACGGTAACTTTTCCAGCGCCAAGCGGCATGTTTTCTACAATTTTGCCAATACCCAGAGTCCGCTCATGAAGAAGCGGGTGATGAAATATATGGTCAGTGCCGAGTGCAGCGCCTGCAAGGGTAAGCGTTTGCGCAAGGAATCGCTGTCGGTAAAATTTGCCGGCTATGATATTGCCGAGATTGCCTCCCAGCCGATCAAAGTACTGGCCGCTACTCTGGCTGGTTTTGCCGATGGCAGCGGCAAGGGCTTTGCTAAGATTGCCCGCGAGCATCCCGAGCAAGCCATAGTCGCCCAGCGCATTGCCGAGGATCTGATCAGTCGCATTGATGTGTTGTTGGGCCTGGGGCTTGGCTATCTCTCGCTCGATCGCAGCACCCCGACTCTTTCTCCAGGAGAGTTGCAGCGTCTGCGTCTGGCCACCCAGGTGCGCTCCAATCTTTTTGGCGTCGTCTATGTCCTGGACGAGCCCTCAGCCGGTCTGCATCCAGCCGATACCGAGTCCCTGCTCGATGCTCTGGCGCAATTAAAGCGCGCCGGCAATTCGCTCTTTGTAGTCGAGCACGATCTCGACGTTATTCAGCGCGCCGACTGGATTGTCGATGTCGGGCCCGCCGCCGGAGTGGACGGTGGTTATATCTTGTATAGCGGTCCGGCCGAAGGGCTTGCCCGAGTAGAGGCCTCGCACACCCGTCGTTATCTTTTTCCCGGGGCGACGGGAAATGGCAAAGGGCCGGTCTCTTCACCGCGCAAGCCGAAAGGCTGGTTGAAGCTGAGCGGTGTGCGGCGCAATAATTTAAATGGCCTGGATGTTTCATTTCCCCTGGGTGCTTTCACCACAGTCACCGGGGTATCCGGTTCTGGTAAGTCCAGCCTGGTGAGCCAGGCTCTGGTGGAGCTGGTGGCCGGGGCACTGGGGCATCCTCTGCCTGTCGAGGAGGACGAGGGCGAGGTCCTGGAGCGGGTGGAAACGGCTCCAACCGAGGGCCGCATTGTATCAGGCATGGAAGGCGTGAAGCGTCTGGTGGTGGTCGATCAAAAAGCAATCGGTCGCACCCCGCGTTCCAATCTCGCCACGTATACCGGACTCTTTGACCACGTGCGCAAACTCTTTGCAGCTACGAAGGCGGCTCGGGCTCGCAAATATGATGTCGGCAGATTTTCCTTCAACGTGGCCAAGGGCCGCTGCGAGCACTGCGAAGGCGAGGGTTTCGTCATGGTGGAATTGCTCTTCTTGCCCAGCGTTTACGCCCCCTGTCCGACCTGCAAGGGCGCGCGCTACAACGCAAAAACTCTGGACATCAGATATCGAGACAAGAATATCGCCGATGTGCTGGCCATGACGGTTGACGCTGCCTATGAATTTTTTGCTGATGAGCCCGCGATCCGGCGCGCCCTGCATGTGCTGCGAGAAGTCGGGCTCGGCTATCTGCGGCTGGGTCAGCCTGCGACCGAGCTTTCCGGTGGAGAAGCACAGCGCATAAAACTGGCGACCGAACTGCAGCGCCTGCATCGCGGCGATACTCTTTATGTGCTGGATGAGCCCACCACCGGTCTGCACGCGGCCGATGTGGAAAAGCTCATGACGCAGTTGCAGGGGCTGGTGGACGCGGGTAATACCGTGATTGTGGTCGAGCATGAAATGCGTGTGGTCGGCGGCAGCGACTGGGTTATCGATGTCGGGCCCGGAGCCGGTGACGAAGGTGGTTCAATCGTGGCCCAGGGGCCGCCGGGCGAGCTGGCCCGGGCGCCGCAGAGCCGCACCGCGCCCTATCTGGCGCGTTTCCTTCTCAATAAATGAGACTCAGCGTTTGGCTCGCAGTCTGTAGCCGATGCGACGGACATTTTCGATAATCGAATCGTCTTCGTTGTCGCTCTCGTCCAGCTTCTTGCGCAGTCTCTTTACCGATGTGCGCACGGCGTCGGAGGTGGCCTCCGAGTCCATGTTCCAGACCCGCTGCAGGAGAGCATCGCTGCTGAATACTTCGTCGGGGTGGCGCATCAAAAACTCGAGCAGGGCAAAATCTTTGGGCAGCAGGTGGATATCAACACCGTCGCGACTGAGGCGGTGTTTCACGACATCGAGCTCCAGATTACCGACCTTCAGTACTTTGGTAACGGCTGTAGTCGGCCTCCGGGTGAGGGCCCGCAGACGCGCGGATAATTCGCGCATATGAAATGGTTTGGCCAGATAGTCGTCGGCACCGGCATCGAGCCCTTCTTCTTTTTCGGCGATGCCGCTCTTGCCCGTCAGCATCAAAATCGGGGTGACGCCCTTGGTCGCTCTATACTTCAGTACGATTTCCACTCCGGTCATTCTGGGCAAATCCCAGTCGAGGATGGCAACGTCGTAGTGTCCCTGGCGTAAAAATTCATATCCCTCCATGCCGTCATTAGCAATGTCAAGGGAGTAATTTTCTGCTTGCAGCCACTGGCTGACCATCACGGCCAGGTCTTTGTCGTCTTCCACCAGTAGTATTTTGGGCACTACTATTCTCCGAAGCGGGTATCTCATGGAACAATATACGATTAGCCGCCCCTTACTTCAACGCCTTTGCATGACTGCGGCAATTACTTCCAGGCTTTTTGGGTTTTATTAAAAGCAAAAATGTGGTCTAACCTTTCACTCACGGCAAAAGGATTGATTCTTTTCTGCGTCCCGCTAGTGTTTGAGTTTGGTTTTGTTTTTATGCTCACCAATTATCTCAATGAGGCGGAGGCTGAGGCACAGCGGGCGATTGAGGCCAGTCGCATTTCCAATCTTGTCAGTCAGGCAACGACTGATATTTATACCCTGTACAAAAAAGTGAGTACTTCCGCCGCCACTGCCTACACCGTGCGTGAACGTCTGGATACCTCTTATCAGGCTGTGTTTGACCGGGTGCAGCTGCAGTACGAAAAGCTCGACGCTCTGACAAAGGATCATCCCGAATTAAATAAAAATGTGCG
The DNA here is from genome assembly GCA_018266215.1 of Cyanobacteria bacterium SZAS LIN-3. Lineage (GTDB taxonomy): Bacteria > Cyanobacteriota > Vampirovibrionia > Obscuribacterales > Obscuribacteraceae > REEB67. The sequence goes on along the minus strand of JAFEAV010000027.1, from coordinate 16,107 downwards.
GCAGTCTTCAAAATCAATCGCTGAAGCTCGGGCCATACTGGATGAGGCCATGTCGCTGATTCTCTCCGGACATATTGATGAAGTGCTGGCCACGCATCGGGTCAAATCTGAGCGACTGGGACAGCTTTTGCACGGTGTCCTGGCCAATGAACTGCAAATAGTGGCCCGCCATGAACAGGAGTATGCCCTCAACAGCAATTTGAAGCAGCAACAGATTCGCTCCCGCGTGGCGCAACTGGCCTATGGCGCGCTTGTTTTCAATATTGTTCTTGTACTTTTCATGGCTCTCTTTTTCTTCAAGACGATTGTAGTCAGGCTCAAAATAATGGGCGAAAATGCCGCCAGGCTGGCTTCCGATAAGCCTCTGGCGCCGGCCCTGGGCGGCCATGATGAGATCGGAGAGCTGGACCTGGCCTTCCATCAGATGGCCGATACGATTATCGAATCGGCTCGCTTGAAGCAGGAATTTGTCAGCATGCTCACCCATGATCTGCGCACACCGCTGACTTTCATCCAGGGTTATCTGGAGATGCAAAAGCAGGGACTGCTCGGTGAGGCCAATGAGCGTGGGCAAAAGCTGGCACGACTGGCTGACCGCAACAGTTTCCACATGATGGGTTTGATCAATGATTTGCTTGATAGTCAAAAAATTGAATCAAACATGCTCACAATCGAGCAAGAAGAAGTATGTGTAGCTGAGCTTTTTGAGCAGGTGCGGCTGATTCTTGAAGATTGGGTGGCCGAGCATGGTATCAAATTTCAGATTGAAGACTCGGATTTATTTGTGCGCGGCGATCAGGAGAAACTTGTTCGGGTGCTTCTCAATCTTGTGTCCAACGCCGTCAAGTATTCCAAGGAGGGTGACAGCATCGCCCTTGGTGCGACCGAATCGGGCAAGTTTGTCGAGATTACGGTGGCCGATCAGGGACCTGGCATTCCCAGGGACATGCTCAAGTCAGTCTTTGAGCGTTTCCAGCAGGTCGGCGGCGACCCGCAGGCGCGCAAGGGCAGTGGTCTGGGCCTGGCCATCTGCAAGCAGCTCGTGACCATTCATGGGGGCAAGATCTGGGTCTCGAGTGAGCGCGGTCAGGGCAGCGTCTTTCACTTCACCATCCCCAGCGTCTGACCCCTGCGACTGCCACGTTATTGCCACGTTGCCATCACAATAGGGCCACGCAAACAATTTAGTCTTCAGCCATGGAAAGCAGGCATTCATCCGCCGCTGATTTGCTGGACTGAAGGAAAATTACCATGAGCAAGAGTTTTTTCGAGAGCGTTCGCCGCTCCTTTCGCTATATATTCGGTACTACCACCCCTGCCGATAAGAGTTTTGAACCGGATGCGGCTCTTAGTTTTGAACCGTCACTGGTTTTGATCGAGCAGAGTCGCCGCCAGGCGGCTATGCGAATGGCGGCGTTTCTCGTCAGCAGAGTGGAAAAGAAAGACTACTCGCCTGCTGTGGACGAACTTTTCAAGCTCACCCCCCGGGAGCGTGTGGCTGTGGCGCAGCGGATGGTCTCCATCAATCAGCAGCACCGCTCGATTATCACATCCCTGCCCCGGCTCGATTTTTCCTATACCGAGCTCAAGGACGGCAGCAAGGACGTGGAATTTTTGCAGATTGACGACGGCGATAACTCCGGAGCGAACGAACCCAAGTCCTTTTGCTTTCGCCAGGACTATTGTTTCACCTGGCGCTAATCTTGCCCGGTAAGCGGTAAAATGCTCGGACCCAGTCCGAGGACCCCATGACTCTCACCGCTTATAACAATGTCGCCATTCCCCAGATAATGTATGGCACCGCCTGGAAAAAAGAAGCCACGACCGATCTGGTGCAAAAGGCCGTTGAATGCGGCTTTACGGCCATAGATACGGCCAATCAGCTGAAGCATTATGATGAGGCCCGCGTGGGTGAGGCCCTGCAACTGCTGGCCAAAAAAGGCGTGACCAGAGATGCGTTTTTTTTGCAGACTAAATTTACCTCCCTCGATGGCCAGGACCATCGCCTGCCCTATGATCCCTCCGCCAATCTGACAACGCAGGTGCGGCAGTCGGTGGACAGTTCTCTACAGCATCTTCATACAGACCATGTCGATTCCTATGTTTTGCACGGGCCTTATGTCCGCACCGGTCTCTCCGAGCAGGACTGGGAAGTGTGGGCGGCCATAGAGGAAATTTACGCCCGGGGTAAGGCGCGCATTATAGGCGTCAGTAATGTCAGCGCCGGCCAGTTGTTCCTGCTCTGCTCCCGGGCCAAAGTCAAGCCGATGGTCGTGCAAAACCGCTGCTATGCCAGTATGGGCTGGGACCGCGAAGTGCGTGAAATTTGCCGTACCAATAATATTGTTTATCAGGGCTTTTCTCTGCTCACTGCCAATCCTCGTGTACTGGGTACCGATGTTGTTCGCACCGCGGCCAAAAGACTGGGCGCCGAGGCCACCCAGGTGATTTTTCGTTTTGCCGTGCAGCTGGGCCTGTTGCCCCTGACCGGGACCACCAGCACCGCTCATATGCGCGCCGACCTGGAGGCGCTTGAGCTGGCGCTTTCCGAGGCCGAGGTGGCGGAAATAGAGTCTATTGCCGGTTGAATTTTGGACAGGCTGAGCGGGCGGCCATTTTACACACTGCCACGATACTGCCACGTTATGTACACATTACCGCCCGGTAAGGTCGGTTATCTTCTAGTCATGCACCCCGCAACACCTTTTTCTCGCGGATGGAGTCCGAACCGGCAGCACGTCAAACCCCCTCGACTGTACCCTGGGAAGTACATTTGAAGACGTGCTGCTGGCTAGGATTTATTGAGCGTCCGCCGTCAGCGTCAGGCCAGTGGCATCGTGAAATGAAAGACACTGCCGTGGCCAACTTCGCTCGTTACCCAGATTTTTCCGCCGTGTAGCTCGACAAATTGCTGGCAGATGGACAGCCCCAGGCCGGAGCCCAGCTTGGCTACGGTATCTTTGCCTGAGCCGTCTCTATTTTCGATTTGCTGAAAGCGATCAAATACTGTTTTGAGCATATGTCTGGGAATTCCCGGTCCCTCGTCTGTGACTGTTATCTCCGCCATGGATGCGCCGGCAGTCGCCTTGATGGCGATGGTGCCTCCGGCCGGGGAATATTTGATGGCGTTGGAGATGAGATTGAAGAGTATGCGGCCGAGCATTCCTTCATCGGCCAGCACTGTGATTTCAGTTGGTTCAAAGGTGAGATGCAGGCCTTTTTCTTCGATCCATCCCTTGAGATCGAGATTGACACCTTCAAAGATATCCTCCAGATGCACCTTTTCGGTATCCGGCTTGAGCATGTTGGCTTCCAGCTTCTGGCTGTCGAGCAGGTCATTGACCAGACCCATTGTTCTGGTGCTGTTTCGCATCGCGACCTTGATCAGTTTTTTGCTGCGCTCGTTGAATTCTCCTCCGCGATCCATGGACAACATTTCCAGTGAGCCCTGTATGGCGGTCAGGGGAGTGCGCAGATCATGGGTGAGCATGTTGTACAGCTCTTGCTTGGCAAAGGCCGCTTCGTCGAGGGAGTCGGCCATGCGGTGAAAGGCGTGGTCCAGTTCGGCTATCTCATCGCTGCCTTCAATTGGCCTGTGGAGCGGCTGTTGCGAGGCCAGTCGCACGGCGTTGTCGGACATGATTTTCAGCCTCGATGTGATTGTCTGCACTAAAAACCTGGCCAGCATCAAGCTGAGCAGGATCATCGCCAGTACCATGCCAAAAGTGATATAGACAATCTGCCGCCGGATTTCGCCCTGTTTGCGTGTGCTGCCCTCGGCAAAAATTTCCTGGTTTTTTGCCAGTACCAGCAGCTCCTGGGAGACAAAGTCGCCGCACAAATCCTGCAGTCGATTGGACTTTTCCTGATTAGCCGCCAGGACCTTATCGATATTGCCTGCCAGGATCTCTTTGTTGGCCGCCTCGAACATGATCATCGCTTCGTCAAAAGGCTCTTTCGCCTTCATGACGGTGCGATTCAGCGCTGGTTTGGCCCGGGTTATTTCGTCCAGTTTGGCGTACTGGCGCCGGACCTCCTGCATCAAAAAGCGATATTCGGGGGACAAAAAGCCCTTGTATCCGGCTTTTTCCCAGTCGTTTGGTTCAAATTTACGAGAGCAGCGCACCAGTTTGAGCATGTCGGCCATAAGATTGTTAATCTCAGCCGATATGCTTTGTGCTTCTATTGCGCGCTGGGCTTCGGCTTCCGCCTCCTGCTGCAGGTGGAAGAGCGTGGCGCCGGAGATTATTTGCAGGCACAGCGGTATGGCCAGGAGGATAAGACCCTTCGTCGACAGTGATAAACCGGACCAGCTTGTCTTGCTAGACATCTATTGGTGAAAACTCCAGATTTACCTTCTGGGAATGACCGCCCAGAGATTGTGCAACAGTGTGCGTCAGCGTATATTGTTTCATGAGCCGGCCGGGGTAGATAAGAAATGCCTAAAATTTTGATTGTGGAGGACGACCAGGACCTGACTTTCCTTGTTGACGAGTGGTTGACAAGCGAAGGCTATGCCCTGGATATTTGCCACAATGGTCTGGAAGGCTATGAATATGCCCGACAGGGAACTCACGACATTATTATCCTGGACTGGGATCTGCCGGGTATGACCGGCGTCGAGATATGTCGCAAATACAGGCAGGACGGTGGTACCGCCCCTATCCTGATGCTGACGGGAAAGAGTCGCATCGATGATAAGGAGATGGGTCTAGATTCCGGTGCTGATGACTATCTGAGTAAACCATTTCATATGCGTGAATTGTCCGCCCGCCTGCGAGCGCTGGCGCGGCGTCCGTCCACGCCGGTGAGCAGCACGCTCAAGGTGGGCCACCTGGAGATGGATTTTGTCAGCCATAAATTTTTCAAGGGTGGTGTGGAGGTTCATCTGACCCCCAAGGAGTTTGCCCTGCTTGAGCTGCTCATGCGGCGCCCGGGGGAAATGTTCAGTACCGAGGCAATTTTGCAGAGGGTCTGGTCTTTTGACAGTGAGGCTTCATCCGATGCCGTCCGCACTTCGGTGCGACGCATCCGCCAGAAGCTTGATGACTCGGATGACGAGTCGCAATCGGTTATTGAAAGCAGTCGCAAGATTGGCTATCGCTTGCGTGTGCCGCACTGAGCAGGTCTGTGGGTCTTCACTCGTTGAGGAAAAATTCGCCGCTGGCCGGATCGCGGCCGGTATTTTCCCATACCGCCGCATCGTGAAACTTGACGGCAAATGCCGAGGTAAGGCCCGGTATTTTGACCGGCGCGGGCAGTACCACCAGTGGTGCTATATCGCAGTCTACGCTTAAGTCCAGGCGGTAGACGTAAGGTCCGAGTGGTCCGTCCGGCAACCAGTCTCTGTCTATGCTGCCAGGCTTTGTTATTGTTTTGCTCTGACCCTGCAGCTTGGCCGATTCAATAATCAACGCCAGATTTGAGGATTTTACTGTGATGCCGCTCAGTTTGTTCAGGGCGGCAATTACATCGTCCTGCCCGGCACTGGTTTTGAGCGCGGCGCTGAGCGTTTCGGCCTTAGCTTTCTGTCCCACTGTGGTGTTGACGATTGAATTGCCCAGTCCCCAGCGCAGGGGAATAACGCTCAGGTTGAGCAGGGGCAGCACGACGCAGCCAAAGAGAAAGAGCAGCGAAACGGCGAATTCGCTGATCTGATAACCGCCTCGATTGGAACGTGATTTCTTTGCAGTCAATGAATTCTGAGCCTATTTTATTTCGCTGCCGGCGCCGTTGGTACAGGCTGTACTGGCGGCTCTGGTTGAGCTTTTCAGTTTAGCAGCAGCGGTTTCCCTGACCTCAGCCGTCATCGTTATTTGTACCGCCGAAGGACTCCACTTGCAGGTGCCGGGTAGATCTTTGTAGTTTTCCCTCAGGCTCAAAGTGTTTTGAAAGCCTTCGCCCGATGTCAGTCTCAGCGGCGCTACCGTGCCTTTGACCGGCGCTGCAAGTGGTGCCAGCTCGAAATTTAGATCATCGTCCGGGGCCGGTAATTTTAAATTGACCGCCGCCCGGTAGAGATTAACACCCTTGCCGCGCCGGATATAGTTTTTACTCAGGTCCCATTCAAAAAGATCCGGTGGCCCCTCCAGCACTTCGACATTAGACGTGCTCTTTGAGCCGGCCAGATGGCCGACTTTAAAATCCATGACTTCGCCTGCGTCGGCGGAGGCATTAGCCACAGTCAGAGCCTTGCCATCAGAGGGCGAAGCGTTTTTGATCAACTGGCGCAGTTTGCTCAGCGAAGCGGATACATATTTTTTGCGCTCGTCATCGACCAGTATCGCACCGTCCCTTGATTGATTCATCACTTGCGCCGCTAGCGGTGCGAACTCCCTGTAATTGTCATCTTCGGTGGCATTGCTAAGCTGCCTGCTGTTATATACCAGCTCGCGCGAGCGGGCCTGCAGGTTGTTGAGTTTGCCTGCATAATCGTTGAGATTGAGTTGCTGGGCGGCTTTGAGAGCAAGGTCTTCGCACTTCGTTTGCAGACGTTTTTGTTGGAAAAAGAGGAAATAGACACCGAAGCCCAGGCCCACGATTGCTATAAGCAGCGCAAACATGGCGATGCACAAAATGAGCATGTTGCCCTGCGACCGCCGGTTTACTTGAACTTGGGCCACGGCTTACCTGGTGTCGGGACAGGCTTTGGGGCGGGTTTTCGCAACCCTGCTATGGCGGAGTCCGGCGTTATCATATAGGCCGATTCGTCCACGGCTTCGAAGTCCGAGCCCTTGAGTTGTTTCAGTTGGTCTACGGCGTTGTCGTCCCAGCTCGGGTGCGGAGCACCTGTGATATACCAGTTTGAGCCGTAGTCGGCGTAGAACATGCCGTATTCTTTCAGTGCCGTCAGTATGCGCCGGATCAATGGATCAGTCGTAAATGCATTTATATTGAATGATTTTTTCAGACGAAAGCGCTGGCCGAAAGGAGGGGCTCCCGGAGTGGCCGAACCGGCCGAGTGGCGGGCCGGCCAGATATGGCCGTTGGCCCGGTGGCCGGTGAAGCGAAAGGCATGTTTAATCGGGCCGGCGGCGGTTTCGGGATAATTGACCAGGGCCGGGAAAATCGGCAGTCCGGCGGCGTCGGCGGAGGTCCAGCCCTCGGGCCTCAGGGCGTTGGAGCTGAGTGGGTAAACTGCCCCGGCCCAGGCCTGGGGCGGAGGGGCTGAAGTGTTATAGAGTTCGTAGAGGACGCCATTGGTTGTATTGACCATGAGTACATGGCGGTCGCCATCGTTGGCCGCACTCCAGTCGTTGCCTTCGATTTTTAGACCCGTTGTGACTGTGGGATAGGGGCCAGGATCGCATTCATCGGGATAGCCCGGCGAAAAATCCATGGTCTGGGTCACAGGCCCGGTGACTACGTTGTACGGAATCCCATAAGCAGGGTTGGTGCCCCAGTCCGGATGAACGCGACCGGTCGCGCCCAGAGCGTTGACATACGAATTAGAATTCTTATCCACCGGCAGTGTGTCGATTTTCATATTCCAGATATTGGACGCCGGAAAAATATCCACGCCCCCGACGTTTTGCTGGGCCAGTGCAGGAGCGGCGCCGGTGAGCAGGACGGCCCCGAGTATCGATGTCAGAGCGGCGGCGCGTTTCATCGAAGTATGCGGATTGAACGATGGCTTCCCGAAGTACCGGGCGACTTTCATAAAAACCTCATATCAGGCAATGCTGGCGCACCGTAGGTGATACCAGTACTCGTTTGCGCACATGTCTGTTTGAATGGTAAAGAGGACAGTGGTCAAATTGCGTAAATTCGGACAATATTATCCGAGCGCTAATTTCTAAGTTAGCAGGGCCCGGATCCGAGTGTCAAGGGAAAGAGCCCAGGAGATATGTTAGTCAAACTTACGTCTTTGTATAGGGAAGCCCTTGAGCCGCTGGTGCGGTGAAGTCGTGCAAACTGGGCAAAACTATGGGGCCGGGCATTTCAGGAGCGTTACTTGAAGGGAAGCAGGCCTTTTTGCTCTTTAATATTAGCCGCCGCTCTGGTGCCTCTGGCCTCCGCGGTGTGCTCAGGTCAGTCGGGCCTGAGTCAGAAGCCCGCCCGAGTGCTGCCGCCCCAGGTTTTTGACATGGAGCCCTATGACGATGTCCTCGAGCTTGAGGCCGAAGAGCTGAGCAATTATCTAAATTTTGAGGGTTCCAGGCTCAATCCCATTGTCCGGGTGAAAGTCTCCTGCTACTGCAAGACTAAAATTGATCATGCGGCAAAGGCCCTGCGTTATCAGGATTTGTGGTTTCGTCATGGCGACGCCATAGGGCTCAAGGAGTATGCTCCACTACCGGCCGAAGATGGCGATCGTGTAGCCTTATTGATCAAGCCGCGTTTTAAGCCGTACAACGAAGCTGAAATTGCCGCATGTTCTGCGGCTCTGGTGCGCCTGCGCCTGGCTCTTTCACTTAATCGCAATATGATTGAGACGGTCAGGGTACCGGGCCTGACACTTGAAGCTTTTGTTGATGCACTGCGCAAGCAACATTTCGTCCCATATAAAGAATTGCGCAAGCATGTGGATGTGCTGATTCCGATACCGCTGGAATCGGAAAATGGCAGCAAAGTAGTCTCCTGCTTTTCACCCGACTCTTGAATCATGTAGCTTGGGACGAGAGGCCTTGCACCTGCGGAGAGGCCTAAAGGCCGCCGCCCGAGGGAATTGCGCCAGGTGCATACGGCGTGATAGGGATCAAGCCGCCGTTGGCATTGTAAATAGACTGAGTATTAATCTGGTTGTAGTAGTTAGCCATGCGCGAGTGGTACTGCTGTACTTGTTGATTGCGCAGTGGACCGAAAACAATGGCCATGGGAATAAACTGGGTGATCTGCGCCGCTGCAAGGAAGGTGCCGAGCACGACCAGTTTCTTGGTGCTCATGTCGCCATCTCCGGCCATGATCGGATCGCGCTTAACGACAGTGAGCGAGAGCACGTCGGCGGTCGGTCTCATTGATACCAGATCTGCGTCGCCGGAGAGTGGTTCCCCCGCGGGCGCCGCCAGGTAGGGCGTGACCACCATGCTGAAATTGTAGGCCCGGGGCGATGTGATTGAGAGTATTTGTTCGGTCGGGACATTAGTGACAAGCTGTCCGGTGGTGATTTCCACAAAGCCTTTTTTCAGCGCTGTGATCTGACCTTCATAGGTGGTTGCGGCGGTGGTGATTTTGTCGGCGGCGGTATTATCGAGATAGCGCAGCCAGTCGCCGTCCTGGAAGTAGGCGATGCCGTTGACGACGGTTTGTTTGCCGGTTTGAATGGCTGAACACTTGAGCACCGGTCCGGACAAAACCGTCTGTCTTTCAAACTGATACTCGGCTACGGCGCTGATTTCAACAGTGTGTGACTTGAATGTTGCTCTTCCGCGTGGGAGGCTGAGTGTGCCCAGTTTGTTCAAAGGGATGCGGCCGTAGATGGCACCGCCATTGGTGGTGGGCTGCGGCGCGAATTGCAGATTGGCTGCCAGGGCGGCGCTGCCGCTTGTGGCGGTGGCCAGGGCCAGTAGAGTGCAGGCGGCGAAGTTGAGGGTTTGTTTCATCGGCTTGTTCATGGTCTTGTTCATTATTCGATCGGTTCTCCGATTGATTGTTCCAGATCGGTCATGGCTGATTGGTAGTTGGACACGGCGTTGAGATAATCGCTGCGCACCTGGAAGTTGGCTTGCTGAGCCAGCAAGGTGGCGTTGATGTCCGACTGTCCCACTTCGTAACTGCGACGGGCCAGACGCGCTACTTCGGCCGAATCGGCAAGCACGTGGTCCTGGTAGGTCTTGAGTCTGTTGCGCGCCGTCATAAGAGTGTTGTAGGCAGCGGTGACGTCGGCGGTGATTTGATTTTTGATGGCAGCGTCGCGCAGTTTCAATTGTCGCTCCGTTGCTTTCAGGCGCGCGATGTCGCCCTGGGAGTAAGTGAAGAGAGGCATTTCAGCGTTCACTGTAAAAAATGGGCTGTTCAGTTTGGGACCCGACGGCAGGTTTGTACTGGTTGATTGGCCGTAGGCAAATTGTGGATTGGGCAGCATATTGCCGTAGGCGTTGTACAGCTGTGCTTTATTGAGTTTGAGTGCCTGTTTGTTGATGCGCAGCTCCAGGCGGTTTTCGAAGGCTTCGGTAATGAAGTCGCTGACAGGCGGGAAGGGGACTGAATAGTCGGGCAGCAATTCGCTGCGCTCTTTGCCTTCAAAGGAAGGCAGTCTGGTGGCCGAAATCGGAGCGTTGTATGAGCGACCGAGGATGATATTCAATTGCTGTCTGGCGCGGGTCACGCGCATCTTACCCTGGGCCGAATCGATGTCGGCCTGGGAGGCGGCCAGACGTGCTTTCAGTACGTCCAACTCCGGTACGGCACCGCTCTGGAAGCGCTTTTGCGTGACCGAGAGCAGCTTGTGCGCCAGTTCGGAGAGGTCCATCAAAGTTTGATAGGTTTCCTGTGCCACCACCACTTCGGTGTAGGCGCGGCGCACGTCATTTCTGAACTGCCACAGTACATTGAGAATGGTGAGCTTGGTCTGTTGCACTTCGCGCTTGGCCGCCAGTAAGCGAAAGGCCAGTTTCCACGGCGGCTCGAATGTTTGCTGCGGACCTACGCGGCGCACACCTTCGCCGAAGGCTTCATCGCGGAAGAAAACCGGGTTGGGCATCTGCGTGGCCGCGGCATAGAGAGATTTGGAAATGCCGAGATCGGCGCGGGTAGCGGCGACTCGCGGACTGTTCACCAGGCCCTCATTGAGCACCTGGCGTATGCGAGTCGGTGTGGCACCGTCGGCCACTTCTTCCATCACCTGCTCGCCCTCGGCTACCGGGCCGCCGGCGGCCGCTCCGGTATTTACCGGTGGTGGTCCGAAAAGCTGGCGAGGATCCTCTTCCAGTTCCACGCGCAGACGTCTGACGGCGCTCTGTTTGGAGGCGTCGGGCAGGGTTATGGGCGGCAGGGAGCCCTTGAATTGAGGCTGATTCTGAAAGGACGGCGGCGGTTGGGTTGTTTTGGTCAGGGGCATTGTGGCCCGGGCATCGGGGGCGATGGCGATAATCTGGCTGCCGACGGCCAGGGAGAGGGCCGCGATCCTTCGAGCCAATCGCGGCGACAAATTGAAAATAGATGCTGGTCTGTATGTTTCCAAAGCCACGCGCGTCAAAGACCAAATACTACTAAGACTGGCATTCTAGCGCGCAACACCTTCCCCAGAGTTATCAACAACTAAGGTTCTATTTAATCTACGCGCGTAATGAGAGCGTTCGATTATTCTCGGTCAGTGTGAGGATAGCGTGAGGAGGCGCAGTGCGGGCGTTTTGGCGCGCTTTATGCGGGTTGTCAGTTGCTCTGGTCCTGACCTGCGCGGTAGTCAAGCCTTCCTCTTCCCTTGGCAAGTTGGTTTTTCTTGCCCGCCAACAGGCGCCGCTTCAGGCCTGTTTGAGCCGGGGGAGGATTACATCTTGCCAGACATTTTCGGATACATGCAGCAGGAAAGAAACGTTTGAAATGATGCCTTGTTTGGGATCTGATTTGACATCCTGCGGCAGCAATAATTGCAGATTGATTTCGTCCTGTGCCGATTTTGCAACGGCCAGTGAGTACTGCACTCCGTGCACGGCGGCTATTGGACCAAGGCCCTTGCGAAGCACTGTTATACGGCAGGAAGGCATCTTCTCCAGGGCGGAGAGAAGGGTGCCGACATCATAGAGATCGGCGTCAATCGTATCGACCAGCACCACCCCCGGTGCCACCTCGCGCGCTGTGCCCGCCAGTCCCTCGGCTTCTTTTACGGCTCTGTCATAGGCGACTTCGCCTTCTTCCAGCCGGCGCAGGGCTTTGCCGTCACCCTGCACGGCCGCCACCCATTTTTTAAATAAATCTTCCAGGGCCTTCTCTCGTCGTTCCGGATTTTTAGAATCGTAGGAGGGCAGAATAGTGACACCCTTGGCCAGAAGACTGGAAAGTCTTGTGCCGGTCACCTGTGAGGCCGGTTCGCCGTCGAGCAGGGCCGCGTCTTCATCCAGCCCGGGATAATAAATGCCCACCGCTTTCATACTGGCCGTCAGACCGTCGGGATCAGGGTCGGCGATGATGGCGGTGGCGTCGGCAAATTCACCGATGCCGACCAGGGTGCTGCAGGCCGGGTGCAGGCGGCGCACTGTGATTAAGCAGTCCTCTTCCAGTAATTTGCGCAGACGCTGGGTGGCATTGGCCACTTCTTCGTCGCGATCATTGACCGGCTTGCCGTCAATGCCGTGATGATCGCGAAACACCACGCGGTAGCCTTCGTGCTTGAGCCTGTGAACAGCCTCGACCGTGGGCGCGGTGATTGGCGTGTCTATAAAGAGAACGGTGTCGGCTTCGCCCGGGCGGCCGTTTTTGGCGCTGGCGGCGCGTACGAAATTGAGCATGAGTTCCGCGTCAGCACTCGTAAACCCCTTGATGAAAAGGGTGGGAACGCCGTTCAAATTGAAGGAAATCATCTCAAATCCGATCGCTTAATTTATCAAGCAAATGAGTCAAGCTTTCACTAAACTATCACGGATTGGGTGTGGGTGGTAACTCCGCGTTAATTATCACTGTTTCGCCGAGCCGCGCTTGCGACCCAGGGACAAGCTGGCTGTAGCCGGCAATCAAAGCCCGGTCGGGGCCGACCGGGGCGGTCCAGGTTGTTACTTGCGGCGCTTTCACGGGCCCCAGATGTGTTGATTTGCCGGTCAGGGGATCGTACAGTTCGGCGTCGGCTTGCGCCTGCCCCAGGGGCAGGGGAGGATCGGCCTGGGGGCGTGTTTCACCGCCTACTATCAGGATTTTTTTATTGGCCAGCTCTACCGCTGTTACCCTGTCCCTCGGCACAGTCAGCGAGCCCGCTCTTTTGATCGTTTCGTTCCCGGGGTCATAAACCTCCAGCTCCGGTGTAATTGTTTTGTCGTTCTCACCCCAGTGGCCGCCGCAAATCAAGATGCGTCCGTCGGACAGTGCGGTGAGCACGGCGCCTTTACGCGGCCAGCGCATGGTCGGCCCGCAGCTCGATCCGCTGTTGGGGTCGACAAGCCAGGTTTTGTCGGCGCTGAAACGGACGTTGTTGGGGCTCTCGTCGCCGCCGCAGATGAAGATTGTGCCCCGGCTGCCCGGCACCGTGATTGCCGAATAACCGCCGACATAGGCGGATCCCCTTGACCAGGGCAGCTTGATGAACTGCCCGTCCAATTTGGTGCTCAGCATAGCGCTCAGTTGTCTGGTTAATTGCAGGTCTTCGCAGAAGCGGGAATGGCCGGACAGATCATGGCCGTCCAGACTTACATGCAATTTTTCGCAGGATTGCGTTTCCAGGATTGTCGGCGGCTGGGGGCGGCCAGCTGCGTCGGTTATGCGCAGGCGGCCGGGATTGATCGCCATGCCTCTATCCCCCGTCGGGGCCGAGCCCTTGCCGGCGCAGGCGGTCAGTAAGCTCAGGGCGCACAGCACGCCGATTATTTTTCTCATTACTATTGGCGGTAGATAAGCGAGTCTTCGACAGCCAGAATGTTTCTCTTCAATTTGCCGGTGCCCATGTCGAAGGTGGAGACACAAAATTCATAGCTCAATTGCAGGTTATCCACAAGTGCTCTGGCCAGTCCGGCAATTTCCAAGGCGGCGTCAGAACCTTTGGATTCGGGTTTGACTTCCAGGGCCAGCACAAGGTAGGGGCAGTCGGGGAGGTATTTGACAAACTTGCGCACGGCGTAAGCTTCTTTAATTGTCGGCAGCGCTCGGAATACTTCCTGCAGATATTCGATTTCGTCTTGATTAAGGCCGTGTGGTTCGAGCAGGGAGTCGCCGCTGACCGAGTTGCGCTCCTTACGCGCCATCTCCGCTACCCGGTAATATTCTTTCAGATCGTTTTCCAGTGCTTCGGCCTCGCCTGTGCGGCCGCGGCTCTTGAGCAAAGGCAGGAGAGTCGGGGCGACTTTGGCCAGGATAGTGCTGCTGCTCTTAATCGCTTTCTTTAGATGCTCGAAGGCGGCATCGAAATCCTTTTCCAGCAGCAGCATGCCGACGCCGTATTGCGCTCCGGCATCTTCGGGATATTTTTCCAGGATGTGGAGATAGGCATCGGTACAGGCTTTTTCGTTATCGGTTTCGCAGATTAGATAGGCTCTCACCCGCAGATCTTCCAGACTCAGTTCCTTCTCGGCTGCTTTCTCTTCCAGCTTGAGCAGGGCCTGTTTCATCTCCTGCATACGATCATATCCCAGTTGCCATGCTTCTTCTCTCTGTTTGCGCCAGTCTTCGGTTATTGTTGCCAGGGTGGATTCGAGGACTGCGGGGCCGAGGTATTGATAGGCGGCACTTTCTTGAGTGGCAATTGGTCGGCCCACCTCGGCCAGGACGTCGGCGTCGACTGAGTTTTGCTCGGTCAGCTTGATATAGGGTTGGAAATGGCCCTGCAATAGTCTGACCCTGAGCGGCGGATGGGTGTCGGTACCGGAGCCTTTTTCTTCCAGTGCTTCTCTAATAGTCTCTTCCAGGCTCGTCGTCTCTGACTTGAATGAGGCCGTGCTTTGCTGTAAGCGGGTAAAGACGGCCTCCGGCGGCGTGGGGGCGGTTTTCACTTCTTCGTGGACACTGGGCCAGAAGTCCTTGTAGTAAAACTTGGCGTAGATGGGCAGAGCCAGCATACTGTGGCTGAAGTTGTCGGCGCCGGCGATTTTTACCGCTTCGGCGTCGGCTTCGAGCTCATGGGCCCGGGCCAGAGCCAGTGAATAAGCGCTGAAGCGGGGCGAGAACCAGCTGAAGAAAACGAGAAAGAGGGCGAAAAAGTGGTCACCGGCCTCGCCGATTGTGTTGAGCAGCTGACCCCAGCGTCGGCGCAGATTGTAGATCCAGGCGCTGGATTTGCTGTGATTGCCCGAGAGGTGACCCAGCTCGTGAGCCAGGATTGCCTTGAAGGGCAGGGGTCTCTGCGACAGCATCAGGGGCAGTCCGAGCATCAAAATATTTTTGTGGAAACCCAGTACTCCCAGTCTGGGAATCTGCACCACGGCGGCGTTATAGTCATCGTTGAGGATGACTTTGTCTACCCTGGTGTTTAGCTTTTTGGAGAGTTCATCAATCAATTCAAAGAGTGCGGGCGAGTCCTTGCGAGTCACGGGAATGCCGGTTGGTTCAGGCATTTTGAGCCACAGTGATTTGGCAATCACCCAGAGTGGTACCAGCACCAGTATCAAAAGTTTATAGCCGCCGCCGTGGACGTGGGCGTGGATAAGGAAACTGACCATCCAGTAGAGCAGGGCCAGAAGCGCTGCCACAACTGCCAAAATAAAGGCATAGCCGACAAGTGCCAGGGCAATCACCTTGCCCATGTAGAGAGAGCGGTTTTCGGTCAGCTCTTTCTCCGCTTGCTGTGAAAGCGCCTCAAACTTTTCATCGCTGAGGGATACCTTTTCGCAGAGTGCGTTGAGCCTGGCCATGAACGGACTCTGGGCGTGAAAAACAGCCATTTAATGAAACCCCCCCGCTTTCATTCGTGTTTCTCCCGTTTTGCCCGACCTGAAGAGGGTTTAATATCTTCTTGCATTAAATTGTCCCCCCACAACGACAATATCCGCTGGAATCTCTTGCTGGAACCGTTCGCTGGAGTCATTCGCTGGAATCCTTTCGGGGAATCCGTCGCTTGTCTCCTGCGTGCACCGCATCTGGTATGTCCGGGAAGTGATATGCAGGACGCATGGGGCGAGATATATGGAGACTCTTGACCGCCTCTTGATTTTGGTGTTTAACGGAATCTATGGAAACACGGCAGCCTGAGTCACGTTTATATACCTTGTAGGTCTGGGAGCGACCTGTTTGGTAATCGAGTCGAGAAAAGATTTTAAACACCGAGTTTTTTAAGCACTTCGCCACAACTCTGCCCGTGTTTTGTCTTACTATTGTTATAGACGCAATCTGTGTGGGATAAATCAAATGATTTTTGATAAAATTCTCAATCATCAGTCAGCTGGAAGTGCCTCCGTATCTGGTGGCACCGATCGAGCCGCGCGGTCCAACGATGGGGATGCACTTCAGATAAGCAATGTCTGGAGCGGTCCCATCATCATGCTCAGCAACGAGCAACAAGCCGAGCTTGATAAGCACTATTTGAGTTATAAC
>JAFEAV010000026.1 GCA_018266215.1 Cyanobacteria bacterium SZAS LIN-3 | reverse complement strand
AATAACGGAGTGGCTGGGGGTTTTAATCCCAGGCTGCATTAATTGGGGAGGTATGGCTCAAATAAAAAAGCTGAGCCACTGGCAGTGCGCAGGAGCGCAAGAGCCCCTGCCACTGCCGTAAACGACTAAACATCGATTGAGTGCGAACTGACGACAAGACGGGGACCAACCTTAAACTGACTCCAGGATTTTTCAACATCGCCAATAGTTCCACAGCCCTCCCGGATCACGCGAACGAAACAGCCTTCGTGCCTGACAGTCAGTCCCCAGGCGGTCCGGCTGACACAAGCGCCAATCAGGACGCCGGTCACGCGGAAGAAACGGTCGCCGTAGCCGACAATCGAGCGGCAGGCGTCAAGCACTTCCTGCGAACCATCGTCACCCTCCTTGCGGCAGACAGTAAATCGCCTGTACTTACCCTCAAGCAATTCCATAATCGGCTCAACAGTCCGGCCATAGGTCCAGGGCTTGACCTCAAGCAGGACGATAGCCCAGCCGCGCGAAATGGCAAGCTTGACCTGAGCGACCACGCCCGGTATTAATTGCGGGTCCTTGCAGCCGGCTAAAAAAGGCGGTTGCATATCGACAATGACAAGGGTGACATTGTCTCGCTCCAGTTCAAGGGCATGGAGGCAATCAGCTCGCAAGGGTAGTCGCGAGGGTGGCACCACATCCGGTGCAAGCGGCGATTGAAGCGAGACGGCCAGATGATAGATGCCCTTGAGTGTCAGATGCGGGTCAACCACATCAAACAATTTGCGCCCGCCGCAGGCGGAGACAAGCAACTGAGAAAACCCTCCGGTCGCCACAGTCAGTGCCTTGCCACCTGAACGTTCCTGGGCAATAGCCAGCCACTGCCGAATAAGTCCGATATGACCGGCCAGCACACCATCTCGCATATGGGTTTCAGTATCGTAGCCCAGCTTCGGCTGCTTGAGCGTCGGCCCGGCCCACTGCAAGAGAGGCAACAGGCCAGTATGCGCGTGCAGGGAAGAAAGGCTCAGGCCCAGGCCCGGCGCGATAAAACCGCCCTCCACATGCCCGCAGGCGGAAATAGCAAGCATTGTCGTGGCCGTGCCCATACCGACAACAATCACCGGTCTCAGCCCGCGACCATGCAGCTTCCAGGCGGCCACGGCATCAGCGACGCGATCGGCCCCCATACTCTGGTCCATTCCGCTAAGCACATCCTGCTGCGCGGCACTGACGACAATAACTTTGCGCCCGGTCAGGAGCGCCGATAAAATTTCCGACGCCGCCGGCACAACTGACGAAAGTGCCACGGGACAGCGAGTTTTATAAAGAATGGCCGCGGCCGACACGCCTACCTGGTCGGTTGGATGGCACCAGGTTTTGGTCAGCGTTCCGCCGCGAAACAAGGCGTATTTGACATTGGTATTACCAACGTCTATTGCAAGCAGAGCTTTCATAGTTTTTCAGGTTTCTCAAAGGCACCCGGGGCCAGGCTTCCCTTATTGCCGGCCCGGGGTGAATCAAAATTGACGCCGAATAATCCCTTCGACGATTTGCTTTAGCCGCCTATTGGGACTGGCTACTTGCCGGCGGGTAGATGTTTGTGCGACTTTCAGCGTGCTCCAGGAGCAAGGCACAGGGCACAAAGTTTTTACGCCAGCTCTGACCGGGCAGATCCGCGCCGGTAGCTATGTTCAAACTGAGATCGGTAAAGGTCTTCACTCCCATTTGATCGATATGACGCAGCGGTCCGCCCAGAGATGCGGTGAAACCTGTGCTGACAACAAAGGCCAGATCAATGAGGAAGGGATCAGAGACGACACCCGCCTCCAGAACGCGGACAGCTTCGTTTTCAATCACTCCAATGAGCAATTTCACTATCGCTTCTTCCGCCATCACAGTTGAGCCCACGTTGTACTCGCGCACAAGGTCGGTGAAGGGTGTGCTCAAAACTGGTTTACGCGTTTTTTCATCCTTGAAAGTTTTGTCATCGCTCCAGACATAGAAGCCATGGCCGGATTTGCGACCGAGCCAGCCTTGAGAAACCAATTTGCCGACGAAGTCTACTTCCGGCAGGGCAAGCCTCTCCCCGTGGGCAGCGAAGAGCGTTCCGGCGACACTGGCGACCACATCCAGACCGACATAGTCCATAAGCTCAACCGGCCCCATGGGCATGCCGAAGTTGAGTATGGCTTTGTCGATAGCAGCCGGCGCGACACCCATAGCCAGAAGATGCGCAGTCATCACCAGATAGGGGCCGAGAATGGCATTGACGATAAATCCCGGGTGGTTTTTGCAAGGCAGCGGGATTTTGCCCAGAGCGCTGACCATGGCAATAGCTGTAGCCATTGTTTCAGGAGATGTGTCCGCAGTAACTGGTATTTCCACACCGGCCATCTGGGACACCGGATTGAAGAAGTGCAGACCACTGAACCTGGCAGGATTAGCCACACCCTCGGCAAGCTTGTCCAGATCCAGCGCCGAGGTATTGGAATAGGTGCGGCCGGCCATGACTTCGTCAATTTTCTTGAACGTAGCTAGCTTGATTTCCATCTGCTCGGGCACCGCTTCAATGACTGCGTCGCAATCGCTCAAGGCATCGTAGGAGGTCGACAGGGTCAACTTAGTCATTTTCTCTTCAGCCGCAGACTGGCTCAATTTGCCGCTTTTCACACGACCAGCCATTAATCTTGCGATATTGTCCCGGCCTCTTTCGAGAAACTCTTGCTTGATATCCACAAGCACCACTTTTTCAATCTGGTCGCTGTAGATACACTCGAAGGCTATTTCCCTACCCATGATACCGGAGCCGATAACAGCCACCGCTGCAAACGGAGCCGCCTCCACGCTGCCGGCCAGCTTTTTGGCCCGACCGCGATCAAGGAAAAGACTGACCAGGTTAGCCGATTCCGTGGTTTGCACCTGCTGGGCAAAGAGCGCCGATTCCAGCTTCAAAGCCTTATCCAGAGGCATAGTCAATGCCTTCAAAACAAAGGAAGCTGCCTTGAGCGGCGCCGCATAACCTCTGGAGCGCTTGCCTATCTGAGCCAAGACCTGCTTGCCGGCAACACCATGGGTGACACCACCGACAAAGCGGCGCAGACCGGAGAAACGATCCCCTTTCATTGGTTCGGTCACGTCCAGAAGCGCAGCCACAGCTTTTTCACCAAAGGGGACATTTCTTTTGACCTGCTTGCTGGGCGGCGCCCGACGAGCTTTGCCCCCGAGAGCCAGAGCCTCGGCTCGCTCCATCAGCTTGTCCCGAGGAGCAACCTCATCCAACAAACCGCTGCGCCAGGCCTCGACAGCTCCAACGTCCGAGCCGCCGGCAATCATCGTTACCGCCTTGATTGTGTCAATCAAACGAGGCAACAAAACGCAGCCGCCAAAACCGGGGAAAATACCCAGTCGCACTTCCGGCAGCGCCAGTGCCACATCCAGACTGTCGGAGGCGATACGTTTACTGCACCACAGCGCCAGCTCCAGACCGCCGCCCTTACAGGCACCGTCTATCGCGGCCACCGATGGTACACCCAGGGTGCGCAACTTGGCCAGAATGCGTTTGGCTTCCATCGTCACTTCATAGGTTTCTTCCTCGCCTCGCCCCTGGAGATAACGAATTTCGTTGATATCGGCGCCGGCGATGAAGACGCCTTTTCTGGCGGAGGCGATGATCAGGCCTTTCAAGCCGGGATCATTAGCCAGTCGATCGAGGATATGGTCGAGCTCCTGCAAGACCGACATCTTCAGGACATTGACTTTGCCCGGGACGTTCAGCCACAGGATCTTGACGCCGGAGGCTCTGGTTTCGACACTGAATGCGCTCGTGCCGATATCGTTGGTTAAAGTAGTCATGGTAATACTCCTCACTTCTGGTAGGGTTTAATCAAAACAGCACCGGCCATGCCACCACCCACGCAGAGTGAGGCTACGGCCAGATTGCCGCCATGCAGTGCCAGTTCCCAGGCGGCTGCGCCGATAATGCGAGCGCCGGTCATGCCCAGCGGATGGCTGAGCGATATGCCGCCGCCGTTTTTGTTGACCTTGTTCAGGTCGATGCCCAGGCATTTGATCACGGCCAGGACCTGATGGCTGAAGGCTTCGTTCAATTCCCAGTAATCAATCTGGTCTGCGGTCAGGCCATTGGCCGCCAGCAATTGCCGCACGGCTTCCACCGGACCAAGGCCCATAGAAACCGCATCACGACCGGTAAAACAGAAGTCAGCGATTTCGGCCAGCGGCTCCAGACCGAGCGCAAGGGCAAGCTCCTCGCTGCACATGACCAGAGCGCAGGCACCGTCACCCATACCCGAGGCGTTACCGGCGGTAATCAAACCGGTACCGGCCAGGGTAGCGAGTTTACCCAGGGACTTCAGATCCGTCACCCGGGGGTGTTCGTCGGTTTTGAAGACACCCAGACCCGGTATTACCATCGGGGTAATTTCATAATCGAGACGACCGGAAGCGATAGCCTCCAGTGCGTTGGCGTGGGATCGAGCGGCAAAGCGATCGGCTTCTTCCCGACTGATGTCGACCAGATTGCCCACAATTTGAGCGGTCTTCATCATGTTCAGCTTAGCAGGGTCGCGGGCCAGATAACTGGGGCCCAGACCGCTGTCGGCCAGGCCGAAGAAGGGCAGCGGACCGAAGACCTTGAAGAGTTTGCGCAGGGCTTTCGGTGACTGCTGGGTCAACCACTTATTCAGGCCGCTGTAGCGCTTGGCTCCGTTAATAATGAGCGGTGGAGACGACATGGATTCCACACCGACGGCGATACCAAGATCGGTGCGACCGGAGCTGATATTGGACCAGACCTGAAAGGCCGAGTTCATACCGCTGGCGCATTGCTGATGCACCGTGAAACAGTTGATGCTCTCAGGCAGACCGGCTATTTGCAGGGCGATACGTGCGGTGTTCGGCTCATAGTAGCTCTGCACGGCGTGACCAAAAACTATTTCATCAATCTGACTCAGATTCTCAAGCCCCGCCTTGCGGATAGCGGCTTTGAGCACATGAGCGCCAAGTTGAGCGGGACTGTGACGATGCAGAGCCCCTCCCATCTTGCCTATGGCGGTGCGGCTGGTGGCAACCAGGACAACTTTGCGAGTTGGGGGAGCCTTGTTTGTTTGCGAGGACATGAGTGTTCTCCTGTTTGGAAAAATGGATAATGAGCCGCTTACTTATACGGCTGTTGAATCTCACCGGCGGGTACGCCATCGAGCTGATGGAAAGTGCCGGCGAGCACATGGGTGGCCACTTCCTCTACGGCCTTCTTGTACTGACCGGAAGTATGGCTTTCAGAGGAAAGGCTGCAGCGCATCTCCAGGCACAACAGGTGCAGGGCGGCAAGCGTAGCTTCGTCACCGTTTTGACGAGCGGTGCGCGAGGCGGCAATGGCGCAAAACATTGTCGTGATGCTGGCCATTGGCTCGTAGATGCCTTCCAGCATCAACAACTGTTCGTCGGCCAGGCGTTCCTGATACTTCAAGATGGCGGCGATAAATTTCTTACGCCATTGATGCCAGGCTTTTTCGGCAAATTGACGATGGGCGATAAAGCGACTGTCCAGCCCTTCAAACGCCATTTGAGATCCGGCCTTCGGAGTGGAACGGATTTGCATCAGATAGCCGGTGAGGTTTGCCACCGCCGCAAAGATCTTTTTGCGATTTTTGAACATTTTGCCTGAGCTGGCCAGCAAATATTTCAGTGTCTGGGGCAGACGCTTGCCGCCGAAGACCAGCTTGTTGGTGTCGATGCCGGCGTTCTTCAGCTCCTGCATCACAGGACCGAGGTACGGTTCACCGAAGGCTTTGATCATGGACTTGATGCAGGCCATACCCAACATCGGATTGGGGCCCTCGTAGACCGAGGTGACAAGGTCATCGGCAAGATTGTCGCCGATGGTATTGCCGTGCAGAGTGAAGCGACCGCCGATAGTGAACAGCCCCAGCTCGGTTGAAACCTGACGCAACCAGTCGGTGGCCTTGGTTTTGGCGATCATGGAACTGACGTCGCCCTGATATCCGGCATCGATCAAACTGGACGACCAGTCAACCAGAGCGTCGGCACCGGCGATATAAGCCGCTTGCAGAGCCAGGTTGTAGCGGATAAACTGACGCTCCTTCAGCTTGACGCCGAAAGTTTCACGATAGTCCGCCCAGCGCACGCACATGGCCAGAATCCTGCGCATGCGGGCAGCACCGGTGGTGGCAACGGCGAAGCGTCCTTCGTCCAGGTCATGGAAGATTATCGCCAGACCGTCGCCGTCGAGCAAGTTTGCCCGTGGCACGCGCAGACCATTGAAGCGCAGGCCTTTATTGTGAATGTAGCGAAGGGCATGGATGCCGTAGTTATTGATACTGAAGACTTCACTGTCGCATTGCGGCAACTCGGTGATCAGCACCCGCAATTTACCGTCAATCGACAGCAATAAAGCAATTTCATGACCGTACCAGGCATTAGAGATAAACAGCTTTTCGCCGTAGACGACAATATCGTCACCATCGACCACACCGTAGGTACTGGCCTTAGTGATGTTGCAGCCGACCGAGGGCTCGGTGCCGCCAAAGCCGGAGCGTTTGTGACCCGCCGCCAGTGGACGCAAAAGACGTTCTTTTTGCTCGGCATTGCCCTTCCAGATAAGCGGACCGGCGGTACCGATCAAACGCTCGATGGATAAAAGGCCGCCGACGATTTCAGCCACGGTAGCCCCCATCATGGTCATGGTGCGTCCGAGGAAAAACTTCGAGGCACCCGAGCCACCGTATTCCGCAGGGATGGGCAAGCCCCAGTAGCCGGCTTCGGCCAGTTCAGCGATTAACTGCGGATTGACCTTGCCGTCGGCTCCAAGAATTGTCCCGGCGTCTCGGTGCTGAATGCCGATATTGATGCAATCAGCCAGTGTTTCAGCTGCCAGCGATGATTGCAATTCGCTGCGATCAGCCTGACAGGCAAAAAGTCGCAGGTCAATTTGTCTGGCCAGAAGCGCTTGTTGTAAAACTCCGGTGCGCGCGCGGCCACTATCGGCGGCGATCTGCGCTTTATCAATGGTGCCGACGCTGTCAATTTCTTCCTGGCCTTTGCCGGCCTTTACCAGAGCATCGTTAACAAGATCGATGTCACCACCGGCTGGGGGACGGGGAGATTGATTGACGGTTTCATCATTTTGAGATTTAGCGTTCATTTGGGTTTCCTGTAAATCAGTGGTTGAAAGAAAGACTCTTCTCAAGACAAATCGCCGCCGCATCTGCAGAAATCGCAGACGAGGTGGACGCATAAACGCGGATAGGTGCTATGTGCAGTTAAGAGTTTGTCTTACAAATGGAGAAGAGAGTAGGCCTGTTTATAACAAAAGGAACAGCGCGATAGCGACCTTAAACGAGCCGTTCTGGATATGAATGGGCTAACAATAGCGCTGCAATTGACCGGGCTGGCAGTGTCTCTCAATTCGGAGCAACAGCGACACCAAAAGGCAGGCGACAATATTTTTGCGCCTCATCTTTACCCTTTCTTAATCGCCGGGGCGCTGCAATTGCCCGTTGCAGTTTGCTAGGTGTAATCGTTCTCTCTTCCTCCATTTTTTCGTCCAGACAGCCACCAGCCGACCCAGCTTCACTCGTCACATCAGCATAGACCCAGCTTCGGCCGGTCCGGCGGCACCGCCAATCGGGCATTACCGCTGCCAATCTTGCAAGCCGCAAAGGCAGCTCACCAAAGGCATCAAAATGACTAAACAAAAACACATCGAACTGACACAACCAATCGCCTCAGAGTTTGCATTCCTTCTCTCCGACCCGGCCCTGACTTTCCTGGCCACTTTGCACCGCCTCTTCGAACGGCGGCGGCAGGGACTTTTAGAGGCGCGACAGGCAAAACAAATCAAACTGGACCGGCGCGAAACACCACAGTTTAGCGACCCTGCACTCTGGGCCTCCACACCGGACTGGCAGGTGGCGCCCTGTCCCCCGGCTCTTCTCAAACGCCAGGTAGAAATCACCGGCCCGGTTGACGCTAAAACCATAATCAATGCGCTAAATTCCAGCGCCGATATTTTTATGGCCGACTTTGAAGACAGCACCAGCCCCACCTGGCACAACATCCTTTCGGGTCAGAGCAATCTCTACGGAGCGGTAAGAGGCCAGCTGGAATATGACGGCGTGCCGGGCAAGAAATACAGCCTGCAGAAAACACCCACAAATTTGATCGTGCGGCCGCGCGGCTGGCATCTCCCGGAGAAGCATCTGCTCATAGACGGCGAGCCGATTTCAGCCAGCATGTTCGACTTCGGCCTCTATTTTTTCCACAACGCCCGACAATTGATCGACAACGGCAGCGGTCCGTATTTCTATTTACCTAAACTGGAGAGCCACGAAGAAGCCACCTTGTGGAACGACGTCTTCAACTTTGCCCAGGACTATCTCGGCATAGCCCGCGGCACCATCCGCGCGACCATCCTGATCGAAACAATCATGGCCGCCTACGACATGGAAGCAATTCTATTTGCTCTCAAAGACCACGCCTGCGGCCTGAACGCCGGACGCTGGGATTATATATTCAGCCTGATCAAACGATTCCGCAACCAGAAGCGCATGCTGCTGCCCGACCGTGCGGCCATTACAATGACCGTGCCCTTCATGCACGCCTACTGTCAGCGTCTGGTCGAGGTCTGTCGTCGGCGCAATGCACAGGCCATCGGCGGCATGTCAGCCTTCATCCCCAATAAATTCGACAGCGCGGTGACCTCGCTGGCCCTGGCACAGGTCAAGGCCGACAAACAGCGCGAAGCAAAGATGGGCTTTGACGGCACCTGGGTGGCGCATCCGGATCTGATAGCGGTGGCAAGAAATGAATTCGAAAGCGCTAACATGGCTCAAGACCAGGGTGAAAGCAGTGCAACAACCGAGGCTTGCGGCTGCAGCGCTGCCGCGGCCGAACCAGAGGCACCTGTGACCGAAGCGACCTTGATTGATCTGGAGGCCCTGCCGGCGGTGATTACCGAGGAAGGCGCGCGCAATAACATCGATGTCGCCCTCAAATACATCGCCGCCTGGTTGGACGGCCGGGGCGCGGTGGCCATTAACAATCTGATGGAAGACGCGGCCACCGCCGAAATTGCCCGGGCACAACTGTGGCAATGGTTGTATCACGGCGCCAGCCTGAAGGACGGTCGTAGCTTTTGCCAGGCCCTCTTCCGCCTGTTCCTTGAGAGCGAATTAGAATACCTTCTCAAAGGGGCCTCCAGCGAACGACAAGGCCATCTAAAACAGGCGGCCGCACTGTTGTCCTCCCTGGTAATAGAAACCGATTTTGAAGAGTTTCTCACCGCCCCTGCCTACGAGCTCCTCCTCAGCGCTGAGACAGCCGCCGCCAGAGAGCCCGGCTCGGCAATCAAAAAATCATGGAATATGGATTCGCGCTGGCTGGGAATAGAACGCACCTATACAGCGGCCGACGTCGAGCGCCTGCGCCCGAGCCTCCCCGCTGATGCGGCTATTGCCAGGCACGGCGCCAGGAAACTCTGGACTCTGCTCAACCAGGAAGAGCCGGTACTGGCACTGGGAGCACTGACCGGAGCCCAGGCGGTGCAAATGGCCAAGGCCGGATTGAAAGCCATATATCTGAGCGGCTGGCAGGTGGCGGCCGATGCCAACCTGGCCGGACACACCTATCCGGATCAGAGTCTCTATCCCTCCAATAGCGTGCCGGCTCTGGTCAAACGTTTGAACAATGCCCTCACCCGTCTGGACCAGGTGACAAAACTGAAGGGAGGCGGCAGCCTGGACTCCTACCTGCCGATTGTGGCAGACGCTGAGGCCGGCTTCGGCGGTCCGCTGCAAGCCTATGAGCTGATGAAAATGATGATCGAAGCGGGGGCCTCGGGCGTCCACTTCGAGGACCAGCTGGCGGCGGAAAAGAAATGCGGCCACATGGGAGGCAAGGTACTGGTGCCGACTTCGCAGTTTGTCCGCACCCTGGCCGCTGCTCGCATGGCCGCCGATATTATGGACGTGCCGACCATACTTGTGGCCCGCACCGACGCCCTCGACGCCACCCTGCTCACCTCAGACATCGACCCGCGCGATCAACCCTTCCTCACCGGTGAACGCACCGCCGAAGGGTTCTTCCGCGTGCGCGGCGGCATCGAATCGGTAATTGCCCGAGGGCTGGCTTATGCTCCCTATGCCGACCTGATCTGGTTTGAATCATCGCGTCCGGATCTGGCCGAGGCCGAGCGCTTCGCCCGGGCCATCCATGCCCAGTATCCGGGTAAACTGCTGGCTTACAACTGCTCCCCCTCCTTTAACTGGCGGCAAAACCTGGACGAAGAAACCATTGCCGTGTTCAACAGCGAACTGGGCAAACTGGGATACAAATTTCAGTTCATTACCCTGGCCGGCTGGCACTCGGTCAACCTGGGCATGTTCAAACTGGCCCGCGAATACGCCGCCGAAGGCATGCCGGCTTATGTGCGCCTGCAAGAGGAAGAATTTGCCCTGGCGCCTGAAGGCTACACTGCGGTGAAACACCAGGCCGAAGTGGGAGCTGGGTGGTTTGACAATCTGCTCATGAGCATCACCGCCGGAGGCTCTTCCACAACAGCCCTGAGCGGCTCGACGGAAGAAGGTCAGTTCCACGGTCAAAAAGACAAGTAAGTCTCGATCTCCCCTTAAGCAATCGCCACCAGGGACGGTGGCGATTCTTTTAACTTCCTTTTTCTAATCACTTTCTACATGACATAGTATTACCAGCAAAAGAAGCTCCAACAGTGGCTCTTCAATCAATCGAGTTAATCCGTGTTAGGTTCGCGTTAGATTTTCAGAGCGTGTAACCGCACCTAAACGCCCTCACCATGCCACTTTTCGCGCACAAGGGCCACTTCGGAACACATTTAAATTGACAGTGGGGCCGTCCCTGACGATGATGAACAGTGAAGCCACGACCGCTCAAACCACAGGTCTTAAGCGGCTTTCGAGACTGCCTTCCCCTGAATAAATATACAGGTCCATCCATGGCGATTGCAATAAATCTGGAATATAAACCATATGTAGCGCTCTACCGACGCCTCTCCGACGCTTTGCGCAAGGCGATTTTGGAAGGTCGCCTGAAATTAGGCGAACCTCTGCCCTCGGTCAGAGAGCTGGCGGAAAGCCTCAAACTCTCCCGCGCCACGGTTTTAAAAGCATACAAAGATCTCAACAGTCAGGGCCTGGTCACTAGCTACTCGGGCTCGGGCACCTTCGTCGCGGAGACCTTGCCCGGCGATCTGGGCGAACTGCTGCCGGAATTCATCGGCAGACCGGCGAGCGGCAGAGCCTTTTTTGACGAGGCGCCGCTGTCGGCCAGAGGACATGTAATTGTTGCCGCGGGCAAGAAGCTCGGCGAAGAACATGTCCATGTGCCGGCCCTGGAGTATGGCGGCACACCGATTGAACTCTCGCCCATGCGCGAATGGAAGACTCTCATGCTCAAACACTGCGATTTGAGCAGGGAAGAGCAGGTGGCCGAAATGATCGAACCAACCGGCATCGCACCGCTGAGACAGGCCATTGCCTCCTATGTGCAACGCCGACGTTCGATCTCCTGCACCCCCGAAAACGTCGTTATCTTCGGCGCCAAACAATTGCGCCTGGAGCTTATCGGCCGCTTATTGCTCAATGCCGGGGACTGGGTTGCCTACGAAGATCCCGGTTACCCGGAAAATCGCCACACGCTGGAATCACTGGGAGCAGTAATTGTCCCTATCGAAGTGGATGAAGAGGGCATGTCGGTAGCAGCACTGCGTCGTCTGCAACAGCCGCCCAAGCTCATCTATGTATCACCCTCGCATCAGGATCCTCTGGGCTATGTCATGAGCATGGAGCGCCGACGCGAGCTCCTGGAATATGCAGCCGCCACCGGGGCATTCATTGTAGAAGACGATTTCGACAACGAATTTCGCTACGGCAAACCGGTGCTGCCCTCACTGAAAGCCCTGGACCAGCATGATTGCGTCATCTATATGGCCTCTTTCTGGAAGGTGCTCTACCAGTCGCTGCGCCTCAGCTATGTCGTATTTCCCAGATGCCTCGAAACAATAGCGACACTGGGCAAAGGCTATCTCGAGCGACACTTGCCCCTGCTGGACCAGCTGGCATTGATTGACTTTATCAATGACGGCCATCTGGAGAAGCACATCAAACGCACCCAGCGAGTGCTGGCCGTTCGCCGCCAGTGCCTGATACTGGCTATCACCCGCTATCTGAGAAACCTGGTCGAGCCCCTCACCGAAGGTGGTGGCACGCACGTGCTGCTGACTTTCAAACCGGGATTCAGCGAGGCCACGATCGAACAAATTGCCGGACAAAACCGCCTCAATCTTATGAGCACACGCCCATACTATCTGGGCGAAGCGACCGGGGCCCAGTATATAGTGCCCTTCGCCACCGTCAACATCGAAACCATCGATGATGTTGTCAGACTGTTCAGCGAAAATCTCCTGGCCAGCCCCAGAGCGCTTGCCGAAACGGCAGAAGCCGGCCTGCAGGACTTTGCTCCGGACGCCGACGTCAATGTCATCCGCCCCACAGAACAACCATTCACCCCTGCCCTGCTGGGCACGCACACAGGAGGCGTCCATGCTGGTTGATAAATTTGAACTGGTCAAAGACAACGCTTCGACGCTGCCCATTTCGCGACAGATTGCCGAAGCTCTCAAACAGGCCATCATCAACAATCAAATCGGCGCCGATGTTGTGCTGCCGTCGGTGCGTGACATTGCCCGCGAATTGCAAATTTCTCGCTCCACAGCAGCCCGCGCCATCGACGAACTCTCAGCCCAGGGCTATGTCATTGCCGAGATGGGTTCGTGCAGCCGGGTCGCCCCGCACCTGCCGGGAAAATCCGCCGACCTGCCGGCCCGCATAACAGTGGAAAGAGAAGCCGATCTCTCGCGCTTCGCACAGACATTGCAGAGCCGCTTCGACTGCGGCGCAGTGGACCTTAAAATCAACTACACAGGTCCGGTGCTGCGCGAATTTCCACTCGCCACCTGGCGCGACTTACTGGTCAGACATTGCAAGGCGGCAACCGAAGAGGAAACCCTCTACGTGCCCGAACCATTCGGTTACTCGCCGCTGCGCGAAGCCTACACCTCCTATCTCATCCGGGCCCGCGCCGTCAAAGTGACGAAAGATCGTCTGGTCACCTTTGCCTCACGCAACCTGAGACTGGATTTAATTGCCAGACTGCTCCTCAATCCGGGTGACACCGTAGCCATGGAAGACCCTGGCTTTCCCGCCGCCCGCGAACAATTGCTGGCGGCAGGCGCCACCCTGATCCCTATTGGAGTAGACAGCCAGGGACTCCTGGTAGATCAGCTGCAGGCCCTGGAAACACCACCGCGCCTGATTTACGTCACGCCCTCACATCAGGCACCGACCGGTGCCGTAATGTCCATGATTCGCCGCAAACAGCTCCTGCAATACGCCGCTCGTCACAAGTGCTACATCATCGAAGACGATTACGACAGCGAATTTCGCTACGACGGCAGACCGCTGCCGTCCTTGCAAGGCATGGACTGCGACGACCGAACCATCTATTTCTCCTGCCTCTGGAACGTCATGGCACCGGTCTCGCGCATTGGTTTTATGGTCGTCCCCGAGGCACTGGTAGAGGCCATGAGCGCAGCCAAAAGCCTGGTGGAACGCGATGTTTCAATGGTCGAGCAAGCGGCCGTAACCGACTTTATCAACGAAGGTCATCTGGAAAAACAAATCCGCCGCCAGCGTTCGCGCTATGCGAGCCGCCGGGAAAACGTCCTCAATCTTCTGGAAGAACTTTTCGTAGATTCAGTCTGGACTGCCCCGGAAAGCGCCGGCCTCGACCTGCTCGTGCGCTTCAACGAAACCTACGACTCACTCTCCATCGAAGAAGCGGCTGTGCGCAGTAACCTGCCCTTACAAGCGACAAGGAAGTTTTATCAAGGTGAGCCCAGGGCCCGAGAATATGTCATACCTTTTGCCTCAATGGAAGAGGACGACTTTCGGGCGCGCATCGAAAAATTCCACGCTCTCTTGAAAGCCTAGCTCGGGACTTTCATCCAATTCAGGCCGCCTGCTACGATCGCCGGCGGGACTCTTGCAGGTGCGCCCGCTCGCGGCAGCGCCTGCAACGGCATATGTGAGACTAATTAGCTTATAAGATTCGCTTTTTGCTCAGGTCTGCTGGAAAGAAGCACCGCAACTGGTCATAGTCAGTTTGCCCTTCACTTTTCTTTTCCCCGAGCACCTCTGCTCCATTTCAAACAAACTCAATCAGAGACCTCATGTGAATCAGACAATACATCCCCTTTCCTCGGTCTCCCGGACCGAGCAGACCACGTCATCGTCAAAAGATATCCATCTCCTCGTCGGCACCGGCGGCTCGCGAGCCATCCTTTTCGGTACCGGAGTCCTCCTGGCCCTGGCTCAAGCCGACTTCCGTCGCTTCCGCTCAATTGGCGGCGTCAGCGGCGGCTCCATCCCCACCGCCCTGATCAGCGCCAACCCCGACGCCAGCGCCTTACTTTCACTCGTGCTGGACACTGACTTCAACAAACTCGTCAAGCGTCGCGTCTCGCTCATAGCTTTCCTCACTCAGGTATTGCGCGACCCCAAACCCATTGAGCCGCCACCTCCGGTAGGGGCACTTGATGCCACCGCCATCGGTGACTTTTTCAATGAGCGCATCAAACATTGGCCGGAGGTCTTCTGGACCACAGCTCTGTCGCGCCAGCGTAAAATTGTCTTCACCGCCGGGGGCATCTGGCAGGAACAGGAAGACGGCGCGCTGATCAAAAGCGGAAGCAATAAAATCGACCTGGGCACCGCTGTCCGGGCCACCTGCGCCGTGCCGATGCTGCTCGATCCCATACCCTGGACGAGCGAGAGCGGCGAAGAACATCTGCTAATCGACGGCGGGCTGGGTCCGGAAGGACGCTGTCCCATATCAGTACCGAAGCAACTTTTCCCCATGCACAACTCATTTCTAGTGGTGGTCAACGTCGGCGAAGACAAGAGCACCCTGCACCAGCTGATAGACAAAGTCTTCGGCACCGTTTGCGATGATCGCGAGAGCTTGCGTGAAGACGGACCGCCCCTGGCCGACAATCACAGTCGCATTGTCGTCAGGCCGTCAACGCCGCTGTATGGCTCATTTAAATTCATCATGACCAGGCGAGAAAAATGGCAGATGATTTTGTCAGGTTATACGGCAGCTGTTGAGGCTTTTGAAAAGCATGGTCTCCTGAGCGGAGACACCCTCAGCAGCGCAAGAGACCGGGGCATAAAAGCACTGCTTTTGCTGGCGGCACGCCGTCGCCCATACTCGCAGGACCGACTGCCCACGGCACTGGAAGAGATTTTCGCCAATCTCAAGTTTGACGAGGGCAAATTTAGCGAGCCGACAAGTGTCCCCGGGCACACCACGGAAGCGGCACATTCTCGCTAGCTAACCTCAAGGAAAAGCGCTCCAGATCTACTCCTTGCCCACAGTAACTCTTGGGAACGGGCGGGCGATGGTGCTAGGTTCGATGTATCACTCACTTATTTCAACCTGCCTATCGAGTAAAACAAAGTCTCTAAAACCAACCCCTCTTGCCAGTTTCTACTTCCTTCTGCAGATTGCCTGCAGAGATTTAGTGCGGCAAAAATTTTTCAACAGCACATTCATCCAGGAGGCTCTATGCCAAACACTAAACTACCCAACGACACCACGGGCAGCGACAAAGTCGGTCCCAATCAGGTCCAGACAGTAGACTTACCAAAAGAAATCCGTCTGGCCGACTGGACAGACCTGGCCCAATGGGGCATCAACCGCGTTGGCGAGGCCAATAAGTACAAGTACAGAGTGGAAATTCCTGAGGGCTGGCACGTCAGACAATCCCGGCATCCGCACTGGCAGGAGCTGGTCGATCCGCAGGGCTATGTCCGCGCAGACATTTACTTCTGTCAGGACTTTCGCGCCACCCGCTCCTTCCTGTCTCTGCGCAGGCGGTATACCACTTCAGTGCAATGCTCGCAGGACAATACCAGCGTGCGCATGCTGATCATGGACGGGGCCAGAGAGATTTTTGCCACCGACTGGATTGCCTTCGGTAACGACGGCGACCACGCCCGGCAATTTTTCGAATGGCGGGCTCATCAAGAAGCTGAGCGCCGGGCCAAAGAGTGGCTGAAAGAAAACTTGCCCCACTGGCAGAGTTGCCTGCACTACTGGACCTGAAAGGGTCGCGCTCTTTGAATTTTATCGTCCGAGGTTAGCTATGATCCCTATCCAGATCAAACAATTCCCGGCCCTGATAAGCGGCGGCATTCTCCTGCTGACTCTTTCAGGCTGCGCCACCAATGGACCAAAACCAGCCGTCGAGCCGTCCGGGAAAGATGACCAGTCCATGGAAAACATGGACATGCATGACATGCACCACATGGACATGCACGATATGCACCACATGGACATGCACGATATGCACCACATGCACCATCACGAAGAGGGAGGGGACCTGCTCCAGGCAGCACCCATGCACTCCAACTTCGGCGGTCCCTACGAGCGCATGAACGCCATCGGTTCGGGCACCAGCATTATGCCGGCCGATACCCCGGGCTACATGTGGCACTTCAATCTCTTCGAAGATAAAGCCCAGTGTATGGCTCACGGTGAATTGAAGCTCAGTCTCGACAGCCAGGGTGGGCCGCGCGGTGTCACAAGAGTGCAATCGCAAAACTGGCTGATGGGCTCCTGCGAAGTGCCGGTCTGGGAAAACTCAGCCTTTCAGTTTCGCGCCATGCTCACGGCCGAACCCCTCACAGCCCCGGCTGGAGGCTTCCCCCAACTGTTTCAAACAGGAGAGACATACCGCGGCAGAGAAATTGTCGACGCCCAGCATCCACACAATTTTTTCTCCGAACTTTCGGTAGCTTTCACACAGAGACTGTCGGAAAATTTTCGCTATTATCTCTACTTCGGCCTGCCCGGAGACAGAGAAGAGGGGCCGACAGCCTTTATGCACCGAGCCTCCGCTCTGGAAAACCCGGCCGTGCCCCTCTGCCACCACTGCCAGGATGCCGGCCACATCACCAACGGCGTCTTCAGCGCCGGTTTTGACGTGGGCAAGCTGCGCCTTGGGGCCTCGGCCTTCCACGGACAGGAACCGGGCGAAAATCGCTTCAGCATTCAAGCCGGCGGCTTCGACAGCTGGTCGGTGCGAGCACAGTATGCGCTTGACGAAAACTGGGTGCTGGGCGCTTCCTACGGTTCGGTGCACAATGCCGAACGGACACAACCGGGCAACATGGACCGCTACACGGCCTTTGCCGAGTATTCCAAACGCTTCCAGGACGGCTATCTGGCCGCCTCAGCCGTACTCGGTCACAACAGAGACAAATACGGCACTCTCAGCGGCGCTCTGCTTGAAGGTACCGTCAACTTCCTGGACCGCAACTATCTCTACAGCAGAGCCGAATGCGTCAACAAGCCGGGCTTGAGCGATATGAATATCTACGGTCGACCGGGCCTGGCTCAGGAATTCACCGGCACTGCCGCAGGCGGCCTGGAAACAGGTCCGGCATCGAACAGCACCATCTGTGCCTTCACCGGCGGTTATGCCAGAGATGTTTATGTCTCTCCCGAGTGGCGCATCGGCCTGGGTCTGGATATCACAGGCTATGTCGTACCGGCGGAACTGGAGCCTATCTACGGCTCGAACCCAATAAGCTTTATGTTCAACCTGCGCATCCGACCGGGACGGGCCTACTAACCGGCAGGAAGCCACAACCAAACCATTCAATCAATCGGAAATTATGAAATCGAATCATGCATTCGCAAGAATCAGTCGACCGTTCCTGACGGCATTGGCCTTAATGGCCATGCTCTTACTGAGCGGCTGTGCCACCGACGCTGCCATTGGAGGAGCAGTTGGCGATCAAGAGGAGTTTCGCAACGACTCCGGCTACGAGCGTCCTTATCCCGGACGGCAGCGAGCACCGATGCGGTCTTACTGTCAGGTCGTCCCGGTATTCGACCGCGACGGCTACGAGGTCGGTCATAGAGAAGTCTGCTACTAACCCCGGGCATTAGCTCCCGGCGAAGCAATCAAAACCTATCATTCACAAAGGTTTTAGTATGAATAAAGTTCAAACGCCCCCGGCGTCGCAACCACGCCCCAAAGGATCCTGGTATGTGGCGCGCATTTTAACCATATCCGTCCTCATTACCCTGGCATTTTTCCAGCCGGGTTGGGGATGGATAGTTTCCCTGATAACCGCATTTGTCCTGGCCTTCAGGGCAGCGTCCTCAAGTCGCTTTTTCTGGGGCCTGAGCGCCACAATAGCCTATGCCGGCTTGTATGTGCTCATCTGCGTCTTTGCCCTGCCGCTCATCCACACCTATACCCTTGCCGCCTGGCACTGGCTACCGGTATGGGGTTCGGCTCTTACGGCTGGTCTGTTGAGCTGGGCGATATTTTTTCATGGTCGTCGGCAGGAGTGGTCCACCGGCAGCAAAGTCGCGGCCAATACCGCTGTCTGGCTGCTGGCCCTGGGCATCGCCGGCGGCTCCTGGCTATCGGCTCAAAATCAGGATGTAGTGGAATGGTCGATGGCCGAAGCACTGGCACCTGAGAGAATCGAACAGTTGCCCAACTCCGACATGGACAATTTCCGCCTCTTGCCGCAAGCACGGGCACTCGATTATCTGCGCATCTCCAATCACGATAACCGCCTCTATGTCTCGCTGCCGCACATGGCACCCTGCGACTCCGGCGGCAAGGAATGCTGGGAAGGCTCGTTCCACCTCAAAGGCAAAGATGCCGGCATCTGGTACAACCTCCTGGGTGACACGGTATTTGACGTGGCCACAGTCGATCCCACAAACATACTGCGCAACAGCGCACCAGCGGGCGGGCTAAACGGATTTTTCCTCTTCGGACCAAACAGCTGGGTGATAAAAGCGGCTTTTGCTCTGCACAATCCCTTCAGTGAACAGGAAGAGGCCCTGTACTGGAGAGATGATGACGGCAGTATCGTCATGCTCATCCCCTATGTCTCCTACACGCCCACAGTAACCGGGGTGATGAGGCCTTACCTGGCCGGTGTACTGAGCGTCAATCACTACGGCTTGATTAACGACATGAGTGCCGCTAGCGCTGCCGAAAAATACCCGGGAGTGCCTTTCTACCCGACACGTCTGGCTCGCACCTATGCCGAAATCTACGCCAAATGGAACGGCGGCATCTGGGGCAGAACCGTTTCTAAAAACCACGAATTGCGGGTGAGTGAACCAAACGTCACCAGCAATCCGCATTTCAACAAGGCACCATACATCGAAGTCTACGAAGGCATCGGCTGGCAGGAAGTAATTGCCCTGGAGCCCGCAGCCAACGAAAGCAAGGCCTTAGCCAGCCTGCTTTTCTTCGATGCTTCCACCGGCCACTGCCGCCAGTATGTGGTACCGACAAACGTCACGCTCAACGGTCCAGTGCAGGCCATGGCCAACTCCATGCCGGCCAACTGGGAAGCTGACTGGACCAACAACATGAAAGTGGAACCGCGGCCTCTCATCCGCAACGGCCACATTTACTATGCAGTCGGCATTCTGGACACGCAGGGAGACGAACATCCCTATGTGCGTTCCATCATCGTAGACGGCAGGGATATGAAACCTTATCAGGTCAACAACCACGCTGAATTGCTCAGCTTGATTGACAAGCTTGAACGGGGCATTCCCGTCCCATCACCCAAATTCTTCCCGGCTACGCAGAACCCAGGAGCTAACTAGATAGTCTTCTGAGCGCGCACAAGGACGTGCACCGGACCGGCCTCGGCTTGTCGCGGCTGTAGCACCTATTTTCTCTTTTTTCGAAGGACATTTACCATGAACAACATACTACTAGATATGCCATGGAGAAGACTGATACGGGTGGGCAAGCCGTTCTGGACCTCAAGCAAGAGCAAGGTCGGTCTCGCACACCTGGTCAGCATCCTCGTACTCCTGGCAGCAAAGGCGGTCGTCGCTGTTTTCATCAACCAGAACGCCGGCCATTTCATGACAGCTATCGAGCAGAAAAATCTGGGCTCATTCTACCTGTACCTGGTCCTGTCCATACTGGCCATTTTGACCACGGTGCCGATAGATGTTTTCTATGGTTTCCTGCGCACGCGCCTGGCATTGATCTGGCGGCAATGGCTGTCCGAGAGCCTGATCGAAAAATACTTTATCGACCGGGCCGGCCTGGCAATTGAAGACGCTCACGAAATCGACAATCCCGAACAGCGCCTGACGCAGGACGTAGACTCGTTTTGCAATGCCTCATTGGGTCTGTTCATCTCGATACTGGATGCCACCATCAACGTCTGCACGTTTATCACCGTGCTGTGGGTGATTTCACCAACACTCTCGATAACCGTCATTCTTTACTCCAGCCTTGGCCTGGTCATCGTTTCGCATATAGGCAAAAGCTTGATTGGCCTGAGCTCGCAACAGATGAAAACTGAAGCGGACCTCAGGGCAAAGCTGGCCGAAGCTCGCGGTGAACTGGTCAAATCAACCGGCGCCCAACCGGCCACACCGGCGGTGGTGCAATCGCAATATTGCCTCTCCGCCGTCATTTCGACTCTGATGAATATCATGACCGTAAACAAGGATATTCAGCTGTTTACGACGGCCTTCAACCTGCTCATGCCGCTCATCCCGGCCGTGATTATCGCACCCAGCTACTTCGCCGGTGAGGTTCCCTTCGGCACCATCACCGAGGGAGTACTGGCTTTCACCGCGGTCTTCCACGGCGCTACCGTGCTCATCAATCAGTTTAACGGCATCAGCGCCTTCGCAGCCATCACAAACAGGCTGGGCTCGATGATCGAAAAATTGGAAACGGAGGAAATGAAGACGGAGAGTCAGGTGCAGGTCATCACGATAGCCAATCGCTAGGGCGATTCCACTTAACCGGAGAACTTTTATGATCAATCAAACAGCAATAAGAAAGGCGCGTGCTGCTCTTGTCCGCAATCTGCAGCATGAACTGAGATCGAAAATTGAAAAAATTCAGGAACACCTGGATACAATTGACGACCTCAACAGCGAAGAACAGCCTGTTTTAACAGTGGTTGAACGTTTCTTGCAGGACGGCAACCGACTGTGGAACCCCACCGCACTCGGCCAGATCACAATGCGGTCGAGCGCTCTCAGTCTTTTCGATCAGGCGCTGGCCAGCGTAAAAGCGACAAAAGAGGACGCCGGAACGCTGGTACTCATGACCATCGCTTTCCACGATTCAGATCTCTACAGTCGCAATCCCAGCAGCAAGCCGACCGACAGCAATCCGGACATCGTCGCAACCGATATCCTCGGAGCACCACGGCTACTCTACGACGCGCTGCACGAGGCCGGGCTGAACCCCACCTTTACCAAGGTGCCAAAGTTCGACAGCTGCACGCTGCAAATCAGCTACTAACTTATTTCTCCACAGGAGCAAGTATGAACACAAATTCTCCAGACAAAACCGGTTCAGAAGGCGGCTTCGGCTTCTTTCGCCGGCCGGCGATAGCCACCCTGGCTATCGGAATGCTTGGCGCTCTGGGCTTTGCCCTGGCCTTCATTGCGGTTTACGCCTTGCGCGGCACAAACGCGGTGCAGCCCTATTTACCATCAATAACCGAGGCCCTTTTTTCCCTGGGCACCACCGCTCTGCCTCTGGCTGTCGCCTATTGCTACTTCACCAATCGGGCCGATTTCCTCACCGGTTGGTCGCAAAAACTGCATCCATTTTTCCATCTCACAAGTCAGCTTCCAGGCTTTCCCGGCGCCCTCGGCTACAACTATCGCAGCAGCGGCATGACCGGCAAAAAGGTCTTCCTCTGGGCACTGGGAGGACTGCTGACGGTCTATCTTTTGAGTCTGTGCTCCGCCATAGTTCTCTTTGACATAGCACCGGATGGAGCCCTGACCGAAGCGCTTCCCGGCCCCTCAGTGGCACAGAGCGGCACTCAGGCCCTGACCGCAGTGAGCGGATTAAACTTCGCCATTTCAGCCCTGGGTGTAGGACTGCTGGCGGCGGTAATGGAAGAGCTTATCTTCCGCGGCATTCTGCTCAATCTCTGGCGTCAGGCCTTCAGCGCCCAGGCCGATTGGCTGGGTCAAAAGAGCGGCTGGTGGGCGCGCAATACGGCTAAATTTCTGTCAGTAGGCGACGCCTATCTGGCGGTAATGATCACAGCCTTTCTCTTTGCCGTGCCGCATAGCGAGGGCTGGGATGCCAGCTTCATCTTCGGCCTTGTGGCCGGCATACTCTATGTGCAAACCAGAACAATCTGGACGCCGATAGTTATGCACGTGCTCAGCAGCCTGGTACTGGCAGCGGTAGTCTTCGCCGGGACATACCACCTGGGCGCAAGTAATCAAGTCATGGTGCCGCCGATCGCTCCGGTGACGGCCAGCACCGTAAACATCAACAAACCAACGGCGGCAGCCCCGGCTCTCACCACCAGCGGTGTCAGACTGCCGGCTCACCGCGGTGTGATTGGCGCGGCATCGGTGAAAAAGACAGGGCCCCTGGTCGTTTCCATCACCCAGGAAGGCCTGGACCGGGAAGATTTTGCCGCCGGCGGCAACACCATGATCCAGGTCTGCAAGCCTGACGAGTGCCCGTCACAGTTGACCGTGATGGAATCGCTGGCGAAACAGTATCCCGATGTCGAATTTGTACAGGCCGATCGTTCCAAAAACGACAAACTGGTCGCCCGACTGGAAGCCGAACAAGCCAGTATGGCCGCGTCCGCCGGAGGCAACAGTGAAGTTGCCTATCCCGTTTACGTCTACGTCAACGGCAGCATGCAAATTGCCCCGCCTGCCACCACCAGCGAAACGGATCTCAAAAAGTTTATCGAGCTCAACTTCGGCGCAGCCGAAGACGACGAAGACGAAATGATGGCACCTTACATCAGTAAGGCTTGCAATGCCGACAACCAGGGTCCTTTCGACGGCAAAGTGCTGTATGCCTGTGTCTTCGACACCGTGGTCAAAACCGACCTCAGCCTTCTGGAACCAGCCAAAAGACAAGCCTTCATTGCAAAATGGGAGCACAAATTTGACGGGAGCCAGGTCCTGGCGACAGAGGAGAGCAGCGCTAAAGCGATCAAGGATATGCTTGCCGACCTGAATGAAATGCACACGCACTTTTTCACGGCCAAAGAGTTCACCAGTCTGGCTCAGGATTTTGACGCCAGTCTGACCGGCATCGGTGCGCCCATCACCAGATTGAACGTCTGGAGCAAGGCCAAGGCCCTGGGAGCCAATGCCCCGGCGCAGGACCGCGCAGCATTGAGCCGCATCAGTGAAGACACCCCCATCATCGTTTTTCCCGCTCCGGATGAAGGCAGTCCCGCTGCTCTAGCCGGCATGGCAGCTGGTGATCGCATTGTCGAGGTAGACGGTAAACCATCAGTCGGCCGCACAGTCGATGAAGTAGTCAAAGATATCAAAGGCAAAGGCGTGGCCGGCAGCACCGTCGAAATAAAAGTAATGCGCCCGGCAGGCGACAACTTCGAAATCCGCAATTTCAAACTCACCCGCCAGGCCATTCACACAAAGGAAATCGCGGTCAAAGCGCTGGACAACGGCTTTGCTCGCATGACCGTCAAAATGTTCGGCAACAGTGTATCGAAGGAGTTTACCGACTCCCTTTACACCGCATGCACCGGCAAAACATTACCGGCAGGCGGACAGGCTCTGGCAGAGGCCGTAACCGGCTATACCCCCGAGCGCGACTGCGGCCTCAAGGGTCTGATCATTGACCTGCGCGGCAACCCCGGCGGTCGTCTGGATCAGGTGATGGAGATGCTGCAGGCCGTGGTCAAACAGGGCGTCCTGGTCTCAACTATGACGCGCGAAGGCGACCAGATAGTAGAAGTGAAAGAATCGGTCACGGCCGATGCTTTCATCCGCGAAAAAATCGTCGACGGCAAAACAATCCAAACCGTGACACACCCTCGCTTCTGGCGCGTGCTTCCGGCCGGTTTACCGCTCGTGATCGTCGTCGACGGCAACAGTGCCAGTGCCTCCGAATTGATGTCAGCCAGCCTGCAATTTAACCGTCTGGCGACGGTTGTGGGCGTGCCCAGCTTCGGCAAAGAAGTCGGCCAGTCGGTCAATCCCCTCGATTTCGGCACCGGCGTGAAGATTACAACCTTTCGTTTCCTGCCGGGCGGCGCCTACCTCGGCGTAGCAGTGCTGCCTGATTTCGAAGCGACCCAGGGCAGCGCCTATCTGGACGATCCAATCAACGGACCGGACCTGATGATGCTCAAAGCGCAGGAAGTCTTGGCCCAGGGCAAGGCAGCACTGGAGGCGGCAAGAAGCCCGGAGACAAAGGCTCGCAAGGCGGCCATGGCCGAGCAAACAAAGCAGTTGCACAGAGAGCGCGACAGCGCTTATCTGGCTGCCCAGAAAGCCGGCCTCGAGGAATAAACACAACTTTCACTCAATCACTAATTGCCGACTGCGGCAAGGAGTTCCACCATGCTCTTGGACCTTAGCGTAAAAACCATCATGCTTTTGATTGGTTACTTCGGCGTCGCCCGCTTTATCCCCATACCAGATCGCATATGGGGTCTGTTTGTGGCCATCGCCATCTGGTTTTCGGTGACGCTGCTGCAATCGCACATCGCCCCCTGGCCCTTCGGTATCCCGTACATCATGGTCGGCTACATCGCGCTGGGCGTATTTTGCAAAGCAATATACAAACCAGACCAACCCAAAAAGCCCTGATTGTCTTCAAATCGCGCCCTCCCAGAGGAAAGGGCGCTTACCAAATTCATTTTCTTCACTACAAGGAATCGCATGAACTCACAGATCGAAAAAATCATTTTTGGCGGCCGCCTGATGCTGCTGCCAATGTACCTGGGGTTGATTTTAACTCTGCTTGTCTACGCGATTCGCTTCTCGGTGCAAACCGCAGAATTGCTCTGGCACTCGCTCACCCTCACCGATACCCAGATCCTGGTATCGGTGCTGGCATTGCTCGACATCATAATGGTCTGCCATCTGATCGTAATGGTCATGATTGGCGGCTATGTCCTTTTCATCACGGGCAGCTACGACAACAGCGGCACTGAAATGCCGTCCTCGCTGCCCAAGCTCAAATGGCTTGGCTACATCGATCCAGGCGCCCTGAAAGTGAAAATGAGCATGTCTATTTTAGGCGTGTCCACCATTCATTTACTGGGCGCCTTCGTCAACGCCGGCAATGAAAGCATTGATGATTTAACCAAGCTGGTGGTGCTGCACCTAGTCTTTGTCGTCTCCACGATGGCAGTAGCCTGGGTCAATCGCTTTGCCTTCCAGCATTAAAACTGCAGGTATTTGTTATGAACACAGTCTCTCTAGAAAGGTTCAGGGAAACCTCCTGCCTGCACGGGCAAAATACTCCCTATCTTGAGGAATTGTATGAAAAATTCCTGGCCCAGCCCGAGTCTGTCGACCCTCAGTGGCGACAGTTTTTTGACAATCTGTCCAGTCTGCAATTTGCGGACGCAACCATGGCTCCCGCCGATAA
This sequence comes from Cyanobacteria bacterium SZAS LIN-3, assembly GCA_018266215.1. GTDB lineage: Bacteria > Cyanobacteriota > Vampirovibrionia > Obscuribacterales > Obscuribacteraceae > REEB67. The sequence continues at coordinate 46,513 of JAFEAV010000026.1, read as the reverse complement.
GCAAGAAAAGGCGGCGACCCTGCTGAAACAGCTGGCAGTGCTGCAGCTGATCGAGTCCTATCGCATCGGCGGCGTGGGCAAAGCCAGTATCGATCCCCTCGGCAGACCGCGAGAGGCTGAGACAAAAGCGCTTGAGCTGTCATCCCATCAACTGGACCAGGCCGATCTCGCCCGGAGCTTTTTACCCGGCACACTGCCACTGCCCGCCACCACCACGCTGCAGCAGATTATCACCACACTGGAGCAGATCTACTGCGGCACAATCGGCCTGGAGTATATGCACATCTCCAGCCAGGATAAACGGCTCTGGCTGCAGAAGCGCTTCGAAAACCTGAGCGGCCGATACACCTTGAGTGCCGAGGCCAGAACCCGCGCTCTGGAAAAACTGATCGCCGCGGAGGGCCTGGAACAATATCTGCACACCAGATACGTCGGCCAGAAGCGCTTCGGCATCGAGGGCGGCGAGACCTTCATTGCTATGCTGGACTTCCTCATCCATCAGGCAGGCGGCCATGATGTAAAAGAAATAGTCATGGCCATGGCGCACCGCGGCAGGCTCAATGTCTTGATCAACATCCTGGGCAAACTGCCGAGCGACCTCTATGGCGAATTTGAAGGCGGCGTCCCACCGGAGGGCACTCTCCCTGCCGGAGACGTCAAATACCACAAAGGCTTCAGCGCCAATATCAACACCACCAGTGGTGCTGTGCATGTGGCGCTGGCCTTCAACCCATCGCATCTGGAGATAGCCAACCCGGTCGTAGTGGGCTCGGTGCGCGCCAGACAGGACCGTTGTCGGCCCGAGGAAAAGCAGAGCGTACTGGCCGTGCTGGTACATGGTGATGCCGCCTTCGCCGGACAGGGTGTGGGCATGGAGACTTTCGAGCTTTCCAAAACCAGACACTACGGCATCGGCGGCGCACTGCATATAGTGATAAACAACCAGATAGGTTTCACCACGTCAGATTCACGGGACGCACGCTCGACGCTCTACTGCACCGACCTGGCCAAGATCGTGGAAGCTCCGATATTCCACGTCAACGCCGACGACCCGGAAGCGGTACTCTACACCACCAAACTGGCTCTGGAGTATCGCAATCAATTTGGCGAAGACGTCGTAGTCGACCTGGTTTGCTTCAGACGCCGGGGACACAACGAAGCCGACGAACCAAAGGTCACCCAACCGCTGATGTATCAAGCCATCGACAAGCACCCGGGTACAAGGACTCTGTACGCCCGCAAGCTTGCCGGCGAAGGTATCGTCAGCGAGGAGCAAGCCAAAAAGATGGCCGGCGACTATCGCGCCCTGCTTGAAGCAGGTACTTCGGCGGTACAGGAGGTAATCGACAAAAACAGAGGACAGGTAGACTGGGCGCGCTTTGCCACAGGCAAACTCAGCGACGTTGTCGCCACCGGCGTTGATTCGACAATCCTGAGCGGCCTCGGTCAGCTGCTTTCCCGGGCGCCGCAAAATTTCAGCCTGCATCCCTCGATGCAAAAGGTGCTGAAAAACCGCCGGGCGATGGCCGAAGGGCGTATGCCAATCGACTGGGCTATGGCCGAAAACCTTGCCTACGCCACATTGCTCACCGGAGAAAAAGCCTCGGTGCGCGTTTCGGGCGAAGACTGCGGCCGCGGCACATTCTTCCAGCGCCTGGCAGTCTTCCACGATCAGCAACGCGAACGCTGGGACGACGGCTGCTTCATCCCGCTGCAGGATTTGAGTCAGGACCAGGGCCAGTTTGTGGTAATCGACTCACCGCTGTCGGAGGAGGCGGTCTTAGCCTTTGAATACGGCTATGCCACCACCAGGCCTGATACCCTGGTGATCTGGGAAGCGCAGTTCGGCGACTTTGCCAACGGCGCCCAGGTCGTCATCGATCAGTTCATCACATCGGGAGAAGTCAAATGGGGTCGCTACTGCGGACTGACGATGTTCCTGCCCCACGGCTATGAAGGCCAGGGACCGGAGCACTCATCGGCAAGACCGGAGCGTTATCTGCAACTGTGCGCCGACAACAACATCCAGGTAGTTGTACCGAGCACACCGGCCCAACTCTTCCACTTACTCAGAAGGCAAATACTGCGGCCGGTGAGAAAACCGCTGGTGGTGATGACGCCCAAGAGTATGCTGCGCAATCCGGCATCGGTATCCAGTCTGGCCGACCTTTCCAGCGGTCATTTTGCGGCAGTGCTGGGCGACTCACAAGCAGCGGATGGACCGCGTGGTGAAGTACGAAGAGTGATTGCCTGCTGCGGCAAAGTCTATTACGAACTTCTCGCCGAAGCCCGCAAACGCAATCTCAAGGATGTGGCCATCTTCCGCATCGAGGAACTCTACCCTCTGCCGGAAGAGGCAATAAGACAGGAGCTGGCACGCTATCCCGGCGCCACCACCCTTGTCTGGGCCCAGGATGAGCCCAAAAACCAGGGCTACTGGACCTATCTGCTCGAACCACTGACGGCGATAGTTCAGACCTTACCGTCAAAAATACAGTTGCGCTATGCCGGTCGACCAGCGGCAGCCTCACCGGCTGTCGGCTATCACGGCCTGCATGTGACCCAACAAAAGGCGCTGCTGCAGGCCGCCCTGGTCGACTAAACCCCTGACCTCAACCATGGCCACCCGCACCGGCTCAGAGCCAGGAGGGTGGCCCTTTTTCATCCAGCTAGAGAGAATCAAATATGAAAAATTTCGATAATACCGGTCGCGTTTTCGGCCCGGTTTTGAAAGTAATCGCCGGTGTTGCCAATCACATCAAGTCGGTGATCATTCGCGGGGCGCTGGTCTTCTTCCCCATCGCCGCCATCATCTATGGCCTGGTCCTGGCGATGAATATTGCCGACGGCTGGTTAGGAACAATCGTCGCCGCCATCTGGGGACACATCAGCCCTGAGAGCGCGGGTATTTCGCACAGTGCCGTCTTCAGCCTCTTCCTTCTGGCCTTCGTCTTTTACGCCTTCGGTACGATTGATTCCTGGCGCATCGGCAAGAGCATACTCAAATGGCTGGAGCGGCAGATCCTCAAGGTCCAGGGCATCGGCAAAATCTACGGCGCGCTGCGCAATGTCATTGACATGGTCTCAAAATCGGAGAGCAGCAATAAATTTAAGCGCGTCGTTTTTGTGCCCTTCCTGCCCGAAGGCGGCCGTACCATTGGCTTTGTCACGAACGAAGTAATCGACAAAACCTCCGGTCGTCGCTACATCCTCGTCTTTATCCCCACACCGCCAAACCCCATCAGTGGCCTGGTAACTGCTTTTCCAGAGGAGGTCGTAAGCGACTCCGACATGCCGGTAGAAGTGGCCATCCAACTGTGCGTATCACTGGGCATGGCGGCACCGGCCGAGCTGGCACTGACGCCGACCGCATTCTGCAACAAAACCATCACTTCAACTTCAAGGGAACTATGACCAACAATCGATTGCCGCTACTGGCGACGCTCCTGCTGACCATCCTCAACATCTTCCTCTCCCAGGCCCTCTGGCCCGGGAGCGATACGGCAGCATGGCTTAACGGACTGAGATCAATACTGTGGCTGGCTCTGGGCCTGGCTCTAGCCTCTGCGCTGGTGCACCGCCTGCCCGAGGATCTGGTACCGCCCGAGGTGGCTAAAGTCATCTCGCGTAGCGCCGCCGCCTGCGCCCTTGGCACCGCCTTCATGGCTATCATCGCCCGCGCGGTGGCGACAACCTCGCATACACCACTGGCCCTGCCGCACTTCATCGAAGAAGCAGGTCCGCTGATCATGGTCCTGAACGGCATAGCCGTTGTGGCACTGGGCCTGATCATCACACTCAACAGGACAAACCGTGGCTAAAGACAAAAGCGCAACACGTCCGACAGTCAACGGCGGCAACACGGAGTTAGACGACCTCAAGACTCGTCACGACGCCGTACACCACGCTCCCACCACCACAGGAAATGGCGGACTGGTAGCGCGCGGCAAGACACTCGAAGACGAGTGGATTTACCGCGAGGAGAAGCGCAAGGCTGAGGAAGCCAAACAGAAAGGAAAAAAGACCTGATCAATTAACGACTTCAATTCTTGTCCGCAGGGCAAGAGGAATAAATCCGATGAACAGAATCACTTCTCAATACGTCCTCTTCGGATGCGTATTACTACTGCTGGCTACCAACATAGCCAGAACCGGCTGGATAGCTGGTTTGTTACCGTTACTGGCTCCTTTTGCCTGGCTCTGGGTATTTGCCCTGGACCGCAAGGAGCTGGCAGTGCATGTTGCCTTAAACAAGTACAGCGAAACTCCACGGAGCACATCTCCGGCACTGAACACAATCGCCCTGTGCATGAGCGCCTCCTGGCTGATTGCCCCTGTATTTGTCTTCATGGGCGAATGGCTCAACTACTTTTTCGCCACCATTGCCAGTGGCGACAGCCTCACCTATTTTGTCTTGCGGGCAGGACTAACGGAAGAGTTGCTGAAATTTTCGGCGGTGCTGCTGGTCATCAAATACCTGGCACCGGGCGCAATCAAGCACCCTGCAGACGGCATCATTCTAGCCTGCGCCTCGGCTATGGGCTTTGCCGCCTACGAGAACATCTTTCACAACCTGCATCTATTTGAAATGGACAGCGGGGCGATCAAGGCATACATGCTGGGCGCGTTTATTCGCGTGCCGCTCCACGCTCTGTACAGCGCGCTGTGGGGAGCCGCTCTGGGGATAGCAACCTTCACCAGAGGTCCTCATCGCTACATGGTCCTGACAGCAGGACTATTTGCAGCCATCTTTACCCACGGACTCTGGGACACCCTGGCACAATCCAAGAGCGGCTGGATCTTCGCCATGATGATAGTGCTGTACGGCTTCTTCTGGTACGGCTATCTGCTGCTGCGCTACAAAGTGGCCACGATTGAAATGACAACCAGTACTACCAGCGGTGACAACCATGAATAAAATAATTCTACTGACGTTCCTGATCGTGGCTTCCCTGCTCTCAAGCAAAGTCTTTGGAGTAGTGGCCGCCCTGACCATTATCAGTGTCCTCATAACCCTGCATGAATTTGGACACTGGCTGGTGGCCCGTTGCTTCGGCATCGCCGTACCGATCTTCTCGGTGGGCTTCGGCCGCGCCGATCAAGCGACGGTATTGGGGCATGCCTGGGGCACGGAATTTCAACTGAGGCCGTTTCCGGTCGGAGGCTTCATCGCACCCGATGAAAAATCCTTCGCCGCCGCATCCTTTGTGGGTCGCGCCGCCACGCTGGCAGCCGGTCCGGGCATGAATCTGCTGATACCGGTGGTCCTCTTCTTTGCGCTCTTCAGCGCCAGCGGCGTACCCGTCACCACCATCGATGACGTTTATGTCGCACTGCTGCCCAACAGCACTTCCATTGCCGCCACCGCAGGATTGCAAGAAGGTGATCGCTTCCTCTGGATCGACGGCAAACGGGTGGAAAAACCGGAGCAAGTGGTGCAAGCCCTGGCCGCCCACAAATCGATCGCGCTGACAATGATCGTCGGCAGATCTGACCAGAACCAAACGATCACATTAGTACCGGACGAGAACGGCAAAATCGGCGTCGGCATCGGTGCACATATCAGCCGCAGCATCAGGCAAGTAAGCGTCGCGGAAGCCTCAGTCGAAGCCGTCGCTAAGACAGTTGGCATGACTGCCGATACACTTTCCGGCTACGGCTCACTACTGCACGGCAAAAATCTGAAGCAGCTCTCCAGCATTGTCGGCATCGTGGCCGAAGGCAGTGAACAGGTCAACAGCGGTATCAGCGGCGGCATTTACTTTACCTGCGTGCTGAGCATCGCCCTGGCTATACTCAACCTGCTGCCTCTGCCCGGTCTCGACGGCGGACAACTGGTGCTGCTGGCTCTGGAAAAAGCGCGCGGCCGACCGCTGCGAGTAAAAACACAGGGCATAATGCAGTTGCTGGTAGTTGTGTTTTTCGTCGGCCTTTTCTTCCTGGCGCTATATAACGATATGGTTTCGCTGCTCGGAAGGCCCTGGGCAACTCCCGCACTGATTGTCATTATCTGCGCCGTCGTCTATATGCTCAGGCCGCTTCTATTTAGAGCAGCTGCAAGTGACCCAGGCAAGAAGCAGTAAAGCGGATCGCGTACGCAAACTGTGCCAGAAGAAACTAACGTTTTTTCTGCGACCGGCATTGCGTACGTCGGTGGCACTTATGTAGTTTGAGTGTTACCAACCAACCCTTCACCTTTTCTTAACGCAGACTTTTAAGAACCACAAACCAGCAACACCTTACTTCTTACCTTTTAAACGACTGCACCAGAGGTGTGGTCGTTTTTAACACGGTTGCAACAGCAACCAAAGCGGATGCGTTGTCACCAAGCATCCATCTATTTACCGCAACCACTAGCACGGTTGCGTCATCATTCATCAGGAGAAACCTATGAATAACGACTTTAGAACACCACCAAAATGGATCCTCTATATCGGAATTGGATTTCTGGCCCTGGCCATTGCCCTCACCTTCGGCGGCGGCGGCAGCACCTCAACGACACCGGTAGCCAATTACGCTCACGCCAAACGTATCGACTTCTCGGAAGTTGTGGACAAAGTTCGCACCGAACCCACATCAATAGAGAAGCTGGTTTACGTCAAAGGCGTAAGACAATTCCCCGACAAAGTAATTGTCGACTACAGCGGCGGCAAGAGCGACGTTGTTGCCGACATCCCCGGGGAGTTTGATTACAACGTTCTGGCCAGTGAAGCGGAACGCAACAAAGTAACACGCGAATCTCTGCCTATGAGCGGAGAAGACGCACAACGCGAATATGTAGTCGGCCCCTCCGAAAAAGGAACCGATCCGCATTCCAATCTGATCAGTACAATCCTGACCGTATTGATGATAGTCACACCTATCGCCATACTCGGTTTCATGTTCTACCAGTTCAGACAAATGAAAGGCGGTGGTGGTGCAGCCGGCGCTTTTGCCAAATCCAAACACAAAACCTTTGATCCCGAAAAAGGACCTCTGGTCAAATTTACCGACGTTGCCGGCCTTGATGAAACCAAAGAAGCAATGGAACGCATCGTCGACTATTTAAAGGATCCCAGTGAAATCAAAGACCTCGGCGGCAAGATCGCAAAATGCGTACTTTTAGTAGGCCCTCCCGGCACCGGTAAAACATTGCTTGCAAAAGCTGTTGCCGGTGAAGCGGGTGTTCCTGCTTTCTACATCAACGCCGCGGAATTCGTGGAAATGTTTGTCGGTGTCGGCGCTTCACGCGTACGTGACATGTTCGAACAAATCCGCGCAAAACTGCCTGCCATCTTGCTCATCGACGAATTGGACGCAGTAGCTCAACATCGTGGAGCAGGCGTAGGCGGCGGTAACGACGAAAGACACCAAACTCTGGACCAGTTGTTGAGTGAGCTGGACGGCTTCGAAGACAACTCCGGTCTGATTGTCTTTGGTATGACCAACCGCGACAACATGCTTGACCCCGCTGTGGTGCGTTCAGGTCGCTTCGGCGACAAGAAAATGATTGTCGACCTGCCCGATAAAAAGGGTCGTCGCCAGATCATTGAAGTGCACAGCAAAGACGTCAAGCTGGACCCAAGCATCGACAAAGACGAGCTGGCAGGAGCAACAAGCGGCTTGAGCGGTGCGGACATTGCATCATTGTTGAAAGTGCACGCCCCGGATGCGGCCATCGCAAGATGCCGCAAACAGTTCGGCAAAGGTAAGAAAGCAACAATGATCACCAGAGAGGACCTGGACAAAGGTATCTCTGCCATTCAAATGGGCGGACAGGCCAATGAAGGCAAATCCAAACGTCTGAGCATGGACGTGAAGAACCTGCTGTCCTACCATGAATTGGGCCATGCTCTGGTGGGCGAATACTTGTTCCGCATGAACAAAGGTTGGGCCGATCAATGGGGCGACCAGGTGCGCAAAATCACCATCATTGGTGCCGGCGGCGCTGGTGGCTACACCCTCATGCAAGGGGATGAAGATCCTTTCTGCATGACCAAAGAAGGCTTGTTAGGTCAGATCACTTCCTTGTTGGCAGCCAACCGCGCAGAACAAATGTTTTTGGGTACCACCTCTACCGGTGCTTCCAACGACATCGACCGCGCCTACACCCTGGCTAAAAACATGGTTACCCTCTGGGGCATGAGCAGACTGGGCTGGATCTGTGTCGGCAAACAATCAAGCGACCCATATCTTGGCAAAAGCATGGCCATGAGCGGAGGTTACGGACTTGGTCCTGTTTCGTCCAACCAGATCGACCACGAGATCTTCTTGATCCAGGCCGACTGCGCACTGAGAGCTGAAAGGATCCTGACCGAACTGAAAGGCTTGATGACCACAATCGCACCGGTCCTGATCGATGAAGAAACCATGTTGCGCGAAAGATTCTGCGAAATATGGGATCAACACTTCGGCAAAAGCGGCACTCCTCGCGTATCGATGGATGTCCTTCCCGAAGAAGAGCTTGTCAAACACTTACCTTCACTGGGTCTGTTAGTTCCGACAAGCAACTAGGAAGACAACGGCAGGGACGCCTTTTCACTTCCTCCCACAACTCTTACTACAGGTAAACAGCATGTTTAACAAACCAGATCCCAATGAACTGATCTTCCCCGGCAGCCCCGGTGAAGCCGCTCTCCATCAAAACGTAGAAATGCTTGGTCTTATGGTCATATCGGCAGCCCTCTTCCTTGGCTACTGGCTTGGCGCAAAAGGTCCGACTACCTCCAAATCGTCCAAAATCTGGGCCATTGTCGGCGTCGCTCTGGCCAGCATTTTTGCCGGCACTCTGCTCGGTATCCAGGGCGGTATTTTAATCGTCTTCTGGGCCGGCATCGGTCTGGGCGGAGGCTTCTTCCTGGGCAACCGCAGCTACAAGCGCTCGCATCCAGACAAGTAAAGGGATAATTCAAGGACAGGGACGTCCTCTACTGACTCCGGATCTAGCAATAGATCCGGCGGCTTTTTGCACTTTTTTAGATCTCCGAGGTATTCCCATGACTGAAAAACAAAACCCGCAGCGAATCTTCCCGCATTCGTTAATCATAGTGAGCCTGCTGGCCTGCTTCGGTCTGTTAGTGTCGGTCATCCTGACACCGCAGACACAGCCGACAAAAACGCTGGGCGAAATCCCCGCTCTCTGCAACGCGCGAAACCAGGGTCCATTTAACGGCAAAGTCCTTTACGACTGCGTCTTCGGTGAAATAGTCAAAACCGATCTGAGCATCATGGACCGATCAAAACGAGCGGATTTCATCGCAAAGTGGCAACACAAATACGACCAGAGCGAAATGCTCGGCACTGAGGAGAACACCTATCGCGCCATTAAAAAGATGGTCCGCGACCTGGGCGAAATGCACACGGCGTTTTTAACACCCAAAGAAGCACGCGACCTGTACCTCAGCACCCAGGGAAATGTATTCGGCATCGGCGCGCCCCTGACACGCCTGGGCCTGCGCAGCGCCGAAAAGGCCCTGGGCGAGAATCCCAGTGCCGAAGCTCGCCGCAGCCTGAACAAAATCAGTGCTGACACGCCGCTGGTTGTCTACCCGGCCCCCGACAGGGACAGCCCGGCCTATCAGGCGGGCTTGCGAGCAGGAGACCGCATCGCAGCAGTGAACGGCACATCCACCATCGGTCAAACTATGGCCGCCGTAGTGGACAGCATCAAAGGTGATGCCGGCACAACAGTCGTGCTTTCAGTCCATCGCCCCAGTGGCAGCGGCTACGAAGACAAGGATATCAGCATCACCCGTGGTGCCGTCCACGTGCCCCAGGTAGTGACTCAAGCGTTGCCCGGCGACTTCCTGAAGGTCACTATTACGAGCTTTACCCAGACAGTGGCACAGGAGTTTACCGACGCGCTTTATCTGGCCTGCACCGGCAAACAACTGCCCTACGATGTGCGCGCATTGCTGCCGATTTTGCAGAGTTACAAACCGGAGCGCGATTGTGCCATCAAGGGACTGGTCCTGGATCTGCGCAACAACGGCGGCGGAGTGATGGAGCAGGCCACGGCCATTGCTCAGTTAATAATGGAAAACGGTCCCACCATTACCATCCAGCAACGAGAAGGCGACCGCAGCATCGAAACCCGCGAGCGCATCGAGCATGATGGCTATGTAAAAGAGGTGGTGGAAAACGGAAAAGTAATACAGAGCAAAAAAACGACTCGCTTTTTCCGCATCGTACCCACCGTGCCCATCGTGGTGCTGGTCAACGGCATGAGCGCCAGTGCTTCCGAAATACTGGGCGGCATGTTGCAGGCCGATGGTCTGGCTACAGTGGTCGGCACATCGAGCTACGGCAAGGAAGTGGGTCAGAGCTTCAAACCGATTGATTTCGGCAGCGCTGTGAAAATCACCACATTTCGCTTTCTCCCCGGAGGTGTGGCCCTTGGTGCCGGTGTCATTCCGGACTTCGAGGTTTTGCCCGGCGATGACTTCATCGACGATCCGTTCCACGCACAGGACACTCAGCTGGCCAGAGCCGTGGAGGTTTTAAGTCGGGGGGAAGCAGCCGTAAAAGAAGCGCACAGTGCCTCCGCACTGGCAGACCGGGCCGCCCGCAGTACCCAGGCAGTCGAAAAGCACCGGCTACGCGAGCGGGAATTTTTCGCCGCCAGCAGCCAGTAACCCTGAATTAACTCTGGAGAATTTTATGAACAAAGAAAACATCTTTCTAACTCTAGCCGCCGCTACCGGCGCATCCATAGCCATGACTCTGAGTTTATCGTGGTTTTCACCGGTAGCAATGTTCGGCTCCGGACTGATTGTCTTTTGTACAATCCTGACCGTCGGCTGGCACAATCTGGGCGTCAATCGTCCGGTCTGGGCCAACGTAATTGAAATCGCAGGAGTCTGGCTCTGGCTGGCCATGCTCATATGGTTTGCCCTTCTCTCAGCCTGTTTCTGGCTCTGGATACTGGGTGTCGGCATGATCTACACCTGGCTGACCCGCCCCTTTGCCTGCGCCAGAAGCTAAAAGAACAGCCATAACCAAAGCTCGATACGAACTTCAGGTCTGTACGGTCAAGCATTGCCGCACCGTACAGGCCTTACAAGGAGAAAATCGAGTCGACTTTATTATTTTTCCGGGAGACCGAAATGAAAACGATAAAACTAGTAAATACAAAAGCCTTAATCGGCGACAACTGGCCAAAATCCATACCCGACAGCGGAGCAATAAACCCCGACTGGAGAAGAGTCTGGCCCGAATACGGCGCTTATCTTTTAACGAGCGTCCTCAAATTTACCCAGACGGAAGAACAACACCGGGTAGTGGAAGAAGTACTGACACTTTGCCGCAGCAACAATCAGGACCGGCAGGCCTGGAAAAACGCCGCCGCTAAGGCCGCTCTCGTGGCCGCCAACAGCCTCGGGCTGAACCTGGATGAGGAATCTACGGCGGCAACGCTGACGGCCCTTGCAACGGCTCAAGCCGTTATCACAGGCAAAGACATCTGGGCCCTTAGAGCTGAAAATGCATCCACCCTGAGCATAGTGCAGGGATGGGCCGCTTACGCCTTTGGCTGCTCGGTCGATACGGTAGCTCGAATAGCCGGTGAAATGGCCCGAAACGAACGCTCAAAAGTATTTGCCGATTTGCTGGCAGCCAATATCGGTGCCATGGCGGCCTGAACCAGGGGACACAAATGGAAGAAAAAAAAATACGGCAGGTACAGGGAAGTGACTGCCGCGGGGACAACAATTCAAAAAATTTTTGCTGCAGTCAACTATATCACTAAGTACCAGGGCATTGAGCCGCAACCCGCACCTTGTGCCCCCCGGCGAGTGCCGCCGCAAGACTCAGACCCAAAATAGCCATGCCCAGTCGCACCGTTTCCGCGCCGGGATGGAAGAAAGATTCGCCCAGCAACGCCTGAAAAGTCAGCAATATAAGCAGAGCAGTATAAGTAATGCCCAGGTTAGTAATTAACCCGGCCTGCCTCTTCGCAGTCCATGAGGGCAGGTATTTCATCACGGCCAGGCCCGTCAGAGGCAAAACCTGCAAGGCATGCAAACCAAAAAAATGGACCGCCCGCAAGTCACCGCCGGTGGTGCTCCAGCCAAGCAAGGGCGAGATCGGACTATGAGCTCCGCCAGCCGTCGACATAACGTGGCCGAAGGCACTGTGATGCGAAAGCACCAGTTGATGTGAACCGGGCAGGACCATAATCAGACCCGGAATCATACCAAGAGTTGCAATCAATGCCGCCCAGCGCAGCGCACCACCAAGAACGGGTGGTAAGTCTTTTTGTTTGATCAAAAAGAAAAGTGTAACGGGCATGAGCAAGGCGACAGGCATTATCCCCAGTTTGATGGCCATGGCCAGGGCGTCTGCAACTGCCTGGTGCCAGACTCCACCGCTATGCCCACCGGTCAGCAGATAACCGGCCTGCACGGCCAGGGCGGTGAGCTCTATAATGGCGCCGAGCAGAGCCCATCTGCTATATCGGGCGAACAGAGCCTTGTAACTGCCTACATACCCGGATAACCAGATCAGGCCGGCCGCATAGGTGGCAATCGACAGACCAAATTTGCAGGGCTTGACCCAGACATATTCGCCCAGTATCTGGCGCTGGTCAAAGGCAAGGCAGAGGGCGGAGCAGCAAAAATACGCCAGGCTCAGAGCCAGCATCACCGCCAGAGGATAGTTTTCTTTCAAGCTACTGGGCAGGAGTCGATGAATGCTCATAAAGATGTCCGCAAGCCCCGGTGATTTTCAGTTAGACGCCGGCCGCCCACAAAAAGTTCAATTCAAATGCGATTTTTTTGCACAGACTGGAAGGCAATCTTTTTTACCGACGAAAACCGGCCGCATTACTACACAACGGAGAGACACTTATAGCTCCCACCAATCTGAAATTGGCGCAGATTACCGATCAATACATTAAGAAACATCTGAACCCTTGCCTCTTAAGCAAGGCCTCTGATACGAGTTAAATGCTCTCTTCTCATTCGCTCGCATTCAAGGACATTTACACCTAAGGACCTACCCCAGGCTCTATCAATCTCCTCAGCCAACAATGTTTTGTTGGTCAGGTCTTGATTTGCCCGGCCCCAATCAACTTCACCAATTTTTGGAGAACATCATGGCCAGTATTTTTGGTCTCATCCTTTCCGGCGTCCACCTCACCCTGGCGTTGTTCCTTCTGAGCGCACATTCGCGCAATAGAGTGGCGATGTCACGCATATGGTTTCTCGCGGCAGCGGCCTACGCTGCCTTCGCCCTTTACGCCTACACGCTCGTCTTTCCTCTCCTGGTCGCAGAAGTTTTCATGGCCCTGGATCTCTTTCTCTTTGACGGAAGACTGATCTCATTCGGCACCGGCAGTTCGTCGAGCGGCCTGACGCGCGAAAAAGCCGTTTCAAAGGCCATTCGGTCGGCTTTGCTGTGGACGATACCGGCGGCGCTTGTCCTCAGCTTCAGCTCCGGAATGGCGGCTCTGGCGCTCTTCGTTATCGCGGCCCCATTTGCTTACCAGATCAGGTTTCGCACACTGCTCAGAGAGCGCGTTCGCTAGCGACACCATCAATTCCAAGAACCCGGAGGCATAATCTGCCAGGACGGACACAATGAACAACAACGAAAACCCAACCAGCTTGAAGGGCAAAGTAGCCTATATCAATGGCGCATCACGCGGCATCGGTCTGGCTATCGCTCGCGAGCTGGCCAAACACGGCGCCAAAGTAGTCATCACAGGCAAAACAGTCGAAGAACGCCCCGAAGTGCCGGGCACCATCCACAGTGCGGCAGCAGAGATCACCGCCGCCGGAGGTGAGGCACTGGCCTTGCAAGTGGACGTGCGCGACGAAGCTCAGGTGATAGCGGCCATTGCCAAAACGATAGAGGTCTTCGGAGGGCTGGACATACTAGTCAACAATGCAGGCGTCCTCAGCCTGACAGGTATTGAGACCACACCAATGAAACTCTTCGATTTGATGATGGCGGTAAATACCCGCGGACCATTCATGACGACAAAATATGCTCTGCCGCATCTGCGGAAGAGCGTAAACCCGCACGTCCTCAACATTTCACCGGCACTCAACCTTGATCCCGAATGGTTCAAGTTTACATACACCCTTTCAAAATATGCCCAGAGCATGATGACGATGGGATTTGCCGAAGAGTTCAAATCCGACGGCATTGCCGTCAATTCGCTCTGGCCGGAAACCACAGTCGACACCTCAGCCGTACGCAACAAACTCGGCGGTGATGTCAGCGTCAGTCACTCCCGCGATGCAAAAATTGTAGCCGAAGCAGCCCGCTGGATATTCACCCAACCAGCGCGCTCGACCACCGGCAATTTCTTCACCGACTCGGTAGTTGTCTCAATGATGCTGGCCGGGGTAACCGATCCCTCACTCTATTCGTTGCACCCGATTTACTCGGCAGCCGCCATCAAAGCGATTCAGACTGTCGGCAAGGTCGACCTCAAGCAGTACTCCATCGATCCCGACAAAGCTCTGATTACCGACTTTTTCCTGGGCCGCGTACCCAAAGTCATCCCGGGCGTGACAAAACCCACGGATGCCAGCGGGCAAAAATGAGCACTGGGGCTGAGCCTCCGCGTGCAAAAATGCCGCTTACTGGTATCGCCTATGCCCTGATTGCAGCCCTTCTCTTTGGTGTGACCACGCCACTGGCCAAGAATCTGCTGCAGGACATGACACCGGTTATGGTGGCAGGCCTCTTTTACCTTGGCTCAGGCCTGGGCCTGGCAATCTATCTACTCCTGCCGCTCAAGACCAGCCGGTCAGCCCAGCATACGGCATTAAAACGCAGCGACTGGCTCTGGCTCAGCGCCGCCATTTTAAGCGGCGGTGCCATTGCCCCCGTCCTCCTCATGCTCGGACTGGCCGAAACACAGGCTGCCACAGCCTCGTTCTTTCTCAATCTGGAAGGGGTATTCACAGCCATAATCGCCTGGATGGTCTTCAAGGAAAATTGCGATCATCACATCGTATTGGGCATGCTGGCGATTGTTACTGGCGGTGCCCTACTCTCGGTTAATCTCAACGAAACTGTGACGGTATCAAACGGAGCGCTGCTAATTGCCGGTGCATGCCTGGCCTGGGCGATAGACAATAATTTGACGCGAAAAGTGGCCGGGGCAAACCCCGCTCACATCGCCTGCTTAAAAGGCTCTGTCGCAGGGATGGCCAACGTTTCGCTGGCTCTCCTCGCCGGTGCATCAATGCCACCCGCGGCACTAATATGCAAGGCCCTGGTGATTGGATTTCTCGGTTACGGAGTCAGTCTGACACTCTTCGTCCTGGCTCTCCGCCACCTCGGAACGGCTCGAACCGGAGCCTACTTTTCACTGGCTCCCTTCGCCGGCGCTGTTGTCGCCATTGCCTTCCTGCATGAGAGTATCACACCTCAATTTGCATGGGCGGCGGCATTTATGGCCATTGGTCTGTGGCTGCATCTGGCGGAAAAGCACGAACACGAACACGAGCACAGACAGGGAGACCAGGTCATAAAGCACACGCATCCGCATTTCCCGGATCTGCAACACAATCACAAACACAAATAATACTGGAGTGATCATGAGAGATAATAACGGTCAAGAACAACGCCTGGAATACTTCCCATTGCCTCACGGCACAGTCAGTCCCTACGGGCATCTGGCCTGCGACGACAATTTGTTTCTTGAGGCCTGCGCCCATGACAATAAAGTCTGGCAAGAGCATCAGGAGCGCATGAGAGCAATGGTGAATGGAATCAGAAATCACGGCCGGAGCACCCAGCTCTAATTGAGCGATAAAACTATCAGGGGCAAGGAAGCCCCTATTTTTTTGCTTCAATATATTAGACCGGTCTATTTACAATCAGGCAAAAGAAAAGAAAGGGCCGTGGGTGCTCCTTTCACGTCAAATGCTCAAATGCTCTAACGACATCATCTTGCGCGCCAGGCAGTAGAAGCGATCGGCTTCCTGCTCGCGGCGCAAGCGCGTTAACAGAACGGCAAAGTCTCGATAGACGGCGGACAATAAGCGTCTGGTCGGAGCATCGGGTGCCCCCGCAGGAGTAACAGGAATGTCATTCAATTGTTGCACCGCAACAGTCAAATGCCTCTCCGCCTTGAGAAGCAGGCCCAGGTGGCAGTAGGTCAGGGCCAGACGGTGATGGCAGAGCCCCAACAACTTGGGATCCAGTTCGGGTCGACCTTCCAACATTGAGAGACAGGTTCTCAGCAAAGCCTCGGATTGCCAACTTTGACCGCTGGACAGATAGTGGCAGGCGAGCACCATCATGTCCTCCAATTTCTTGTCGCTAAGCTCGGTAGTGCTCGAAATATCGAGGGCGGATCTGAGTAATTCTTCAGCCGTATCCAGTTGTCGTCTCTTAAGAAAGACACGGCCCAGGCGAGCATAAACCCCGCGCAACTGACGGTGTAGTTCTTCGCGGTCGTCCTTCCTGTAGGAAAAACTGGCTCCGAAATACTCTTCAGGCGCGGGCTCGCTCGGTACTTCCTCCGGCTGAACATGCCGGATCTCCAGCGATTCAACAACTTCGGTAGACCCACCGGCCGGCCCTAAACGCTTTGATTCACACACAACAGCAGGCAGATCGGTACTTGTTTCCACGGCCGCCATCTCTGCTCTACCGGGCACATGTAAGCGCATGGAGCTCTGTGATTGTTCGGCCGGGGGCGCTGCACTGAGAGCATTGAGCTCCAGGATGCAGGCGGTTACGGTTTTATCGGTGGTAGCGACTTTTGCCAGACAGGCAGTGGCTTCGGCAATGGTGAGATACTTTTGCGTCACCATTTGCTGCAGAAGCAGCGCCGAGTCCAGAAGTGCCTGGGTGATAAATCCACATGACACAAGCACCTCGCCAATCTGATAGCCCTGAGCCAGTGATAGCTCGAGAGCCTCGGTGACGGCGGCATGACTAATAATCCCGGCTCGGACAAAGAGCTCACCCAGGCGAATGGTGGCTGTGGCATTTTCAGCTTTGGCCTGATCTGCCATCATCTGTGGTGCAATCATCGCCAGCAGTTTACGAGGATCCTGCTGAAGAGCGGAGATGGCCTGCTCACGGCTGAACATACCATCGCGTACTCGCACCTGCAGTTCCAGAGCCGCATCGAGGAAAGATTCACTCAAAATGCCATCGGAGACGAGTACCACGCCAAGCGGATCGCCGGAGACAATTCCCTTTGCCCTGGCCTCACTCAAGGTCGACTCATCGACAATGCCGGCTTCCAGCAGCAACTCACCCAGTCTGCATGTACGCTCTTTGGACCCGCTCTCAGAACCTTCCTTGCGCACGGTCTGCGCCTGCACCTGAGTCAGGGCCTGCTCCAAACTGAGTCCCATGGAGGCCGCCAGAGAAAGGGCCTTGAGCGCGCTGAATCGGTCTACGACGCTGTCCCTGATCAGTGACTGCACCTCTACGGCAATCCTGAGATTCTCCTGACTGATAGCGCCACGCTGCACCAGTGTCCGCCCCAGAAGCCTGGCTCTGGTACCTGCTTCTCGGGCGGCATCATCCACAGCCGACTGAGCAACCAGCCCGGCATCCACAAGGATCTCTCCAATACAAAACTGAGATGTGTAGCCCTTCATCAAGTATTTGATTTCACGCAGCGGGATAGTAAGTGAATGAAGTATGCCGACGGAAAAAGCGGAGAGCCGACACCTTAAGCCGGGCTCATAAAAACCCGACAAATATGATTATCCGTTAACAAATTGTCACAGTCAAGGCCAGGCCAGGCGAAAGCAGGGTCAGCAACCCACGAACTGTTACCCAGCAATGGCTTAGGACCAAAAACGATATCAGAGAGGAATAAAGTCCGGAGATTAAAATTATTAACAGCCGCTAATGTTCCCCATCGGGAAAGCCGGCCCGGCCACCTGAGCAGGAAACAGGGTATAGCCAAGATCAAATCAAACATTTTGCTGACACGCGTGACAGCGGCTGCAAAAAACAGATGAGACACTGTCAGCCATGCGCAGCTCCGCAGGCGGAATCAGTGTACTGACGCGTCTTTACAGTGTCCGCGCTAATTACAATGCGCTAATAGTATTTGTGCGTAGGGCTACGAATGCCGGGTCTATTTTATTGCTCTGCCATTCACCACTTTGATACGAATGAATAGCTTATTTTCACCCATGCAAATCAAAGGACCTTCAAACCAGATCGCGAGCCGACCAGGCTATCAATGCAATTTCCAGCGCAACTAAGTTGCGCAGGACTTGACCGTTTGTCTTCATTTGCGTTGCGTGAGTTGCGTGAGCAAGCAATGTTCTTTTCCGCCTGCACTGCGGGTCTTATTAATTCACCGGAGAGAGATATGTATTTCAAATCAAACGCACAACTGGCAGCTTATCTGGAAGCCAACCCCGACCTGACTTATCTTCATATCGACAACAGCCCCGGCCTGACCAGACTTCCAAAATTACCGGCGTCCTTAGAGATACTGGCTCTGGTCAACTGCCCTCATTTCCTGAAATGCTCTCTCAATTGTGGGTAGGGAACTGTCCCGTTCTGAACCTGCCGAACATAACTCAGGACCTGACTTTTCAACTGATCGACAACCGTCAGGCCGCCTGACTTTTCTGAGGAATCCATTATGACAATGCAATTTATCTGGGCGTATTTAAGCGCTTTCCCACTCGTCGCCTTCCAGCTGCTTCTGGCCCTATCCTGTGTCATCTATTTCGCCGGCAAGGCCCTGCTCAACGCGTATCATCACATGCTCGTGGACGTGGGTATGCCGGTGATCAGTCAAAAGATAGAACTTCTGTCGACTCCATTAGTGCGAGAGAAATTCACGCTTCGATCACAGGTGGGCAAGGCTAACTTTGATCTGCAACTCAAGTACGCGCGCGCAGCAATGGAACAAGCACAGGCCGAAATTGAGAAAAAGCAGTGGGCCACGGCATATCGCTTGATCAAATCGGCAAAGGCAAATCTGGCCGATTACAACCTGGGACATATCCCCCCGAGAGACTGCCCGCAACCTCGGAAAGTCAGCTAGTATTCATACATCAAAATCTTATTGTGCACAGGCGTCCGGCCGTGTATATTCCATTTCGAGTTGCAACTGTCGTGAGGCACATTTTGTGAAAAAGCGGGCAAACTGGCGGCGTGGCATCATGGTCGTGCCTTTACTTGCAGTCATCACCGGAATCAGTGCTGCCCACGCCGCACAAGACAAAACAAACATTTCAGCCCTAAAACTCACACAAACTCACCACTACTGGGGAGAAACTGAGACCATCGTTTCACTGCAGGGCCTGCGCATCAACAATCGCGGGCGAATGCGCTACAGCCTGGTTGCAAAAAGCCCAGACTGGTCCGTCAGCGTCTTCCGAGATGACGACAAAACCTACCTCACTCAGCCGCTAAATCAATTCGAAGCGAATGGCATCATTTCCAACTTTGTTTTGCAGAAGCAGGAAAAAGACACTGGCTTAGACCGGCCACCGAGTACAGTCCAGATAGACGGCATAACCGTCAAACAACTGGCAAGCAAGGGTCAGGTTTTTCAATATATGCCATTAGCAGGGATTGCAGCGCCGCAGGTGGAGCGCATTCTCTTCACCACGTACAAATTGCCGACGAACGGCGGCATTCCGGTAAAGCTGATCAAAAATCGCAAAGGGGTTGACTGGATGACCGGTCTCGACACCACAGGGAGCCGCAAGACGCTTTTGGTAACAAGCAGGATAGAGCACATTCAAGTGCCCGGCCAAATCTTTGAGTTGCCCGGCGGCTATCGCCGCAGCAAGTCCATGCAAGAAGTATTGATGAGCAATGCGTCACGAGAATCCGCAGGCGACTTTGACGAAATTTTCGAAACCGGAAAACAAAGAAAAGGCAAATAAAAAGCCTTAGTAGCCCGCGATCTGGCACCACCACCCTTTGCAAACTGTTTGCAGCGGTTGCCGCTCGACGGTTTTCTGTTGCAGGTTTGCCTTCGCAAACCTATTTTTTTAAATCAACCACAGGACTCAAACTATGTCAGCTCCAGTATCTCTTGAAGCAAACACGGCGGCGACTCCCTCGCACCGTTCTCTTTCTAACTTTTCACTGACTCTGATAGCTCTTGGTGTAGTCTACGGCGATATCGGCACCAGTCCACTCTATGCCATGCAAGTGACCTTGCAGGCACTGGGACACAGCAACCCTGGCGCAGCTGATGCGATGGGAATTGCCAGTCTCATTTGCTGGTCACTCCTGATCACCATCGGCATCAAATATGCCTTGATCGTACTCAAAGCCGACAACAACGGAGAAGGCGGCATCCTCGCACTGGCCACATTGACCAATCCGCACAGGCGCAAAAGCAAACGGTCGGGCCTGACGGCTATCACCATATTCGGTATCATCGGCTCAGCTCTTCTCTTCGGTGACGGAGCAATTACTCCCGCCATCTCAGTGCTTTCAGCCATGGAAGGCATGAAGGTGCTGGCACCGGAATTTGAGCAGGCCGTAATCCCGGCTACCATTGCCCTGCTTGTCCTGCTCTTCACCGTGCAGCGACTGGGAACGGGCAAAATCGGCGGCGCTTTCGGCCCGGTGATGTTGCTCTGGTTTGCCACCATAGCCGCCATCGGACTCTATCGCATCTGGCAGGTACCCTCGGTCTTGCTGGCAATCAATCCGCTCTACGCCTACCAGACCCTGAGCGACAATGCCACCGTCGCCGGCGCCATATTCGGAGCGGTCTTCCTGGCCATAACGGGAGGTGAAGCTATGTACGCCGACATGGGTCATGTGGGCGCAGCCGCAATTCGCCGGGCTCTTGCCTTAATCGTCCTGCCCAGTCTTATGCTCAGCTACTTTGGACAGGCGGCCCTGATCATGCAAGATTCCACCGCCATGGAAAGCCTCTTCTATAAAACCGCACCGGCCTGGTCACTGGTGCCGATGATTTTCCTGGCCGCGGCCGCCACGATCATTGCCAGTCAGGCCTTGATAAGCGGCGTGTTTTCACTGGCAAGTCAATCCATCCATCTCGACTTGCTGCCGAAGATGCGTGTTTCGCAGACATCGCATCATGAAAAGGGTCAGATCTACGTACCAATGATCAACTTCTTTCTGGCCGTCGGCACGATCGTAATTGTGCTGGCCTTTCGCCGGTCGGATGCTCTGGCTGCAGCCTATGGCGTAGCCGTATCGGGCACAATGCTGATCACCACTTTGCTCATCAGCCGAGTGATGGTACTGAAATGGCGCTGGTCCCGCCTTCTCACGGCCATGACAATCCTCGTATTCGGCACCATCGATCTCGGCTTCTTCATGGCAAACTCGGCCAAAATAGCCGAGGGCGGCTGGCTGCCGATCAGCATTGGGGCGATTATTTCTTTCCTGATGATATCCTGGCGCCTGGGTACCATTGCCGTGCGCAACGAAGCGGCCAAACTGGCCGTGCCGGTGGAAACATTTATGGAAACGGTACGCGATAGCAACATCATAAGGGTACAGGGTCTAGCAGTTTGGATGACGAAAATAACCCGGGGCATATCACCGGTTATGGTGCGGCACCTGGAACACAATAAAAGCCTGCATGAGCACGTCGTGCTGTTCAGCGTCAGAATAGCTTGCGTACCGTTTGTAACAGGAGCGGAGCGCCTGGAGCTGGAAGAGCTTGGGGACGGTTTTTATCGCATGATTTTCCATGTCGGTTTCATGCAAACGCCCCGCGTCTTCGGTGCCATCGGTGCGGAATTCAAATCCCTGGCCGATGCAGGCAGGGTGCCGCACGGCCTGGAACATGATCTGCATATTTTCATCTCGCACGAAACCTTGCAACGCAAGCTCAACGGACCGGCACTGAACTGGATGAGCTGGACAGCCTTTCTCTTCATGAAAAAACTCTCGGCCCGGACCACCGACTTTTTCAAATTGCCCCGCGACAAAGTGGAAGAACGAGGCCTCTACCTGGAAGTATGAATGTGAAGCAAGAGAACAAATGAACAATGGGGGCTCGGATGCCCCTTTTTTTTAGCGAGTACTAATTGACCGGTCTATTAAGACCCGGGATCTATTTCAGAAGCTCCTGAATATCAGATTCGGAAGACAGAAGCGTCGACTCACTCTTAACAGCTTTCAAATTTTTCGGCAATTCAAATACCTTTGCCGGATCGATGATCTCTTTTTTTGCGGATACGGTCCGCAACGCCTGTTTGCTACCGCCATGGACCCGGGCGGCATCAATGTATTTCACCGAAAGCGGCAGATTCTTCAGTTGCCGGGGCAGGCAATAATACTTGAGCAATAAATTCAAGGTGTCCTCAGGTACTTCGATCTGATCGCACATGACGCACTCCACAGCGCCAATCTTTGGACAATGGGATGAATTGCTCTGTGAATTGAGTGTTCGTCTGTCAGGCGGCGACAGCCTTACAAGATAGGCTTTCAAACCCAGCACATCTTGTGGAGTGCGATCAACAACCGGTCTGAATTTTTCAACATCAAGACCACTGCGCATGGTGAGCACATCCACGGCTCGGCCCGGCCAGCTTTTCTTGACGAAGGTGAACTGTGTACGGTTGCTCTTGCTGTACATTTTCGCCGCAGCTTCATTTGGCTTGCTCAGCAGGTCCATTCCCGACTTGGCACATTCGATTTTGCATCCCGACCGGGAAATAATCAGATCCACATCCCCGATAGTCTGATGGGTCTGCACCAGATGCCAGGCACTTTCAGTTTTCCCGGCGGCTCGCGCATCCGCAAACCAGCCCGCAAGGACAGATAATGCTGCTGCCGTAAGCGGTAGGAAAAGGCAACGGCGCTTCATGGTCTATAACCGAACTTCCGAAATTAAATGTGTCCGCCAAAGAGTGCCAAAAAGCACTACCCAGACAAAGTTTCTCACAATGAATGGCGGATTTCCACCGACCGGGGCGAAAGATTCAAAAAGTCTCCCCCGGGGTAAGAGAGGGAAGGAAGCACGTGTCATTTGAGCCACACCGGAGGGTCAAGGTATGGGCGACGGCAGAAATCAGGAAGTTGCCAAAGAACTGATGCACAAGGCAGCCGACCAGAAAGACATTACAGTCGACTACAACAAGCTGACTCCGGAAGACCAGAAGGGCGTCTTCAGCGCTATGCAGGATTTGAAAAAATCCACCAAAGAGTTTGGTGACCTGGAACTCGTAGGAACGGATGATGGACGGCTCAAAGATATGACCGTCAAAAAAGGTGTGCTCGACTTTACCAGATGGGTTGGAAGCTCGACCAAAGACGTCTACGATACCCCTGAAGACATCCAGAAGAAGCTGGAAGAAGGCCAGGCAAAGCTGCGCAAATTGATAGGCGGCTAAAACCTGAGCGATAACAGTTCTAATCTAATCATCAAGTCAGAAAAAGGTTTGACCTCAGTCAGAGTTGCGTCAGGCAGCCCTACTTAAACTCAAGGGTGGCGAATCGGCATTGCGTTTCGCCGGTTCCATATTTATTTTCTTCAAAAAGAATAGCCGCCAGTACTTGAGCAAGCCTGACTTTGAGGTGCCGCGCATGACCTTTCAAACGCATATACATGGCAACTTTTACGGCAAAGGCAGCGCCGCTGTCGACGATATGCCCCAGACACTTGACTGCAAAATGCAGCGCATACTAAAGGAAGGGGATGGCCTCGCAGAAGTCTGCAAAAGCGCACTGCGAGCCGTTGATGATCTGATCCGTTTTTCATGGGATAGAGATCACAGACAGATCGAACAGCGAAGACTGGAAGGTCAATTAAAAAAACTGACACAAGCGCATGGTCCAAACAGTCTCACTCTGAGCGAGACACTGATTGCTCTGGCAGACCTTGCCGACAATAACTGCGACTATGATCGAGCACTGGCTTTGTGCCGCCGGGCCTTCCATATACAAAGGTACTACCTCGGCTCCGACAGCATAGAAGCAGCGTCCACAGCCTATCGACTGGCTCGCCTCTATCAGGTCACCGCCTGCTACTACGAGGCCGGCGTCATGTATCAACACGCACTCAATGTCCATATAAGAGTGCTGGGACCCAGAAACATGACAGTACTGGAAATATTCGATCGCTACGCCAGGATGCTCAGACGACTGAGTCCAAAAGACGAGCTCGAATATTTCAGTCGCGCCGGGGCCTCACCTATCGCTCAAGATTGCTCTCTCAGCCGCTAAAACAGGCCATCGATGCATGACGTTAGAATTTCGTCAGGCATCTAATGTGGTGGCATAAATTCAAATCATGATTAATTCGATCGCACCGCAAGCCGTCAAGTGACAACGCGAAAGCAGCCATTCATCAAGCTTTTAGCCATGTCAGACTTTCGTTAGACTTTTCCATACGTAATTGCCCCCCTTTTATTCCGCAAAATTGGTGGCATCATAGTTTGCATACCTTCCGAGACCAAACATCTCAAAACCAAGACGCCGCCAGCCGGTTGTCCTGTCGCTTTCGTTTATCCACCCCCCTATTGGAGCTAAGTCATGGACAGACATCAATCCACTCACGACGTTCACACAAAAGACCACGGACATAACCAGGTCGACATGCAACATGATGTGCAGAGCGCCAAGCTGGCCTGGGAGGCCTGGAAGAGTAATGATCCGCAAAAGATTGACTGGGCTCTGGCCGAAAAAGAAAGAATTGAAAAAACAGATCCCAAAGCCTGGCGCGTAGCGATGAATCAAATCGATGCCGAAGAGTCGCAGCAGCGCGCAGCCAAAGAACAAAGAAGCGACGCTCCATGCGACGGTCAGCCCCGGCGCCAGAGACACGACTCGCGCCTGGGCCAGGAATACCTGGAGCAGACAGCACCGCCGCCCAGACCGATTGTACGCCCGCTGCAGCAGCCGAGCGACCAGCCAATGGACCAGGGAATGAATGAGCCCATTGTCCACCCCGGTTATGCACCGGACAGCCGCTTCGCACCACCGCCGCCCAACAGCCCCGCCTATGATGCCGCTTATAATCAGGAGCCGGCGAAATTTTACGGACTGGATCTGGGTGTAGTCAAACTGGGCGTCACCGACCACGGCAGCATCGACGCCGGCGTCAACATCGGACTGGCCCGGGCCGAAGTCCAGGCCGGTCTCGAGAACCGCGTAGACGGTGAATTTATGCCGATAGGCGGCCCCCTTCATGCCCGAGCCGGCGCCGGCATCGGCGTCAATCGCTACGGCCTGCACAGTGAAGTGGGCGCGGGCGCCAATTTCTTCAACCTCGTTAACGGCGATGCCGATTTTGGTGCCCATGTCGGCCGCAACATCGGAGTGGACGGTGATGTACGGGGCAAAGTATGGCCGGTCGACGCCCAGGGCGATGCCGGTGCTTCAATCGGAAGTGACGGAGTCTCGGCCTACACTGGCGGCAATACCGACATCGGCAACGTAGCCGGATTCAGAACCGGCGGCAGATTCGATCTCAACCGCAGAAACTCCGGCGTGGCCGCGGGAGTGGGCGCAAATCTGGGCGACGAAACCCTGGATTTTGGACCAGCCATCGACACCTACGGCAACAGAACAATAACTCCTCGTTTGCACCTGGACACTGGCAACACCGAAGAAGCACCGTTTTATCCCACCGGAGACCGCTACATTGATGAGCAGGAGTAGAGTTGATGTCCAACTATGAAAACATGCAGCAGCAAAAAGATTCGACCGAAGAGCGTTCGAATCAAGCCTTAACCATGGCCACGACGGCGGCTGCAAGCCTGGCTGCAGCTGCACTGTTAATCGAAAGCAGGGGCAGGGCACTGCCCGCCCTTGCCGAAATTGGCGACTCCGCGCTCAGCTTTCTGAGCCGCGAAGCCAAACCGGTTATGAAGTTCATCGCCGAGGATGTCACAGGGCAGGCGAAGAGCGTCCTGGCAGAAAGCGGTGAAACGGCCGTACTGGCTGATAGAAAATTGCTTGCCGAAGCTGCAAAACCGCTCAGCGACATGGAACTGGGGGCACGACCTGCCCCCCAATACGGCAACGGCACTCGCCCCGTAGAGACGAAGTATCTCGGTTTCATCAACAAATGGCCGGTGGAAGGTGTGCGCGTTTACGGCGACAAGGTGGACATTTATGTCACACAAAACCATCACTGGTTGGAGCTTAAGGGCTTCGACAAACCAGTTGGATTTGTCAAACCGTTCGGTCAATCTCCGGCGGAAGTGCGGGGCCTGGACATACTCAATACTCGCATCAGCAATGTCAAAGTACCTTCATTGAACAGCGTCCTCAGCGGCGCGGAAAATCAGCCGGCATCTCTCACTCTCTCACGCGGAAACGCCCCTGAAATTAAGCTGACCGGCAATATCAAAGTCACCGAATTCTGGCATTGAGCTCAACCTGCTGATTGCAATCATTCGCCGCCACAAGCAAAAAAGAGCCACCACATTTAGTGGTGGCTCTTTCGCTAACAAGGCCGTATTGAATTTCCTGCTACAGCTAATATTTGATAATTACACCCACATGTCCTTCACCTTCCAGACCTTCCGGGAAAACGACAGCACCGGGTTGGGCGGTTTCTTCAACGCGCGTGTCTTTAGACTCTTCGATCAAGCCATGCAATCCGATGCGCGCGGGCTCGACTTCGCTGTGGCTCAAACGCACAGCTATAAAAGGTTCGATCTGTATGCTGCCGTCCGACTGCTGCGTAAACTGCATCGATTCGGCGGCGGCAGCAGGCAGGTGGCAATGATTCTTGAGCAGATCAGACTGCAGGTGCTGAAGCACTTCTTTGCCCAGTGCGGCACTGCAGTCTGCATTCTGATTGAAGGTCGGTAAATAATTTCTGGGAATTTCGTCTGTCATGATTGATAGCCTCGGGGAATGCCTGTCTGGATTTCAGGATAGCTCCAGCTACCCAACTTAATGCTGACCAGGACATAAGAAGCGCCCGCGCTCAGCCAGCAAAACTTCTAATGCGCGCGTTAGAGCCGCGAAAGGTTTGTGTCAGTACCAGGTGAGACGTCGACGCATATGATTCTTCTTGCCAGACGCAAGGGGCGTATGACCAACAAACTCAACTCGACCGGGGGTTTTTCCAGTAGCGCCATTCAACAGGGGGGATATTGTTGCTTGGCGCTACTGGAGGTCATAATTACCAGACCAAATCTATTTGATCCGGCTCTTCCAATTCAAAGCCCGGGATCGGTGAATAAACCATAGCCAACGCCGTGCACATTGCGAATAAGCGCCGGCTCGTTCGGTCGTTCAATTTTTTTCCGCAACCTGCTGACGCAGGTCATCAGCGCCTCGGGCGTGGATGAGTCATCACCGGGCCAGAGCAAATCCAGCAATCTGTCGGAAGATATGAGCTGATTGGGATGCGTCATCAGATACTTCAATAAGTTGAACTCACGCGGCACCAGCTGAATTTTTTCCTCGCCGCGCTTAACGGCATGAATTTCCGGCATCAACTCCAGTATGCCGGTGACCAGATGCTTATCCTGCAAATTTTGCGGCCTGGACAATATCGCCCGCACCCTGGCCATCAGCTCCTTGGCGTGAAACGGCTTGGTCAAATAATCGTCGGCGCCGCGATCGAAACCTTCTAATTTATCAGTCATTGCACTTCTGCCGGTTAGCATAATGACCGAAGTCACGCCCCCAGCCTGCCTGTGGCGCCTGAGTATTTCAATACCTTCCAGATCCGGCAGGGACCAGTCCAAAATTATCAAGTCAAAACTACTGACCTTGAGAAGCTGCTCGGCGTCGAGACCCGCGGCGGCGTGCTCACAAATATGACCTTCTTTGGTCAACCAGCGAAGCACAACATTGGCCAGATCCTTATCATCTTCCACCAGTAAAACTTTGGCCATTGACGCTCCTTATGCCAATTTATTGGTTGCAACCGGAATTGAAAAGAGAAAAGTACTGCCGTTACCCTCTTCACTTTCTACCCAGATTTTACCGCCATGAAGCTCGACCAGAGCCTTGCAGATAGCCAGCCCCAGACCGGATCCGCCGTCTTTTGCAGCGTCCGCTGATTGCAATTGCTGAAATCTCTCGAATATCGCCGCCTGCTTATGCACCGGGATACCTGGCCCCTGATCCTTAACAGTGATCAAAATGCTTTCGCTTCCCTGCAGTGCCGTAATTTTTATCTGACTGTTGCTGGGCGAAAACTTTATGGCATTAGCGCAGAGATTTATGAGTATCTGCAGCAGGCGGAAACGATCACCGTGGACCACCACATTGTGCGGCTCGCAAACAATGCTTACCTGTTTGGCCCGAGCTTGCGAACCAATGGTCTGAGCACAGGCCTCAAATAATTCGTTCGCCGTCACATCGGCCAGCTCAAGAGCCATAGCCCCGGATTCGATTTTGTCGAGATCGAGCAGGTCATTGACCAGGGTCATCATATGCTGTCCGGCCCGCTCGGCACGCATCACCAGGTCGATGCCGAAGCTGTTGAGTTCACCGGCATCGCCTTCTCCCAGTAGCTCCAGGCTGAGGATAACCGTGTTCAAAGGCGAACGCAGGTCGTGGGTGACCATGGCCACGACTTCCTGGCGCAACCTCTCCACCCGTTTACGCTCACTCATGTCGTGCACCACGCAAAATAATCGCTGCTCCGATTCGCTCCAGAGGGCCGAAAACA
Organism: Cyanobacteria bacterium SZAS LIN-3; assembly: GCA_018266215.1. Lineage (GTDB taxonomy): Bacteria > Cyanobacteriota > Vampirovibrionia > Obscuribacterales > Obscuribacteraceae > REEB67. The sequence continues at coordinate 17,997 of JAFEAV010000026.1, read as the reverse complement.
AAACATCCACCACGGAGCCGTTCTTGCGCTGGATGCGGGTTTCAAACGGCTTTGTCTGTGAATCCATTTTGCATCGATCAAGGGCAAGACGGGTTTTTTCGATATCGTCGGGAGCAACCGTTTCCATAAAATATCGGCCGACAAGTTCATCGGGATCATAACCAAGAACGGCCTCGGAAGCGGCGCTGACTTCCTCAAACCGGCCCTGGGCATCGATTGAACAAATAATGTCACGGGCGTTTTCCACAAGAGCACGCTCTCTTTTTGCCGATCGTGCCAGCTCGGTGGCCACCGAATGAAAGACGCTGTCCAGCTGAGCTATTTCGTCATGACCGGGTAGCGGCGCCAGAAGCGTGCGGCGGGTGAGAAGACGCATACTGTTCTCCTGCACCTTTGCCAGTCGACGAGTGATCGAACGGGTGACAAAAATGGAGAGAATAACCGAGAGAAAAATGCTGAAAGCAACTCCCAGAGCAAGATAATTGCGTACCTGTTCCCGCAGTGATGCCTGCAAAAGCGGACTGCGCTCCTCCACCTGCCTGGCTTCTTCCGCCATGTCCACCAGTTCGGTCGGCAGCATCGCTTTCTTGTAGCCGTTGATGCGAGCGCTGAGGACCATGATGCGCGGCTGATCATCACTTTTGACGGCGGTGATCAGCTCGTCGATGGTGGCATTGGCCGACTGGATTGCCCGGCCCACACTATCGACCGCCGCTACCTGCTTGGGATTATCACGACAGACCTGGCGCAATTCAGCGATGGTTTTGGCGGCATTATCGACATGGGCGGCGCGGTCGTAGGGCACAACACCGGTCCTGGCCACATCGCTGAGTCTGATGGTGGTAATGGCGCCGTATATTTCCTTGATCAATCTATTGGTAAGTTTGTCAATAGATCGCGCCCGTTCCGAGACCGCTGCCTCTTTTTCAGCGCGCACAGCCAGCTCATTCAAAGTGCCGAAGAAGAAAAGCTCGAAAACAAGGGGCACAAGGACAAGCATCAAGCCCTTTGCCACCAGTGAAATCCGGAATCGCACAACACCACTCTACTTTGGCGCCCAGCGGTAATTAGACACATCTGTACACTAAGCGAAAGATAAGTATACAGGATCCCCTCCATGTAGCGACGGCGCGCCAGCAGGCGAAATGGGCGCTTCTCTGGCGCAGCTTTAAGTGTCCTGCCCCGGCCAGGAAAAGCGTATCGGCTGAGACAACTGGGTGATCCTATTTTTTTCCTCCGCCCGATTCAAAGGCGAGGCGCAGGCCAATTGGCTTGATCCGCAGTCGGCGGCGGTGCTAGTAATTGGTGTACCTATCTACCCCACCAGAAGAAGACCTGAAACCACCTCGTCCACCCAAGCATTGCCCCTCAAGCAGTCATTAAGCACTCACAAGTGAGCGGGTTGGTCGAACGGACTTTTTTTAACGGGCAACAACCTTCCGCCACCGGATTCAGTGCGAGCCGCACTCAATCAATGGCGGAGCTTTTTCATTTCCAAATACTGGAGAACAATCATGAGCATTAAAATTGGCACTACACACACAGGCAAAGTCGTTAGAAAAGCGGATTTCGGCGTATTCGTAGGCATCGAGGGAGCCCGCAATACCGGCCTTGTCCACGTTTCACGTCTGCGCGGAAACAGTCAGGACTTACGCAATCAGCGTCTGGCCGAAATCAAAGTCGGAGACGAAATAGTCGTTGAAATCGTAGATATCGAAAAAACCGAGCAGCTGCTCAGAATTTCGCTCAGCGAAAAGAAAGTGCACGAAGAACTGGTCTTGCACAACATCCCGATTGACGAAGTCATTCCCGGAGTTGTAACCAGTAAAGTCGAATACGGCGCCTTTGTCCTTCTGCCCGGCTGGTATGTCTCCGGCTTGCTGCACGTCAGTCGCATGACAGGCGACTCCTCGCGCGCCCAGAGCAACAACCTGGCGGCTCTCGAAATCGGCGACGAAGTAGACGTCCTGGTCACCGAAATCGGCATCAACGACAACATACTCAAACTCAAATTGAGTCAAGCATAAATCAAACTGGAGAACATTTGCCTATGAGAACAACAACAAGATTATTGGCTCCCATAAAACATGGCGTACACCTGGAGGTCTTCGGCTGCGCCCTGGTCTTTTACCAGACCCATGTGAGCGAGCAGGAAATAACAGCAGCAATCAGCGAACTCAGTCGAGAAGCTCTCGCCGCGGTGCCGGTTTACAGCGAAGAGAACAATCTGGATTTTTTCTTCGTTTATCAGCTGGACGCAACCGTGCTTGTCCATCCCAAATACATGGCCAATCAGAATGCTCCCGGCACTGACCCATGCACCGTATTCTCCGGACAACAGCTCGCTCGTCTGGTGTCGGCACTGGCCCCACGCGGATTCAAGCTGGTTTGCGAGGACGAATCAGGATTTAAATTTGTCCTGGACCCGGCGCACGCAGTAGCAGCCCCGCCGCAGAGCCTGAAACTGGCACGTCAACGCTTGCAAGCAGCGGTGGAGCGCAGCGGTGGAAAAGCATTTGCCTATGCCGCCTGCCTGCTGCCGCCGGAGACCATCAACACACTGCTGAGTGAACTGGCCGAAGCCTGGGATTACCACCTGGTGCAGGACTGGCGCGACGGCAGCTATTACGAGTTCACGCCCAAGGCTACGGGCGCTTCCTGACATAGCTAGTCGATGAGCCAGGGACGGCCATCGGATGCCCCAAGCCAGGAAACTATTTCCTGGCCCCGGGCCCGCTTGACTCAGCTATTTTTTTCAGTGCCCTTACGGCATGTTATAGTATAAAGTTTTCAGAGAAACGGCCGAAGCTAGCCAGTTTTTTACAGCCGCCCTTTGAGAAATCGCTCAATGCGTTTGCGCGAAATTTGCGAGGACAGGCCGCTGAAGTGCCAGTCGAAGCCGTGATTGGCCCAGGGCATATGCAAATAGTCGAAGGCCACCCGGTGCTCCTGCAAATGCGGCACCAGACGACCGACATTGCGGTCACTGACGATCTGATCGCGCCCGCCGTGAATAAGTATCGTCGGCGGCGTGGCGTCACTGACGAGGGCGCAGGCCGAAGCCTGGGAGTAGAGGTCCGGCACCTGCGTCGGCGTGCCGCCAAGATAGGCGGACAAAACATCACGCGAATCAATAATGTCGGGCAGGATCGGATTGTCATAATCCCAGGCCAGATCGGTTGGACCATAGAGTGCCACCACACATCTGGCCTTGCCGTCTCCAGCCAGAGCAGTCTTGTAGGCGGCCACCATTGCCAGCTGTGCCCCGGCCGAACGACCCAGAAATGCCAGACGCCTGGTATCCACACCAAGCTCGCCGGCATGCTGGGCAATCCAATCCACAGCCAGCTCTATGTCCTTCTCCGGGGAAGGAAAATGCACCCCTGATTTCACCAGTCGATAATCCAGGTCAAAAACTGTATAACCCAGGCCGGCCAGCCAGTAGTCGTACTGCTCAAAATCACTGCGGTGGCCGCCGCGCCAGCTGCCGCCGTGAATAACCAGCACCCCCGGATGCGGGCCGGTCACCGAGGGCTGGTAGATATCCAGATAGAGCGCACCGCTATCCCTGCGTGCGTACTGCTTTCCCTTGAACTTCACTATCCCGGCAGTGGATGGTCTGTTGAACAGCAGACAATCGAGCAGAGAAATATTTTCGCCGCGAGCGACGCTGGATCCGAGAATCGTAGCCGTCTGCGCCGCGGCCGCAACCAGGCCAAAAACGGCCAGAAGAGCGGCCGCGCCGTTAAGTCGCAAATGTGTGCGGGAGCGCAAGCCGCGCGCGGCCAGAATCAACAGAACGATCGAGACAATCACTAAATGCGGCCCCAGCTCCGAGGCCAGAAGCGCCACCAACCAGAGCAAATAGACCGGCGCCGGCACAAAAGTAAGCAAAGCGGCAAGCGCCACTATCAGGGCACAGCCTAAGACTATGTGGGCATTGGTGACCCGCAATAAGACCGCCTCCTTACGCCTTTTTACTGGCCCAATTGACCCAGGCCGCAAAAACAAACTGCAAGGGCAAACGCAGCCATAGCACCACCGGTGGTATCGGACTGAATTTAGCGCTGTCCATGGCCATATAAATGTTGGCCGGAAAAACCGCCGCTAGAAGTGCGATCAGCCCAAGACCGGCCGGTCTGCGCGTAACTGGATGTAAAAGTCCAAGACCGCCTATGATTTCAAAAAAGCCACTGACCAGCACCGCCGGCATGTGGAAAGGAATGTAGGGAGGCATCGCCCGCAAAAAGAAGCCTGGTTTGCGAAAATGCATAACCCCGGCATAACAAAAGAGTCCGGCCAGTGTGAGGCTGGAAATCATGCGCCAGGTGCTTTTGCGTTTAATCAGACTGAACATAACCAAAGAGTATCAGACCGCTAAGAAAAAGGAGAGCTTTGCAGCTCTCCTTCTAATCTTATTGTCGGCCCCGGGGCCTCGACTTAGCTTGCTACCGAGAGGAGCTCATGCTGCAAGCGCTGTCTGATTTTCTGGCGCTTCTGCATGCGTACTACAACTGCGCGTTTCATCAAACTGTAGTGTTTGGCTTCGTTGACACGGTAGACCAGACCCAGCTTTCTCATCGCTGAGATTACCCACCAGGAGGTGTCGATTTCCATAGGTCTCATGCCGCTTCTGGCGGAGCCGGGGCAAGCATGGTGGTTGTTGTGCCAGCCTTCGCCCTGGGCGAGGAGGGCTACCCACCAGACATTTACGCTGTCGTCGGTGGTGTCGTAGTTTTTGTAACCGAGGTCGGTCATGTGGCAGACAACGTTCAGCATGAGCGGAATGCCCAGTACCGAGAAACCGGCCAGGAGACTGGCGAGGGCAACCTGCCAGCCGAAGAAGTACCAGAGAACGCCGCGAACGGCAAAGTTGATAGCGAAGGAAAGTGCGTGTCCGGCCATCAAGTTGCCGTCGCATTCCAGAAAGCGATAGATGGGATCCTTGAGCAGGTCTTTAGCCTGAAGCTTGGGATCAATATGAGGAGCATAGTGCTTTTCGTTGAGCCAGCCGGTCAGGGCGTACATAACGCCATAGCGGGGTGAGTGCGGATCCAGCGGGGTGTCCACATGACGGTGGTGAGCCCGGTGAATCGTCGACCACCAGATCGGTGAGCCTTCGAAAGCCAGATAGCCGGGCAATACCCAGAGATATTCAACGGCTTTGCTGCAAAAGAAAGCGCGGTGAGAAAGTCCTCTGTGGTAGCCGATGGTGATGCCCATGGCGTGCCAGACATAAAGAACTAAATAGAGTGCTACAAATTCAAACACGAAGTTTCTCCTAAATGACCCCGGAGGGGATCTGGTCTACGGACAGTGGCTTTTGGCCCTCATTGCTATCGGTAAAGGGTAGATTCGGGACGGCCTCGGCGAATATCCTGACTCCGGTCAGACTGTTCGACAAATTTGTCCTTCCACTTATCCTCGAGAAGCTGATCTAAGAATTGCTCCAGGGTTTCCGGCACTTCCGCCACCTGCAGCACCCTTCTTCCGTCGTTATCGGGACCCGGATATTGGGTGAAGTTCAGGCGGTCAATTTCCATGCCTTGACGATTGTAGAAGCTTAGCAGCGCCAAGCCTACCTCTTTAGACACAGTTGACTTATCTTTAACTTGCCAATCTCTCAGGACCGTACGACCGATACCGATTAGATAATAAGCGCGCTCTTTTTCGAACTTGGGCTCATCAATAAAGAAAGCCCAGGTAGTCTCGTCCACATTGTCCAGATAGGGTTCATAGCGGATTTGAAACAACCGGCCCGAGCTCGAGGTCAATGAGGTAGGACCGAAGCCCGAGCTCATCAGATGGATTTCCAAAACCCTGAGCACATGTGCGTTGAAGCTAATACCCTTCTTGTCCGCCTGTAACTGGAGCCGTTTCCGGTAGTCATCAGGAATCCGAATGCTGATATTGCTGGTCTTTAGCTTGTCTTCGCCCATTTGTAGTCACGCGATTACATTTTGTATTCACTCCACTATAGTAACATCCAAACCCTTCAGATTGCCAATCGGCGGAGTCTGGCCGAAATACATTGCAATATCGATATAAAGTCCACCGACCAGGACCTCCGGGCGCTTGACAAGCATCCGCCCGGTATTTTTGCTACATGAAAGGATTCAAAGCATGTCAAGTTGATGTCAGCTTGGCAACTTATTGTAATTACATCGAAAGGCGATTGACTCCCCAGGCTCCCTCGCCTCCCCGACTTACTCAGTTAACTGACACCCACACCCCTTCGTAAATCCCACTGTCCGGTTGGCTCCAAGCGTCGCAAGTGCGCTCGCTATGCCACCGCCGGTCATACCATGCAAATCGAGGCAATAATCACATGTCGAAATTTTCTCAAGTCGAAAACACCAACGTAGCCGCTGTCAAAGATTCCGCCGAAAACATGGCCAAAGAAGGGCTGGGCACCGCTCAAGCCGATTCCAGCTTGACCAGTAAGGAAAATCAACAGGCCTACAAAGCGATGGAACAGCAAAAATGCGGCCCCATCGCCCAGATGCCCGACCTCGAAATAACCGGCCTGCCGAAGAAGTTCTCGGTTGAAGACGGCATCGTCACCACCCCCAAGGACAAAATAATCAAGGATGGCGGTCCCAAAGATGGTGGCCCTAAAGACGGCGGCCTGATTGAAGGCAACGGCAAGAAACAGAACCTCGACGGCGGCCCCAAAGATTTCAGCGTCAAGGACGCCGAAATCAAACACAGCCTGGGCGAAGATAAGGGCGGCAAGTCAAAATTTGACCTGCAAAAACCAAGCAAAGAAGAGCTGCTTGACGCCAAACCTGAAAGCAAATAAGAGCCGGGCACATTCCGCAAATGGACAGCAAGCGTTGGGAGGCCGCAAAAGCGGCAAAGACCTAACCCTTGCTGTCTATTTTGTATCCCATTCCCTTGACTGTTGTAATCAAAGACGGCTGCCCCTCGACGTCTATCTTCTTGCGCAGACGGGTGACACACTGGCGCACAGCATCCTCGGAAGACTCAGAATCGCTCTGCCAGACGCGGTCAAGCAAATCGTCAACGTTAAAGATTCGGTCCTGATGACGCATCAAAAACTCAAGAAGAGCCATCTCCTTGGCCAGAAGTGCCACTTCCCGACCATGCACCATGACCTTGCCAAGCTTTGTATTGAGCTCATATCCGCGCACATGAATGACATCGCTCTGCACACCTTCCGGCCGCCGCAAAAGCGCCTTGACCCGTGCCAGGAGTTCGCGCAAATTGAAAGGTTTGGCCAGATAATCGTCGGCTCCGCTGTCAAAGCCCTCAAGCTTGCTCTCGATTTCACCCTTGCCCGTCAGCATCAATATCGGCGTCTTCCCGCCCCGGGCCCGATAATCGCGACAAATATCCACTCCCAACTTGCCCGGCAAACCCCAGTCAAGTACGGCCAGGTCATATTGAAAAGCCGTCAAGCGCTCGTAGCCCTCGCTGCCGTCAAAGAAACACTCAACCAGATGGCGCTCAAATTCCAGGGCATCGACAACAGCCTGGGCAACCGTAGGATCGTCTTCAACGAGCAATATTTTTGCCATAATACGGGGGCTTGCCTTTCAAGGAAATCTATCTCAGCAGTATTGTCCTTTAGATCGCTCCGAAAGCCAACAGCCCAACAGCAAACAAACAGATAATGGCAAGAAGTCTCAAACTGGCGCAACAAAATCTCTTGATGATAGGCATAGCTCTGGGCTTTCAGCTGCTCTTCGTCTTCAGCCTGGTGATGGCTTTGAGCGAGCTGGAGAAGCAATATGAGCGCGAAAGCCACCTGCGCATTGTGATGGGCTCGCTCAACGGCCTGCTCAATCAAATGCTGGCCACGGCGGCGGCCGAAGGCATGTTCCAGGCAACGCAAAACAAACCTTATCGCAGACTTTTTCTCAACGGTTACAACGAAACGCTGAAGCAGGGCGAGGCCCTTAAAAAAATGCTGGCGGAAGACTCGGTTAAGGACAAAAACCTGAACCTGCTCAAAGACTTGATCGATGACATGCACACCGCCTTCGAGCAGGGCTCAAAAGCAATGGAGTCGGGCACCTTCGAAGATATGGTCAACTCTTTCAAGCTGGCCCGAGCGATGATCGAAAAGGCCGAGGTCCTGTCAGCGGCAACGATCCGTCAGATGGAGACTGAAAACGCTGAAAACCGTGAGAAACAGAGAACCGGCAAGATCATTCTAGTCTGCGTCATTGTCGTGGGCTTTCTCTTCAACTTTATTGTTTTCGTTCTTTTGCTGCGTTACCTGGACGAGTCTAATCAGCGCCGCTTCGGAGTCCTGGCCAGTAATATCAATGCCCTCAGCCTGCAGCGCCCCCTGCGTCAAAGACTGGAAGGCGAGGACGAAGTCGCGAGACTGGATTCTCTGCTGCATCAGGTCAATGAAAATCTACAACAGGCCAGACGCAAAGAGCAGGCGATGATAGAAAACGCCCTGGACGTCATCTGTTCGCTCGATCGCAACCTGCGCTTCGAGCAAAGCAACAATGCCTGCGCCAAAATTTTCATGATCGACAAAGAAGACCTGCTGGGCAAATCTTTGAGTTCAATGGTGCTGCCGGAAGACAGAGAAAAGACATTGCGCGAACTGGAGACGGTCATCGCCAATCGCTCCCAGGCCTCCTTCGAAAATCGCATCAAACTGCCGGATGGGACAAACAAAGATATCTTCTGGAATGTTGTCTATTCGCCGGAAGAGCAAAACTTGTTTTGTGTCGCTCATGATATCTCCGGCCGCAAGGAAGTCGAGCGCCTGAAGCAGGAAGTGATCGCAGTCGTATCCCATGACCTGCGGGCACCGCTCACTTCAATTGGATTGACTCTCAATATTCTCGGCGAGGGCGGACTTGGGCCCGTGAGCGATAAGGCAAAGAACCGCATCAGCAAAGCGGAAGCATCGGTCAGCCAGCTGGTCAGTATCATCAACGATCTGATCGACATCGAAAAATACGAATCGGGCATGATCAGCATGGATTACAAGATCTATGAAGGCACCGAGTTGATTGAAGAAGCCGTCGGCGCCCTGGAAGAAAGCGCCAGGGCCAGGGGCATCAGCATCGACTGCAGCCGCGACATGGTCAGGACCACATGCGACGGACAGCGAATTGTCCGAGTTTTGACCAATTTATTGAGCAACGCCATCAAATTCAGTCCCGACAACAGCAGCATCAAAGTAAGCTGTCAAGCCACCACCAGCGGCGGCGCGCAGGGCAACGCCCGGGGTGTAATCTTCAGCGTCAGCGATCAGGGCCGAGGCATCGCGGCAAACAAGCTCTCGGTCATATTTGAGCGCTGGAAACAGGTGGAGAAAGAAGACGAGAGCAAGAAGGGCGGCAGCGGCCTGGGACTGGCCATTTGCAAGGCCCTGATCGACGCTCACGGCGGTACCATTCAGGCCACATCAGAGCTTAATCGAGGCAGCACCTTCTCATTTTTCCTGCCTGAAAATCCGCCCAAACCTCGTGCCTGATATAAGATATGATCGGCCGGACACAGCTAGAGGTAGATAGAGTGGTGCACTTGAGGAAACATTCAAATTTGCCGGCCCTGTGTGGGCTTCTCTTACTCGCCAGCGGCCCGGCCTGGGCACAAACACCGCCGCAAACCCGCCCGGGAGCGCCTGCGGCCGGAGCGCCGGCCAAGGTGAAACAGCCTTTTGTTTTCAGCATTCCCACCTTGAAGTACGCAGAAGAAATTCCAGTAAACTTTCCCATTCCGGCTTACACAAGCAATGTCACGAAGAAGCGCTTCATCAGCTCGGTTAAAGGAACACCTTCAGCCTCGGCCATGATTCAGACCCGAGACCAGATCGATATGGTCTTCAACTGGTACAAAGATATCTGCAAACGCGACAACTGGGATTTCCGCACGCCCACGGCGGAGGGCTCGACAAAGCTGTCCAGTACGCACAGCCGCATCTATATGATCGAAGGGAAGAAGGAGAAGCAGATGATAATGATCTTCTGCAATCCCGATAAAAAAACCGGCGGAACGACAGTCAATATCAGCTGGAGCAAGACAAAGAAATAGCGGCTAAAACGCAACCCACTAACGAAAAGAGGCCCCGAGGGCCTCTTTTTTCTTATCTAGATAATCGGGGTGGCCAGGCCGAAGGAATAGACATTGGTCCAGCGCTTCACGCGCACCTGCCCCAGATCGCCATTGAATCCGCTACCCGGCTTCCAGTAAAGGCTCTTTTCCCAGGTGCCCCAGCCAAAAGTGAAGTCGACCGTGCAGAAGGGATCCGGTGTGGCCGTAGGCATGAAGATGATTGGAGCAAAACTCGATGCATCATCGACCTCGGTCTTCTCGGTGCCGTCCGGGTCTTCGCTGACCATGGTTTTCAGCCACATGGGCACGGTGGGCGAATTGATGGTCAGATCCGAGCAAAGCGAAAGATTGACACCATCGGAACTGTATACATAGAAATCCCGGCCGGAATCGGAGCCGCCGGCAAGATCAGCTCTGGTCCAGATAGAGTCAAGCAATGAATGCATCTGCGAAGGACTGACGCTGGAGCCAACTTTGGTGAGCATTTCGTTGCAACGATTGACCATGTGAGCCTCAAGCTCGGCGGTGTTGCCACCGGGGATACTGAAGATCACATCGTCCAGAGATCTGCCGACAACGTCCGAACCAAGCTCATCCACGCTACCGGAATCAACCAGGGAGCAAAAGGCACCGCCCTGCGGCATGGCAGCCGATCCGGATTTGAGCATGTAGCCATAGGTGGTTTCCGCTCCCGACATCTCGATCGGCGGATATCCTGTGGGGAAGAAATACCAGTGCGCTTTCATTTCATCCAGATGGATTTTCAAAAATGAATGCGGAATTGCCATCTGAAAAGATTCGCGGGGATTGGTCAGAACCCAGGACATGGCCTTTTCCGAAGCGGCACCGGGCTTGATGGCCTGACCTTCTACCGAAAATGCGTTGGGCACGGCGTTGTCCCAGGCCAGAGGATTGGCCGAGTTCGTCGACTTATCAAACATCGTACGCGAGACCAGGCGCGGCTTTTCATCATACTGAAAGGGCACCTGCCAGATATCGTTCCCGGCGACGTTCAAAGCCGTGTAGCCCTTGAGAAATTTCATATCACTGGGAGCGGAAACAGCAGTACGAGTGCTGCCCGTGACATAGCCGCCGTTTAAGGTGTAGTTGTAGGGCATGCCGTTGTTCGGACCGTTGGAGAGCGTGATGTTGCTCTCGCGGGCGGTGCTCGTTATCGGAGTACGGTCCATCAGCGAAGTCTTCCAGTTGGCGCCGGGCAGGACATCGGTTTCGACCGAATTGCCAATCATGCGCACACTGTTGGCCTTGGAATATTCACTGAAGAAATCATAGAGATTGGAGGTGGCATTGAGCTTCTGAGCCAGTCTGTCGCTTATTGACTTGGCGGCGGTAAATGCCTGACTGGCATTACCACTGGCCGAACCACCCAGTCCATCGGCAGCCATAGCATCGGCATTGATGCCTATGAGCATGGCCTTGGCCCAGACTCTGTTGATACGACGCAGGGAAATCTTGCCGTCATTGCCCTGAGAACCATCATCGACGTCATTGGTCACGTCCTGATAAATCTGCTCGTCGCCGCCCTGTAGATTAACGGTTATCTTGTCCAGAGCCTGTTTGCCTACATTCAGAGCGCCGGCGTCGGTGGCATTTTTTGTTTCGTGCTGCCCGCCCATATACATGAGCAAAAACACAAAGGCCACGCCCAGCAGCACCAGTACCAGTGCCAGCACTGTACTGAAGGCAATGACGGAGCCCTTGTCTCTACGTCTTATTCTCATTGGAACGAATCCTCTCAGGAGTCAAATTTGGTAAGCAAGCAGTGGAACATCGAGCCGGTCGCAATTTATGGCGGCGGAGCTGTCCCTACTATCGGCTCAACATCCTGAGCGTCGAAGGTGAGTGAACTGTATCCCGGAAATGGCACAGGTAAATTCATCGAAGCCCGTGTCTTGATAGCAACAGTGGCGGGGCCGTCGTAGATTACTTCTTGCAGTTCTATCTTGGAAAGAAAAGGTGAATGCACCGACATGAGAGATTTTTCGGCGGCAGCCTGGGCAGTAGCAAAATCAGGCTGATTGGCGGCGGCTCTTGCCGCGTTTTTGCAAGCGGTATCGTTCATCGAATTGACAATTACAACAACCAGAAAATCAAATAAACAGAGCGCAATCGGCACAAGCACAATGGCGGCGGTTACCGCTTCCGCTATGCCCTGGCCACGTCTTGATCGTCTTCTCATCACACTTCCTCTAATCAAAACTAATTGCCTGGATCGTCAGGATTTTCCATGGGACGTTCGGAGCTGATGGCAAAAGTCATCGGTCCATTCAACCCGGGCACATTAGCGAAAGGCAGCGGAATAGGCAAAAAAGGATTGCATACCGCGGTAGTTTTGACGATCACTATCTGGTCGGTGACTTTGTCGCTGCCGGTGGTACCGGCCCGGTAAGAGACATCTGTAACCGGGTAACCTGTTAGATTACAGAAGTGGCCCATGCCCGAGAGCCATGTGTCCGGGATGCCTTTTTTCACCATGCCGCTGTTACTGGTGGATTCGCTCGCCGGGAGCAAAGAGGCCTCATGCACCTGGTTGTTGTTGAGCACCATCACAAAGCCGTAAGCCATGCCGACAGCCAGCATGTCTATCGTGGGGAAGAAGAAACAGATCAAAATGATTCCCAGAGCCGGGCCGAATTCGGCAATTGCCGAGCCCGAGGCTCTACGTCTGCGGCGATTAGCCCTTATCATGGATTGCATTGACCCTTCCTCCGTTCACTACCCCTGGTATTTACTGAGCTGCCGCGATGAGTAATATACGAAAGGCCCCATTTTTTTAGAGTGGTTTCCAAGATTAGAATTATTGATGTAGCCCGGTGCAACGTCATTGACAGGCCGACATATCAACTATAACGCCTCACGGGGCCGGGCTGATCCCCTCTATACTGAGCTTTTGCAGTGAGCCGGGCACTAGGGGTATGATAGCTTTGGTCTTCAGTCCTCCATTTCGGATGAGACACTCTGCTTTTATCGGCGGGTATTAAGGACAATTCATTATGGCTCAGGGTCCGGACGACAACGAAACAAAACCAGACCAGGGCAGCGACGACAGCTCCCAGGGTAAGAAAAAGCGCAAGGTCCCCAAGACAATGATCTTTGGCGTGGACGACCCCAAGGATGCGCCTGCCACCGAAAACCCAGCTCCAGCCTCCGCCGAGGCGCCCAAGCAGGAGCAGGCTCCCTCGGGCGAGAAGAAACGCAAGGTGCCTAAAACCTTATTGTTTGATACCACGGCAGCCATGGAAGCCGCGGTGATGCAAGCCGCCGTCGACGTAGATAAGGAAAACGCCGAGAACGCAAAAAATGCTCAGGCTGCCGAAACGACTGCCCCGGCGCAGCCCACAGCAGATGAGTCCGGCAAAAAGCGCAAGGTTCCGAAGACCCTGCTTTTCGACACAACAGATTTAAAAGAGAAAGCAGCAGCAATGGAAGCAGCGGCGGAACCTGCCGCCCAGCCGACAAGCGCGGCGCCGCCCGAACCTGCGCAACCAGGCCGCAAAGTTGCGAAGACAATGCTGTACGACACATCCAACTTGCAAGCGCAGACCCCTGACAAGGACCCTGATGCCCCACCCGATTTGAATATAGACGGTCCGGAAGTGCGTCTCTTTTTTGAAGAGCCGGCTCCCGCCGAAAAACCAAAACGGCGAGTGCCCAAGACCCTTCTCTTTAATCCCGTCATCGGTGCCGATGGCCAGGACCAGGAAAGCACCTCCACCGGCGCGGAAAATGATGCCGGTGTGCGCAAAATCTCTACCAGAAAAATTGCTAAAACACTCCTCTACAATAAGCCGCTCACGGCCGATCAAATTGTCGCCGCTTCCAATGCCGCCGAGCCCCCGCTCGATGTAAAAGAAGCGGAAAAAGTGGTCGAGCGCTACATTGCCAGGACTATGCTTGATCACAGCATCCTCTTTGATCAGCTGACCAAATCCCAGCACCACCTGCAGGAGAAAGCGGAAGAAGCAGCCAAAGAACGAGCCAATGAGCCATTTAAACCGTTCTTCCCCATCGTCTGCAAGAAGAACGCCCTGCCCTGCGCGTACACCTGGGACCCGACCTATTCCAACGAAAAATATCGCTACTGCGATAAATGCCAGAGGCCGGTCTACAACTTCGCCGGACTGGAAATGGCCGACGCCGAGGCGATCGTTCTCAAAGCTGAAAACCGCTCCAAATTTACACTGTTCAAGCGCACCGACGGCTTGTTTATGACCAGCGATTGTCCGGTGGCGGTGAAAAAACGCAGCGACCTGATACTGATGACTGTGGGCGGATTTTTACTGGCCGTCAGCCTCGTACTCTATATGATGATGCTGCCCAAACCCAAGCCCGCACCAGCACCGGTGGCAACAGTAACAAAACCGGTCAAGACTTCGGGCATAAAAATGCCGAAGACCAGCAGCGGCAGCGGCAAATCAGGTCAATACGGTCACTATGTAGCGGGCCAGGGCGTAATCATGGACAAACCGGCGGCTCAGCCGACGCCACCACCGGTGCTACCGCCGCCGGTCCAGGGACCGGATGAAGAAGAGCAAATCTGGGAATTTCCCAACGGCCGACACTAGCCTATTCGATACGAAAAACAGTACGACCCACTTTGATTTGATCGTATGGAGACAACTGCCAGGGGGCCTGGAGCAACTGGTCATTAACAAAAGTACCGTTGCTGCTGTGCAAATCCTCAACCCACCAGAGGCCCTGGTCGAAGAAAATGCGGGCATGGTCGGCGGAAGCATAACCATCATCCGGCAAGACGATTTCATTCTCCGGTGCTCGTCCGAGAGACGCCGACGCTCCGGTCAAAGTGTAGCGCTCCTCAGTGTTTAAGTTGACAAGCACAGGCATGCGGCCTGGAGCTGGGGAATTGGTCATATTTCCTCTTAACTTTTGGGTGCCCTTGGGTCGATCGCAATCGCCGCTACTGAATCTACGCAGTTCATTTTAGACCGAGATTCGGCAATTTTAAAAGTGCCGACGTCAGAAGGGGGATGTTGCCATCCCCCTTCCTCTCCCCTCTGAGAAAATCGATTCGGTTCCAGAAGCGGTGCCCCTGCGGCGAAACGCCCTCGCCATCGCTTGATTCAACCGATGAAAAGAGAATACAACTTGCTTGTGACATCAGATTGACATGGAGAGGGAAAAACCTCTTTGCAACAATCCGTTTCAGTATTTCTTGCCGACTCCGAGCAGGCCCTTCATCGAAGCGACTTTGGACTTCTTGAAAGGATTGAAGGAGTCGAAGTGTTGAATCGGCTCACTCAAGGTCGATAATTCCCGGGCCAGCTGTTCGGTGCTTGATGTGTACGTATTCTGGACCTGGAAGCGCAAAAATTGCTGCCCGACAATGCCCACTCTTTCCATAAAAGGCGGCACCACCCCGGGATTCATCAGAGGCCACTCCAGTGGATCGATCTTAACGCTCTGATATACGGTAGCCATACTGATGCGCGGCTCTCTGGCCAGCTTGCTGGAACGTCCGCCCCAGTGATAAACGGCCTCGTTCCAGCCAAGAAAATCCCCGGTCCGGGCGGGCAATGCGCGAATGTCCTGCAAACAAGAGACCCCCTGCACACCCAGATCACCCTTGTAATTTTCGTCATAGCCGGCGGGAAGCATATACATGCAGCCGTTCTCCGGCGTGGCATCCGTCAGAGGCAGCCAGATATTGATTGAATAAGGATAACCGTTAGCATCCAGGGTTTTGATCCTGGCCCTATCGCGATGGGGCACCCAGCCCCGGCTCTGACTGTTGCACTCCAGATAAAACATCCACAAATTAGGCATCTGTTTGTAGTCTTTGCCCAACAGCTGTGACATAACAAATGAGGTCTGCTGAAAGACCTGCCAGAAGTCGTCATAAACGTAAGCAAAGGTCTCCGGCCAGTTTTCGGCGTGCAATTTGCGCACACAATCAGCCAGCCTCTTCAGCTTACCCGGCTCAAGAAAAGCCTCAATTTTGAAATAGCCCTCTTCCACAAGCATCTCTCTGGCGGCGGCGATGGCCTGGCTACTCAATTCCACGGCGGCCACCGGTTTTTGAATACCGCCTTCGGTTATGGTCATCTCTGGATTGAGATGGCGCCAGAAATCGGGATCAGTGGCCAGTTGAAAATATGTTTTGCCTGTTATGTCGTACATCGTCTTTGAGTGCTGTCTCTGCTTGCCGTCCAATTAGTATTTACCCAGAGATGTATGAAGAAAAATGATCTTTGTAAATATGTCCGCGGCGACCGGGCCTGCGCGAGCTTTGCGAAGGCCAGCGGATGGCCGTCTTCGCCTACAAGAAAATCATAGCTTGCAACATTTAGAGCCGGAGAGATTGGGCTTATTGGTTTTTATCTATTGCTCAGACTAGGTTCTAGATATCAACAACAAAAAGCAAACCAAGCCACCAGATCCATCCCGCCCTAATCAATTTCTCCAGCAATAGCCCGCGCAGAGACCGTCTCACGGACCGCGCCGCAGCTCAGAAGGATTGCGCTATGACACAGGCCCGCCATAACTCTGACACCGAACAGACTGCTCTTCAGGCTTACATGGCCCGAGCCCGCAAGTTTCCGTTGCTCAACGCCGCCCAGGAAGTGGAGCTGACGCGAATCTTCAAGGCCGGCGGCCCGCAAGCTATCCGTGCGCGCGATGCCATGGTCAACGCCAACCTGCGTTACGTCGTTTCAGTGGCCTGGAAACAGGTGCGCGACAACGTCCAACTGGAAGACCTGGTACAGGAAGGCAACATCGGCCTGATGAAGGCGGTGGAAAAGTTCGACGAAACGCGCGGCTTTCGCTTCATCACCTACGCCCGCTGGTGGGTGCAGCAGGCCATCGGTCGCTATCTCGACGAAAACGGCCATGCTTTCAGGCTTCCCGCCCGCAGCGCCCAGCGCATCATGCGCATGAACCGGGTAATCGCTAAACTTTCGCGCGACGGTAACCAGCCGACCGACGCCCAAGTCGCCGCCGAGATGGGTCTGTCGCTGGAGGAGGTGCATGAACTGGCCGAATACGCCAAGCAGCCCATTTCCATCAACACACCTGTACTGGAGGGCGACGCCGAGTTTGGCGACCGACTGGAAGACACCGCCGCCGTCAACCCCGAGGCTGCTGCCGTCGAAACCGACTTCAAGGCCAGGATTTACGCCTCGCTTTCGAAGCTGACCGACCGGCAACGCCAGGTCATCGTTCTTCGCTTCGGACTGGACGGCAATCGCGAACACACGCTGGAAGAGGTCGGTGAGATCTTCAGCGTCACCCGCGAACGCATCCGCCAGATCGAGGCCAAAGCCCTGGAAGCACTCCGGGGTGGCGGCTCGGGCAAAGTCCTCAAATCGTTCCTCTGAGGCCTTTCCCCGGGATTTCTCAGCAATTTCAGGAGCACAACATGTCCATTGAAACTGCCGCTGAGCTGTCCGGCCTGGCGCGATTCCTGATCGCGCTGCTGGCCCTGGCAGTCAGCTATATGACCGTCCTCTTCTGCGTCTTCAAGTACGAGGGTGGACTCTACGAAGAGCACGCGATACCACCAGTGGTGTCACCACAGATGCGGCGCGCGCGACGGTTCTTCCTCATCCTCGTGGTCGGCACCGCCGCGCTCGCTGGTCTGGCCGGCTTCGTCCTCTACCCCCTGGTCGACCACACCACCTGGGTCAACTACGTCCAGCCCATTCTTCTGGGCATCGGCTTCTCCATGCTCTATGGCGGCAGCACGCGCTATCACCGCATTCGCCCGCGTGACTGAGCGACGCCATAGTTAGCGCTCGTCGCTGTTATACGAACCGAGAACCTCCCTCCCGGAGGCTCTCGGTTCGTCTCCCGCCATTTCACCATTTTTTGTATCCTTTTCTTACTATAAAGCTAAATAGAAAAGCGCCCCCAAAAAGATGATATGAGTGCGGCCCAGCGTCAGATTCGCAGTTAAAGACTTCGGCG
>JAFEAV010000025.1 GCA_018266215.1 Cyanobacteria bacterium SZAS LIN-3 | reverse complement strand
GTCAGCTCCGCTCGATCCTGGCACGCCATTTAGTGGCGCGAGCGTTCCATTTGTCGCTCCTTGCAGACCAATTGCACCGCTGATGGTGCCTGTTGATGATGAATTGATGGCACCTTCCGGTTGCAGATTGGGCACTGCGACCTGGCTCGATGGACCGCCCTCGGTGAATGCGCTGTCCACTGCAACAAAGGACGTGAAGTCAGACATCAAGCCGTGGGCGAGAGCCACAGCCGTCACCTTCTTCTTGATGTCGGGATTGATTTGTCCACTCGCCAGGCCCTCCAGGTCCTGGTCCGCCAGGTCAGTAAGCTTTTGACGGGCCCAGATTTTCTCTACCGACGCATGCCGGGTGTCCTCAGCCGGAAGTACCACGTCCAGTGTCTGGGAGTACGGTTTGCCCTGGGCAAATCCGGTCAGAGTCACCTTACCGTTGGCCCCACTTTTATATCGAGCTGTGAAGTAGAGCGGCTTGTTTGCCCAGACGTCTGCAACTTGTTTGGGATAGACGTCATACAAGTTGAGTCCTTCGGATTTCAATTGGACATCGGTCAGGGCCGGACTGGAGATCCTGGAGTAGAATTTTTTACCGACTTCCTCGGCCGATTGAGTGAGCAGCACGTAGTCCGCCTCACCACCGCCAAGTCTGGCCACGTTGTCTATCAGAGCGCGGTTGACACTGCTGCCGGTGCCGAAGGTAAACCAGCGAGATTCGCCCCTTTCCTTTTTGACCATGTCCATGATTTCAACGTCGTTGCCGACATAGCCGTCGGTCATGAAGGTCACTATGCGCAGGCGTTTCAGGTCGTCGATTGCGCGCGACTTCCGGTGCAGGACTTGTTCTACTGCTTCCGCCATCCATGTGCCGCCTTGCGCTTGCAAACTCGAGATAAAACTGTGAGCTTTCTCTCGCTCATGGGCGTTTGCATGCACCGGTTCCTGAGATAGTGTGCTGACTCCTTCGTTGAAGGCCAGCAGCTGAAAGGTATCGTTAGGATTCATATGATCAACAATGTAGTGCATGGTTTCTTTTGCTTTTTCGATTGGTGGCCCGCTCTGGGAGCCGCTGCAATCGAGGAGGAAGATCATTTCTTTGGGGGCGGCATTTTGCCCTGTCACCTTTGCCGGCGGCATCAACATAAATGTGGCATAGCCGTCTTTGTCCGGTGCTTTAGGATCGCGGCAGGCAAGGTAGCCGCTCTGGACCGACTCGGCGTGGTCGAGGTCGTAGGTCAGGACAAAGTCTTTGTTGGGCAGAGCGTAGGAGTCGTTCAGTGCGACTGTCGAATGGCTTGCGCTCTGGCTATTTATCAGGACCGGATAGGATTTGCAGTTGACGTTTGTTATGGGCAGACCGGCATCGATATCAACATTGACTGCTAACTTCGAGGTAGGCAGGTTTATAGCCGGCGCCTGGAGATTTGCGGTCATGATCGCCGCCAGTTTGTTGGAGGCGTTGTTGATTTCATTGCCGTCTTTTGCCGTGGGATAAAATCTGGGCCCTATGGTTGTCGGCACGCTAAATGTGTAGCGCCCGTCTTCAAATTTGAGCAGCTCCACGTAGGAAATTTTTACGACTATTGTTTTGCCAGGCTCGATATTGGCCACATGTTGCGTAAAAATATTGGTCCTCTGCTGGTCGAGGAGAGCCGCAGCATGACCGGCCTGGTTGGCCTGGTCGTAAATCTGTTTGGCTTCCTCTCTCGTTGTGATTTTGCCTTTGATCACGCGGTCGCCGATTGTCATCGTCATGTCGTCGACGGCGCCTTCGTCGGACATTGGGAAATTGTAGACGGCTTCTATCTTGTGCTGGTAAGGATTGGCGTAGGTCTGGGTGATGTTGACACGAGCGACGTAGCCGCTCAGTTTGGCGTCAACTCTTGTACCGGCCAGGGGACATTGACCGAGCCTTGTGCCGTCTTTGCTCAGGGCCATCAGTCCGCTGAAGTCGTTATCTATCGGTGCCACTACCGGAGCCGGCGCTGCGTTTGTGGCCACTAATAATGGCGCTTGCGGTGTCACCGGGGGCGGTGTCATAGATCGGGCAAAGCCCGCGATTGTGGAAATTGTACCCATCATCGAGGCGCTCACAGTAAGCACGGCGATTGCTGCCTTGAGGTGTGTTTTGAGCTGATTGTGAGTGCCTGGTTTGCTGGGTAGCTTGCTTGCCTTTAATTTGTATGTCCCTTTGACCAGTGGACTTCGTCTTGGTGGCGAGGCTGTTTGCTGGCTGCAAATTTCTCCGATATTTTCTTCAATGGTGTTCATAAAACGCTCCTTAATTTGTCGCGAGCGGCTGCCTGACTTGTGATTACAAGTCCCGGTCTGGGTGTGGCAATCGTGACGACCCGGGGTCCTTTGTTAAGAACCGCGGCGCGCGACATTGTGGTGGTAAATGCGAAGCAGATCAGCGCTGTGGCCGCTGTCCCCGACAAAATTGCCGGAGGTACAAGCTTGAACGTCGAGCCCGGAAAGAGCTCGTCGCTGAGTGCCCAATTGTCTTACTAAGTGTGGTCCAGGCAGAAAAAAGCTCTGCCTTGCAAAGTGTATTACCGGGCGACCTTCTTGTCAAGGTGGCTAAAAATCTGGGCGTTGAGGGATTTGAACCCCCGGCCTTCACGATGTGAACGTGCTGCGCTACCACTGCGCCAAACGCCCGTACAGTCAGAGTGATCCGACGGACTAGAAATAATATCACAGAGATATTTGTCTGACTATTCCAGTGCGCCGATGCATTCTTCGACGCAGTCAAGAATGGCTCCTGAAGCGATAAGTTTTTCGGCGGCGGCGATGTCCAGATGGATTTCGCGATCCACTTCCAGGTGACCTATGTGCTTGCGTACCAGGTGATAGGCAGCGTCTACACCGCGACCGGCCTTGAGTGCCCCTTTTGACAAGTGGCCCGGGGTAAATTTTGCTTCGTTGTTGCGGCGCGAGCCCGATAGAGCGAGCATATTTTGGCTGCTCAATTCATCCGGCAATGAGCCTGTACGCAGGTCCAGGCCTTGCGCGGCGCAGAGGAGTTCGATGGCCATTACGCGCCGGACATTTTGCAAAATCGTGCGTGCCTTGCGCGCGCCGATGGTGCCCATTGAGACATGGTCCTCTTGATTGGCCGATGTGGGAATGCTGTCGACCGAGGCTGGATGCGCCAGTACTTTGTTTTCCGATACCAGGGCGGCGGCGGTGTACTGAGCGATCATCATACCGCTGTTGATACCACCGTCTCTTGTCAGAAAGGCCGGCAAACCGTTGGAAAGAGCGGGGTTGACCAGTCTTTCGGTGCGACGCTCGGAGATATTGGCCAGCTCCGCCAGGGCGATGCCGAGATAATCGAGCATGAGGGCGAGCGGCTGCCCGTGGAAGTTTCCACCGGAGATTACTTCACCTTCAAAAACTAGCGGATTGTCTGTAGCGGAGTTGATTTCAATCTCCAGTACTTCTCTTGCGTGTTTAAAAGCCTGTCTCGATGCGCCGTGCACCTGCGGCATGCAGCGCAGTGAATAGGCGTCCTGAACCATGGGGCAATCTTTGTGACTTTCCATCAGCTCGCTGTCTTCCAGCAGGCGCATGAGATTGCGAGCGGAGGCCAGTTGACCGGGATGCGGTCTGATCTCATGCACCAGTGGGCTGAAAGCCTTGCAGGAGCCCAGTTGTGCTTCCAATGACATGGCGCCGATGATGTCCGCCATTTTTGCTAGACGCTCGGCTTCCAGCACCACGAGCGAGCCCAGCGCGGCCATCACCTGGGTGCCGTTGGTCAGGGCCAGACCTTCTTTTGCTTTCAAGACGACCGGTTTGAGTCCGGCCAGCGCCAGGGCTTCTTTGCCGCTCACTGTTTTACCGTTGTAGACGGCAGTGCCTTCGCCGGTCAAAACCAGAGCCAGATGTGATAGCGGTGCCAGATCTCCGCTGGCGCCAACCGAGCCCTGCTCGGGAATCACAGGATGCACGCCGCTGTTGAGGAGGGCGAGGAGCAATTCCACCACTTCTTTGCGGATGCCGGAAAAGCCCTTAGCCAGAGCGTTTGCGCGGAGCAATGTGATGGCGCGGGTGACGTCCTCGGTGAAAGCCGGACCAACACCGCAAGCATGTGACATCAGAAAGTTGCGCTGCAATTGTTCTGTCTGCTCGGGCGGGATGAATACATCCTTAAACTTGCCAAAGCCGGTGGTGATGCCGTAAACGACCGTGCGACGCTCGAGAAAGTGATCGACTATGGCGCGCGACTTATCTATCTGCTTTTGCGCCGCCGCCGAGAGAGCAACTCTGGCGTTGTTCCGGGCAACCAATTCCACCTGTTCCAATGTCAGGCTGTGACCATCAAGTTTAAGCTCCTTGACGGAGCTGCCCTGTTTGGTTTTGCTCGAGCGCATGAGATTTCCCTCTAAATTGTTTGCAGGCTTCGTATTCTGACACATGGATGGTCAGTCTCCTCCCTATCTTCACTTAGCAACCAGTAGAGTTAGATAAAGTGGTCTTGAAAAGAGTGGTAATATGAGTCTGTTGCTGGGATTTTGAGAATGTACGCTAAGTCTTCGGTCAAAAAATTTAATCGCTTCAAATCAATCGCCCGTGGCCTTCTGGCTGCATCCGTGGCGCTTGGCGTGAGCCTCGGTGGTGCGGTTGTCACTGCCACCTTCGCCGGTTTGCCGGCCTATGCCTCAATCAGTCAGGACGATCGACTGGCAAAACTTGAGGTGAAATTTTTTAAGCATACATATCCAAAGGATGATGACGGCACAAGGCTCGAACGTCTGGAGAAGATGATTTTTGGTGAAGCTAAGACCGGTGATGACGCCGAAAGACTGAAAAATCTTGCCGCCACTGTGCCTAACCTCAATGATCTGCCGGCGGACGCCGATGCGCCGGCGCCGGAGACTGCTTCTTCCGAGCCGGCTCCTAATGTAAGTAATCGTTCATCCGGCAAGCGCGCCGCCTCGGGATCGCGTCCCAGCTCGACGCCGTCCAGTGCCGACGGTGACGCTGATGGCCCGGTGGCCACAAAAGTGCTGGCGGGTGAAAGTAAATACCCTGCTGTGACGGCGCTTGAACAGCATCTATTTAATCGCGACTATGCCAGTGAAGCTGTCGGCGATCGACTCAATCGTCTTGAAACAAAGGTCTTTGGCCGCCCCTCGCGCTTCACCGATTTGAGTGAAAGAGTCGACGCGCTCAAGGAAAAAACAAATGTTGATATAGCCAAGCAGGCCCCGGCCGGTGCTGATTGGAACGATGAAGACGACGATACCGGGCGTGCTTTTCCTGTGCCCCGCCGCACCGAGCCCGTTGCTCGCGCTGACGGCGACGACGGCAGAAGCTTCAGCGGTAGAGATGTAGGTCAGGACCTGAAGCGCGCCTTCGGTATCGGTGCCACCGGCAATACCGGCGGCCAGGCTTCTGGCGCCTTCGGCATGTCCGGCACTTCCGCCGGCCGCAGTTTTGGCAATAGCGCATCCGGCGCCTACGGCATGGGCCGCAGCTCGTCCGGTTCTCTGGGGTCATCTGGTTCTATGGGGTCGGCCTTCGGTTCATCGGACCGTTCGGTGCCCTCGGCAGCTGACCTGGCCATGACTCCGCCGCCTTCCAACATCGGTCGCAATCGTAATAAGGCCGCCGCAGCACCGACGTCCGACGCGGCTCCGCCGGTCGCTCCACCTGCCGGCTCGGGACGTTCCCGCGCTGCCGCCGATGATGACAGTTCGCGTCCGCCGGTTATGAATAACCCTATCGGCTTAAACAATCAGGTGACAAAACTCGAGACTGCCGTGCTCGGCAAGACCTACGGCAACGATCCACTTATTGCCAGAGTCGGCCGCCTGGAAAAAACGGTTTTCCCAAAAGACACCGATGCTCAGAGCGCTCTCTCTCTGCCCGAACGTGTGGCGCGATTGGTGCAGAAAGTACCTCTGGCTGACGATAGCAGCACAGCATCGGCTTCGGGTCGCGGTTCTCGCTCCGGTGGATCCGGCGGCGGCAGTCGCAAACGTCCGAGCGGTTGGATTGATGATGACGTCAATCTTGGCTATGGCAGCGGATCTTCGTCCAGCTCTTCCGGCTCATCCGATGATGATGCCTACTCCATGGGTCAGCCCGGCATGAATGGACTGAGCGGCATGGGCGGCATGGGAAGCTCGCTTGGCATTGGTGCCGGCTCGATGGGCATGGGCTCCAGCATGTCCGGCGGTATGGTTCAGCAACAGCAGCCCAAGGGCCTGGGTAAAATCATCAATGGTATAGGCAACGCTCTCTCGGGTGGTTTCACCGGCGGTTATAACGTCAATCAGGGCATGATGCGTACTGATCCTTCGACCGGCTATCTGGTCGACACCATGACCGGTAATTTGATCAATCCTTCCACCGGCGCTGTCGTCGGTCGGTCTTCGGCTTACAGCGGCATGCCTGTCTACACCGGAGTCCCCATGGGCGGTGTGCCTATCGGTGGCCTGGGACTGGGAGGCATCGGCCTGGGTAACACCCAGCTTGGTGGCATCGGCATGGGTGGCGTGCCACTCGGCGGCGCCTACGGCGGTTACCCGTATGGATCGGTATATGGTGGTGGCATGGGCATGCCGATGGGCGGCTTTAATGGCTTCAACAATGGCTTTTCGCCCTACGGTATGGGTGGGATCAGCCCTTACGGCTACGGTACCGGTGGTATTAGATTTGGTGGCATCGGTACTGGTATGAGAATTGGCTTCTAAGAAAGGGGTCTTTAGTTGCTGCTTGTAATTGGCGGGACCGGATTTTTGGGCAGTAAAGTCTTGCCGGTCATGCTTGAGCGCGGTTATGAAATCAAGCTGCTCACCCGCGGATCCGGCGACTGGCGCGAATCCAATCTGGGTCAGTATCGCAAGCAGGGCATCAAGGTCACTGTCGGTGCCTTTGAAGACGACGAAGTCTTGATGCGGGCGATGGTCGATGTTGATGCCATCATCAATTTGTCGGGCAGCTTCCGCATCACCAGGCAGAAACGCGACAGTACATTTTCCTATGTCAATTTTGAACTGGTTGAAAAACTTCTCGCTCTGGCTGTTGAGTTTGGCGTGCAGCGATATGTGCAGGTCAGTTGTCTCGGCGCGCGCGATGAGAGTCCCAGTGAATATCTGCGCACCAAATACGAAGGCGACAAACTGGTGCAGAACAGCTCGCTCTACTGGACAATTTTCCGGCCGTCTTATTTGTTTGGTGAGCGCTTCCCGCTCATAGACACGATTAAGCCGCTCGTTACCTTCAAACCATTTCTACCGGTTGTCGGCAGCGGCCTCAACAAAGTCGAGCCGGTGCATGTTGTGGAAGTAGCCAATGCCATCGTTGATTCGATCTACATGAAAGAGTCGGTGGGCAAGATAATCGACATCGTCGGTCCTCATTCATTTACGCTCTCCGAGCTTTTGCAGGAAGTGCGCGATGCCCTTGAGCTCTCGGATCGCGTCATGACTATCCCCAGTCAATTGTCGGGAAAAGTTTTTGATATGGTGGCGAAGGGTTTGCCCAAGAACACAATCGATCTGGAGCTGGCTCAAATTCTCATTGCTGATTCGGCCGGCAGTGGTGCGCTCGCTAAATCACTTTTTGGCGCGCCCAAGGTGCCCCTGAGTGATTGCTTGCCGGCTATCGCCGAAGGTCTTAAGGCCAAGCAAAAGTAAGCAAAAATCCGTATCTGAAAACAAATAAAATTGGCCGTCAGTGCCCAAATATGCTAACGTTTTTCCTTGCGGTAATTGTCACTTTAGTAGATCGAAAGGGCCGTTCGGCCTTTGAAGCGTGAGGTTTCTTTCATGATTAGACTGAGTAAGCCTGTGCAAGTCCTGGAATGGGGCCTTGGCACCAATACTACTAATCAAAACTGGACGGAAATAGCCAAGGGCAGATTTGCCGGGCGCCCCAAACGCAAAGATGGCGTGACAACCCTGGTCGTTGAAGTGGAAGGCTCACTGCAACGCAAAAACGACAAGAATGAATATGTCAAAGTGATGCAGCAGGGCGAAGGCATGACCCCCCGTTCGGTTCGCTGGGGTGAGGTTGCCATGGGCTCCATCAGCGCAATCAAAAATGAAGCCGGTAAGACCGTGCTTGAGATTTCGGTACCGACTGCAACAAAAGTCGGCGACTAAACGAAGGTTTTTAGCCTTTTGCGCTTCTGGCTTTAGCCGTGCGGCACAGTTGAGCTGGTATTGGAAATGTTTCTGCCCTTGGCTTGCATGGCCGCGGCGTATTCCTGCTCAACCGATGATTTGACGCTCGAAACCGCTTCTCTTTGAATCATCTTCAGCGCCATGACAATTACCGGCCGCGGAATGAGCGGGCCAGGATCCACTTCCATCGTGTACTTGACTTGTGTGTGCTGGCCGTCATCTATTGATTTAAGTTTCCATTCGCCCTCGACCGCCTTGAAGTTGCCGTCGGTCAACTTCCATTTGAGGCTATCCGGTTTGTCTTCCAGATCATTAATGGTGTGCTGGCAGGGCTGCGTCACAAACATTTGCGGCTTGAGCAGACTCTCAATCAGAATCAAATCTCCCTCCTTCTTAACAACCTGACAGGTCTTAAGACGAGGGAAAAGTTTGGGATAGGTGTGAAAGCTGGTGAGCTTATCCCAGACGTATTGTTGCGGTGCATTTATAACGATATCGGTTGAGGCTTTCGACAGCTTCACATTGGGCGGGTCGTACTCGTAGAGTGCCGCAAGGTTAATTGGCATATTACCCATCGTCGATTTGAGCTGTTTATTGATGATTTCGGAGGAGGCCTCGGGGCTTTCGCTCAGTTTGGCCGTGCGGGTGGTTTCATTTTTATTGTTCTGGGCCGCAACCGGATCGGGGGCGGCCATACTGCCGCAAAATCCTGCGACGGCAATCAGTGCCGCCAGGGCGATAGAGACGCGGGTCCGATTTGAAGTTTCAGGGGCCATGTTACCGAGTTACCCGAAGCGAAAAGTATTTAGTCACAGCCGACGGAGATTTTTACTATCTGTACCACAGAGAAAAGAAGCTGGTGTGAGGATTAAATCCCACGCGGCCCTTCATCACAGGATCGCCACCTTGAGGGCAATATTTACTTATTCTACCGCTAGTGTCAATTACCGCAGAGGGGCCGGTGTTTGCGGCAAAAACAAGGTAGCGTCTGTTCTCTATGGCCCGCAGGACCGAGAATGCGACCATTTGCAGGCCGCAGTCGGATTTATGAAACCAGGCCAGATCCGAGACGTTAACCAGCAGCTGGCCGCCTTCCCGGCAGCTTCTGGCGGTTTGTTCGGGGGAGATGCATTCGAAGCAAATTAATGGTGCAATCTTGCCGACATTAAATGGAAAGTTCACAGCCTCTTTCCCAGAGGCAAAACCACCGCCGGCCGGGGTGTTGGTCCAGCGCTTAATCCATTCGGGGAAGTATTCGACTAAAAGTGGGGTGTATTCGCCAAACGGCACCAGATATCGTTTGTGATAAACCTGAGACAGGAATGTGCCACTACTGGTGATGCCGTAGGCGGCGTTGTAGGGATGGCCCGCACCATCTTTATCCATGGCGCCGACTACGATCTCCAGGTTTCTCGACTTTGCCTCATTGCTGAGCCAGGCTTTCGTGCTTTCTTCGTTTTTTAAATAAGTGGGAAGCGCTCCTTCGGTCATGATGCAGAGCTCGTCTTTGCATCCGGCCAGAAGCCCGTCGTAAATCTTGGTCAGGTCGCTCAGCGAATAAGTGCGCTGACTCTTTTGCATGTCTATATTTATGCCGCCCTGGATAACGGCGACCGGTGTTGTCGCTTCAACTCTACCGATATCGGTTTGCCATATTCCAATGGCCCCAAACGCCGCCACGATCAGGGCCGCACCGAGGCAATGGTAGTAGGCTGCTTCTTTCGATTGGGCGCGCAATGGTTTGAAGTCGGCCTTGTTTTTAAATGTGGCAAAGAGCGATGCCAGGGTGACATTGACCATCACCATCAAGGCGCAGACACCGATGCCTCCAAATATGGAAGCGGCCTGGAGCAGGAAAGTTTGTTTGTATTGTGTGTATTCGAGCTGGGTCCAGGGGACACCCATGAGGTCCTGGGCATTGCAGATGCGATTGACGATCAAAATCCACAGAAGCGGCAGGCAAACGAGAGCCGGTAACTGCCACTGGTCGCCGGCTTTTTTAAATGTAAAAGAGCCGCTCATTGGAATTTTGCCGGCGGCCAGGGCGAAAAATCCAAAGGCCAGAGCCTGATGGGTGGAGGCGATGAGCCAGGCGCAGCTGGCCAGTAAATTGCCCTGAATGCCGGGGAAGCCCAGCCAGTCTAAGGGGGCGAGGCCCAGATACCAGTGCAGGTAGGTCAGATTGTAGGCCAGGCCGTAGACAAAGGCTGTGAGCATGCGCTTCCAGCTTGCCTGATCGATGGCTATAAGCAGAAAGAAAGGGGCCAGGCCGACCCAGGCCAGATACCATTGTTCAAAGCCGGGACAGGCCAGGCCGAGTATTGTCCCGCTCACCGCGGCGGTGATCAGCTGCCCCGCCCAGGGCTTTTTCGGTGGAGCGGCTTTGTCTGTCTTTGGCGGGACAGGCTTGCGTTTTTTCTTCTTGCTCGTGCTTTTGCTGACCGTGGGACTGACTCGCAGATTTTAAATCGATAACTCTAGAAGAAGGGCTGGAGTGAGTTTGCCATCACCCCAGCCCCGTGTTTGTCTCGCTAAGGACTGATTAGTCCTTGTCTTTGTCCTTTACCTTGGCTTCTTTAGCGGGCATTGGTGTGCCCTGAGCGATTTCGGCCTTGACTCGGGTTTCGATTTCCTTGAGCATGTCGGGATGAGCTTCGAGGAAGGTGCGCGCCTGGTCACGTCCCTGACCGATGCGCTCTTCTTTGTAGCTGAACCAGGTGCCCGATTTTTTGATGATGTCCATTTCGGCGCCGATATCGAGAATGCAACCGGCGGTGTTGATGCCGCGGCCGTAAATGATGTCGAATTCGGCAATGCGGAAAGGCGGAGCCACTTTGTTTTTGACTACTTTGACTTTGACGCGGTTGCCGATTTCTACGCCGTCTTTTTTCAGAGTTTCAATCTTGCGGATATCGAGTCTGATGGAAGCGTAAAACTTGAGCGCGTTGCCACCGGTTGTTGTTTCAGGATTGCCGTACATGACGCCAATCTTTTGACGCAACTGGTTGATGAAAATGACCATGGTATTGGTCTTGCTGACGATACCGGTGAGTTTGCGCAGGGCCTGGCTCATCAATCTGGCTTGCAGACCGGGGAGGCTGTCGCCCATTTCGCCTTCGATTTCAGCTTTGGGTACGAGGGCGGCGACCGAGTCTACGATTACAACGTCAACAGCACCGGAGCGCACCAGCTGTTCGGTGATTTCCAGAGCTTGTTCACCGGTGTCTGGCTGAGAGATGAGCAGCTCATCTACGTTTACGCCGAGGGCGCGGGCATATTCCGGGTCCATGGCGTGCTCAGCGTCCACGATGGCGGCGATGCCGCCTTTGCGCTGGACTTCGGCGGCCACGTGCTGGGCCAGGGTGGTTTTACCGGAGGATTCCGGTCCGTAGATTTCGATGATACGGCCCTTGGGCAGGCCGCCGACGCCGAGAGCCACGTCCAGGGAAAGGGCGCCGGTGGAGATTACTTCCACTGCGCCGTGGCGGCTATCGCCCAGCTTCATGATGGAGCCGTCGCCGTACTGCTTCTTGATGCTGTCCAGGGCCAGTCCGAGGGCCTTGAGACGCTCCTGGGAAGGGGCTCCGTCTTTGTCCTTGTTTTTGTTGTCGACTGATGGGGCGGATTTCAACGCTTTTTCAGCGGCTTTATCTTTATCCACTTGGTTTTTCTCTTTAGTGCCTAACGCCATATTAAATCTCCTCAAATAGATAAGCTAGAAGGCTAAGCCGACGCCCAACCGACAACACCTTTGAAATGCGAGCGACCGATTCTTAATCCAGGTACGCGAGCCAGATTATAACGGTTTTGGTCCGGCAAACTTATTAAAAGTGCCGAGGGAAACCCGCATGCAGTCTAGTGTATATGCGATCGAGGCCGATCCGTTATGCAAACTTTCCATACCTGGTCCATCCCCTTTTCCGATTTTTGAGCAAAGTTAGAAAAAGGGGGGTGGGGGTATAAAAAGGTTGTTACCCAACAAAGATTCGTCCGAAGGGTAATACAGATAACGTAATTAGCAGCGGCAAAGTTCAATCGTGCCGGTGGGAAAGTTTCGTATGACTTCTCACGCCCATTCTATGGGGGCCCGGATGACTTCAGGGAGGTTTTAATGAAAGGTGCGCAACGGCTTTTCAGCTTGAGGCACAGCGAAATCTTTGAATCCTTCAACCCTGTTGAGCTCGGGCGCCTTCTGGGCATTCTGGAAGAGCTGGAGTTGCCTAAACACCACACTATTTTTTCGCCCGGCGGCGCCTGCGACTCGATCTATTTTATAGAGAAAGGTCGGGTGCGAGTGACCAGGCTGTCAACTGAAGGCAAAACCGTGATTTTGGCTCTGCTTGGCCCCGGGGACATGATTGGCGAGGCGGCCTGGGAGATAGGAGAGCACGACAGTTACGCCGAAACCCTTGAAGATGCTCGCATCTATCAAATTAGCAAAGAGTCTTTTCTCAATTTTGTGCGCGAAAACCCTGAATTTGGCCTGCGCTTTATAGGTATTGTCGGGGACAGGCTGAAACAGGCCCAGGCCCGTATCGAAGACCTGGTCTTCCGTCAGGTGCCCAGCCGTGTCGCTCGTCTGCTCCTCACCCTGGCCGATACCCATGGCAAGGTCACGCCCCACGGCGTGCGCGTGGAGTTTCCCCTGACGCATCAAGAGATAGCCGATATGGTCGGATCTTCGCGGGTGACGGTGACTCAGATACTGAATCGTTTCCGGGACAGCCACTGGATAGAAATCGAGTCCAAGCGTGTCACCATCCATAATATGAATGCACTGGAAGAAATGGTGCGCAGTAATTGATGCACCGCCGGTGGTGGCATGAGTAGACTGCTGATTCTGGCTTGACAATGCCCTGCCTGCTCGGGGCGGATGGTCGTGCTTGACAATCCGGGCCTTAATAAATCGGCGCATCGGGCTCTTTATTGCCAGCCGGGCGCGCTTAGCGTCTATAATAGTGCAACGTGTGCTCGTAGCTCAGCTGGATAGAGTGTCGGTCTCCGAAGCCGAAGGTCCCGAGTTCGAATCTCGGCGGGCACGTATTTTTACAGGGTGAAGCCTAAAAGTTGAGCGCATCGAGCGTAGAGCTAGTCACCGGTCCCTATCGCGCAGGCAAGTCGCTGGATTTACTGGGTCGCCTTGTCGACTATCTGGCGGCGGCACCGCTGCGTTCCCGACCTGCTATTTTGACGGTGCCCTCCCAGCGCTATAAAAAGCTTGTGGAAGAGCGCCTGGCGGCTCTTGTGAAAGAGCGTGGGCTCTCGGCCGCATCGCCCATCAGCGGTCTGTTCGGTCTCAAAATCCTGCCCTTTTACGAGCTCTGTCACTTTGTCCTGCGCCAGACCGGGCAGAGTTTTCGTATACTGCCGGATCCGCTGCGACCGGCGGTTTTAGAAAAAGCCATCAGTGAAGTAAAGGCCGCCGGGCGTCTGGAAAATCTGGCCGACGTGGCCCATTTCCCCGGTACCCATGCCGGTATTCTCGAGCTCATTGATGAGCTGGAGCGCGCCGGTTATGCACCGAGCGAAGTCGTCAGCATACTCTCACGCTCCGCCGCCACCAATGCTCGCTATATGGAGCTGGCGCGTATCTACGAGGCCTACTGGCTGGAGCTTGAGCGCCTGGGCATCTACGACGAGCGCAAACTGGCCTACAAGACGCGCGAAATTTTGAACAATCTCGACTCTTCGGTTCTGTCCCTGGGCTTTCTCGCCGTCGATGGTTTTGACCGCTTCAATCGGCTGCAGCTGCAGGTCTTGAGTGCGCTCTCCGAGCAGGCCGACCGCACGGTAATTTGTTTCGATTATCTCTTCCCCGGCGAGAGCGGCTCCGCCGGCGATGAGGACAACCGATATCGGCAGACCGAGGACGACTATCGCTGGAAGGAAAAGAGCATCCGCGAATTGAATGAGATCTTTGGTCAACGCCTGCAAAAAATCGAGCTGCCGGCAACTGCCGACTTCAGTCCGGCGCAGCCGACGATGTGGCGTTCTCTTGATCGCATGATGGAAATGGATGAAGTGGTGCGTTCTCTCAAAGCCGAGCTTGATGCCGGTCTCGATCCGGAAAGCGCGGTTGTTGTCGTGCGCTCGGTCAAACCCTACCTGACGGCCATTAAAGCCGCTTTTGAGAAGGGCCAGATCAGCTACTATCTGGACGAAGCGATTGAACTTCAATCGGTGCCTTTGATCAAATATCTGATGCGTCTGCTCCGGCTCAACGGCAATGATTTTGTGCGCCAGGAGGTGGTGCGCACTCTTGGTAGCCCCTTTTGCAATCTGGAATATCTCGGCCTCACCCACGGCGACGTTGAAGTCATCGATGATGATTCTCTCAATCGCCTGGTGGTCAGTGGGCGCGCCGATTGGCTCGGCGACGGTGCTGAGGCTCATCAGGCCCTGGTCAAATTTTTTGACAGACTGACGCCGCCTGCTGGTGTTATGTCTTTCACCGCCTTTGTCTCCTGGGTAGAAGACATCATCGATGATTTATTGATTTTGCCCAATGACGACGAGTACGCCGATCCCCTGGTTGTCTGGGAAGAGAATCAGGCGCTCTTTGAGTTTCGCAAGGTGCTGTCGGCTTTGATACTGGAAGAAAATCTGGTCGGCCTCAACTACGGCGATCGTAATCTTGGCTATGAGTCACTGGTCGAACGGCTGGAAAAATCCCTGGAGCAGGCTAACTTCCGCAGACCTAATGCCACCGCCGGTGCTGTCACCGTCTGCGGCGCCGATCTTGTGCCCAATCGCAAATTTGCCTGTATCTTTGTCGCTGGCCTGGTGGAAGGCGAGTTCCCGAGAAAGGGCGAGAAAGCCGGCTTCCTCAGTCGGGACGAAGTGCACAAATGGATGACCTACGGTATCGATATCGAAAACCCCCGCAGTCATGATTCATTTGAAATTTCACTCTATAAATCTTTGCTGGAGCGAGCCACCGACAGCCTGTTTATTTCCAGTCCACTTTTTGATGTCCTGGGCGAAGAGCTGACACCATCTTTTTTCATCAGCCAGGGGGATGATAATGTGCTGGCCCAGGTGCCCTATATCGTGCCTAATGAAAATGCCGTCCTGCAGCCGGTCTCCAGTCTGGACCTGACTAATGGTGTGCTCTGGTATACCGGTGGGGTGCTGCCGCCCGACGAGAGCGGGGTGTCGCCGGAGCTGACCGAACTGCCCGAGCTTTCCGCTATTCATGATTTGCTGGAGAAACTGAGTGAGCCGCTCAAGGTGGTGAAGGCGCGTTCAATGGCCGCCTCCCGGGGCCGCTCGCGCGAATGGAACGGGGATATCAGCGAGCAGGTGCGCGTGGGCGGGGCCAGGGTTGACCTGCCGGATATGTGGAGTGTCAGTAAACTCAACGATTTCGGCAAATGTCCTTTTCGCTTCTGGGTCTCGAATGTGCTGGAGATCGATCGACTGGCCGAGCCGGAGGCAGGTCTGGACGCGCTTCTTAAGGGACAGCTTTATCACAAGGTGCTGGAGTACTTTTACTCTCGCTTGAATGAGGCCGGGCTGACGATTGTCTCCCCCGACGGTGCCAGAGTCAGAGATATATTCGAACAGAGTATCGCCGACGCCATTCACTGGCTGGAGACTGAAAAGCCATTCAAGCAAAGTGAATTCTGGCAATACGAAAAGAACGAATTGTACTTCCGCCTCAGACGATTTTTTGAAATGGAGCTTACCCGGGCCCTCAACAGTTCCGAAAATTTCCGCCCGGTTTTGCTGGAGAAAGCATTTGGTTTTGAGAGCAGGGAAAAAGACGGCGCTCCAGCTCTGGTAATAAAATCCGGCGGGCGGGAAGTGAAAATCCGCGGCTTTATCGACCGCCTGGACCTTGGGGACAGCGGCACCTGGCGCGTTGTCGATTACAAGTCCGGGGCCGGTCGTATCAGTGAAAAAGAAGCGATAGAAGGGCGCAATATGCAGTTGCCCATCTATGCCCTGGCGGTGCAAAGATCGATTCAGCCTGGTGCCACCGTCAGCGGTGGTAGCTTCCTCAGTATTTCTTCGGGGGAAAAAACCGGCAGCATCGATTTTGAAAGAAACGAAATCGACGTCATCTCAATTGTCGAAGAAAACATCGTCCGCTTTGTGGAAGCGGCAGCCCGCGGTAATTTCAGTATCAAACCCTCCAGTCCCGACGTTTGCAATACCTGTGATCATTTCCAGGTCTGCCGCGTGACAGAGTTGAAAAAGACCGGCGGTCTGGGAGAAAGAGAGGCCGAGCGCGATGGCTCCAGAAGCGGAGGCGGCGACTGATGCTTACCGAACAACAACAAATTGCCGCTCACAGCGTTGATAAAAATGTCCTGGTCTCGGCCGGGGCGGGCTCGGGCAAGACGCATGTGCTGGTGGAGCGCTATGTGGAAATTTTGCGCAAATTTCCCGGCATTACACTCTCAAATATTGTGGCCGTTACGTTTACCCGTAAGGCCGCCTTTGAAATGCGCTCGCGTCTCAAGGCCAGATTTTTGAAGCTGAGCAAGGACCCGCAGGAGGGTGACCATCAGCGCTGGCTCGATTGTCTGGCTGAGGTGGACAGCGCCAGAATCGGTACTATTCACTCGCAGTGCGAGTCCATTCTCAAGGCCTATCCGGCGGACTCCGGTATCGACCCCGAGTTTGAGGTGCTGGATGAGCTGACCTCGACCGAGCTGGCTCAGGATGCCGTCACCCATGCGCTGCGGATGGTCATCGCCGGGTCGCGCGACAGCTATGAATACAAGCTTCTCTCCTCCGACAATATAGAAAGTATTCAGAGCACCCTGCAATCTTTGATCAAAGCTTCGATGCAGTTTGAAGAAGCGCTCAAGGTCATTCCCGACTTGAGTGTGGAAGGTCTGCTCAATCACGCTAAAAATTTCATTATGCATGTCCAGCGGCAGGAGCTGGCCGCGCTCCGCACAAACCGTGAGTTCCGGCGTGCCTGCAACTATATTGAGGCCAATCCCCACGCTGATCCCAAGAACGCTCTGGAGAATGCCCGGCAGGTTGTTCTATCTTGCTGCGGCACTATTTTTTCGGGAGAGCAGGCAGAGGCCTGGAAGGCGCTGGAGGAGTTGGCCACTTTTACCGTCGGCAATGTCGGCGGCAACAAACCCGAGCCCAAGGCTTTGCGGGCGCAGCTCAAGATTTTGAAGGACACAGCAAAAGATGCTCTTGCCAGGGTGCCCCAGGGTCTTGTGCCCGAGGACGACCTGGCGATGGAAATGATCCTTGGTATGGTGCGGCTTTATGAGCTGGCTAAAACGTACTATGACAATGAAAAAACAAAGCGCACCGCCCTCGACTATAACGATTTGATCGGGCGTGCTCGTCTCTGTCTGAGCAAAGAAGGATCCCAGGCCCGCAGTTATTTCAACGACAAGGTGAAGGCGCTTCTGGTCGATGAATTTCAAGACACCAACCATGTCCAGGCGGAGCTGCTCATGTGCCTGGCCGGTCCCGAGACGCGGGTCTTTTTCATCGGCGACGATAAGCAGTCCATCTATAAGTTTCAGGGCGCCGACGTGGCCACCTTCAACCTGCGCAAGCAGAGCATGGGCGCTCAGAGCACGGGCATGTCCGGCGAGTCGCTTGTAACTCAGTTGACTAAATCTTTTCGCAGCCATCCTGATGTGGTTGCCTTTGTCAATGAAGTCTTTTCGCAGTTGCTTGACGGCGATCCTGCTGTTTTACCTTATGTAGCCGCTTTTGAAGCTCTGGAGCCGGCCCGGACAAAACCTGAGCCGCCCGAAGGAGAGATTTCTCCGGCGGCCATTGATGTGGTGCTTTTTGATCCCGATCCCGAAGACGACTCCGGTCTTTCTCCCGATCAGTTGGAAGCCTGTCAGGTGGCGCACTGGATCAAGTCCAAGGTGGACGGCGGTGAGCGCATCGAAGAAAAAGGCGGGGGCAGCAGGGCCATCACATATGGTGACTTCGCCGTTCTTGTCGGACGCAATTCGGACTTCGATAAATTCGAAGAAATTTTCCCGCGCGCCGGTATTCCCTATGTCACTTTTGGTGGCAAAGGATTTTTGCGGCGGCAGGAAGTGACTGATTTTGAAAATCTTTTCCGCTTCCTCGATAATCCCAAGGACAGCCATTCTTTACTGGCCGTTTTGCGATCACCGCTCTGTCCTCTGACCGATGACTTGATTCACAAAGTGGCCCTTGGTCAGATCGGCGCGCCTGCCGGGGCCGCCAATGCTAAGAAAAGCAAGAAACCGCTCTGGGTATTGCTGACCGAGGGGGTCAAGGCGATGGCCGGCGATGGTGCCGGGGAGCGGGGCTATTCCGGGGACCGTCAGTCGCTGATGCAGGCGGTGGCGACGTTGCGCACCATGCTCGACTATGCTTCCCTGCTGCCCCTGGGTGAGCTGGTCCACAAAATCATCACTTTGACAAGATACGACCTTGTTTTGCTGGCCTCCGAAGACGGCAAGCAGAGATCGCGCAATGTCTGGAAAATTGCTCATCTGGCCCGCGAAAATGAACACATGAGCTGCGGTGAATTTGCCCTCAATTTAAGCGCTATGCGAGAGTTTGGCATGAAGGAAGCGGAGGCGCCTCTGGACAGTCGCGACGCCGTCAAGATTATGACCATTCACGCCTCCAAGGGCCTGGAATTTCCCGCGGTGGCACTGCCCTGTCTCGGTGGACGTCTGACCAGCAATCCGGATCGTCTGATTTTCCACCGCAGCTATGGTGTTGCCTACAATACCAAGCGCCTGGCCGAGGAGGAGGTGCCTTCCTGGTATCAGGCCACCAGTCAACTGGATAAAAAGATGGAGGAGGAGGAACGCAAGCGCCTGCTCTATGTGGCCATGACCCGAGCCCGGGACAGCCTGGGTCTTTTCCTGAAACAGGAGGGGCGCGACATGGCTTCGTATCGCCGCTGGCTTTTCAAACTGCTCGGTCTCGGGCGCGAACATGTCTCCCTGCCTGACCGCGGTCAATCGCTCATTATCAGTATCGGTCCCTCGGCCAGCTATGCGCTCTCTTACTGCTATGGTTTCCCGCCGCTTGATCTGAGCCAGACCTATCGCACGCCCCTGCCTCAGCCCATTGGTCCGCTCGATCCCCTCGACGACGAGCCCTCTCTGCCGCCGGTGTTTGACTCGCCTGTTAATGAGCTGGCCCTGGTGCGTTTGACGCCGCCCGCTGCCGCCACCGCTCCCGGTGCCGCCGGCGATGATTTTGCTCTGTCGAGTCCGCGGGTGACGGGGACATTTTTCCACGCATTGATGGAAAATCTGCCGCGTACTAAAAAGGTCGATCGTGATTGGGTGCGTGATATTGCCGTCAATCAGGGCTTCCACTTTGTCCATCCCCAGCGCCTGGAGACCTTCGTCGATGAAGGTATGCGTCTACTGGAAATTTATTACAAGAGCGATTTGCGCGGGCTTGTGGAAGGCGCCCATAGAAGATTCAGCGAAATGCCATACTTGATGGACAGTGGTTTTGGTATGGCTTTGAAGCGGCCGGACTTGATCATCGAGGCGGCCGATGGGCAGTGGTATTTGATTGACTATAAAACCGATAAATTTGACCGTACCCAGATCGCCAGACAGGTGCGCAAGCACGGAGAGCAATTGCTCGGTTATGCCAGGGATTTGAAGCGACTGTCCGGCATCGAGCTCAAGGCCGCTCTCTACTTCGCACAATTTGGTGTTCTGGAAAGTGTTGCTCGTTCGCTGGCTGAGAGCGGCTCATGACGGGCGGCGAGCAGCAGGATAAGACGGTAAGAATCGGCGGCGCGCAAAAGTCGCTGCGACTTTGTCTCAGCTGCAGTCGCACCTTTGAGCCCGGTAAGCACAGCACCGATCTCTCCGGTCTGGAGGCTACCTGTCCCCATGACGGCAGCGCTCTGCTGGTCTTGCCCGAGGTGGACGCACCGCTTGTAGGCAATTATCTTTTTAAAGGCTTGCTTGGTGTGGGCGGTATGGGGGTTGTCTTCAAGGCCCTCAATCCTTATCTGGACCGCCTGGTGGCAATCAAATTCGTCAAAGGCAAGCGCTATGACAGCAAGCAATTGCAGCGTTTTATGCAAGAGGGCAAGTTGCTCAGCAAGCTTGTGCATCCTAATCTTGTTTCGGTGCTGGATTTTGGCGCCAACAGTGAGGGTGAACCATATATGGTGATGGAGTACCTGGACGGTCAATCCCTGGCTCAGATGATCGACAAGGTAGGCATCATCCCGATGCAGCAGACTCTTGAGATTCTCATACAAACATGCGAAGGTCTGGCTCATGCCCATAAATTTGGGGCGGTGCACCGCGACATCAAGCCGAGCAATATTTTTATCTCTGAGAGCGGTCGCGGTAAGTTATCGGTAAAACTGCTGGACTTCGGCATAGCCAAATTGTGCTTCCCCGAGGATCCTGTTTCATCGGCCGACCTGACGCGCACCGGTGAAATTTTCGGCAGCCCCCTGTATATGAGTCCGGAGCAGGCCCTCAGCAAGACAGTCGATGAGCGTTCGGATCTCTACAATCTCGGCTGCGTCATGTACGAGATGCTTACCGGACTGCCGCCGCATGTTGGCGCCACCGCCATGGAGACTATTTTTAAGCATGTCTCCGATTCTCCTCAGCCGCTCAGCAAGAGCGCGCCAAAGAAAAATTATCCCGTCAGTATTCAGGAATTATTGACCTGTCTTCTGGCCAAAGACCCAGCCGATCGCATTGAGTCCGCCGAGAAGCTGGCGGAATTATTGAGCTGTATCGGCAGTGAGGACAGCGCCGGTTTGCGTGAACTTTCGCAGCGCGCGCGCCGGCTTGGCGCGCGCGCTGCGGCGCAGGGCCGGACTGCCGGAGCCGTGCGCGGGCGCGGCTCGGAGGCGACGTCGCATGGGCTGCCCGAACTCTCGACCGCTTTTAAAATTGGCGGTGCTGTCAGTGTACTTCTTCTGGCTGTTGGAGGTGGTGCCTATTTTCTCTTCAAGCCCGCCGTCAAGACGGCATCGCCGGTGGTGGCGCAGCAAGCGCCGCCGAAGACTGCCGTTGAGCTCGATACTAATGATACAACCAGCAATCTGCTCGATATGGCCCTGCGTCCGGACGCCAAAACTCTGGAGGTGGTGACCAAAAAGGAGCTGTCGCGCGGCGGCAACGATTATAAGGTGGAGCACCGCACTCTGACCCGGGCGGCTTTCGAGATTATCAGTAAGCAGGGCCAGCAGCTTGCCGGGGTCACTTTCAGAATTGTCTATGGACTTAACGCCGGGAATCTTGCCTGCTTGCAAAATCTGGCCATCACCCGCGCCGTTATCGAATACGGAGATCTGGACGACGGCGGACTGGCCGCGCTGGCCAAAATCCCCACTCTGCGCAGTATTTCCCTGCGTGAATGTGCCGATCTTACGCCTTTGGCCCTGCTCGGGCTTAAGCCCACGCATCTGAATTCACTGCGGGTGGAGGGCATAAAGGTGCATGAAAAGGTCTGGAAGGAAATTTTGCCCCAGCCCTATCTTGCTACTCTCGAACTGCTGGCTTCACCGAAGGCCGATTCGGTCACCCAGGTGCATGTCTTCAAATGCCGGGCGGCCGCGCCTCTCATCGGTCGCTGTCCGGCACTGCGCGAATTGAGCCTCGTTGCCACAGACCTGACCAGCGATGACATTGTTTATCTACGGTCTTTGAAGGATCTCTGGCGACTGAGTCTGGCCAACAGCCACCATATCGACGACCGCGCCATAGACAGCCTCCTGAAGTTGAACAATTTGAAAGACCTGGATATGGGCGGTACTGCCATTACCGGTGCGGGAGTGGAGAGACTTCTGAAGAACAGTCATCTGCAGAAAATGCGCATCAGCGCGCGTTTTGGCCGCACCACTCCTTATATCGAGCAGCAGCTGGCGGCCGGCCGTTTGTATTTTTGAGGTCCTTGCTTAGAAGGACGGGTGGGTCGGCTTGGGTACGGGCTTGGGTTTGCCTTTGCCCCGCCCTTTGACACCGGCCAGGCCCGGCTCCTGTATACGCAGCACGGCCGAGCTTTGCTGATAGCTGCCGATGTCGACTTTTACCGGAGAAACTCGCCAGATATCGCGGCAGTATTCTTGAATCGAGCGGTCGGAGGAAAACTTGCCCATGCGCGCTACGTTCAAGATGCTCATACGGGCCCAGTCATCCGGCCGGCTGAAGAGGTCGGAGACTTTTTCCTGACAGGCGACGTAGGATTCGAAATCTGCCAGGAGCAGATAGGGGTCATAGTTCAGGAGCGAGTCCACAAGCGGTCTGAATAATAGTTTGTCGCCCCAGGAGAAAGTGCCGTCGGCGATCAGGTCTATTACTTCTTTCAGATCTTGATTGGACTCATAGTAGTCGTAAGGTCTGTAGCCATGGGCTTTGAGGTGGGCTACCTCGTCGGCTGTCAGACCGAAGAGGAAGAAGTTTTCAGCCCCGACTTCTTCGCGCATTTCAATATTGGCACCATCCAGGGTGCCTATCGTCAGTGCTCCGTTGAGGGCAAACTTCATATTGCCCGTGCCCGAGGCCTCCTTGCCGGCGGTGGAGATCTGCTCGGAGAGGTCGGCGGCGGGGTAGAGAATTTGACCGAGCTTGACGTTGAAATCAGGCACAAAAGCTACTTTTAGTTTGCTGGCGACATCGTGGTCGGAGTTGACTACCGAGGCCACCGATGTGATGAGCTTGATAATCAATTTGGCCGTCATATATGCCGGCGCCGCCTTGCCCGCAAACAAAAATGTCCTGGGGGTCATCTCAAGGTGCGGATTTTTCTTGAGTTTGTTGTAGAGATGGATGATGTGCAGGACATTTAGATGCTGACGCTTGTATTCGTGCAAGCGCTTGGCCTGTACGTCGAAGAGAAATGCCGGATCGACGGTGACACCGGTTTTTTCCAGGACGTATTCGGCCATGCGTTCTTTTTGCAGACGCTTAACCGCCTGCCAGTCTTTTACAAACTGTTTGTCGTCGACAAACTTTTCCAGCTTTTTCAATTCGTCCAGCTTGGAGAGCCAGCCGTCGCCAATCTTGCTTGTGATCAGCTCGGTGAGCTCGTGATTGCTGACGGCCATGAAACGCCGCGGTGTTATACCGTTGGTTTTATTGCTGAATTTTTCCGGATAAATGCGATAGAAATCGCTCAGTACATCTTTTTTCAAAAGCTCGGTATGCAGAGCCGCCACACCGTTGATGGCATAGCTGCCGACACAGGCCAGATGCGCCATTCGCACATACTTGCCGCCCTGATCATCAATCAGTGAGAGACGGGAAACCAGGCCTTCATCACCGGGGTACTTGAGGCGTATTTCATCGAGGAAACGACGGTTGATTTCGTAAATAATTTCCAGATGTCTGGGAAGCGTAGCGCCGAAAAGCTCTACATTCCAGCGCTCCAGCGCTTCGGGCAGAAGCGTATGGTTGGTGTAGGCAAAAGTCCGGGTGGTGATGTACCAGGCTTTTTCCCATTCCATTTCGTATTCGTCAACGAAAATGCGCATCAGCTCCGCAATTGCAATAGAGGGATGTGTGTCGTTGAGCTGGCAGGTCACTTTGTCGTGGAAATTGTCCACACTGCCGCCGGCCAGAATGTGCAGACGGAGCATGTCTTTCAGTGAGCAGGCGACGAAGAAATATTGTTGTGCCAGACGCAATTGTTTGCCGCGCTCGAAGTCGTCGTTTGGATAGAGTACTTTGGAGACGTTTTCGGAATAGACCTTGTCGATGACGGCGCCATAGTAGTCGCCGGCATTGAATTTCTGGAAATTGAAAGATTCTCGCGCTTCGGCTTTCCACAGTCTGAGTGTGTTAGCCGTATTGGTTTGATATCCGGGTACTACTGTGTCGCAGGGTACGCCATTTATCACATGGGCCGGTGTCCAGACCACCTTGTAGCGACCGCGCTCGTCGGTGCTGCTCTGGGTTGTGCCGCCAAAGCCCACGGCCTGGGCCATTTCGGGGCGGTCGATTTCCCAGGGATTGCCCAGACGCAGCCATTTGTCGGTGATTTCCACTTGCCAGCCGTCATGAATTTCCTGGTCGAAAATGCCGAATTCGTAGCGGATGCCGTAGCCGACCCCGGCTATGTTGAGAGTTGCCATACTGTCCAGGTAGCAGGCCGCCAGCCGCCCCAGGCCGCCGTTGCCGAGTCCCGGCTCTTCTTCTTGATCGATTATTGCTTCCAGGCTGAGACCGGATTCGCTCAGGGCCTGATCAAACTGCTTGTAAAGTCCAAGATTCACAAGGTTATTGGCCAGTTGCGGCCCCATCAAAAACTCGGCCGAGAGATAGCAGACAACGCGCACATCCTGGTGGAAGTAAGTTTCGGCGGTATTGAGCCAGCGGTGCAATAGGCGGTCGCGGACCGTCAGGGCAACGGCCAGGTAGAGGTCTTGCTTGGTCGCCATTTCGGGCACGCGCCCCAGGCTGTAAAACAGATGGTCGGCCATGGCGCGGCGCAATGTCTCTACGCTTGTGCCTGTGCGGTCATCCTCGACAACAATCTGGGGGTTTTTGTCACTCTTATCCATTGACTAGAGTTCCTCCGAAGGGAGGCCTATTCTGTCATATTTGAAACCCGCGGAGCAATGACCGCATAGAGGCAGCTGTCTGTCCAGACCGCTTCTCGTCTTCGCTTCTGCCGCATGCGCGCCTCGCGTTTCATCCCCGCTTTTTCCAGGACCTTGCGTGTGGCTGCGTGATCGGCGTCGCAGGTGGCTTCGATGCGCTGCAACTGCATTTTTTCCAGGCCGAAAGTAATGAGAGCGCGGGCCGCTTCTGTTGCGTAGCCCCGGCCCCAGTGGCTCTGGGCGATGAAATAACCAATCGAGCCGCGCTGGTGCGCTTCACTGGTGATATCCAGCCAGCAGGAGCCAATCAGCTCCCTGTCAGGCTTGAGCAGGATCGCCAGTTTGTAGCTCAGTCGGCGGTCGCCTTCGGCCAGGGACTTTTTGATGTACTTGCGGGCCCCGTCTTCGCGCTTCAGATCGCCGAAGCTGAGATTGTAATTGAGTGCCGAATCATTGGCGAAGCGCACGATGTCATCGCAGTCGGTGAGGCGCAAGTCCCTCAATATCAGCCGCTCTGTCTCCAGTAAGTCCATGGCCCTGCTATCCTTTCTGTCCCCGGTATTTATCTACCCAGCCGCCCCGGCTCTGGTTGTGATCTTATCGGTCACACGATTGAGGTATTCGCCCGAGTGCCGGCCTGGACGCGCTCAAGCCTTACCCTGTGAGGTTTAGGAAAGATCCTGCTGGGGTAATATCTGGCCATATAGGCTTACTATATTCAGGCATCTTAATTAAAGGCAGGCCGAAACACTATCGCCATGCGCCAGGACGACGCGCGAGTATTGAGATTTCCACCCGACCGATCCCTCGGTCAGATTTTTGCCGTCTATCAGGACGAGGAAATTTATCTTGGTGAAGCCCAGGGCCGCATCAGTGTTCCGATCAATGAACTGATTTTGCTTGTGCTGCGGCGCTTGCCCCAGGATGGTTTGAACTTTCTCGAAGACCTCGAACCCGATGATTTGTGGTCGCTCTGTCTGCGCGACAAAACACTGCAGCCGGAGGACCTGGAACACCTCCAGCATCTAAGTGGACTTTGCTGTCTGGATTTGGGCGATATCACCCTGCCCGATAATTACATCGACTATATTTATCCGTTGCAAAACCTTGCCGAGCTGGACCTTTCCGGCTCCGCCGATGATCGCTATCAGATCGAAGCTCTGGCCGAGGTGGAATGGCTGCAGTGTCTAAAGCTGGGCTTCCTGGATAAAAGCCAGGAGCGCGATGGCTGGACCTGGCGCGATATTCGTCGGGTTTTGCCGACTCTCAATATTCGCTATGGCCTGATGGATGTGTGCGAACGCTGGACGCGCCTTGCTTCCGATATTGACGCCGAATACACGCCGCCACTGACCTTTGACGTTAAGGATCTGACCGTGCCCGGCCCCACTCTGGAGAAGCGCTACAAGAAGTGGAAGATCCGATTGTCTTGCAGTTATGACACTGTTTTTAAAGATGTGGTTGTTACTGTCGACGCTAAGTTTGAACCACTCAAACCGGTCAAGCTTTCTTTTGGCGTTGAAGATAAGGCCTACAGGCCAAACTGGGAGCGCAATCTGGTCGGCCTCTACACCAGCATCGCGCAGGCGGTAGGCGCGCGTAAAAAAATCCGCACCGGCATTGCCACCGTAGATGGTGGCGACCAGTATCAGGTAAAGGCATCCGACCCGCAGGTTTTACAGATGATGCTCAGTGTGGACCCTATTCGCGAATTGCTTCTGCGACCCGATATCGTCGGAGATCAATTTAAGCTCTGGCTCTGGTCGATTAATTCGGATCCTACCCGTCAAACGATATCCTCGGTAAGTTTTATCCACCAGGTGCCGTTTCTGGAATTTCCCCGCCTGACCAGCGCCAAGCTGCGCCGCATCATTACTTTGACCGAAGATAGCCTGGACCATCTGGTGAAAATCGGAGTGGCCGGTCAGGGCTCCTGAATCTTAATTTGCTTGCTGTGCATGCCCTGGTATATACGCCGGGG
Organism: Cyanobacteria bacterium SZAS LIN-3; assembly: GCA_018266215.1. Lineage (GTDB taxonomy): Bacteria > Cyanobacteriota > Vampirovibrionia > Obscuribacterales > Obscuribacteraceae > REEB67. Next base: position 46,985 of record JAFEAV010000025.1, on the reverse strand, counting down.
GCAGGGTTGATCCCCTGGAAATAGATAATGTACGACCATCGGCTTATCTTTACCTTTTGCCCGAGATGCGCAAAAATAGCGTCTCTTCCCAGGATTGCATATTGAAAGTCGTTCTGACCGAGAAGCCCTCGGTAGCCCGGGATATTGCCGCGGTTGTCGGGGCCAAAAACAAAAAGGACGGGTACTACGAGGGCAACGGATACGTTGTTACGTACGCCTTTGGCCACCTCGTCACCCTGGCCGAGCCGGAGGAAATGAATCCGGCCTGGGCCCCGCCCTGGCGCCTTAATCAGCTGCCCATGCTGCCCGAGGAATGGAAATATCGCGTAGTTGATAAAACAAAAAATCAATTTAACGTGATCAAGAAATTTTTCCTCGACCCCGCCGTCACATCTATCGTCTGCGCAACTGACGCCGGGCGAGAGGGCGAACATATATTCAGACTGATTTATAAGCTCACAGGCTGCACCAAAAGCTTCGAGCGATTGTGGATAAGCTCGCTTACCTCAGATGCCATTAAAGACGGTCTGACCAAACTCAAGCCTTCAGCCGATTTTGATAATCTGGCCAGCGCCGCCACCGCGCGTGCTCATGCCGATTGGGTTGTGGGTCTCAATTTCACCCGCGCTTATACAAATATCAACCGGCAGTTGTGCACGGTCGGTCGGGTGCAAACACCGACGCTGGCGCTGATTGTTGATAGACAGCTGGTGATTGAAAATTTTCAATCCAAACCTTTTTACGAAATCCTCGCTACCTTTGAGCCCGGCTTTGTCGCCCGCTATATAACCCCCGGAGCCGAGCCCCAGACCCGCCTTACGGATAAGGCGCAGGCCCAGGCGATAGTTAAAGCGATAACGCCTTTAGATAAAGGCAAAGTCGTATCTGTCGTTACTTCAGAAAAGAAAACAAAGGCACCGGCGCTCTACGATTTGCTCACCCTGCAAAAAGAGGCTAATAAGCGATTTGGTTATACGGCGGCGGAAACGCTGACCATTGCTCAGAGTCTGTACGAAGAGCACAAGCTGATTTCCTATCCCCGTACTGAATCGCGCCATCTCTCTACCGATATGGTGCAGGAATTGCCGCGCATACTTTCCACTGTGCTCAAATCCCCCGGTACCAGCCCCAAGGTCCTGGCTGCCTTTGCCGCCGAAAAAATCGTCCCGGGATCGATAACGGCCGGACTGCTGCGTCCCAAGCTGACCAAGAGCTATGTCGACGACACCAAGCTCACCGACCACCACGCCATAATTCCCACCCACAATACGCCGCCGTCTAATCTGCCCGAGAAGCAGAGCAATGTCTATCAGCTTGTGGCCATGCGCTTTCTCAGTATTTTCCTGCCGCCCGAAGTGCGCGATGAAACAACCGCCATTATCGCCCTGGCCGAACATTCTTTCCGCGCCAAGGGCGTGGTCCTGACCGATCCCGGCTGGACCGTGGTCGATCCCAAGGCCAATGAGGAAGAGAAGAAAAAGACCCGCAAGGCCAAAGATAAAGACGGCGAGGGCAAGGAGGGCAAAGACTCCGCTGATGAGGCCCAGACTCTGCCGCCCCTGGCTAAGGACCAGGAAGTTAAAAAGACAAAGAATGATTTGAAGGAAAGTAAGACCAGCCCGCCGAAACCGTACGACGATGGTTCGCTGCTGACGGCTATGAAAAACGCCGGACAGGAACTCGACGATGAGGACCTGGCCAGTTACATGAAGCAGAAGGGCCTGGGGACGCCGGCAACGCGTGCCGCCATTATCGAGCGACTGTTGCAGACCGGCTACATCGAGCGCAATAAGAAGAGCCTGGCACCGACCGAAAAAGGCCGCGCCCTGATAAGTCAGATTCATAACGACCTGCGCGATATCGCTTTAACTGCCACCTGGGAGCAGCGCCTGGCTGATATGCAGGACGGCAAGCTGCAACTGAATAAATTTGAGGAAGACATCGCCGGCTTTGTGCGCAAGATTTTGCCCGAGGTCATCAGCACTACCGCGGCCATTACGCCCAAACCCACCGACGGTATCGGACCCTGCCCCCAGTGCAAGCAGGGCGTCGTCCGCCCCACGCCCAAGGGCGCCGGCTGTCACCGCTGGAAGGAAGGCTGCACCTTCACAATCTGGCGGGAGCAAAGGGGTAAAACTCTGAGCGATAACCAGATAAAGGATCTGATATTGAAGGGGCAGACCAAGGAAATTAAGGGCTTTAAGAAAAAGGACGGCTCGGGCACCTATGACGCCGTGCTGGTCATTGGTGAAGACTTTAAGGTCGGCCTGCAGGGATTTGCATCTCCTGCCCAGGCCGGTGCCGCCGATGGTGCGGCCGGAGGCCCGCCTAAATCTTCCGCCGGACTGGGCACCTGTCCCCAGTGCGGTCAGGGCACCGTGCGCCAGACGCCCAAGGGGGCCGGCTGCAGCCGCTGGAAAGAGGGCTGCACATTGAGCATATGGCGCGAGCAGTACGGGCGCGTACTGACTGACGAGGAAATGATTGAGCTGATTACGGCGCGCAGCACCGGTTTGCTCAAGGGTTTCAAAAAGAAGGACGGCTCGGGCACCTACGATGCCAGACTGGTCTTCAACAGTGAGTTTAAGGTCCGTCTCGATTTTGGGCAGAAGCCCCAGGGACCGGAGCCTGAGGAAGGCCGAGTGGCGGCCAGGCCGGCGCAGCCTGTTGGCGCGGCCGACGGCAAAGACTGACGGCCAGAACCGACTACAAGAACTGATTTAAGGCTTAAAGCAGTGATTTGGCGGCGGCGTGGTCAAAGGTGCCCATGCAGTCTTTGAAGAAGGCCGTGGGAGTAACTTTGAGGGCTTTCAGCGCGGCGCGGTGGTCGGCTATGAAGACGACGCAGGCGCCAAAGAAAAGGGCGTACCAGCCAAAGTAAACCAGTCTACGCGCCGTGTGGCTGTAGTTGTGCATGGCTTTGCGCATGAAGGTGGAGTGAAACTCCAGATGGAAGATTTCATCCATGACTATTGCTGTGAACGTGTCTTTCATTGCCCGGTTTTCGAGATTGTCGGCGCAAACTTTGTAGAAGCACTTGCCGATAATTTCGGCTATTAAAAGCACAAACAGCTCGGTCTTCAAACCCACCATACGTCTCAGGTTTGTAAACAGAAGGTTGGACCAGTGCCAGGTGATTAATTGTCCGTCCAGGCCGCTGATCATCTGGGCCAGAATTGCGGCGTGCGTATTTTCTTCTTTAACGAAAAGATCTATGCACTGCTCGTAAATCGGATCGTTCGAGGCGGCGGCGAATTTTTTCAGATAGGCGCCATCGCCGCTTTCGCCAATTTGAAAGCGTTGCAGGGATCTGATAATCGGTTGGCGTACATTATCGGCAAGCGCAATTTTTTCAGGGAGAGCAGGGCGGGCCTTGTTTTTCCAGTTGTTTTCGAAGTACGACAACCACTGTGAGGAGGAAAAAATGCTCCTCTCAACTGCGGTAATCCGCCCGTTATCAACTAATTGCTGGGAAGTCATTTATGCTCACGTCTCCATATTTCGAGCCTAGCACGCCATTTTTTCGCCGGTTGCGGATCTGATTGATTCCAACGAACGCTTTACTGGCAGCTAACAATTTAAAAAAGTCCTGCGCAAATCGGACACTGACGTAGGGATTGCCACATTTTCACCACGCAACGAACACGCTACTGCCATGGGCTTTTAGTAGTTTGCAAAAGCGGGAACCCGCGGTTTGTTTGTGAGGTATTTGAATGGACGCTGCAACCAAAATATCCGATAGCGCAAAGAGCGCTACAACCGACAGTGCGCTGCCGGTGAGGCAACTGGTGAATCTGGCCAATCCTGTGGAAATCAAATCTCCGGCGCTGGATGCGGCGTCGGTAACTGCGGCCTCCGGTAGGGCCTTCAGCGAACGCGGATTCGTCAACTTCGACAGTCCCTTTCAGGCGCATGCTCACCAGGGACAGGAGAAATTTGGGGCGGCGGACTATCAGCCGCAGCATGGGCGCGGGCACTGTCGGGACCAGCATGACAGGGGCGGTCCGGGCGCCGATTCGGCCGACCGCATTAGAGAAGCCGAATTGAAATTACTTACTACAGAATTAAAAATACTGGAACAGGAAATGGCACTGCTGGAAAAAATTCTGGCGCAGTTGAAGAATCCTCCTGCGACTGAGCAGCCGCATAATCCACCACCGACGGATCATCCTCATAATCCTTCTCCTTCGGGATCGATCCACGGCATCAAATTCGGACCGGCGCCGTCCTGGGCCGACGATACCGCCATCAACAATAACAATCACGGCAAGGTTGCTCCGGCCTTCTACGCCAAACGTATCGGCGACAATGCCACTTACCTGGATGCTTCCATCAAGCAAAAGACGAGCGGCTTTGATGAAGGTGAGATGATCGACGAGCGCGGCATGAAACCTTCGGATCTGGTGACGATACCGATTTACGGTGCCGACCAGGACTTTTTGACCAACAATTCAAACGGCAAATATTACGGTACCGTTCAGGTGCCCCGGGATTTGCAAATCCTGAGAGAGGGGCACACTTACAAAGACGGCACCAGAACCGCCGGCAACAGCACGGTCACTATCATCACGCCCGATGGCAAGGAAATGAATTTTGCCCAGACTTATATCGGTCCCAATGCCTCTCTGAGGGCGGAAGGCAACGTGCTTATCGGCGTGCCGGTGGGGCATGGTGCCTCCTATATGGGCAACGAGGGTCTGATTACCAACGAAGAAATCGCCGCCGCTGTCAAAGACGGCATCGCCCCCGCCCACGCGCTCAATCTGACTGTCCCGCTCAATATTGAGAGCAGCACCGGTGGTGGCTTCCTCGGACCGGCCATTGCCGCCGACCGCAATTATCAAAAGAATTACACCGGGACCAATCCCAATCTCAAGCAGGGCACGCTTCTGGCCGTACCCAAAGACGTGACCCCCGAGCAACTCGGCCTGGAGACAAATATGGGTCGGGCGCTGCTGGCGACGATGGAAGAATTCGGCGGCTATGTGGACAACAGTACACATAATGGTTCCGGCGTTTACGTGGAAGCTCAGCGCGGTGCAACAGCCGTGGCCGGTATGCCCGACCACAATTCTTTCGCTTTCAGCCAATCCGCCTTCAGTCGGGACTTCTCCAAGATCCTGGCCGCCGCCAAAATCATTCCGCCGTCTGTTTGACGGGCGCAAGAATCGCCGATCAAATCGGCTCTGATAGTGCGAAACTTAGACCATGATTTCGCGCAGCAATGCCTTACGTTTGATTGGCTCCATTTTTGCTCTGGGCAGCGTCCTTTCGGGCTGCTTTGCCGGAGCGGCGCGGGCCGCCGAAGGCGAGCAAGTGCCGCCGGTAAAGCCTGTGATCGTGGCGCATTACCTGCCCTGGTTTGAGAGTCGGCCGACGAGCAAGGCTTTTGGTTGGCACTGGACAATGAATCACTTTGACCCCTCCAAGATGAGTAAGGGCAGGCGCCAGGCCGCCTCTCACTATGATCCTCTGATGGGGCTCTATGATTCCAGCGATCCCTATGCCCTTGAGTGTCAGGCCCTGCTCATGAAGATTGCCGGGATTGATGGGGTGATGCTCGATTGGTACGGTCGCGACAATTATTTTGACTATGTCGCCCTCGATCGCAATACGCGAAAAATGATCGATGCCGCGCAAAAAGTCGGCTTGCAATTTGCGGTCATGTACGAAGACCGGGTCGTGTCCAAGATGATCAGCGGTGGTGTTTTGAAGGAAGCCGATGCGGTCAGTCATGGCCACGATATGCTGCTCTGGATGGAGAAAAACTGGTTCAAGCGTCCGGCCTATTTAAAGGTTGACGGTCGGCCGCTTTTGGCTGTTTTCGGTCCCCTTTATTATCAGGGTGATTCCTGGCAAAAAATGTTTCAGGGGCTGACACCGCCACCTCTGTTGTTTACTGAATACGAACCCAAAGCCGGTGCCGACGGGGCATTTTACTGGCCCTCTCCCCAGGGCGGCGGCAAGCAGAGTAAGCAAAAGCTGGATGCGTATTATGAAAAATCGAAAGAGTGGCGTTTCAGCATACCCTGTGCCTATCCGCGTTTTGACGACATTTACGAGCAGGCCGGGGTGCACCCTTCTTATGGCAGCATCAAGGATCGTGGCGGCAAGACTTTCAGGCAGACCCTGGAGCGAGCGCTGAAAAGTGGTCAGCCGGTGGTTCAAATCGCGACCTGGAACGACTGGGGCGAAGGCACCCAGATTGAGCCTTCCGTCGAATTTGGCTACCGGGATCTGGAAGTGACTCAGGAGTTGCGGCGCAAACTGATCGACAAAAATTTCAAATATACGGCCGAAGATCTGCGCCTGCCGGTGCAGCTTTATTTCCTGCGGCGGCGTATGGGTGTTACTCCGGCTGAACAAGTCAACCTCGACAAGGCCGCGAAATTGCTGGCCGAGGGCAAGACCGCCGAAGCCTCACAATTGTTGGACAAGTAAGGGCCCTGGCGCTCAGTGCGGCACAACCAGGCAGCGGTGCAGATCCATTTGTTTGATGCCGCCAATCATATTGATGGCAGGGCCCGTTGCAGGCGTTGCCTGGCCCGCGCTTTCGGCCGGTCTTTCGTAAACCAGCAGCAAAAGGCAATTTAAATTTGTGCGGTCGTAGTCACCGTCGAGGTTGCGCTCCAGTGAACAGTCGATGCGTCGGCCCTTGCCGGTGGCGATGTAGTAAGTCTGCCTCGGTCTGGCATCATAGCCGTCGAGGTCGTTCATCAAAAGAGTGGGACTGAAATAATTGAGTGAGGGCAGATTGACATAGTTGCCCTGAAGGTAGCGAGACTTGGGACTGCCGTTGACCGAGAGAATATATTTTTGTTCGGGGGTAATAGTGATCTGATTCTTCCCTGCTTTCAGGCTGCTGACGGGGATTTCGGCCAGGTACCACTGGTTGAGTTCGGCCGCTTTTTGAAATCTCAGGCGGGCGAACATTTCATAGCAGCCCTCAAGATTCGGTTCCGGGTGAAGCAGAAAAAACGGAGCCAGAAATAATGTCTGAAGATTATCGTTGACGTTCATCTGACCGAGGATGGTTGTCTTCGTGCGCGAGTCGAGGACCAGATAAGCGGCTTTCAGTGCCGGATTTTTCAACTCTTCTTCGCTCAGTACGCAGGTCCTGTGCATCGGTCTTTCGTGGCTGAATTTAAATACAAGCTCTCCATTGAGTGGCTCGCAGTAGGTGTCGATAGCCACCGTCCCCAGTATCACAGTCAGCATCATGGCCAGAAAGGCATTGATTTGCCAGGGCAAAAATTTGAAACCGTTGCTGCGCCGCAGCAGTCGAATCAGCATCAGCATGCCGCTCAGGCAGAGCAGGCCTTTGAAGACAGTGGCCCAGACCAGGACGTCGATATTGTGGTTGTTCAGTACTTGCTGCTCCAGTACTTTGACCGGATTAAACTCAAAGGCAAAAAGGGAATAGCTCAGGGCCAGCACCGCCAGCAGTGCTTTGCCGCCCAGTCCGAAAATGCGTGCCAGGCCTATAGTGGCAAAGACCGTCATCAGGGGCATGGCGGTAAATCCGTAACGACTGCAGGCGACGAAGGGCAAATAGATGAAATGACCCAGCACCAGGATAACCAGGGTGCAGAAAAGCAATTCTATTTTTGTGTCGTGGATTTCAGTGACCCGGTCGATTTGTTTGCGGGCGATATCCATAAACAGCGCCAGCAAGCCGAAGAGCCCCAGCGCCATAAGCAGTTTATGCCAGGCGATTTGCATGGGTATGGGCACAAGCAGGCAGGAAAGGCGGTAGTCATTCCACGGTTGGGAAAAAAGCCTGACAATTTTGCGGGCCATCAATTGCAGTTCATAACCGGGGTGGGAGAGGACGATGCTCATGGCCGAGGGCAGAGCCGGATCGTTGTCGCTAAACATCAGTCCCAGCGGGGTGTCCGGCAGCGAGGCCCAGCCGTCGTTTTCCGGATTGACGCCGCTGACCATATTGTGGGTCGGCTGACGATTTGTGGTGATCTGAGCTTTGCCGGTTATTTTATAGGTGAAAAGCATCCAGGGGCCGAGCATCAGTCCCGCACCGCAGGCGGTGGCGATGGCACTGGCCAGGATTTTTTGCCTGGGGCATTTTGTAATGATCAAATAGATCAGGCCGAAGGCTATAACGAGCGCCGATGCCGGGGCCAGTGCGGCCTTTGTCAGGGCTATCAGGCCAAGCAAAAGGCCTGTGGCCAGGGCAAATTTTGGCTTCACCATGCGGGCCACAGCCAGAACCAGAGAAAGAAGCAAGCAGGTGGTGAGGATTTCGGTCATGAATTTGCCGGCGCCCAGAATTGCCGCCGGATAAAAACCCCAGGCGTAGCCGCCCAGCAGAGAGGTCGTCTTTTTGCGGGTGAGGTCGAATAAGACATGGTAGACGAGCACGGCCGAAAGCGCATGCAAAATTGCCTGCAAAAAGAGGGCGGCGCCCATATCTTTTATGCTCGGCGTCAGACCAAGCAGCAGGTAGAAAAGTCCGCCCAGGATAGGCAGTACCGGTCCGTCCAGGAGGACGCCTTCCGCCAGCAGTTTGAAAGTCTCGGGGCTGGGTGTCTGGAAGCTGAGCAGGGCCTTGAGATAGGTCAGCACGCAGACGCTTGAATGCAGATACATGGCCGAATCAAAAACGATGGCCATGCCCAGGACCCGTTTTGAAAAGCTGGAGATGATAGTAAAGAAGAGAATGACCGAAAAGAGAACGAGCAGTGGTGCGGGGCGCCAGGGCAGGCGCCTTAAAAATTGGCTGTTGAGCGGCGGGGGCAACGCTATCTGTAGTTTATTGCTTGTCACTGTCCGGTCTGAGGCAGGTTCTGGATAGTTGCCGCCACTCGATCATCTTTGCCGATTTTTTCCGCTAACACTTCCATGAAGTGCTTGCCGCCGGGGACATTGAGGTGGGCCGTGTCGCCAAAATATTTCTTGGGAAATACTTTGTGGTCGTTGAGATCGAGAAACTGCGCCTGGTATTTGTTCGTCAGCGACTCAATTGTTTTCATATAGCTGTCGTAAAAGTTGGGCGGCATCAGGGCGACGTTTTCTTCGGTCAAGGGCATATTGACGAGGATGACTTTGATGCCTCGTTTGTCCGAGACCTTGAGCAGCCTCTCCAGATAGCCTACCTGAGAGGCAAACTGTTTGAGATTGGGATTTTTATATCGGTAGCGATACTCGCCCGAATTATCCATGAAGACCAGATCGGCGGCCGAGGGTGGGCAAATCAGGACTTCGTTGGGACCGTTGTTTTCGGGCAGCTCAAGAAAGGCCTGCTTGCGAATCATGAGCGGGCAGCTGACATAGTCCAGGTTTTTGTAACCGCAGATTTTGCGCAGTGCTTCGTTTGTCAGACGGTACTGCATGTAGATGAAATTCGGACGATGGCCGTAGATGAAGTTCGCCTGGCCAAGATAGTATTCGCCCATTTCCCAGATGGAACCTCGGGATTCTTGCGCCACATCGGAGAGATCGCCCATGCGGCTCATCAGTTTGAAAATCTCGGTGCTGGCCGGACTGGACAGGGCATGGTCCATGAAATCGCGCGGGGCGATACCATATATGATGACCTTTGGCTGTTTGGCTCCGGTGAGCAGGCTGTCGGTAATAGCGTAGGCGTCGGAGGCCATTTCGCCGCCCAGGGCGAAGACGAAAGTACTGTAGTCCCGCTTGAATTGAGCCTTGAGCAGACGCTCCAGCAGTACGCTTTTGTGATGGAAGGCTACGTTTTGCGGCACGTTGTACATGGCCGCGTCGCCGCCGTGAAAAGCGGCCATCATCAGAGACGAACCAAGCAGCACTATATCCGGTGCTTGTTTCTCCTTCTCGAAATCGCGCACGTTCCACCACACCCAGCTGCGGTAGGGCGTTTGCAGCGGCGTCATGGTGATGGCCGGGTGGTCCGTTGCCGTGGCCAGCTTGAGGCCGAAGTCGATGATAAAGAGAGCCAGAACCGCCATGATGACATAGCTGGACGCCAGGCTTTTGACTATCCCGACGAAGCTCTTGGGAGCTTGAGCTTTGGCCTCAGGTGCTGCCTGCACCTGCTTCTCCAGTTCGGTTTCTTTGGTCTCTGTTTCGATTGCCATTGTTTTGCCCGGGGCCTAGAACTGGAAGTAGATGAAGCGCGGCGATTTATCCGGCGAGAAGACCATGACCAGGAAGATCATGGTGCAGCACCAGACTGCCCGGGCAATTTTCGGTGTGCGAGAAACGAAGGTGGTTGTGTTGATCCAGCCCATGAGCAGGTGCGCCGCCGCCAGAATGGGCAGCAGCAAGAAGATGGAGGGATAGATGAGCGGGTAGTTGATGGTCGGCAGCACTGCCGAAACCATTTTCGATTCACAGAAGACCGGCGCGAAGGTGAACATTTTGCGAATCATCTGGAAGGCCACCGCATTCGTCTCGGCGCGGAAGAAGACCCAGCCGATGCAGACCGCGTGGAAGGTGAGCAGGGCGGAGAGTATCGTGCCTGGTTTGCTGGCGATGGCGTCTTTGAGCCAGGTGAAGCTGGGGTGATTTTTCAGGGCTTGAAATTCGCGGTGCACCACCAGCAGTGCGCCGTGGAAGACGCCCCAGATCAGGTAGTGGGTGGCCGCCCCGTGCCAGAGTCCGCCCAGGGTCATGGTGATGAGCAGATTGCGGTGCACTTTCCAGCGGCTGGAGCGTGAGCCGCCCAGGGGAATGAAGAGATAGTCTCTGAGCCAGGTGGATAGCGATATGTGCCAGCGGTGCCAGAATTCGGAGATGTTTCTGGCCAGATATGGCAGGTTGAAGTTAATGGGCACTTTGTAGCCGAAGAGCATGGCCGAACCGCGAGCGATATCGGTATAGCCCGAGAAGTCGAAATATATCTGGAATGCAAAGGCGTAGGTGAAAATCCAGAGATCGGTGCCGGAGAAGAGACCGGCATTGCCGAAGCCACCCTGGACAAAGAAACTCAGGTTGTCGGCAATCAAAACCTTTTTGAAGAGACCGAGCAAAATCAGTGAAACAGCGCTGTCAAAAGTAGCTACGGTCAATTTGCTTTCGGCCAGAAATTGCGGAATGAAATCCTGGAAACGTTTGATCGGCCCGGCTATCTGTGTGGGGAAGAAGCTGGCGAACAGGGCGAAGGCCGGCAGGGACTTTATAGGCTCGCTGCCGCGAAAGACATCAGTCGTGTAGTGGATAAATTCGAAAACGAAAAAGGAGATGCCCAGGGGCAAGATGATGTCGAAAGGCAGATGTGTTGCCGGCAAACCAAGCGGTTTGATCAGAGCGCTGACGCAGTCGTTGAAGAAATAGGCGTATTTGAAAAAGACCAGGGTGGCCAGGTTAAGCACAACCGACAGGGTGAGCCAGGCTTTTTTCTCTTTTACTTCTTTGGCCTTGTGAATGGCGAAACCGAGATAGTAATTGACTAGAGTCAGGCCGATGATGAGGAGAATGAAACCGGGGCGCCAGGTCATGTAGAAGACGTAGCTGGCCACAAGCAGAATCCAGACGCGATATTTCTGCGGCGTTGCCCAGAAGACGGCAAAGACGATGGGCAGAAACAGGGCGTATTTGAGGGAATTGAAAAGCATCTGGCGCCTGGGCTCTGGGGTATCACTGGAAAGACGTTGTCAATGATATCCCGGCCCTTGCTGGGTGACCTTAAGCGCGCTACATGTTGTCACCCCGGGAGACGAAAAAAGACCAGCCTTGCAGCTGGTCTTTTCCGTTAGGTTGGCAGGCTGGAGGAAAACCGGTTAATTGGCTCGCAGGGAGCTGCGGGTGTGTGTGCGCCATTTGTGGCAGAGGACTTCATGAACATCGTCCAGGTAGGTATGAGTTTTTTTACCGAGCTGGGCCAGGATTTCGCCGTCGATGCGCACGTGCGGCTTGCCGTTTGACATATAGCGGTCCTCGACAAGTTCGACAGGCAGGGGCAACCTCTCTTCGGCGATGATGTGTTCCAGGGTGCTGAGTGCCTTTTTGTAGGTGTTACATCCGGGGGAATACAACAGTTCGATGCGCATTTAGATTGTCCTCTTGCGGGTGCTCTGGGTTGAACCTCAGAAATTTTCTACTTAGCCATTAGAATCCTGCGTGCCACCCGTTCAGCCTTATATTGCCGGGATAGAGAAACAATAGAAGGCTTACGGGGTCACGGGTCAGTGGGATCCTGGTCGCCATCCTCTAACCGAGCCTCCAAGCTCGGTCATAAGGCATAAATCATGTGAGACAGCAGACCCGAGCGAAGCGGATCTCTCAAATTAGATGCCTGGGCACGGGGTGATTTAGGGTGCCGTTTGTTACTTCGTTCGGTAACACTTTTTGAGAGCTGGAAGGCCCCGGAAAAATGTTACGAAAAAATGAAGGTTCCTGATAAAAGAAGTATACGCATGAAAGCTATAAATACAAAGTTAATCGTGACCATACGCACCTAATATGCGTTTAATGCTTTTTCGCTATGCTGAGGGGGATCGTTGAAACCTGGTCTAGACGTAGTTTTCGCTACTTATAGTGGTTTGCCCGATGGGGACCCCGATGATTTGTTGGCGCTGAAATTGCTGGCCGATCGCGGCCTCAATGTCGCCGTTGTCGACTGGCGAAGAGTTGCTGCTGGTGCGCTTGACAGCCGCCTGGTATTGCTGCGTTCTACCTGGGACTACCACCACTATTACAGCGAATTTCTTGATTGGGTTGAGTCGGTTGGAAAGCGCACAAAGCTTCTCAATGACAGTGAACTGGTGCGCTGGAATTCGGACAAGCGATATCTGTTAGCGTTGGCAAGTGCCGGTGTGCCGATTGTGCCAAGCGTACATATAGAAAGATCCGCCGCCGAAACTTTGACTGTTTCGCAGCTGGCCGAAATCTTGAAACGCCCGGAAATTGACGGCTGCGAGCAGATCATAGTTAAGCCCACCGTGGGCTTGAGCACGTATGGTGTCAAAAAATTCAAACCGATATCGGTTGATGATTCTCTCCAGGAAATATCCAACCACATTCAAAAGCTGGCGCAGTCAAGTGATATTTTGATTCAGCCATTTCTGACGGCGGTTGAAAAGTATGGTGAGCGCGCCCTGGTTTTCATCAATGGTGAGTTTTCCCACGCCGTTCGCAAATCAGCTTTTCAAAAGCAGGCTGCCGCCGGCGAGGCCGGCGAGACCGCGGCTACGGCCAGCGATGCTGAAATCGCTTTTGGCCGGATGGTCCTGAGCAAATTGCTGACAATGCGTCAGTGCAAAATGCCCTTATATGCCCGCGTCGATGTCGTGCCGGATGAAAACGGGCAACTGACACTGCTCGAGTTGGAATTGATTGAACCCTCATTATTTCTGGCCATGGCCGCCCCTCAAGCCGGCGAGCGTTTCGCCGCGGCGATCGCTTCCGTGCTTGATTAAGGCTCAGTCAATATAGAGGCTCAGTCAATATTGGGGCTGCGCTGCCTCAACGACTAGGGCGTCAGGCGATTGATGTCCCGCGGAAACAGTGCCGTCTGTTTTACCGAGGGCAGTTTCAGCATCTGCTTGGCCAGGCGCTCCAGGCCTATGGCCAGTCCGCCATGGGGCGGCAGGCCGTGTTTGAAGGCCATCAAATAGTCGCCGAAGTCCTCAGGATTGAGACCTCTGCTCTGCATTGACTGCGTCAGTTTGGCGTATTCGTGAATGCGTTGACCGCCTGTCGTTATCTCCAGACCGCCGTAGAGCAAGTCGAAACTCTTCGAGCCCAGCACAGCACTGCCGGTTTCCTGCGAAGCGGGCATGGCGTAAAACGGCCGGATCTTGTGCGGGTAGTTCGTCACGTAGACCATGGAGAGCCCTTCGTTTTTTTCGAAGTGCGCGCAGAGGAGTCTTTCGCCCTCACCGTCCAGATCCTGCACCGTGGGCTCGGGTTGCCAGCGGTACCTCTCAGTCAGAAGAGAGCGCGCTTCCTCAAGAGTTATCTGCGCTATCGTTTCGATTTTGGGCAAAGTGATGCCGTAGAGGGCAAACTCTTTAGCGCAGCGCTCCGCCACTTCGCTGAAAATGTGGCGCAGCAAGCCAATTTGCATGCGGATAACATCCTGCTCGCTCTGGATAAATCCCATCTCGAAGTCGAGGCTTATATACTCGTTCAGGTGTCTGGTTGTGTCGTGCTCTTCCGCCCGGTACACGGGGCCGACTTCGTAGACCCGCTCGAAAGCACCCACCATGATTTGCTTGTAAAACTGTGGGCTTTGCGCCAGGTAAGCCTGCCGACCAAAATAGTCGACGGCAAAGAGCTGGGCACCGCCCTCGGTGCCTGTGGAGACCAGTTTTGACGAATGAATTTCGGTAAAACCCTGTTCGTCCAGATACTGGCGGAAGGCTTTGACTATTTCAGCTTCAATCTTGAAAATGGCCCGCACCTTCTCATTGCGCAGGGTCAGGGGCCTGTAGTCCAGCAGGGTCTGCGGGGAGAGGCCGTCGATCTTGGATTGCTTGCCTATTTCCACAGGGCAGGTTTCGCTCACCGGTGAAAGTGGCTTAATGGCAGTCAGGACGAGCTCCTGCGCTGCCGCCGCCTGCGCTTTGCCCAGGCGCGTCTGCATCGTGCCTTCGAAAAAGCAGGGGGTCTCCAGGGCCAGCGCACGCGCTCTGGCCAGTAATTCCGGATTTTCGACCACGACCTGGATGGAAGCTTCGCGATCGCGCACGTTCAAGAACATGATCTGACCAAGGTCCCGCATCCCTTGCAGATGTCCTTTTATGCGTACTACCTGGCTGACATATTGGGCCGCCTGGCTCAGAGCAATCGTTTCCATCATAAAATACTCCAAAAAAAAAGACCGCAACTCTTGTTGCGGTCGGTTACTACTTACGTCGTTTATTGTTTACGCAAACAGAGGCCGGTACCGCAACGGAGTTGGGTAATCATTATTGTTATTATTATTGGCGTCTGTTTGGAAGTTATACATATAGATGCGGGCCGTTGGTGGGCGAACGTATTCGATGCGTCGTTTCTTCATGCTAATGCCATCGACGACTCGGCGTCAACGATTAGTTAAGAAAATCGCTCTCATAAATTGCCGACGACTACTTGGTCGCTTCCAGGGTAGCCGGCGTCTGAGCGGCAGTGGGGGCGGGACTGGTGTCGGCCCCTTTTGCCAGGCGGCCGGTCACTTCATCGTTGTGCAGCACATCGCTCAAGATCCAGTCGAACATTTCGCGGCTCGGTTCGTTGGGATTGAGCTGGTCTTTCAGTGGACTGCGAAGCGCTGATACCGCCTTGGTTTTTGGTTCGCTACCTATGAAAGTCAGATGATCGACATCACGAAACACGCGCGCTTGTCCGACATCGATTTTGTCTTTCAACTTTTCGATGTCGCTTTCTCTGGCCAGATAATATTCTCTGGCTACCTCTTTAGGCAGGAAAATGGCGCTGGTTACAGGCGCTATGCCGTCGTTGAGGACGTAAATGTACGGCTCACCCGCTTTTTTTACGACTTCTTTTGTCGACGGTACGCAGCACATGTCGTGATTGATCAAGCCGAGTGCAGCGTGTTCGCGGCCAAAGTGCGCCGGGAAAGACGTGAACAATACAAAATACGGATAGAGAAAAGCTGACTCCAGGATGCGTTTTTCGCGGGAGGCAAGATATTCATTGGTCATGTAGCCGCTGTACGTGATCAATTTGCGCTTGTCGATCGGCGCTTCATTGACTTTGATCAAGCGTTCGTTGATGGTATCGCCGACGGTGAGCACGCCGCGCGGGCCGAGGGGCAGATGCGAGCGGAATCGACCGACATCGGGGATGGCGCCGTCAACATTGTCCCAGCTAAGATCCTGGCGCAATTGTTTGTTGTCGTTGAAATAAAAATTGTATGTGAGATTGTGTTCCACCCTTGTCCAGGGCCAGGAAAATCTTTTGTAGAGTGAGTAGGTGAGCCATTCTTTGGCAAATAGAGGCGAGCCGTGAAAAGGTGTGCCCAGGGTGATCAGGCGCTGGGTTTTATTGTCGATGTCCTTGTCGGTCATCGCCTCATAAGCCAGATTGCCGCCCATGGACAGGGCCATCACCGTTATCGGTTTTTGTTTGCCCATGTTGTACAGACGATTGAATACGTCTTTGTAGCTCTGCAAATTAAAGGCGATGCGATCCAGGCTGCTGTAGCGCACCATGTAGATCTTGTAGCGGGCCTTGAAGTCTTCGTTTTTGGTGAAATGCTCGGCTAATTTTTGCCAGCGGAAGCCTGGGCAATATTCGCCGCGCAGTCCGTGAACCATGAGAAATGGAGTGCGGTCGCCAAGAGGCGTGTTGTCAAGCTGAAATAGCTGAACTTCGGTCGGACGTTTTTTAATTCTTTTAGTAAGTGGAGTTAACGGGATGTTTTCGCTCAGATTGCTTGCCAGCAGACATTTCTGAGAGTTCTTGGCCGGCGGCGATGTCAAGCGCGGAGCTGCTGCCTGCGCGGGTATAGAAGCGATTGAGGCCGTCACTAAAAGGCTGATAATCGCAGTGCCGATGGGACTATTAGCGAGGGAAAAACTCTTTCTGTTCTTCATTTGGGACTTTGGGCCAGTCTCTGCCGACCGCGGTAAATGGTACATTATGCTCTGAAGGACAGTGGGGAATTGAGAAACACTCTAGCCGAGATTAACTCATAGAGGTTCATTTTAACAGAAAGCCCGTTCCTACCTCTTAATATGTTCGCCCAATATCGAGAAACCGTGTCGCGAACAAAGGAAAACACTCTTGACTCACACTAGCGAATTTACTAATTCCAACAAGACTGGCGTAAAACCAACGGTGATCGCGCTGTTTTTCTCCGATACCGGCGGTGGTCATCGCAGCGCTGTTGAAGCCGTTCAAACGGCCATCGAACAGCTTTGTCGTGAGCGTGGCACCAAAAGGCCCGTCAAGGTTGTGATAGATAATGTGGCCGAAAACACACATCCCATCAACCGCGGCTTCGTTCAATTTTATAATTATCTCCTGCGGCACAATCAGGCTCTGATGAAGTACTACTACGCTTTCATCGAAGCCGTGAAGCCCAACGATTCCGAAATTGCCTGGCTCTTTACCAAGCCCTATCTGGAAACGAAATTGCGATCGATCGATCCCGATCTCACTGTTTCGGTGCATCCGATGTGTAATCAGTATCTGGCTCGCTGCCTTAAAGAAACGGGTCTCAAGGCCCAGAGCAAGCTGGTTACGATCGTCACCGATCCCAATGGCGATTTCTGGAGCGGCTGGGCCTGTAAGGATTCCGACCTGACGATTGCGCCCAATGATCTCTCCAAGAAACGTTTGATCGATCTCGGTGTCGGTGAAAATCAAATCAAAGTAGTCGGCATGCCGGTACATCCCGATTTTAGAAATCCGCCCACTTCTTCTAAGGAAGAATTTCGCCACAATCTCGGTCTGACCCGGGATCTGCCCACCATCTGCATCAACGCCGGTTGGGCCGGCGGCGGCAATATGATGGAAGTTTACAAGGCACTGCATTCGGTATCACGTCCGGTGCAAGTGATTTTCCTCTGCGGTCATAATCAAGAACTCTATGCCACCATGAAGCGCGAATCGCGTCGCTCACCAATACCCACAGCGGTCCTGCCTTTCCACGATCGTCTGGCTGATGTGATGGCGGCTTCCGATTTGATGGTCACCAAGGCTGGTGGCTTAACGACTTTTGAAGCGATCGCTCGTCGGCTGCCGATGGCTATCGACACCATCACCGAGCCTATGCCGCAGGAGATGGGAACCGCACAGATACTGGTTTCCGAGGGCCTCGGTCAGCGGGTGAACAAGCCCTCCGACATTGTCGCCATTGCAGAAAACATGGTCCTGCGTGAGGAATTCGCCGCCCGACCCCTGCCCACCAACTATCAACTCGATCGCGTGGACGCTGTTTTTGAAATTGCCGAGACGCTGCTCAAAATGGCCGGTGTGGAATTTTTGCCCGCTATAGCTATGGATTCTGGAGAAACAGTTGCGGCTCGCCCTTCATCAATTTGATCCCAAGGTCAGTGAAGCCGGCAAGTCCGATATCGTTCTGATTCATGGCACAGGCTCGTCGGCGGAAATGTGGGTGCCCCAGGTGGACTTACTCACGTCAATCGGGCACCGTTGCTTTGTCATCGATTTGCGCGGCCACGGCAAGTCGCCGGAACCATGCGAGCATACCGATCTGGCCGTGCACATGGCCGATGTCATCGAAACGGTGGAAAACTCGCCTATTAAGTTTCCCTGCGTTTTCATCGGTCATTCGCTGGGCGCCATCATATCCGTAACTCTTGCTGAACAGCGGCCCGAGCTGGTGTCTCTCGTTTTTGCCGCTGGTTTCCCTGGCCGGGTGCTTCCGGCCATTTCTCTGGCTTTTAAGCTCTTCATGGCCCACGGCTACACGCCGCTGAAGGCCAAAAACTGGCACCACGGCTGGGCTTTTCGCCCGCGCACCCTGATTCAAACCGAAAAGCATGCCCTGGAACAAATCGTCGCCAATTTCGGCGGCCTCGATTTTGTTACCAATCTGCCACAGGTTAAGTGCAGGGTGCATATTGCCGCCGGACGATTCGATCCTGTTGCCCCCAGCTTTTATGCCCGGCGAGTGCACCAGGCGCTGCCGACTTCCACCTTCAAAATGTTTGAGTGGGCCGGGCACAATTTCATGGATACCCATCCCAAGACTTTCAACCGCTGGTTGCTCGAAGGCTTAACCGATATCGGTTAAGTTGCGGACTTAGGCAGATTTAATCGTTGCGGATGAAAATGCGTTCCATGTTGCGTATGCGCGTTTTCCACTGGGGTTCGTTCATCGTGCGCAGGGTGCCGACCAGTATTGTTTTCATCCCGGCGCGGCGACCTCCCCAGATATCGGTTAGTGGTCTGTCTCCCACAACCGCAATTTGATGCGGGCTCAGTTCAAACTCTTCCAGCAGGCGCTGAAAAGCCTTACGGCTGGGCTTCCTGGCTTTGCCGACTATTTTAATGTCGAGCAGGGCGCGGACTTTGTCTAAATAGACTTCATTTTTATTATTGCTGGCCACGGCTACGTGGAATTTTTTGCGGGCACGCTCCAGCCACGCCGCAGCCTGGTCTGAGATGAAGGCGGATTTTGGCGCTATGAGAGTGCTGTCGAGATCGAGTATCAGGCCTTTTATGCCGGCCCGTTCCAGTTCGTCCAGGTCGATATCGGTTATGTCACCGTTTATGAGATAGTCAGGCTTTAGAAACAAGCGCGCCTCAATTTATACTCTGGTAATCTTAACTCCTCTGTATGTTGAAACCGTTGCAACCTGCCTAACTTCTTACGACTTGCTAACGCAAGCAGGAGTAGAATGGTCGATTAAAGGACCCCTTCAGGGGCAAGGGTTTGAAGAGTCGCAAGTGAAGGCGTTGACCCAGAGCAAACTATCCAAGGCAGGCAAAAAAGAAGTCTCGAGCGCAGCAATGCCGCTTGAGCATGTAGCCATAATTATGGACGGTAATCGCCGCTGGGCCGATTTGCGCCGCTACCCGCGGCTGAAGGGGCACCAGGAAGGCGTCAAGTCGCTCAAGCGCCTGGTGCGGCATGTTGGTGAGCGTAAACTGAAATATTTGACTGTGTATGCCTTTTCCAGTGAAAACTGGCAGCGCACGGAAGAAGAAGTGAACTATCTCTTTGAACTTTTCGGTCGGGTGCTAACCGAGGAGTTTGCCGAACTGGCCGAAAATGGCGTGCGCCTTACTTTCCTTGGTCAGCTGGCGGCGATGCCGCCCAAACTGCGCAAGTCGATGGAAAATACGATGCAGAAAACCGCCGGCAATACCGGTTTGAGTTTGCAGGTGGCAATCAATTACGGCGCCCGTCTCGAGATTACCGATGCCGTCAAGAAGATAGCCCAGCAGGTCAAGGCTGGCTTGCTCGACCCGGCCGATATAACCGAAGAGATGATATCGGATAACTTATATACGGGCGGTATGCCTGACCCCGAACTCTTGATTCGCACCGGCGGCGAGATGCGCTTGTCCAATTATCTGTTGTGGCAGTCGGCTTATACCGAATTGTTTGTGACCCAGACCCTCTGGCCGGAATTTTCGCCCGAGCACTTCGACCAGGCTATTGCCGATTTTGCCCAGCGCAATAGACGCTGGGGCGGAGACTGAACGGAAACACTAACCGATATCGGTTTAGTTTCAGACGTAAACGCCAACTAAAACGCTACTGACCTACTGACCGGTCGGCGTCCAGACCGGCTGCGTGGGCAGCGGCGGCGGAGATTGCTGGGGCGGAGCGCTCGGTTGTTGCTGGTAGTTTTGTTGCATCGGGGGTTGTTGATAGCCCTGCTGCACGGGCCGCTGTTGATATGTCGGCTGGATCGGTTGCTGCTGGTAGGTCGGCTGCATTGGTGGCTGTTGATAGCCCTGCTGCATGGGCGGTTGCTGATAGCCCTGTTGCATCGGGGGATAGTAAGGCTGGCTGGCGACTGTTACTTGCAGCGACTGATCGAGCTTAATAGGCAGTGATTTCCCCGCCTTGAAAATAACTTCGGAGCCTTTTCTCACCCCTGCTCCTATGAGGCCGACGCCGCCACCAATGGCGGTGCCGAAGACCGCTCCCATGCCGGTTGCGCGACCGACCTGGCCATGCGAAGTGGCGCCGACAATGGCCCCCAGCCCCGTGCCCAGGGCTGCCCCACCGCCGGCTCCGACTGCCGTTGTGAGCACACCTTTACCGACTCTTCCCGCTGTTGAGCCTCCCACCAGCTTTACCTGATTGTCGTCAACCGAGGCTGAGAGCGGGAAAACGCGGCCATCCGGCGTGCGCAGGGACGTAAACTTGATGTCTATTTTGCCGTTGGCGCCGAATTGAAAACGTTTGGCCGAAACTACATTGGTAACCGAGCCCGTCAGTACGCTGCCGGCCGGTATGGCTTCGCTGCCGTTGGAGCCCATAAGGCCCTGGCCGAGCGTGGCCTGGACCTGCTCGCCCAGCTGGGTCACGCCCGAGTCCAGGGTGTTGACCAGTGACGCTTGAAATTCAGTGCCTGCTCCAATCACTGCCACCTGGCCCTGAAGCGGCGGCTGGTAGGGCTGCTGGTACTGGGGTTGCTGATACTGGGGCGGATAAGGCTGCTGCTGCGCGTTGAAAATCTCGGGCTGACCCGGTGCCACAGACTGACCCTGGGGCGGGTAATACTGTGATTGCTGCTGCTGGTACTGACCATTTGAGGGATTGCCCTGGTAGGGCTGGGATTCGCCCTGGGCCCAGGCCGATCCGTTAACCGATATCGGTTGAAGATTGAGAAGGCCTATTCCCGTCACCAAAGCCAGCATAACAGTCCATTTGGGCGTTTGCGTTCTGGACTGTTCGTTCGTTTTGCTGGACATAATCACTAACTCCTAGTTGATCATGGTCTCGAGCGACTTGCCTTGCTCTTCCACTGATCGTATCAGGCCTTCGAGATTGATGCGCTGGCCCTTGGCGGTCAGGACTACCAGGAAGTGGCCGGCAGCCTCGTAGAAATGTAATATGCCCTGATCCGTCAGCAGAGTCATCTGTATGAGGTTGCCGCGGTTCATGCGCTGAATTGAGACGTCATTGTTGGAAAAGAGTGTGGCACTGAGAGCGCCGATGGTGGCGATATCCACCTCGGCGGGCAGGGAAGTGGAGACCACGCTGCCGTCGCGAGCGACGAGCAGGCAACCGAGGATGCCGTGTTTGCCGTTCAGTGAATTTAAAAGCAGTTTGACTTGTGCTGCCGATTCTGGGGCGACCATCTCTATCTTTTTCCTCTTCCTTTATTTTGCTGGAGTGCTGCCGGCATCCGGCTTTTTATCATCGGGCGCTGCTTTGATCAGTTTCAGTTTGAGCACGTCAACCCAGGGCTCATCGAGCGCAGTATTGAATACTTTGCCGATTACTTCAATTTCATCTTTTTCTTTCAACTTCATTAATAGCTTGGTCAGCTCGTCTTTTTCATCTTTGGGATTGAGCATGGCCAGCTTCAGTTCGGAGAGCGGGACTTTGGAATGATCCCTCAGAACCGAGAAGGAAATATATTGCTTGGAGGAGCGCATGGCCGGTTTGTAGTCGACGGCCAGGTTGTTATAACCGGAAAACTGCGCGCTGAAGCGAATATTCTTGTTGAGATATTCGTTTGGATGGTCTACCAGCGTCTCCGGCTGAACGTTGACGATATTTTCGATGACCGGTTCGGGGGCCGGCTTGCTTGTCTCTTTTTTCTCGGCGGCCTTGTCATTAGCGGCTTTGGCCGGGGCTGCGGGAGCTGCTTGCGCTGCGCTCAAATACCCGGTCGGACCCAGGGTGACACAAGCAAGAGCCAGGGACAGGCTCAGGGCCACAAATTTGACAGAGTTTCTACGTTGCATATTGACTTCCATGAAGGCCTTCTCAAGCTGTGATATCGCGAGACCATACTCCGAGTAGTCATATTACCAGAAGCTTAATAACTTAGCCGGAGTCAGACTGTAATATTGAAACTCTTGAGCGATATCGGACTGAGACTGCGAGGGAACGAATAGATATATATGGTGCGCAGCAAAGAAGCAGAAGTTGAAGGCAGTGCTCTTTCGCCGATGATGCGGCAGTACTGGGATGTCAAATCCCAGTATCCGGACGCCCTGCTCTTTTTCAGAGTCGGCGACTTCTACGAGATGTTTGACACCGACGCCCAGGTGGCGGCACGGGAGCTTGACATCGTGCTCACCGGTCGACCGGAGGCATCTTATCCAAACGGTCGCATGCCCATGGCCGGTGTGCCTTATCGATCCTATGAGGCCTATGTGGCAAAGCTTCTGGGCAAGGGCTATTCGGTAGCCATTTGCGATCAGGTCGGCATTGTCGGAGCGGAGAAAGGCCCGGTCGAACGCCAGGTGAAGCGCGTTTTGACACCAGGTACGGTGCTGGAGTCGCATCTGCTGCCGGCCCGCGAAAATAATTATCTGGCCGCCATCGTTAAGAATCCCCGTTCCCAGGCCGCTTCGGCCTCCACCGGTGCGAGCGCCGCCAGTGCCGCCAGTGCCGGTGACACCTGGGGCCTGGCTTTTGTTGATGCTTCTTGCGGCGAATTTTTCGTTACCGAGCTTTCGGAAGAGAGCCTCATTCTTGAACTCGGCCGTCTGCGCCCGGCTGAGGTGCTGGTGCCGATTCGTGTGGTCAAGCCCGGCCCCGATGAAGTGGTACCGCGGGAGGTGCTGGAGCTGCCCGAGATTATTGCCGGCGAATATCGCTTTAAGGGGCGCCCGGCTATGTTCTTCCAGCCGGAACCGGCGCAAAGACGCATTTTAAGTACGCTGGAAGTGTCCACTCTGGACGGCTTCGGCTGTCAGGACAAACCGCTGGCCATCGGTGCCGCCGGTGCCATTCTGGAATATCTCGAGCGCACCCAGGGCGGGCAGAAGATTGCTCTGGACGGTATTTCGACCTATACCACCGACGGTTACCTGGTCCTGGACGCCAATACCCGCAAAAATCTGGAACTGACCGAAACCTCCCGCGAGCGGGTTTTCAACGGTTCGTTGCTCTGGTCTATCGATCAAACCGAAACCGCCATGGGTTCGCGCATGTTGCGCAAATGGCTGCTCAAGCCGCTTCTGTCGGTCGATGCCATCGTCGCCAGGCAGGATGCGATTAAGGAGTTACTCGAACCGGGTTTCAAGCGCGACGACCTGGTATCGCTTATCGGCCAGCTCTCGGACCTTGAACGGCTTTCGGTGCGCCTCACTTCGCAGGCCATCAATCCCAAGGAGCTGCTTTCGGTCGCTTCTTCCCTGGCTGTTCTGCCCGCCATCGCCGCTTTTGTTTCGCACGCCCGCAGTCCCTACCTCAGTGCTCTCAAGCATGTGCCGCCGGCTCTGATCCAGTTTGGCGAGAAGGTGACGCGCGCCATCAATCCCGAGCCCCCGCGCGAACTGACCGAAGGCGGGATTTTCGCCCCCGGCTACGACGCCGAGCTGGACGAAGTGCGCATGCTCCTGGGCGGCGGCAAGCAGTGGATTGAAGACCTGCAGCGCAAAGAGCAGGAGCGCACCGGCATTAAGAGTCTCAAGGTCAATTTCAATCGCACCTTCGGCTATTACATCGAAATCACCAACGCCAATCAAGGCCTTGTGCCCGCCGATTACATCCGCAAGCAGACTCTGACAAACGCCGAGCGTTATATCACCCCGGATTTGAAAGAGTACGAAGCGAAGATTCTCAACGCCGAGAAAAACCAGTCCGATATCGAATACAAACTCTTTATCGAATTGCGCAAGGAACTGGCGGCGCTCGGTCCGGACCTGCACAAGATTGCGCATCATCTGGCCAATCTGGACGCGCTGATTTCACTGGCCAAAGTGGCGCTGGAGCGCAAGTTTATCTGTCCAGTCGTGGACAATTCCAAGGTGCTGACGATCAAGCAGGGGCGTCACCCTGTTCTGGAAAAGCTGCTGCCGATGGGCAAGTATGTGGCCAATGACGTGAAGCTGCTCGGTGACTGCGACGACCATCAACTGGTAATTTTGACCGGACCGAACATGGCCGGTAAGTCCAGCTATCTGCGCCAGGTGGCGCTGATTGTCATTCTGGCCCAGATCGGATCTTTTGTGCCTGCCCGGGAGGCAACCATCGGTGTTGTTGATCGTGTCTTCACGCGCATAGGCGCCGTCGACGATTTGACCCAGGGGCAGTCGACATTTCTGGTGGAAATGTCCGAGACGACGCAGTGCTGTCTGTCGGCCAGCAGTCGTTCTCTGATTTTGCTGGACGAAGTGGGGCGCGGCACCAGTACTTATGATGGTGTGTCAATCGCCTGGGGCGTGGCCGAGTATCTGGCTAAGGAAGTGCGGGCCCGGACTATTTTTGCCACCCACTATCATGAGCTCAATGGCCTTTCTAATTATTTGCCGCAGATTGTGAACTATCAGGTTCTGGTGAAGGAAACAGACGGCCGCGTGGAATTCATCCGCACGGTAGTGCCCGGTGGTGCCAGCCGCAGCTTCGGCGTGCAAGTGGCGCGCATGGCCGGTTTGCCCATGCAGATAATCGAGCGGGCGCAGTATCTGATTAATCAGATGGAAAAGAAGGGCGTTGCCGGCAAAATTCTGGACGGTCCGAGACTGCGCAATATTCCCATCGAAGAAGTGATGCAGCTGTCGCTTTTTGAGGCGGAAAGCAAGGGCGTTGTGCTGACTGAATAATGAACGGATTTTTGATCAGTGAGCAAATTTCTAAAAGGGCAATCGAAGTTGAAAAGGCAGACGACAATGAGTGGTAATTTTTTGAACAGAAACTTTCGCTGGTTGGCACTGGCCGTTACTTTCAGCCTGCTCTCCCAATTACCGCTTGCAGCCAAAAGCAAAGACAGCGCAAAAACAAAAGACGGCGCCGCGGCTAAGGAGAGTTCATCGGCCAGGCGTCATTCGCGTTCCGCCGATGACAATATCGGTAACGCCGCCATCGACAAAGAAACCATGTCGCTTATCAACCGTGGCAGCTGGAAAGCCGTCAGCGACAGCCTGGGCAAGCAACTGGCCGACAGCAAGGCGCATGGCAAATCAAAGTCCTCCGGCCGTGAACAGTTGATCGACAGCTACCGCCAGGGTTGGCAGGCTTTTGCCTGGATGTATCAATCGCAAAACGATGATTTGAAAAAGCTTGTCGAGGGCATGAGCAAAGAATGCTTCGATGCATCGCTGGCCAAGGATGACGACGACAAACGCATGCTCGGCAATGCGCTGGTGATCAAATGCTTCGACCAGATAGGCCAGGGCAAGCTGGACGACGCTGAAGCGACACTCAAGTCGGCCCCCGAAATCTGCTCGCAGGACGCACTCTATAACTTCGCCCTGGCTGCCGTTTCCGGAAAGCGGGGACAGGCTGCTCGCGCTGTGCAGTATGCCCGGGTGGCCACAACAATTGATCCGCGGTTTGCCTGGGGCTATCGCACCATAGGCTTTCTGGCGCAGAAATTGCTCAAGGATAATGCCACCGCCGAAGATGCCCTGACCAGTGCCCTCAAAGTGGAGCCGCAGCTGGATGAGGCGCGCGACATGCTGGTCGAAATAAAGCTGGCGCGCAATGATTTTGACGGAGCCACCGATGTCGCTCTGGAGGGCATACGGGTAGAGCCCAAATATGCACCTTCGCATTTTCGTCTGGCGCAGATATTGACCCAGCAGTGGCGACTGCGTGAGGCGCTGAAAGAACTCGATCTGGCTATCGCCCAGGATCCCAAATCAGCCAAGTATTTTCGGAACCGGGCCTCGGTCAAACGCTGCCAGAAAGATCTCGAAGGGGCAATCGCCGACCAGACCGTTGCCTGTGAACTGAGCAAAGACAAGGGCTTTGAACTTACCGAACTGGCCAATCTCAATCTCGCCGCCGGCAATAAAAACAAGGCCATCGAAAATTTCAAGCAAGCCCTGGTGCTCAATCCCGAAAATGAAGTGGCGCGGGAGAAACTCTTTAAATTGCTGGTCGAGGAAAAACGCTACACCGATCTGGTCGATGCGTATCAGGAACAAATAAAGCGATATCCGAAGAGTTCCGAATTGCACATGGGCTATGCCAATGTGCTTTTGGTCAGCGGCAATAAAGATAAGGCCATCGAAGAATATAAGGAAGCGGCCAATCTCAATCAGACCGACCCGGCACCCCACCGCGCGCTGGCTGCCTATTATGTGCAGCAGCAGCAATTTAATATGGCGGCAAAAGAGTTTACCCGGGCGCTGAATATTCTTCCGACATCGGTTAAAGATCTTGTGGCCCTTGGCTTCTGCTATGCCGAGACCGATGATTTTATGCAGGCGGAAGCGGCCTTTGTCACCGCTCTGGCCCTGCAGCAGCTGTCTCCCAATGGTGGCATGCCCGACGATCCCAGCCGTCTGGACGTGATGCGGTCGCTGGCCTATTTGCTCTATGACGAAGGACGCTACAGCGACGCCAGTGGGCAATTTGACAATATCATCGCTATATATAAGGACAAGGGCGCCAATAAGGAAGACAGCTTCTTCCTGGCGCGCTGCAAGCTGATGCGCGATCTCGGCGCCACTCCGGCCAAGAATCTTCTGGCCGCTTTCAAAGAGTTGCCGGCTGACCGCCAGGAAACCCTGCGCTATGGCATGGTCGAATCTCTGCTCGACGCCGGTCAGCCCGAACTGGCTCGTCAGGCCCTGGACGAGGTGGCCGAGGCCAAGCGTAAGACTCTTGCTTACGGACTTTATGACGGAGCTACCTGGAGACTGGCCGGCGACAATAAGAAGGCCCTGGAGGCGGTAGCGCCGGCGGTGGCACTGGCGGAGGCCAGCAAAAACGAAGACCGGGCGATGGCTTCGCGGGTGCTCTGTGAAAAAGGGCGCATACAAATGAATCTGGGTGATACCGATGGCGCTATAACCAGCGTTAAGGCCGCTCTGACCGCCTACGATAAATGTTATCCGGCTAACTTGCTGCTGGCCGAATTGCTGCTTAAAAAGGGGGATGCCACCGCCGCTCTTGATGCCAGCCGCAGGGCTCTTGATGTAAATCCCTACTACGCCCAGGCCTATGTCACAACCGGTGAAGCTCTCCTGGCTTCAGGTAAGTCCAAGGAAGCGATTGAGAGTTTCAAGAAAGCGGTCGAACTCTATCCCTGCTGGCTAGATGCCCACCGCGCTCTGCTAAACAGCTACCGCAAGTTGTCGATGGAGAACGACGCCCAGCGTGAAGCTGCAACCATCGCCCAGATGGAAAGCAAAATTAAATCCGCGGCGCCGGCTGGTAAATAGGATCCATAAGTCGACTTTTAAAATTTTGCAGTGCGTGTCCAGCAATTCCGTTTGCTGGATATAGACCGATATCTGTTCCCCCACTTCAAGTATGTGAATCCTTGCTTTTGGGGGAAGAGGTTATGACAGTTGATATTGTTTTTGAGCCGGCGCAATTTAAAAAGCACCTGGATGATATTTATCGCGACAAGATTATTAGTGATACTTATTTCCAGCGTCCGAACTCCAGGACTGAGACGCTGAAACTTTCTGCGATCGCTAAGAGTGATGAAGGGGCTGGCGGGTTGCTGCCTTCGCTTACAATCGCTGAGTCGCAGGGCCTGACGCCCGACTTTGATATGGATCGTTATTATCGAGGCCGGCAGACGAGACCCGGCGCTGAATCTCAAACCGATATCGCTAAAGCTCAAGAGCTACGTGATCTGAGTGCCCAGAAGGAGCTGCTGGCTCACCCGGGGGAGTTGCGACGGCTGTTTCCTGAGATGCTGAAGGAATTCGACCTGACCCATCAAGGCTACCTCGACCGGCACGATATTGCGAAAGGTCTGGCCAGAGGTTCGCTTACGGACCTGCAACGCAACTACTTGACTGTTCTGAGAAACGGTTACGACGGCATTTTGCGCGATTCTAAGAAGTTCGCGCCCGGGATTCAAGAATATGATCTGGCCCGAATTGAAAAGGCTATGAACCGCAGTCTTCCAGAGGATCCGATTTGGGCGGAGCAGGCTCGCGTGACGCTGCCTACCGCGTCCTTGATCAGCGCAGTTGCAGTTTCGGCAATTTCAGTGAGACTTGCAATGAAAAATCCAGTGATTTATGCGGGTTCTATTTTAGGCGTATTGGCTTTTGGAGAAGCCTGCGTTCTATATAACCACCTTGCCGGCAGATACAACAAGGAATACGACAACATAGAACAGCGATATCGCAGATTTGTTGATCATTATTAGCTCTACAAGTTTTCGGCAGCCGGTTTCTTTCGGCGCTTCGTTAATTTGCTGCTGAGGTGTCCAGGATTTCGCAATTTTGTGTATTGACGGATATCGGATGTGCCTTTTGCTCGACGCATCTGCCCCCCCTCTACGATAGCTTGAATTTTTGTTTTCCGTCCGGCTTGCTTTGGCAGCCGGAGGCGCTAGTTCTATAGTTATTGGAGAAGGATCCACATGCCCCAGGATACGGTTTTTGACCAGGCCCAATTTAAGAGTCACCTGGATACCATTTATAAAAACCAGATTATCGATGACACTTATCCGCAGCGACCGCAGACTAAAGATTCGTCCCCGGCCCCTCAGGGGGAGACACCTGCTGCCGATGATAGTGCGAACGCTGTTCTCCCTCGCGTGACAATTACAAATAGAAGCGATTCTCCAACGGATTATCTTAATCAGGCAACAGACAGTCTTCGACCGATTGCTCCCGTGGCCCCTATTCCTGTGCCTCATACGACTGATGCGGCGCAGACGACTCCGACGAAATCAGAATCAGTAACCGATATCGTTGAAGATAGACAAGCTCGAGATCTCGCCGCGCAGAAAGCACTCCTGGCGCACCCGGAAGAGATGCGCCGCTTGTTTCCTGAAATGAGCAAGGCCTTTGATACGGACGCGAATGAAAGCCTGAATTTGAATGAGATCAATAAGGGGCTTGGTCAACATTCACTGAATGATCTTCAGCGTAATTATCTTACTGTTTTAAAGAATGCCTATGGTACTTTTCATGACGTTCCGCGACATGGAGATGATCCTGGTATCGAGAAATTTGATATGGCGAAAATTGATCGGGCTATGAATCCCAAGCTCGACGAGGATCCGCTATATGTTCGTGATGCCCTTCTGTCTGCCCCGAAGTTTGCGGTGGGTGCCGGCTTGATGACTCTGCGCCTTTCCAAGGGCGGCAGCGCAAAGGACAAGGCAATTGATGCTGGTGTCGTGGCTCTGGGAGCGCTGGCTATCTCCGAAGGCGGCTATTTTCTGGCGCATCAATTTGGCGGATACAATGGCAGCTACGAAGAAATAGCGAAAAAATATCGTATCTATGTGGGTTCGTACGGCGCACCTCAGGCAGTGGCAGCACCCAAATCTGTTTCCTGGACGCTATCTCGTTAAACCAGACTTCAAATTGCTTACCGTCCTTTTGCAAGGGACTATGAGAGGAATGCTATTGAAAGATGACCTATCCAAAACCCCATTGACAACCCGTCCGCCCGGGGATAAGGTGGAATTCTGGCCTTGGCAAAAGGTCGGATTTTTGTGGGAGAACGGCCTTTGCTCCAGCCCCCGTCTGCGCCGCGATTTACCGAGGACAGTGCGTTTAAGAAGCACTGGCCGCTTGTATGGTTGACGCTGCTGACCTCGGTATTTGTAACCAGTTTCGTACTGGACTTTAACAATCTGGGAAAGATATTCGACAATCAAGGCACCGACCACTGGCGCTATGAAACGAACTACGTGTTTAATAACAGTAAGTTTCGATATAGTTACGTTAATTCCATCAACGTCGGTAAGAAGGACCGAAAGGCAGACGCAAAGCGCATTAAGGACTGGCAGTCGGTCGCCGATAGTTTTGCCAATCTGGTTGCTAATCGCAGCGTGCCATACGATTCTGTCCAAATCGAGAATTATGCATCCGACCGGCAGGACATACGACAGTTTGTGAAATGGCAATTTCATAGGCGTCTTGCCCTGGAATTTACTCAGCGGCAGGATTATTCCGCTGCCGAATCCGAATTCGTTTCAGCCCTGACAGCCGCTCAAAACCTTGGCTCGGCCTACCCGTTTCAGGCCATCAGTTTGGGAGATTTGGCCTTATACAATGAACTGCGCGCGGAACAGATGCAGGAAGTGTCTCAGATTTTGCTGCGTGCGGTATTGCCTATTTTTTCGTTCCTGGCTGCGCTCCTGCCTTTTGCGCTGTTTCTCAGTTTTATGAAATCTCGCGACAAGGCTGAAAGCAACGGTGGCGAATCTCGAAACGCTCTGGCGCGGCTTTTCATCAAGACGATGCTTCTGGCCAGTTGGCTCGGTGTGGTGGTGACGGGCTGGGTCGCTCTGCGCAATTACGGAATGGGTCTGGCTTACGGTCTGACGGACCCGGCGGCCCAGGCGTTCTTTGCCAGTTTTGGCGCGCTGCTCGTCTCCTGTTGTTTGATGTTGCGTTACATGCCGCCCGTTCGTTCTCTTTCGCTCAAGCGCAGTCTCGTCGAATTTGGTTTTGGCGGCATCCTTCTCGTAGCAAAGGCGGCGGCTATCTATGTCGGCCTCTGTCTGTCGTTGGCCGGTCATCCGGCTCTGAAAAACGGGCTGTTCTGCGAATCCCTTTATGTTGCGAAGGCCGAGCAGGCGCAGCAACTGGCCATTCAGGCAAAGGCTTCAGCTGAGTCGACTATGGCTGAGCTGCCGTTTTTGCAGGATCAGCTACTGCGTGATATGAACGGAGTTTTGCTGCGCAAACAGTCAACCGATATCGAGAAAGGTCGAACGAAACAGTTGCTCGCCGATCTCAGCGGACGGATGGAAAACGACATTTCGCTGCCGGATAATAAGGTGCTGCCTTTTATCTTTTCTACGAAGGTTGAGGATCGATTGGGCACGGCCGCTGCTTATACGCCCATCAATTCGCGCAACCTCACTATCGGAATGACCCTCAAGGCTTGTCTCGCGTACCTTCTGTTTTTCTATCCTGAATGTTTGGCTTATATACTGCTTGGTCTGAAGCAGACAAATATGGCTCTCTCTACGTTTAATAGAGCTGTCCGGGTGAAAGAGTATTTCCTGGGGGCTGAGCACTGGCTTGTTGTAGGCATGCTGGAAATGTTTGGTTCTTGTCTGCTGAGTTTTCACCGGACCGATGAGCTGCGCCTGTTGGGGGAAGATTATTTACGCAAAGCGATATCGCTTTACGAGAAATCTCGGGGCCGTCACGACGAACTGACAATTGCCGCCAAAATGTCCCTGGCTCATTTTCACAGCCAGCGAGGAGACGACAAACAGGCGGAAAAAATTCTCCTGGAAGCTCTGCGGGATGTGGGCAAGGACATGGACACCCTGGCCTACTGTGGACTGCTAAGCGTTATCGGTAGACTTTACTACCGGCGCAGCGATTATTCGCGCGCCAAGCAAATGTATAAGCAGATAATCGAACTGTTGGAACAGAAAATTTCTAAATCTCCTCCTTGTCGGGGATGGTTTGGATACCTGCGCAATATCTATGCCAGCACTCCCACCTGGCAATTGGAGTTGAAGCTTGTTCACGCTTATCTTGACCTGGCCGAAGTATTCAGTCAGGCCAAGTACAACGGGGAGGCACAACGCTTGACCGATGACGCCAATAAGAGAATAGGGGCGTTTGAAAGTGAAGTAGTGGTCGTCATGGATCTGGCCCTGGCCTATGTGCGGGCCCGTCTAGCGCAGGCGAAGATACTTTGTGAGCATGGGCGCTACGACGAGTGTTTTAAATTGCTGGCCGCTTCTAAAAAGCAAATCAACAAATGGGGCTATGGCAGATCGATTGTAGGATTTGAATTTACTGTGGGCGAGTGTGAATTGAGTCTGGCTGCCAGCCGAGGCTTTTCTAACTTCTATGAAACGGCCAGAAAAAATTACATGGAAGGATTTATGCGTTTTGGGTCCCGTTTCGCTTCAGCAAGCATCAGGCCTGAGTGCAATCTTAATCAGCGCTGGAGTAGCATCGCGGCGCAATTCGGGCAGGCGAAGTCAAATGTTCGCGGAGTTGATGTTTGTCCTGCGGGAATTTCTACCGATATCGCTTTAGCTTCCACAGCTAATCGTCAACTATCCGACTCCAGCAAGGCCGCTGGAATTTGGTCAAATGGATTACTGTCCGGTGATTCATGGTTCGCCTGGACCCCGGCAGTCGTCCCGGTGACGTCTGGTACTTCTTATGCTCCTTTGTCGGAATGTCCGGCGACTTCTCCAGCAGCATCAGTGTCAGGAGCTCCTTCAGTGCCTGCCTCTTCCCCGATATCGGTTGAGCCTCAAGACGAAGGGATTGTTATTCGCTGGAAGCGAGAGCGCGAAAGAGAGATGCTTTTCGACTATTAGTAGAACGGCGGCAAACCGATATCGGTTGAGGTTTCGCTTTGCTGGAACCAATTGTTGTTGCGCCAGTCACAGAAAAAGGGCGATCGATTCGCACTTTTATAGGAATTAAGTTATGACTTCTAGAAACA
Organism: Cyanobacteria bacterium SZAS LIN-3; assembly: GCA_018266215.1. GTDB lineage: Bacteria > Cyanobacteriota > Vampirovibrionia > Obscuribacterales > Obscuribacteraceae > REEB67. The sequence goes on along the minus strand of JAFEAV010000025.1, from coordinate 14,131 downwards.
CCGATTTAAATACGGACGTGGCCGTCAAAGCCGTTCGAGGCAAGTACGACGAAATTATGATGTTGTTGGAGCGCTATAACGCTTGCGATTGCAAGACCGAGCGCGAAACCATCATTTCTGAGGTCTCCGCCTGCCTCAATCACCTGTCTTTGGTCGAAGACAAGGATATTTATCCCGTGATCCGTGAGCAGTCGCATAGCGGCGGATTGGAGGGGTGCGAAGAAACACATTCGCAGGTGCGCCTTGTGCTCGACAAGTTGATGCGGCTCTGTGCCGATATCGATAAAAGTGATTATGAGCAGCAGGTGCAGAAACTGCGGTCTGTAGTGAAAGAACTTAAGAGCATGGACGAAGATTTGTTTGTGGCAAATGAACTCTAGGGTTCGGCGCTGGGGGGAACTTCAGCTGAAGGGGCGTCGGCAGCAGTAGCTTCGTCAGAATTATCCTGGCCGATATCGGTTAAGGTTTCTTTTCTGCGACGCGTCCTGGTGACGAGGCAGTAGACGACCGGCAGGACCAGCAGGGTTAGCAGCGTTGAACTCAAAAGTCCGCCAATGACGACGGTGGCCAGGGGCTTCTGCACTTCGGCTCCAGAACCTGCGGAAACCGACATCGGAAGAAATCCCAGTGCCGCGACCAGGGCCGTTATTATGACCGGTCTGAATCGCGCCTTAACACCCTCTGTTACTGCTTTCTCCGGCTCCATACCCGAGGCCACGAGACGGTTGACATAGGACACAAGCACGACGCCGTTGAGAACGGCTACCCCAAACAGGGCGATGAATCCTATCGCCGCCGGTACGCTCAGATACATCCCGCGTACGAACAGGGCCAGAATGCCGCCAATCAGAGCGAAGGGAACATTGAGCATGACAATCAATGCATTGCGTATGGAGGCGAAGGCAGCAGTCAGTAGAAGGAAAATTATTGCAATGGCCAGGGGGACAAGAATAGAAAGCTTACCAAGGGCGCGCTGCTGATTTTCGAACTGGCCGCCCCAGCGGATGTAGTATCCGGCATTGAGTTTTACTTTCTCGCTGATGCGCTTCTGGCAGTCGGCAACAAATGAACCGATATCGCGTGAGCGTACGTTGCATTGCACAACAATTCGCCGCTGCCCTTGTTCGCGGTTGATTGTCTCCAGTGCCGAGGTGGTTTTAACGTCCGCCACCTGCGAAAGCGGGACTCGCTTGCCGGAGCTGGTTTCCACCAGTAAATTGGGAATAGCTTCGGGCTCCATGTTTATTCCGTTTGGCAGGCGCACTTTCAAGTCGAAGCGCTTGCGACCGTCAATTACCTGAGAAACTGTGCGACCTATGACAGCGGTTTCCGCCAGGTCGCGCACATCAGCAATATCGGCCCCGTAACGTGCCATACGCTGACGGTCAGGTGTTATGGCCACCTGTTCTGCGCCCTCCAGTCTCTCTACCTGTAAATCCGCGGCTCCAGGAACAGTGGCGATCACCGCTTCGATTTCCTTGGCCTTTTCTTGCAGATAGTCCATGTTGTCGCCGAATATTTTTATAGCGATATCGGCTCGCACACCGGAGACGAGTTCATCGACACGCATGGCAATGGGTTGCGTAAAATTGAACTGGGCGCCGGCGATATTTTTCTCAAGACTTTCGCGCATTGCCTGGGTCAGTTTGTCTTTGGTCATTCCGCTGGGCCACTTGCTTTTGGGCTGCAATATGACTATGCAATCAGTGGCGAAAACCCCCATCGGATCGGTAGCCAGGTCGGGCCTGCCGGTGCGTGATACGACGGCGCGCACTTCCGGAAATTTTTTCACCAGCGACTCGACTTCGGTGGCGGTTGTCAGTGAGGCTGGCAGAGAAATACTGGGGATGTTTTTGATTTCAATGAGAACGTCGCCTTCATCCAGGCGCGGCACAAACTCTGTGCCCAGAAACGGCACCAGGCAGATTGCCCCTACTCCTGCGGCAATCGCCAGGCCGATTGTGAGAAGTTTAGCCTTCATCGCCAGGCTGAACAGAAACGAGTACGGCACCCACAAGAGGTGGAGGAAGAAATTTTTCTTTTCGGAATGACCGATATCGGTTGAAGTTTTCGCCGACGGCTTCCGCCCGCGCAGCATCAGCGAGCAAAGCACTGGCACCAGCAGGAGTGAGACAAAGAGCGAGCCGATGAGGGCCGAGGAAACCGTCACGACCATGGGCGAGAACATTTTGTATTCCATGCCCTCGAGGCCCAGGATGGGCAGATAAACAATCGTGATTATAAGAATGCCGAAAAGTATCGGCCGCGCCACTTCCCGCACGGATTGTTGAACGATATCGTCTTTGCTGCGGCCGCTTGTGTCACTGGCCAGATTGCGCAGTGAATTTTCCACCATGACAATTGAGCCGTCCACGATCATGCCGAAGTCGATGGCGCCAAGACTCATGATATTGGCTGTGACGCCGAAATATTTCATGCCCAGCATGCCAAACATCATAGATAAAGGAATAGCCGCCGCACAAATAAGCGCTGCCGGCAGGCTGTCGACCGTCAGCAGCAGTACCAGCATGACGAGAAAGCCGCCTTTGAGCAAATTGTCTTTGACTGTGTCGATGGTTTGTTCAACAAGCGCAGACTGGTCATAAAAGGGCACGACGCCAACCCCTTCGGGCAGGGTTTTCTGGATCTGAACCAGACCGTTTTTGACGCGCTCGATAACAGCCCGGCTGTTTTCGCCCTTGAGCATCATCACCAGTCCGACTATGGTTTCGCCCTGGCCGTCCCGCGTTGATGCGCCCTGTCGCAGCGCAGCGCCGTGATAAACCCGGCCCACGTTTTTCACCAGAATCGGTATGCCGTTCTTGGTTTTTATCGTGATATTTTCGATATCGCTTAAGCTGTTTACACGACCCAGCCCCCGGATAACGAACTGCTCCGATTCGTGGTTGATGATACCGGCGCCGAAATTTTCGTTGTTGCGAGCGACAGCGCTAAAGACGTCTTTCAGGGTCAATCCGTACTGTTGCAGCAGCGTGGGGGTGATCTCCACTTCGTATTCATCGGTCAGGCCGCCCCAGGTGTTGACTTCGGCCACCCCCGGAATGGTGCGCAGCTGATACTTGATTTGCCAGTCTTGCAGTGATTTAAGTTCGGTGGCTGAATAAGACTTGCCTTCGACCAGGTACTGGAAAATTTCTCCCATCGCAGTCGATATCGGTCCAAGTTCCGGATTGACGTCTGCCGGCAATCTGGCGCGCGCTGTTTGCAGGCGTTCCAGAACAAGTTGCCTGGCAAAGTATGTGTCTACCTTGTCCGAAAAAATCACGGTCACGACTGACAGGCCGTATTTCGATATCGAACGAGTCATTTCGACATTCGGCAATCCATTCATAACTGTTTCCAGTGGAATAGTCACCAGTTGCTCCACGTCAATCGGCCCCAGCCCGGGAGCTTCGGTGATCACCTGCACCTGGTTATTAGCCAGGTCCGGAAAAGCATCGATGTTCAAACTGAGCAGCGAAAAGACGCCCGCCACTCCTATAGCCAGGAAGAGGCAGATGACAAAGAGCTTTTGCTTGACCATCGCTGCCAGGAAATTTTCCATGGTCAGAAAATTTACTCCTTCTCGGGGCTGAGCCTTTTGACGAGCTCTGCTTTGAGCGCGAGACTGCCACCCACGACAACTTTTTCATGACCGGTGATGCCGCTTTTTGCTAGAAAGCCATCGAGGATTCGGTCCCCAAGTGTGACTATGCGTTTGTGATAGTGGTTGGCGGCGCCTTCCTCAAAAACGAAAGTTTCCCCGCCATAATGCTGAATTGCGCTGTCTGGTACATAAGGCAGATTGTCGCTTCTGGCTGTATGAATTTTGGCCGTGCCGAACATACCGGGTTTGAGGGCCAAACCGGGATTGGGCAGACTGACCCGAGCCAGAAACGTCCGCGTTGAATCGCCGGCCAGGGGCTGAATATAATCAATTTTTCCGGTGAAGGTACGACCGGCCAGGCTGTCGCTGGTAAAGGTGACTATTTCTCCTACCTGGATATCGGTTAAGTCCTTATCGTAAACAGTTATGTCCAGCCAGACGCTGCTCAGGTCTGCCACCACATACAATGGCTCGGTGGAATTGACCACATCGCCAAGTGTAACGTTTTTCTTGATAACGACTCCGCCGCGCGGGGCCACCATTGGACTTTCGTTGTCTATTTTTGAGCCGTCCTCATCAGAGGCGCGAATGGATTTGCCGTAAGCGCTCAGCAGAGCCTGCGTTTCCGAAACCAGGTGCGTCTGATGTTCGCGCACGCCCTTGATTTCTATACTCAATTGGTCGCAGGCGTTTTGCGCGGCCAGGACGTCTTTTTGCGGGGCAATGCCTTCGTTGGCCAGTTGCGTCGTGCGGTCCAGAATCGATTTGGCCAGGTCCAGTCTGGAAAGCAGCTGCCTGATCTGCACCTCATTCTGATGCTTCTGATGGACGTAATCTCCATAGACCCTTGCCACTTCTGTATTTTGCACCAGCGCCAGTACCTGGCCCTGGTGAATGACATCGCCTAAATTTACATTGTCCTTCAGGACCCGACCAGAGACCATGCTATTGATATGGAAAACGCGATTTTCATCCGCTTTAATTTCGCCGGTTGTTTTGATCTCTTTCTGATATTTCATCAGGCGCAGAGGTTCGGTAATGATTTTTGCGTTTGCTTTAGCGATATCGGTTAAGACTATTTCGTCATCTAATCCGCTCTGGGCGCCGCCGCTCGTTTTAGCACCGCCGGTGTCGTTGGATCCGGCTCTGCTATTGTCTGACAGGGCTGAATTTTTTTGTTCGCAGCCGGTCAGGCAAAAGAAGCTGAGCGCAATGCAGAGAGCACTGGTGCAATAGCACACCAATGATTTTCTTGAATTGCCTGCCATTGCCACCACTGTTTATAGACTCCTGGTTTAAGTGCAGACTCCTAAATCCAAAGAGTTATCGGTTCTCAGTGGGAAGGAGCATTGAGAATGGCCTGGGCGCACGTGCGCATGTGTTCGGCTTCGGCTTCGCGATAAGTTGCCGCGAGCAGATGAGCATAACCTTCAAGCGAATGCGCCACATCAGGATGATTCGGGCCAAGGGCGTGCGTGCGAATATCGATCGCGCGCTTGTAATTCTTCTCTGAGAGCTCGTAGCGACCGTCATGCCGCATTATTTCAGCTAAATAATGCAGGCAGGCTGCCACATCCGGGTGGACGGGCCCGACGCTCATTTCTCTCAGTTCCGTCAGTTGCTTGAGCAGGGCCTCGGCTTCTTTGTATTTGGTTTGCTGCAGGTAGCAAATGATCAAGCTGTCCATGCACAACTGCGTGTCGGGGTGTCCCAGTCCGAGATTTTTTTCCCGCATATCGGTCAAGCGTTTCCAGAATGGTTCGGCTTTCTGATATCGGTTGTGGTTGTGGTACAGGCAGGCCAGGTCCCAGAGCCGCTGGTCCGTTTCGGCGCTTTCCGGTCCGCGAGTGTTTTCGCAAATCGTCAGGGCTTCGCGATAGAGATTTTCGGCCAGCAGGTATTTATTATCAGACTGATGCACAAAGGCGATATTGGCCAGAATTTCTGCTACTTCCGGACTCTGGCGGCCCAGAGCTCGTTCGCGGATGGTCAGGGCGCGTTTGTAGAGTCGCTCCGATTCGGCAAATCGACCCTCATAAAGGTATGAGGCCGCCAGGTTGGTGATGCTGGCCACGACTTCCGGGTGGTTTGGTCCGAGATTGATTTCCTTGAGTGAAAGCAGGCGTTCCAGGTGTTTACTGGCCTGTTTGTGTTTGCCGTCCGACTGGTAAACAGCGGCCAGGGACGTAATTACCGGCGCCAGATCAAGATGGTCGGCCCCGATTGTCGCTTCCAAAATCGCCAGCGCCTGGTTTAGATACGGTTCTGCGTCGCTGTAGCGAGCCTCGTTGATATACACATTGGCCAGATTGTGGAGAATGTCACCCACTTCCGGATGGCTGCGCCCCAGGGATTTCTCTTTGATCGCCAGGGCCTGCTTGAAGTTGTGTTCGGCCAGTCGACTCTTGCCCTGGGCGGCATAGATCAGGGCAAGATTATTAACCGATGTAGCCACTTCGGGGTGCTCGGCACCCAGCACTTGCTCGTATATTTCGGTCAGGCGCTTGCAGGGGGACTCGGCCAGGTCATGCTTACCCTGGAAAAAATACAGCGCCGAAAGATTATTGAGTGCCGCTACAACCAGGTCGTCATGTGGTTGCAAAAGCTTTTCGCGAATTGCCAGGGCTCGCATAAAAAGCGGCTCGGCCTGGTCAAAGCGTTCCCACTCGAAGTAAAGTTCGCCCAGGCGCTCAAGGCTGGAGGCTGTTACGAGCTCGTCGTGACCGCGTTCGGCTTCGGAAAGCGCGGCCTTGAACATGGTTTCGGCCTGCTCGAGGTTGCCTTGCTCCCAGGCGGCGTTGCCTTGCCCAAAAAACTTTTCCCAATCTTTGCTCATTTTCCGAGTCAGGTTTCCTTTTGCAACGCTTGGGCGACCGCCCTTTTGTCAAGATAACGAGTAAGGAACATCTTTTATTCTACAGGGCTTTTATTCTGCCAATAATGTAGAAAGTGTGCGTGATCAGGCCGCTTAATCAAAGTTTTCAGTACAGCTCAAATCCCTGAGGGAAATAGTGAAAAATCAAATCTTCGAAGCCCGGGTACACTTGCATCATAGCCCAGAAAGAGTTTTTCGCTGGCATGAGCGAGATGGCGCCTTTGAAAGGCTTTCGCCCCCCTGGTTGGATGTGGACTGCGTTGAGCGTTCCGGGGGAATTCGAAATGGTTCGCGGGTCGTCCTTCTGGTGAAGAAGGGGCCGCTGGCTATTCCCTGGGTTCTGGGCCACAAAGATTATGTGCAGGATCAGCATTTCGTCGACTACCAGATTGCCGGCCCTTTCCAGAGCTGGCAGCAAATCCATCAGGTCGCAGCTTCTCAAGCGGGACCGGAAGAGTCGGATCTGATTGATCGCGCTGAATTTCGGTTGCCTATGGGCCTGGCCGGCAGTATTTTTGGGTCCGCTTTGATTAAATCCGACCTCACTCGACTGTTTCGCTACAGGCATGCCTTGATGCGACGTGATCTCGGTCTTCAGAAGCGCTATGGGCAGAGGCCCCTGCGCATTCTGGTCAGCGGCGGCAGCGGCCTGGTCGGTTCGCAACTGATCCCCTTTTTGACGACCCAGGGTCATTCGGTCGTCCAGCTGGTCCGGTCCGCGCCGGATGCGGCCAATAATGTCCCATCGGTGGAAAAAATAGTTTGGGATCCGGAAAGTAAGTCGATATCGGTTGACTTGCCGGGAAATCTCGACGGCGCAGTTCACCTGGGTGGATACAATGTCGCCCAGTCGAACTGGACGCCGGGTGTCAAGCGGACGATTGAAGATAGTCGGGTAAACAGCACTGAGTATCTTGTCAGTCTCTTCGCTCGGATGGAATCTCCGCCGCCGGTTTTTGTCTGTGCTTCGGCCATGGATTTCTATGGCGATCGCGGCAGCGAGCCGGTTACTGAGGATTCCGGGGGCGGAGAGGGTTTCCTGGCAACGGTTTGCAAGCGCTGGGAGGAAGCCGCCTCGCGCGCCGCCGATCCCGCGCTCGGTCTCAATATGCGAGTTGTAAATCTGCGCATCAGCGGTGTACTTCACCCCAAAGGTGGGGTTCTGGGCAAGCTTCTACCCGTCTTCCGGGCCGGCGCCGGGGGGCCGGTTGGTACTGGGGCGCAATATTTTAGCTGGATATCGATGGATGACATGCTGGGCTGTATCTATCACGCTCTGGTGGAAGAGTCCGTGCGGGGACCACTAAATGCGGTGGCACCACATTGTCTGACCAATAAAGAATTCGGCGCTACCCTCGGCCGTGTTCTGCACCGCCCGGCGCTGGTCCCCCTGCCGGAAACGGCCGTGCGTGTCATGTTTGGTGAGATGGGCGAAGCGCTGCTTCTGGCCAGCCGCAGGCTCCTACCTCAAAAATTGAAGCAAACCGGCTATCAGTTCCTTGATCCGGAGCTGGGCGAAGCGCTAAAGTATATGCTGGGGCTTTCGGCGGGGTATGAGGGTTGATGGACAAGAGATTATTTGCCGGCTTCGGCGCGCTGGCTCTTGTCAGCCTAGCCTTGAGCAGCTGCTCTCAGGGGGCCATGACTGATGGCTTTATCGACAAGAATGGTCAGTTGGTTGTCGATCCCAATAAAACGACCGAGAAACCGCTCGTAATGGGCAATTACTCCGAAGGTTTCGTGCCGGCGAAATTTGCCAACGGCTTCGGCTGTCTCGACAAAAACGGTGGCCTGGCCTTCGTCAAACCTTTTAGATACATTGCTCCCTTTTCCAATGGCATGGCTGCCTATTGCGTCGGCAAAACCGCCGAGGAAGAACTCTGGGGCTACATCAACAATGTCGGCGATACGGTTGTTGAGCCTACCTACGGAGCGGCCGGACAATTCAGCGAGGGTGTGGCCCCGGTGCGTACGCACAAAGACGATAAAGGCGCCAAGTTCCCGGGCAAGTGGACGTACATCGACAAGACCGGAAAACCCGCTTTCGATAAGTATTTCGACCAGGCTGAGCCGTTTTCGGACGGTCTGGCGGCGGTCAAAGAAAAAGGCAAGATGGGCTGTATCGACAAGACCGGTAAGTATGTGGTGCCTCCCAGTTACGATATCGTTTACCCCGTCAATGCCGGCATTATTGTCGCGGCACAGGGCGACGGTCTTTCCGAAGACAACCGCGATCAGTACATCGATTACTTCGATCCGTCCGGACATCAATTGGCTCATCGTCTCATGAGTCCGGTGCCTTTGAAAAATCTGCGCAATCGCCTCTGGATTCGCAATGAATTCAAAACCGGAGCCGATAAATCCGAGGCCGATGCCAAAGTCAGCCGCCCCCTCAGCACCGATGTCAGCCCGGCATTCCGCGAGGGTTTCGCCATCATGCAGGACGGCAAAAAATTTGGTTTCATGACGCCCAAGTTTGAACGCGTTCCTTATAGTGGCTTTTACGACTACGTCTTTCCTTTCTCCGATGGCATGGCGGCCGTTTACGACGATAACGGCACGGGCAAGATCGGCTTTATCGACAGCAAGCACGTGCAGGTGATACAGCCTAAGTATTGGGATGCTGCGCCATTCTCCAGTGGTGTGGCCCTGGTTCAGGAATTTAAAGGCGGCATGTACGGTTACATCGATAAGACCGGTCGTTATGTGCTGGCCCCCAAATATCTGACCGCTCGTCCGTTCAAAGATGAGCGCGCGCTCGTGGGCAAAAGCGCAATTGAAATGCCGGTACCGTAGTAGTGCGGGGCGGCGGATACTTTGCGCCACTGACGACCTCGACGAAAGCGGTCGTGTTTCTTCTTCTTTGTGTTTCGGCTTCGGCTGCCCTGGCTCAGCCTGCGGGGGCGCCAAATGCCTCTTCTTACATTCATTTGTCGGACGGTAAGGAGCGCAAGCTGGACGGCGAAAATAGCAAAGTGGATGCCCCGCAGCCGGAAATTGATGACGCCACAGGTGGTGGCAAGCACAAATTGTCCATCGACAAGCTGGAAAGTTATGCCCTGTCCTTAATAAATAAGGATAGAGCGCAGGCCGGGCTCGGTCCTTTGCCGCTCAGTAAGAAGTTGAGTGATTTTGCCCGCTCTTACGCGGAGGCGATGAAAAAAGACGATTTCTTCGCGCACCAGGATAAGCAGGGGCGCGGAGCCCAGGAGCGTGCCAGCGCTGCCGCCATTGCCGCGCCGGTTTATGAGAATCTCGGCTGGCAGTCGGGGGACGACTCCGACCGCGAAAAGTTGGACGCCCTCAACCAGTCCTTCATGAGCGAACCGCCTGGTGAGAAAAATCATCGCTATATCATCTTGAAACCCGAGCACACCCATGTCGGTGTCGGCATTGTTCGAAAAGGGGATGAGCTCTGGATGGTGCAGGAATACACCGATGAGGAACCGTGAGCCCCAACCGTGAAGAATCTCCATGACTGACAGCTTCGATACAATTGTTCTCGGCCTCGGCGCTGTTGGCAGCGCCGCACTTTATCAACTCGCCCGGCGCGGCGATAAGGTGTTGGGCATTGATCAGTTTGATCCGCCGCATACCCTGGGCAGTACCCACGGCGAAAGCCGAATTACGCGTCAGGCGATCGGGGAGGGCGAACAATTTACACCGATATCGCTTAGAAGTTATGAGATTTTTCGCGACCTGGAGGCCCAGAGTGGTGCTGAACTGCTGCGCATCACTGGAGGCCTGATGATTTCCAGCCCCAGTAGCGGTGGCATACACAATACTGCCGATTTTTATAAGAACACCTTGCGAGCCGCCAAGAAATTCGACATACGGCACGATGAACTCAGCGCGGCGGATATTCGCAAGCGCTTCCCCCAGTTTGTCGTGCGCGACGATGAAGTCGCTTATTACGAATACGAAGCCGGTGTGCTGTCTCCGGAAAAATGCGTGGAGGTGCAGCTGGCGCTGGCTGCCAAACTGGGGGCAAATATCCGCGTCAATGAATGCGTACTGAGCTTCAATGAGTCTGCGGGGGGCAATGTTTCAGTCACCACTGATAGTGGCACCTATCATGCCCGGCAGCTTGTGGTCTGCGCCGGCCCCTGGGTTTCGCAACTTGTGGACCCGCAGCTTTCTTCTCTGTTTCAAGTGCAGAGGCAGGTGCAGTTCTGGTTTGATGTTGACAAATGTTATGACAGCTTCGCCGCCGGCGCCTTCCCTGTTTTTATCTGGGAGCTTTCGGGCTCGGGGAAATGTCAGTCGATGTACGGATTTCCGGCCCTGGATGGTCGCAGCGGCGGCTTCAAAATCGGAACCGAGGGCTATAACAAGGTGGTCACAACTGACACGGTGGACCGCAACGTTTCCGCCGATGAAATGGCCACGACCTATGAAAAACAGATTCGCCCATTTTTCTCGCCGGCGGTTGGCCCCTGCATCAAGGCGCGGGTTTGTCTCTATACCTCGACACCTGATACCGGCTTTATTGTCGATAAGCTGCCGGGGCACGATTCAGTGATAGTTTGTTCGCCCTGCTCGGGCCATGGCTTCAAGCACTCGGCCGCTATTGGGGAGTCAGTAGCGGAACTGGTTCTCGATGGAAGCTCGAGGCTTGATCTCAGCCGCTTCGGGTTTTCACGTTTTGATAAACCGATATCGGTTTAGATTTCTAGTTTTAGCGTGTGAAAAGCACAACCAACATCATAATCAGGGCCAGCACAGTCAGGCCCGAAAGCACCAGAATCTTGGTCGACGGCAATTTCTCGCGCAAGGATGTTTGCGATTTGGGCGGCTTAACCGGAACCTGTTCGGTTTCCAGATCGACTGGCCCCTTGCTGCGGATGCGACTTATATTGCTGGCGCCCATCAAATCATCGACTGAATCCGGTAGATTTGGCAGGGCATTGGCGAGCGGGGTTATGCGCACGTTGAGCCCCTGTTCTAACTGCTGCGCCTGGTCGACGTAGTCGCTGACGTCGAGCAAGGTGTATGTTCCGTGTGGAATCGCCAGCATTACCTTGAGAGCTTCGTAGCCCGAAAGGTCGGGGTCGACCAGCTTGGCGCCGTGAATGACTACGCTTTTTACGATGAGCATTTCGCCCTGAACAGAACCATCCGTGGAAGCGAGCAGAGCAACGGCGTATTCCGCCTTTTTCGCCTTAAGGATGCCCATCAAAATTTCTTTGGTGCTGCGCTGTTCCCAGATGCGGCCGGTTTCGATCTCGGGCACGGCCGAAAGGTCCGGCGCCTCCTCGTCGTCTTCTCTGATTTGATCGGCAAGGTCAGGCACTCTAGCTGCCTGTTGAGTGCTTTGCGTGCTCTGCGTGCCGACTTGATTTGAGAGCTGATGCTGGTTCTGATTCTGGTTCTGGGCACCGAGCGGAGAGGCCATGGGACCGCTCACCGATACATTCATCGGTTGGCTTGGCGGGTTCATTTGTTGCGGTGGGGCTGACGGAGCTGGGGCTTGCCCTCCGGGACCCTGCGTTTGACCGGGCCGCTGGAATTGTGATTGTGACTGCGCCTGGGCGGCAGCAGGGGAAGGTGTTTGTGAACCGCCCTGTTGCCCAGCTCTGTTCCGGGGCGGCAATCCCTGTTCTCTCAAGATTTCGTTTTCAATATCTTCTTCAGTGAAATAAACTTTCACCGGTGCTGGTTCGCTCGTCTGACTGCCGCTTCCGCCTGCTCCCACAGCTCGGTTCTGATCCGAACTGGAAGAAAACTGTGGGGCGGGATTGAAGCCCAAATTCTGTTGTGTCGGCTGGGCGTGCGAGGGTGGGCTCGGGGCCGCCGTTGACGTCGGGGCTGGTGCTGGTGCGGATGCGGGCTCATCGACCGGCGTCGTGAACGGATTGTTCTCTAAAGGACTTGGGGGAGGGGTCGGCGCTTGTGCCGGTCCTCGAGAAAAATGCGGATCGGCTGAGACTTCAGCTGGTGCAGGGGCCGTTGACGGCCTGGATGGTTCCTGAGGTGATCCGTTAGCCGATATCGGTTGTTGTCCGCTTGTGGGTTCACTGAAAAGCGTTTCCCAGCTCATGGGTGCGTTTGCAGGAACCGACGCAGGCGGGGCAACAGCATTATCCGGAGACCAGCGGATTTGTCCTCCGGCTGAACCGTCGTCAAGTTCATCTTGTTCGTGATCTGTTGACATTGATTAATGGCCACCTAGACCTTTAATTCGAGTGTTACTGGACAATGATCGGACCCCTGGATCTTCTGCAGTATATCGGCATTTTGCAAATTATTTTCCAGGCCCTTGTCTGCCATGAAATAATCTATACGCCAGCCGACGTTTCTCTCTCTGGCACCACTGCGCATATGCCACCAGCTGTAGTTGTGCGGCTCTTGATTGTAGAGTCGGAACGTGTCGTGAAAACCGGAATTTAAAAATTTATCCATCCACTCCCGCTCAATTGGCATAAAGCCCGAAACTTTGGCGTTTTCCTTAGGTCGGGCGATATCTATTTCCTTGTGAGCGGTATTGAAGTCACCGCAGACGATCAGTTTCTTGCCAGCCTTCCTGGTGGCTGCTGCCCACTTGTAGAAGGCATCGTAAAATTCGAGTTTGTACTTCAGTCTGTCTTCATTTTGCGAACCATTAGGAAAGTAGATGTTTGCCAGAATAAAATCGCCGTAGTCGGCTACCAGGGTTCGGCCTTCGGAATCGAAACGCTTGACTCCAAATCCGTCCCTAACCGATATCGGTTCAATTTTGGTGTAAATACCTACACCGCTGTAGCCGCGCTTCTCTGCGTGTGAGAAAAAGCTTTTGTAGCCCTTCTGTTCGGTTATGTCGTTAGTCAGTTGGTCTGCCGAGATTTTTGTTTCCTGGAGGCAGAGGATGTCAGGTCTTTCCTGCGACAGCCACTCAAATAATCCCCTCTTGGCGATTGCGCGAATGCCGTTTATATTCCAGGAAGCGAGCTTTATTTTTGCCATATCGATGCTTGAAACGGGGAATTGAAAGGCGCGCTTGCCTTGAAATTGCCAGCGCGCCTTTTCAGTATAGTGGAGATGGTTCTTTCTTGGCGCTTGGCTATTTGCCTGATGCGACAGGAGTGCCAACGGCTTCGAGAACGCCAGCGTGGACGATCTGACCTTCGTGGATGTTCACACCCTTGAAGAGAGCAGGGTCGTCAAGTGCTGCCTGGTAGCCACGACGAGCCAGCTTGAGGGCATAGGTCATAGTGGCATTGGTGAGGGCTCTTGTAGAGGTCCACGGAACCGCGCCCGGAATATTGGCCACGCCGTAGTGAACAACACCATCTACTTCATATATCGGTTGTGAGTGAGTCGTGGGCTTGATTGTTTCGATGCAACCGCCCTGGTCGACTGATACGTCGACTATGACCGAACCCTTCTTCATCTTGCTGACCATTTCTCTGGTGATGATACGAGGGGCCTGTTTACCGGGGATCAGGACTGCGCCGATCACGAGGTCCGCTGCAGGGAGGAGGGTTTCGAGATAGTGGCCGACCGAGAACACGGTTCTCACCTGGCCGCCGAAAACGTCATCGAGATAGCGCAGACGGTCAAGGGACAGGTCGAAGATTGTAACTCTGGCGCCCAGACCAAGTGCGATCTTGGCGGAGTTTGTGCCAACCACGCCGCCGCCGATGATGATGACTTCGCCCGGTTCGACACCA
>JAFEAV010000024.1 GCA_018266215.1 Cyanobacteria bacterium SZAS LIN-3 | reverse complement strand
ATCCGATTGCCGGTTTTATGCTGGCGGGACTGGCTCTCTATGCCGCTTTCAGACAAAGGACTAAAGCCGTTGATTTGCCCGGCATCTCCTTGTTTACGCCCCTTGTGCCCCTGGTTTTTGTGCTGCTTTTTCACTGGGACATCATTCCGGCATTTATGCTTGGTATCACATATGGTGTGCTGGCCTCCTGGAAGCATGATTCGATAAATGTCCTGACGCGCTCGATTATCGACGGCGCCACCACGGTCATACCGGCTGTCCTGCTGATGATGGGCATAGGGATGCTGATAACGGCCGTGATGGACAAACATGTGGCCGATGCCCTGGCCCCCATTATGCAGGCCTGCGTGCCCACCCACGCACTTTCTTATATCCTCGGTTTTACGTGCTTCTCCTTCCTTGCGCTCTACCGCGGGCCGCTCAGCCTCTGGGGGATGGGTTCGGGGCTGGTGACCCTGGCGGTGAAAGCAACGACGCTGTCCGGTCAGGCGGTCATGGCCATGCTCATGTCGGTTGGTCAAATCCAGGGTATCTGCGATCCCACCAATACGCAGAACATCTGGATTGCCACTTATCTTGGTCTTGATACGCAAATTATTTTGAAACGCACAATTCCCTACGCACTGCTCTGCGGGTTTCTGGGGCTGATTCTGGCGGTGGCGAAGGGGTTTGTGCCATGGTAGAGCAGAAGTTTTACCGGGTCGGAATTGATGTGGGCGGCACATTTACCCATGCCGTCGCTATTGATGCCACCACCCGCAGTGTGGTGGGCAAGGCTAAAGTGCCGACCAGCCACCGCGCCAAAGAAGGCGTGGCCAGGGGAATAGTCGAGGCTCTGCATGCCCTGCTGGCCGATGCCGCGATCGCGCCTGAGAACGTCAATTTTATCGCCCACAGCACCACCCAGGCCACCAATGCCCTGCTCGAGGGCGATCTGGCGAAAGTCGGCATAATCGGCATGGGCTCAGGGCTCAATAAGGGGCTGGCCGAGCATTCGACCCGGCTGGGAAAAATTGAGGTGGCCCCCGGTTGTTTCGTCGATACCTGCTATCGCTTCATCGCTACCGACAGCGCGCCGAGCGAAGCTTTGATTGAAAAGACGATCAAAGATCTGCTGGCCGAAGGTGCCGGTGCCATTGCCTGCAGCGAGGCTTTTTCGGTGGACGGCCCGGCCAACGAACAGCTTGTCGGCAAAGTCGCCGCCGACCTGGGTGTGCTTTTTACAGCCGGTTCGGAGGTGAGCCAGCTGTACGGTCTTAAGGTGCGCACCCGCACGGCGGTGATCAACGCCGGCATTTTGCCCAAGATGATCGAGAGCGCCAATCTGACCGAGGAAAGCGTTCGCGCTTCGGGCATCACGGCGCCTATCATGATCATGCGCTCGGACGGCGGCGTCATGGACATCGAAGCCATGCGCAAGCGACCGATTCTTTCTATCCTCTCGGGCCCGGCGGCCGGGGTCGCCGCCGCCATGATGTTCCTGCGCATTTCGGACGGTATTTTTGTGGAAGTGGGCGGCACCAGCACCGATATGTCGGCCATCGCTAACGGTCGGGCGCTGATTCGTTCCGCCGAGATAGGCGGTCACCGCATCTACATGCGCACCCTGGATGTCCGAACGGTGGGCGTGGCGGGCGGTTCGATGGTGCGGCTGGCGGCAGGCGCCGTCAAGGATGTCGGCCCCCGCAGCGCCCATATCGCCGGGCTGAAATACTCGTCTTTTGAGCCTCTTGAGCCCAAACCATTCACAGTGAAAATGGTCCGGCCCCTGGCTAAAGACCCGCAGGATTATCTGGCCCTCTGTCGACCGCTTGCTGACGGGGAGGAAAGTGCGACTCCCTCCTTTACCCTGACGCCGACCTGTGCCTCCAATTTGCTCGGCCTTGTGCCTGAGGGGGACTGCGCCCGCGGCAATGAGGCCACGATCAAAGAGGCCTTCGAAGCCCTCTCCCGCCATTTTGCCGGCGGCGGAGCGGCGTCAGCTGATGCCACTGCGACGGCTCTGGCTACCAGTATTCTCAAGAGTGCGGCTAAAAAATGTATTCCCGTCATCCGGGCGCTGATAGAAGACCATAAGCTGGACCCCGAATTGACCAAGCTGGTTGGCGGCGGCGGTGGGGCGGCGGCGATAGTGCCTTTTGTCGCCGGCGAAATGGGGCTGACTTTCGAACTGGCTGAGCACGCCGATGTGATTTCGGCAATTGGCGTGGCTATGGCACTGATTAGAGAAACCGTGGAGCGTCAGGTGGCCAACGCCGCCCAGGCTAACGAAACCATTCTAGCCATGCGTCAGGAAGTTTTCGAAGCCGTTCACCAGATGGGGGCCGACCCTGCCACAATTGAAGTGCATGTAGAAATAGACAGCAAAACAAATATAATTCGCGCCACTGCCAGTGGTGCAAGTAAGTTCTATGAGGACGCTTCGGCCTCGGCACTGAGTGAGGAAGCGCGGCTGAAGCTGGTTGCAGATTCGCTCCGAACCGATGTCTCCCATGTCTCGCGCCTCTGTTCCAGTAAGACTTTCGAGGTGTTCAGCGGCCACGATTTGCGCGCCGGTGCTTTGAAAAATGGTCAGGCGCGCGGGCGCTCGCTGGCCGGTTCGGTGGCTTCTTTGTTGCGGTTTGAATTTTTGCATCGCCCGGCCAGCCCCCTGCGGGTCCTGGATAATAAAGGAGTGCTACGCCTGCAGGCTCGCGACGGAACTGCGGCGGTCTGCCCCGTGACTCAGGTGGACGCCGTGGTGACAAGATTTTGCGAAGAATATTCGACCTGGGGGGATGCGGGAAAGACTATTCCGAGTTTCATTCTTCTCGTGCAAGGCAAAATTGTCGACCTTTCCGGCCTCCTGGATGAGGCACAGGTTAAGGCTCTGGCTGCGGCTGAGCTGAAAGAGCAGGCCGCCGATTGCCAGGTCATAGTTGTTGCCAAGTTTAATTGAGGCTGCCGGTGCCTGAACTCCCCTCCGACTGGTTTGAAAGATTTGAACTCGGAATAGCTGAATTTAACGAGGGCAAATTTTTTGATTGTCATGAAACGCTGGAGCGCTGTTGGCAGGAACAGGGTCTTGTGGAGGAGCCGGTAAAAAGTTCCGAAAAACGGCTAAATTTCGGAACTAATCAAGATCCGCACCGCCAGTGGGTCCAGGGGCTGATTCAGATTTCTGTGGCCTACTATCATCTCGAACGCGGGAATGTCAAGGGAGGTCTGAAATTGCTCCATCGCGGATATGATCGAATAAAGAAATTTCCCCTAATTAGTTATCCCCTGAATTCAGGCCCTTTTGAGGACCAGGTTCGATTGACGATTGCCGAGCTAGAAGGGCTACCGGAGCGGGATTGGCCTCAATATCGGCCGCAGTTTCCAAAGGTTGCACATAAGTAGCCTGCTTTATTGTTTTAGTCCATTGAACCAGCTATCATCAGTTTCTGGAAAACCCTTTAATTAGTTAGTATCACGTGAAAAACAGCAGCACCATCCTTGTTGTAGACGACGAGCAAGCAGTCACCACCTTACTTGTTGAGGTGCTCAAAAAAGCTGGCTATCAGGTCAATGCCGCGAATGACGGTTTTAAGGCCATCGCGGCTTGCAAGGTTCGAACGCCGGATGTCATTGTCCTTGACTTGCATATGCCCCTCATGGGTGGAATGGAAGTCTACAACCGGCTGAAATCTGAAGAAAAAACTTCCGGGATTCCTATTATTTTTATGGCTGCCAGGGATAAGACCCTGCCAACGTTTAATAACGATGAAGCCAGCAACGAAGACATCGTATTCAAGCCCATCGAGGCCAATGAAATTTTGTCCAGGGTCAAAAGCGTGCTCAAGGAAAAAGCACTGCGTGAGGAACTGAAGAAGAAAGAGGCTCAGCTCAGGGAACTTACCTTGACTGACAGTCTTACGGAGCTCCGGACGACACGTTATCTCGATGAATTTATGCAGATCGGCATACGCCAGGCGAAGCGCTACAGCGTGCCCCTCAGCATCGTAATAATGGAACTGGATCTGGCCGATGATCTCTTGAAGACCTCCGGTAAAGCCGCATTTGATCAGGTCATCAGCCAGGTGGCACTGATTATTACTAAGCAAATGCGTGAGTCCGACATCGTCGTTCGCACCGGACAATCCGAATTTACGATTGTTTTAACCTGTACAACCCGCGAAGGGGCCATAGAAGTAGCCGAGCGTCTGCGGACGAAAATGGGTGCTACACATTTCGTTGTAGGCTCCGGGGCCAAGATAGTGACCTGCTCTCTGGGCATTTGCCAGTACGCCAAGCATATGGATGATGAAGGCAAATTGATGATGTCTCATGCCCGGGCTGCCGTCTCCCACGCCCATAACAGCGGCGGCAATATGACGCTGATGGCCGAGTAAAACCTTCCGTAAATCTCTTCAAAAGTCCCGGAAAAGCCCTCGACGTTACGAATCACTGAATTCGGGCAGCAGGGGCTCAAAATACTATGCTAGAATGCCTCCTGCACTATGACGTCGGGGCGTAGCGCAGCTTGGTAGCGCGTCCGTTTCGGGTGCGGAAGGCCGGAGGTTCAAATCCTCTCGCCCCGATATCTTTTTCTATAGGGTACAGGGTGACCCATGCTGGCCTACCTCAAAGGCACTATAAGCACTAAGGAAATCTCCGGCGGTCCGGTAGATCGCCTTATTCTTGACGTTGCCGGGGTGGGATTTGACTTGTCGGTGGCCCATCCAACGCTCCTGGCTATCGGTCAGCCGGGCGACTTCGTCACTGTTCACGTGGCGGTAGCCATCCGGGAGACCGAATGGACAATTTTCGGTTTCCGAGATGCGTCCGAGCGCCAGCTTTTTGGCCTGCTGCAGTCGGTGACGGGCATCGGTCCAAAATTGGCTCTAGCTCTCGTCGGCACTCTTGGGGTTTCGACTCTGGTTGAAGCCATCTTGTCTGAAAATCAAAAGATGATCTCGCAAGCCCCCGGTGTCGGAGCAAAGGTTGCGCAAAGAATTATCCTGGAACTGAAGACAAAGATCGAAGAGTTCGCCCGGACCAGCCCGGCTGCCGGCGGCATCATCGAGCCCACGCGCTCGACGCAGTCTCAAACATTCGACGAAGTGAGCGATTATTTGATGGAGCTTGGTTACACGCCGACTGAAATTCATATGGTTTTCAAATCAGCTAAAGAAGATCAGGCCGACGTAGACAATACTGAAGAACTGCTTCGCTATGCCTTAAAACGACTTGGTAAAGCCGTTAAAAGTGCTCATTAGGCTTTAAGGCCGCGAGTTCAAAGTTTTTTGATTAGAGTTTGGACGCCTGCGCGGAACTGCGTGGATGGCTCTTCTTGCCTTCAAAATCCGGCTTACTGCGTATTTTCACCATGATCAATAATGTGCGCGCCACGAATTTGCCACCTGCTTGTGAGCATACTGAGACAGACCTGCTTTCTCCCCTCTCCCCTCCCCCTGGCTGGAAATAGGCAAAACGAATATGGATAATGCTTTTAGACAAGGTGACATTCAGAATGATCTGGCGCAAGTGAATGCCCTGAGCTCGGCCGCCTGGGCTCCACCCAGAGTGGAGCTGGCTTTAAAGGAGCCCAGCAAGACGAGGGTTGATGAGAACGAAAGCACAGCTTCCAAACTTCTGCGCGAAGGAGAAGTATTCGGTACCGGTCTGGTTAAAGGTATCGCTGATGGTGCCAGAGAAGCAGCCGACGACAAGACCGGTACGGCATTACGTCTGGGGGCTTCCGTCGCCACCGGGGCTTTGATGACCGCAATGCATGGACGTACCGGGATGGTTGGCCTTGCTGGCCGCGCCCTGTCTGTTGGATTTGGTGTATCTTTCATTGCCGATGTGGTCGCTCCGGATAGAGTCGGCGCTGTCGGTGAGGTCTGGAGTGATACCTGGAAATCAGCAGATAACAGCGCTCGCAACATTGATCTGACCAGGCAGCATCTTGGCCGCTTTGCTTTCGATAATATTGTTATGACGGCTGGTGGCCTGGCCGGTGCGAAGGGCGCCGGACATCTGACCGAGATGTATCCCGGTGCGCTGACGAGATTTGGCAGTTCGCTCGGTGAGACTCTGCGCGGTGGGTTTGGTAATCAGTTCGGCTTGACGCCGGCACTGGCGGTCGCTGATGGGAGAACCGGCGGATTCGCTTCGTCTGCAAGAGTGCCGGAGCTTGGTGGCGTCAGCGAAAACGTCATGCTGAGCGCCAGCCATGGCCGCAATGACGGCGCGGCGGACAGCAAATCTCTACTGCAGCTGTTCAAAGATTCCGTTGCCAGAGCCGAGCAAACTGCGCCCCTGTTCAATCCCGCGCCTGGCTTGCCTGGCTTCAGCGCCGGCACCAGAAATATTCTGACCGGCGGAACAAGGCCCATGGCCGATCGTGTTTATGGCAAAGAATACAGCAGCAGCGGCCTGCCATCGCAAGGTGACTATCATCCCGAGGGCATGAAGGCAATTGTTCCTTATGAAAATGTCGCGCGCATTCTGGACCCGGCGAGTTTCCAGCCGAAGTCCATTGGCTCACTGGCCGAGATGGGCGAGATGCTGCGGGCCAAGCAGCGCGTTGAATTGGGCTCAAGCGATCCCCTTGCGCTCTCCCTGCGCCAGGAATTGGCCACCTCCGGAGCCAAGGTGAAAGCCCTCGATGAAGAAGGCATCCGCCTCAAAAGAGCGCTCGATGATCAGATTAACGTGCACGGCGACTACCATGCCAACGAAATACGCTGGAACGCCCACAACGTAGTTGAGAAGGAAAATATTGTTGCCGGATTCGAAGCCCGGGCAAAAGAGATCAATGCTCTCCGTCTCGAAAGCGCGCGTATAACCATGAAGCTGAACAAGCTGGATCAGCCGGGTGCTAAAGGTGATACTGCTAGTGGTGCTTCAGCGCTGTCGGACTCCGCAGAAACTGAGGCTCTGAGAAAGCATCTGGAAGCTCAAAAAGCATACTTGCAGCAAGAAATAACTGAGCGCAGCGCCAAAGTCGGCAGTGTGCGCGATCCTGAATCTCCGATCTCCAGAGCAAAAGAAGATCTCCGCCGGGCCAGAATTGAGGTCAGGGATTGGTTTGTCTTTGGTGACCGCACCTTCGTTGAACCTGAGCGTGCCTTCCAGTCCGACATCTGGAAGCTCCGGGACCAGCATTACGACAACCTCACCGAAAATCTAATTGCTGCCCAGCGCGCTGTCGAGACCAATGCTGAGGCCCACAAGGCAATGGCCGTTCAGTTTTCCGAAAGCGCATATGCCTATGACGCCCGCCTCCATGCTCTGCAGAAACCTGTCATCAACTTCACCGTCAACGATGCTACAAGTCTGATAAACGGCCCGCTTCGTGCGACATTGAGAGACCATGCTCTCTCCAATTTGTCGACGCAAAATCTGCAACGTCCAGGCGCTCTCGATCATGCTGTGGACAAACTCTACAATCAGTCATCCGTAATATTCTTCGTTGGCGGCAAGCCGTTTGCGGAGCCTGTTACCGGTTGGCAGAATCCCCGCATGGCCTTTTTCGATGTCCGCAATTTTTCCGAAAGCTTACCCAAGCTTGGTGATGTAACGCCCGAGGGATTTGCTGTGGTGAGTCCGCTGATGCAGGCCGACGGAACGCTGGCTGTTCTTGAAACAGCAAACAACCGTGGCAATCGGCCTGTTTTCAAGAAAGAAGTGAGTGCTGTCGGCGGCAGCGTGCCCCACGGCGTTGCTGAAGGAACAAGCCTGGGCGGCGTTATTCGTCTTTTCAACAGGGGGTAATTTATTACCCTGACTTCTCGTGGCTGACCAAGCGCTTCTGGGCGCTTTTGGTTATGATGTCGTCAGTTCTTGTATCGGCGGCACACTATCTGACTACTTTGTACAAACGCCCAATATTGAAGTTGCCCCTCGCCATCGCGTTTCTGGCGATTCTGGTACTGTGGCCTGTCGTCGGCGTATCGAGACCAATGCCGGCTGATTTCATCACCCAGCCGCAGTTTGTTGTTTACGCTCTGGTTTTCTTCACCGCTTGCCTGGGCTACTGGGAGTCGGTCGCGGCCCTTTTTGCCTTCAATCGTGACAATCTCAGCTTCCGCCTGAGAGTTTTTTCCTGGTGCGCGTACCTCAGTCTGTTTTTGACCAGTTGTCTTTTGTGTCGGCGACTCAAGGTATGTCTTTTCCATATACATAATTTTTCTGGAGAAATCGGCTCGTGGATTGGTCCGCCGATAGTACTTGTCGGCACGCTTTTGGTCCTGGCCTCTCTTTCCGAGACGCGCGCGAAGAAGCCTACTCTGCTTGCGTATCCGCAGTTTCTGGGTTTGCTTTTTATGCTTGCCGGAGTGTCAATCGCGCACTGGGCCTGGTTTCCGCTCCTGGCACTGCCTGGGGTCCTGGTGGTGGAAGCCTGGTACATAGCGCAAAAGGAGCATGGCGACTCTTCCGAATTGCCGGCGGATCGTCAGCCGGCGCGCTTCAAGATCCTGCCTTTTATTTACTAGCACTCATCTTCGAGGCTGAAAACGCTCTGATAGTAAGCGTTTCTTTATCTGATTATTAAATGTCAAGCATTGCTTCCTCTTGAGAAGCAATTAGAATGCTGTCTATGGACAAGTGACTCCCCACGTCTATTGCCTATTTGCTTGGGCAAACACTGGAAGAGCATTTGGAAGAGCCATCCCGCTATATGGAAAGCGATTTGGTCTCGCCTCTCTGGTTTTCTTTAGGAGAGAAGTGATGAAAGATAGCGCCCTGTCTTATGACGAAAGAAGATGCTTGCAAATGTGGTTCCGCCAGGCAATAGCTAAATTGGAACTGGATGAAGTAACCGGTGTCATGCTGAAGGAATATCCTGTCGAAGGCGACGCCAAAGGGTCCCACCATAATGTGCAAACCCGCAAGAGAACCTCGCGTTCCCGGGTTAAGGTGCACACGGCGTAGGCGATTAAAAGCTTATATGAGATTTTCGGGACCGGTCGATTTGATCGGTCCCGCTTCTTTTTGTATATAAGCCTGAATATCGCCGCTTTTGCTTTTTGATGTCACTTTTTTTCCTGCTTCTTTTGAACTTAATGAGAAGGTTGATCGTCTAAACAAGAGGGAATGACAATAGGTGTGGGCGGTTAAAATGGCTGCCTGTAACGATATACCGACCGGCTATCGATTTGTCGTATCGTTGATATATGCTTCTATTGCAGCCTGATTTTGGCCTGGGAGATTAATCAGAGATGAGTCCGCGCCCCTACGTACCTTTGCATTTGCATACCGAGTACAGCCTGCTCGATGGTGCCACCATGATTACGGACCTGGTTAAAAAAGCCAAGGCCGAAAACATGCCGGCCGTTGCCATCACCGACCATGGTGTCATGTACGGTGCCGTTGAGCTGACGAAAAAATGCAATGAGTACGGTGGCGTCAAGCCGATCATCGGCCTGGAAGGCTACATTATTGATGGTGACATCACCGATAAGAGCAAAAAGCCCTCGCTCTATCATCTGACGATGCTGGCCAAAAACAAAGAGGGCTACAAAAATCTGGTGCGCCTGATTTCGCGCGCTCATGTGAAGGGCTACTACTACAAGCCGCGTATCAACAAGGAGATGCTTGCCGCTCAGCGTGAGGGTTTGATTATTCTCTCGGGCTGTCTCGGGGCCGAACTCTGCCAGCATCTATTGAAGGATGATTATGACGGTGCCAAGCAAATTGCCGGCTGGTACAAAGAAGTATTCGATGATGACTATTACATTGAAATACAGGACCACGGCATGCCCGAAGACCGCAAGGTCAACTGCGGACTGATTCAAATTTCGCGCGAGCTCAATATCAAGCTGGCCGCCACCAACGACAGCCATTTCACCAATAAAAAAGACGCCAAAGCTCACGATTGCTTGCTTTGTATCCAGATGGGTAAAAATGTCAGCGACGCCAATCGCATGAAATTCACCGGCTGGGAATACATCAAGAACGGCGATGAAATGGCGCATCTCTTTCGCGATCACCTGGATAGCGAATACATCGATCTTTCCATCAACCACACCCTGGAAATCGCCGAAAAAGTCGACATGATCAAACTGGCCGGCGACCCGCGGCTGCCGGTTTTCGAAGTGCCTGTCGGGCACACAGCCGAGAGTTTTCTCAACAAGCTGGTTTTCGACGGCCTGAAAGAACGCTTCGGCACCATTGATGATGTCTGCGAAGCGCGTGCTTTTCGAGAGCTGAAAGTTATCGAGGATATGAATTTCGCCTCGTACTTCTTGATCGTTTCGGACTTTATCAACTGGGCCAAGGCGCAAAATATCCCAGTCGGCCCCGGTCGCGGATCGGCCGCCGGCAGTCTGATTGCCTATGCCCTGGGTATCACCAATATCGACCCCCTGCGCTACAACTTACTTTTCGAGCGATTCCTCAATCCTGAACGTAAGTCTATGCCCGATATCGATACCGACTTCTGTATCGAGCGCCGCGGCGAGGTTATTAAATACTGCTCCGAAAAATACGGCGAAGAGCGGGTGGCGCAGATCATCACCTTCAACCGCATGACCAGTAAGGCTGTCATCAAAGATGTGGCTCGGGTGCTGGAATTTCCTTTCGGTGAGTCGAACAAGCTGGCCAAGATGGTGCCGGTTGTGCGCGGTAAACCGACGCCCCTCGATGAAATGGTGGAGGAGCATCCCGAGTTTAAGAAGGTCTATCAGACCATGGATGATGCCCGCCAGGTGATTGATGTGGCGCGCTCTCTGGAAGGCACCAACAAATCGTTCGGTATGCACGCCGCCGGCGTTGTCATCTCCGATGTGCCCCTGGAAGAGCTCGTGCCCGTTCAGCGCAACAATGACGGCACAATCATTTGCCAGTACTACATGGAAGACCTGGCCTATGTCGGTCTGGTGAAGATGGACTTCCTCGGTCTGCGCAACCTGACGATGATCGACAAGGCCCTCAAGATCATCAAGATCACCCGGGGCGAAACCATCGATATAGATCGTATTTCGATGGAGGACGAGAAGACTTTCCAGACCATTTCAAACGGTGACCTGGCCGGGGTTTTCCAGTTAGAAACTTCCGCCGGCATGAAGCAGGTTGCCCGCGACATGAAGCCTTCCAACATGGAAGACATTTCAGCGCTCATCGCTCTCTATCGTCCGGGTCCGCTGGATTCGGGCATGATCGACAAATTTATCGATTGCAAACACGGCAAAACTGCAATCAAGTATGACACGCCCCTGCTCGAAGGTATCCTCAAGGACACCTACGGACAGATCGTCTATCAAGAGCAGGTTATGCAGATCGCCCAGGTGCTGGGCGGGTATTCGCTTGGACAGGCCGACCTCCTGCGACGCGCCATGGGTAAAAAAGACCCTGTGGCCATGGAAAAGCAGCGCTCGATATTCATCGCCGGTTGCGCCAAAAACGCCATCTCCGACGAAATAGCGACCAAGCTCTTCGACATGATGGTGCAGTTTGCCGAATACTGCTTCAACAAGTCGCACAGTCAGGCCTACGCCGTTCTCACCTATCAGACCGCTTATCTCAAGACGCACTATCCGGTCGAATACATGACCGCGCTGCTTTCCTCGGTCTCGGGCGACCAGGAAAAGGTGCAGGGCTACATAGCCGAATGCCAGCAGATGAACATGGAAATTTTGCCGCCCAACGTCAATATTTCCGGTTCTGACTTCACCGCTGACACGCCCAATATTCGTTTCGGACTCTCAGCCGTGAAAAACGTTGGAGAAGCCGCTGTTCAAGCCATTGTCCAGGAGCGTGAGCTGAATGGGCAGTACCAGGACATTCGTGACTTCATCAATCGAATTGACCTGCGCGTGGTTAATAAGAAATGTCTTGAAGCTCTGATCAAATGCGGCGCGCTGCTTGGTCTGGGTGTGTCGCGCAAACAGGCCTTGCTCAATCTCGATTCGCTTGTAGATACGGCCAGCCGCAGACAGAGCCAAAAGGCAAGTGGACAAATAAGTCTCTTTTCCCTGGGTGCCGAGCAGGGCATTGCTCTGGAAACGCCCCTGCAAGGTGACGGGTCGGAATACTCCGAAGCTGAGCTGCAGACAATGGAGCACGAGCTCCTGGGCTTCTACGTTACCAGCCATCCCCTCAAGCGTGTGGCTAACCGACTGCGCTATCTCACCACTCATTCGATCAAGGAGATGAAAGAGGCTTCCGACGGTACAACAGTGATTATGGGCGGCCTGGCAAATTCCATCGAGAAAAAGCTGACCAAGCAAAACAAACTGCTGTGCATCATTCACCTGGAAGACCTGACCGGCAAAGCTGAGATTGTTCTTTACAGTGAGGCGCTTGAAAAGGTCTCATCCGACGTTCTGACAAACCAGGCGCTCTTGCTGATCAAAGGAAAGGTAAAGAAGAACGAAGAACAAACTTCGGTGATGGGATCCTCGGTCCGCCGTATTGCCGACGCTTCGCTCGTGGACGTAACCTTTACACAATCTCAATCTTTTTCCGACCTGCACCGGCTGAAAGATTTGCTCATCCTGCACAAAGGCGAAGACCCAGTCATGCTGCACTTTCCGCAGGAGAAACGTTCGCAGGCGATTCTGGTTGGCGCGCAGTTCTGGGTGGACGCCTCCTCCAGTTTGCCGGCTGCCATCGAGACAAACTTTGCTGAGACGGTCAAAGTCAGAGTAAGTAAGGTCCTGGTTTAGCACCCGCTGGGGGCTGTTGTCGGCTCGATTTCGGCTCTATTTTGGCGCATGCAACATTTCGCCCAATCCCGCGTCTTGTAAGAGTTCTGCTATCTTGAAGCAGCTTAGAGATTAGGGGGTTTACAGCCGGGTTTTTTACTGTAAAATACGCTCTTCTAGTTGCCCAAGGGTAACTGGTTACGTTTGACTCACCAGGAGGACGACTCGCACCACACAACGCCCAACTCCCAGGACCTTTTAGTCTCAGGTGTAGATAAGCGTTTCGTGTACCCCGTGAAGGTGGCTCCCAGAGCCAATCGACCTTCATAACCATCGGATTCCAATTTATTGCGCTCGCATCCATCCAGAGCGCCACAGGGGGAAGAAACCATGTTCGGACCACATCTAATCCTAGAAGCCTATGGCTGCCCAAAAGAAAATTTGGCGGACATGAATAGGCTCAGTCAAGTTCTAGACGGCTATCCGGCCAAGCTTGATATGACTAAAATCATGCCACCCTACGTGTTTACCTATCACGGAGCGGTTGAAGATGATTGGGGAGTGAGCGGCATCGTGCTGATCGCCGAGTCGCACATTTCAATTCACACCTTCCCGGACAAAGGATTTGTCACGCTCGACATTTTCTCCTGCCGGGACTTCAATGTAGACGATGCCGTCCAGTATTTCTGCGAAATTTTCCAGCCGGAAAGTTACGACAAGCAAATACTGATGCGTGGTCGGGAATTCCCGCGCAGCTTGCCTAAGGCTGCGACCATCGTTGCATCGGAAAGAGAAAGACTGGCCGCCGTCTAAGCTGGCTACCAAGTCTGCTCATGACATCGGTTCGGTATCTGTGTTCAAAGGAAAAGCTCGGCCCCAGGCCGGGCTTTTCTATTTATTCCGAAATCTAGCTAAATATCGGAATAAATCAGTTTCCTCCCACCAGACCCCCACCGGCTGATAAAGCGAGGATGAATTGAGTTTTCCTCAGACGTGGTAAATAGGTCTAAGTATCAGGATAGCCGCTACTTAATCGAGGGAGCGTTTTGGCCCTTAAGCAGAGTGCTAGGAAGATAACCTTCCCTCAGGGCCGGTCCCTGGGCGAACTGTACACGATTGGTGAAAATGGCCGCACCGACTTCTTTTGTGAGGCGACCGGGTCTATTTCGGTGCCCGCCGGCAAGGAGCTGGCCCTCTATTACAGCTTCGACCCGCTTGATGGATTGGGGCCGCTGACCAATCTTGACCCCTTTGACCTGTTCAGCATCTCTTTCCTGGGCTCCGATGTGAGCAATCAGGAGCTGGAGCACCTTGTTCGCCTGACCGGTTTGAGTGAGCTGGACATAAGTTGCACGGCCGTTGGCGATGAGGGGATAAGCAACTTAACCGGCCTCAGCCGCCTGTCTAAACTGAATCTATCTTCCACCGGCATCACCGACAGCGGGCTGGCACACCTGGCCGGTCTCAGCAGCCTGGAAGAGCTGGTACTTGATGATACGCGCATAGGCGACGAAGGGCTGAAGCATTTAGTCTCCCTCAAGTCCCTGAAGACGCTCAGCCTCTCTTTCACACAGATAACCAACCGCGGTCTCAGTCGCCTCAAGGACATGAAGGCGCTCGAGCGGCTCCGGCTCAATTGCACAAATATTGATGATGTTGGTTTGACTCATGTGGCCAGGCTTTCGGACCTCAAGGAGCTCTGGCTGCGCAGTACCCAGGTCACGTATCCGGGCCTGGTGGAGTTGACCAAGTGGCTCAGTGACTGCGAGATCATTCGCTGACAGCAGGCCTTCGCTCAGCTCAGACTCTTCGCGGCCGCTCCTATGATGTCGCAGTAGACACTGCTGTCGACGTTTCCGCCGCTGACCACAATCAGCGGCCGACGGCCGGCAAATTTTTCACCGGCAGAGAGCAGGGCGCCCAGGCCCAGTGCGCCGGTCGGCTCGGATTTCAGATTGGCCATGCTGTAGAGCAGACGCACCGCTTCCTTGATTTCTTCCTCGCTCACTTCTATCACCCCGGCCAGTCCGTCTTTGAGGATGGCAAAATTATGTTGTCCCAGGCTGACTGTACGCGCCCCGTCTGCAATGGTGGCCGGCTCCTGTTCGTTGGCGATGATTCGGCCGGCCGCCAGGCTGCGGGCGCCATCATTGCCCAGCTGCGGTTCGGCAGCGAAAACCTCTATCTGCGCTCCTTTCGCCCTCAAGCCCTGGACTAATCCTGCGGTCAGTCCGCCACCGCCCATGGGGGCAATGACGCAGTCGAAGTGATGCAGCGCCTGACAGTCAGCCAGTTCTTCGCCCAGTGTTGAATTGCCGGCGATTACTCGCTCGTCGTCATAGGCGCTCAGTACTTCCACGCCCGGGATTTGCGCAGCCAGCTCCGCCACCCGCTTTTGACGACTGGTGGAGCGCGTGTCGACCAGGTCGACTGTGGCACCGTAGCCCTTCACCGCTTCTATTTTGACCGCAGCTGAGGTGGTCGGCATCACCACAGTGCATTCTTTTCCCAGCAAACGTGCGGCCAGTGCCAGGGCCTGACCAAAGTTGCCGGACGAGGCCGTGAGAAGATGGCCGGCCTGACTGTAGTGGGCGGCGGCATAGGCGGCGCGAAATTTGAAGGAGCCGGTCTCCTGGAAGGTTTCGCTGGCGATGATCAGAGGGGCGCCAAGATGTACGTCCAGGCGCCTGGAGCAGATGATGGTAGTTCGGCGCACTGCAGCCCTGATGGGGGCCAGCTCGAATGCCTGCAACTTATCTGCCTGCAAGTTATTCGCCTGCAACTGCTTACATCGGGGTCTGGAATTTGACAGCTCCAGGGCCGCTCTGTCCTGCTACCTGCGCGTTCTGCTTGTGACCGAAGGGCCAGAGCTTGGTCCATTTTTTCTGCGGACCGCCGCCCGGCACATTGGTGGCAATGTCGTGGGCTGGAGATTTGGGCTTCTCGGCTTTAACTTTTACTTTGGGAACGGGGGCTGTATTGGCCGCCATTTCTCTCGGTGAAAGCTCTTCGCCGATAGGCGTCTGTGCCGGCTTGGCGGCTGGTTTTTTAGGAGCGGCTGCGACGTCGGTTTCCGGTTCGGAGGCGCCCAGTTCGGTGGCACCAGCTTTGGTGTCTACCACTGGTTTCTTTTTACCGCCCATAAAAGGAATGCCGATCTTTGGCATTTTCACTTTGGGGATGTGGGCCATTTTTGAAACCAGGCCGCCTTCTTTGGACTTGGCTTCGGGCTGCTTTTCGACTTTGGCTACGCTCTGTACGGCGGGCTGTTCGACGACGGGGGTGGATTTGACGGGTGCCGCTTTTTCCACTTCAGGCTTCTTGGCCACTTTGGCCTTGGCCGGAGCGGCAGTGTCCTTGTCGTCGTCGGCTTTGATCAGGCCGAAGCTGACTTTGGCCGCACCTTTTTTAAAGACGTCACCGGAGACTTTGGCACCGGATTTGATACCGGTGGTCATTTTTTTACTGCCGGCCAGTACCGCTTCGGACGCGGCCTTGGTCGAGTGGACCATGCCGTGGGACGCGGCTTTGAATGTTCTGGAATAACCATCGCCGATGGCTTTGATGCCGCTCATGACGCTTTCGTCCGAGCCGCCGGCGGAGCCTGTGCTTACTTTGACTTTGGCGTCTTTGTTTTCCTTGACGGCGGGGCTCGGGGCCGGTGCTACGTCGGATACAACAGTAGTGGATACGGGTTTAGGTTTCTTGGGAGTCTGGGTGACCTGCGGCTTCGCCTCTTTGACGTGCTTGGAATCCTTTTTTGTGGGTTCTTTTACCCATGTGACGCTCTGGGCGGCGTCTTCTTCCACAGTGGTTTTTTCTACCTTCTGCACCTGTTGCAGTAAGGGAATGTGGGCTTTGGACCTCTTATTCTTGTCGGCCTTGGGGGCACCTTTCAGCGCTTTTGGAGCGGGCACATCGATGTACGGATCGAGGGCGGAACCGCCGGCAGCAAATGCTGCGCCCCCTGCGCTCAAGCTGAGTATGCAGGCTAAACTAGCGGGCAAGTACCGTCTGGAAGCTGTCATCAGAGATCTTCTCCTTGCAAATTCAAAAAGCTGACTAAAAGCTAGTTGGGATTAAGCGAATTGGGGATTGGCCAGATAGTAGTACGCAGCTACCGGGACTCCAAACCAGTCATGTTATAGCACATTGAGCTGGGGTAGTAAGGAGCCCGTTAAGCGCCACTAAATCAATGTATTGGCCAAATTACAAGGGGCTTGGCCTGTATTAGAGGGCACATATGTACCAATTCAAATGTTTATAATGAATAGCCGGTTATATTTGGTTTAGAAAAGGGTAATTTTCAAATAGTCCGCCGCTGGCTTTTAAGCCCGGCTCAATCCGAAGGGAGATAGTTAACGAATGGAGTATCATCCGACCAGCCCGATGCTTTTTGTGTCGATAGTGCTTGGCTTGACCACAATTACTTTTCTTTTTCTTGGCGCGAAGAAGGCGTTTTTCGAGCCCTACACCGGGCCTGACGAGACTTAATCGGTCCGTCGCCACTGAGGGCCATGCCGGCCCCGGCCTAATTCTCTGCTGAGCCCTGAGCCTCTGCTCGGGGCTTTTGCGCGCCGGCCGCCAGATTGACCAGTCCGCCCAGGCCGAGCGCCGCCACAAGTGTTACCACCCGGTTACCAATGCGCGGCAGTCGTCCCAGATTGGGGATCAGCGAAACGCCCGCCATCAGGCCCGCCACCAGGGTCAGGCAAAATCCATAGAGCAATGCCCGCCCGTATATACTCGCCGGCTCCCGCTCGCGACTGAGAAATTCGTAGAGTTTTTGGGCCAGTAAATTGACGCCGAAGCAGGCCCCCAGAGCAAAGCTGAGTTGCACCAGACCGATAGTGAAAACTCCCATCGGTGCAAGGTCATCGGTTTTGAAAGCAAAGCGTACCAGCGAGATCAAAATAGTCGAATAGATAAAGGCTGACGAAAGGCTGATGAAGCAGTTGGAGCGGCAGCGCGCGATTGTGCGCGCGGTCAGAGCCGGCAGAAATATTTTGAGCAGGGCGCTGATGAAAACAAGATAGAGAAAGAGGGCGCCCGCGTTCCACTTGCGATTGGCTATCTGGCGAAAAAACATTAGCGGTCGGCGCACGCCGCCCTGTACGGTAATCGGCTGACGATTGGCTTCTTCGCGCAGGGCGGCGGCGTAAAATTTTTCGTCAAAGGGCGTGCTTGCCTCTACCGGTGGTGCGGCGACGGGAGCCTCCTGCGCCCGACCGCCCTGCGCCGTAGCAAGGCTCAGGAACAGCACCGTGGCGGCCACTAGTAGCATTCTGTGAAAGTTCATCATCAGGCCTTGGCCACGCTCCTGTTGCCGCTGGAAACACCGCGGCCGCTCTCAATCAGTGGCCGCAACAATGCCACCGCCAGTAGTGCCAGGCCCCAGGAGGCGGCCGACCAGAGCCAGTCGCTGGAAGCGCTGGGATTGACCAGCCAGGGCGAGTCGCTCAGGACACCGCTTGTGATTAGAGTAAAGGCCATAAATGAAAGAGCCAGGAAGATATTGCTGTGCGCCGCAAAAATAGAGGGCGCCGCAGTCACCGCTTGTGACTGCTGTTCCTGTTCTATTTCTATCATGGCCATGATCGATTGGGTCAGGTCCTCTCCGCCGTCCAGCCGGGGCAGAGCCTTGGCCGCTTCGATGATTACCTGATTGGCCAGATGATAGTTATGGCAGTCGCCGCAGTCGCTCAGGTGAGAGGCGAGCGCGCCCTGCGGCTCGAAGCTTTCACCTGAGGCCGATTTCTGCAGGCGCGCTTCCACCATGCAATCAATCAGATTGTCCAGTTGTTCTTTTGCCTGGCTGCAGTTCAGTTTCTTTTCTTCACTCATGATGACGTTCCATTTTCTTTTTCGGATTTACTTGTGGGCTGGCTTTCCAGAAGTAGCTTGCGCAGCCGGTCTCGGGCCCTGAATAAAAGAGTGCGGACATTGTTTTGAGTTTCCTGCATCACTTCGGCGATTTCAAGATAACTGAGGTCAAACTGGTGGCGCAGTACAAATGCCTGTCGGTAGCGCAGGGGGAGAAGCTGCAGTGCCAGAGCCAGTTTTTCAATAAACAGATTGTGCTCGGCCAGTTCGCTGGGATCGTTTTTATCGAAGGGCTCGAGGCCGGGATCCTCCTCCATGATCAGGTCCAGGGATACTTCATCCTTGTGTTGTTTGGCCCGCAGATAATCGAGGGCGCAGTTGTTGGCTATGCGCAGGAGCCAGGGCTTGAAAGAGCGACTGCGGTCGAAGGTCTTGAGGGCGCGGAAGGCCTTGAGAAAGGTCTCCTGCGTCAGGTCCCGGGCGCTTTCCTCGTTCTTGACCAGGGCGAAGACCACGCTCAGGACCAGTCCCTGATAGCGCCGGACCAGCTGGGCATAAGCCTGGCGCTGGGCGAGAGCTGCCTGTCCGGCGCCGGATGGCGATGGCGGACAAAGGATCTGTTCGATAAGGGCGCTGTCTTCCAGTTCCATCATTTCAATTTTACCCGTGCAAGAGTAATACGCCGGCGGCGCAGGAAAGTTGCAGCGGAATAATGGATTTTCAAAAAGACAGGCCCCGCGGGCCTAGAGCAGTTTGGCCAGGTCGCTGACGGGCAGGAGAGTTTCGTAGTCGACCGTACCGAGCTTGGTGTGCGGCACCACAAGCTTGATCTTGTCGCCGCTGCGCTTTTTGTCGGCGTTCATCAACTGGCAGATCTTGTCCTTGGACGCCCCTTTCGGGATTTCATAGGGCAATTCGGCGCGAATCAGCACTTCCTTGACGCGCTCAAGCGATTCTTTGTCCAGCTTTTTCTGGCCGACGGCGTACTTCGTCATCTGCGCCAGACCGATGGCCACCGCCTGGCCGTGACTGAGGTCGAAGGAGGTCTCGGCTTCCAGACCGTGGGCGATCGTGTGCCCCAGGTTGAGTATGCGTCGCAGCCCAGTTTCCTGCGGGTCGCGCGCCACCACAAATAGTTTCATCTTGATGCAGCTTGTGATCAGACCGGCCAGGGTGGGATCGTCATAGTCGTAGGTGTCGCGCACCAGGTCTTCGATGATGTCGAGCAAGGCGCGGGGGCCTTTTTCGTAGTCGGAGCCTTTGGCTACGGTGTCTTCGATCAGGGCGTATTTGATCACCTCGGCCAGGCCGCAGGTGAGCTGCTTGGGCGGCAGGGTGCTGAGCACTTCCTGGTCGGCCAGTACGGCCTTGGGGAAAAAGAATGTTCCGGCCAGATTTTTGCCGGTGGGCAGATTGATTGCCGTCTTGCCGCCGATGGCAGCATCCACCTGGGCCAGCAGGGAGGTGGGAATGAGCACCAGATTGAGGCCGCGCAGATAAGTCGAGCAGGCAAAGCCGGCCAGATCCATAACTGCCCCGCCGCCCAGGGCGACGATTGTGTCCTGGCGGTCGAAGCCGCGCGCTTCTAAGTGTTCCCAGATGCGCAAAAGCCATTCGGAAGTCTTGGCGTTTTCACCATCGGGCACTTCCAGGGTAGTGACCTGAAAATCTTCGGAGGGCAGAGTGGCCATGATGTCGCGCAGCCAGTGCACAGCCGTCGAGGGCTGGCAGACTATCAAAACTCTTCTGCCTGCGCCAATCTGGGCCAGCACATTAGTGAGTTTCTGTCTGGCGCCGGAGCCGACCGCTACTCTCGTTTTGACATCGAGAGCGGTGCTCCAGTTCATCGTAATAACGGTGCCGCGATGCCTGGTCTTGTGGCGCATCTTAATCTCGTCCTTTCGGTTGGCGGGATGAAACGAACTGGCAGGATTTACGATAGTCACTGACCGATTTTGCAAGTTCGGCCATGCTGTCCGCGGCAAATTTGTCGGTAAACAAATTGGCCACGGTCAAGCATACCATTGCCCGCGCCACAACAGAAGCGGCAGGCACGGCACAGACATCGGATCTTTCATAGTGGGCCCGGTCGGCCTCAAAGTTGGGGAAACCGACCGAGGGCAGGCCCTGTTTGATGGTCGGGATAGGCTTCATATATGCCCTGACTATCAGCCTCTCGCCATTGGTCATGCCGCCTTCCACGCCGCCGGCATGGTTGGTCGGTCGCTTCACCGGCGGGCCGGGTTCGGCGGTGTCCACGTTCGGATACATGGCATCGTGCACGGCGCTGCCTTTGCGCGATGCGGCGGCGAAACCGTCGCCCACTTCCACGGCCTTGATCGCCTGGATGCTCATCAGGGCGGCGGCCAGAAGACTGTCCAGGCGCCGATCCCACTGGGTATAGCTGCCCAGGCCGATAGGCAGATTGTCTACCAGTACTTCCACTACGCCGCCGATGCTGTCGCCTTCTTTCTGGCAGGCCAATATTTCTTGTTTCATGGCCTCGGAGGCTTTTTCGTCGGCACAGTAAACTTCGGAGGAGCGGCAGAGGGCCTCGATTTCATCGATGGACAGATTGGTCAGGTCGCGCTCCGAGCGGGCCGTGCCTATCTGCACAACATGGCTTGTCACCCGCACATCGAGTGCTTTGAGTAGCTCCCGGCAGAAGGCGCCGGCGGCTACGCGACTGGCCGTTTCCCGGGCGCTGGAGCGCTCCAGCACATCACGCACATCACGCTGGGCGTATTTGATCAGTCCGGCATAGTCTGCATGGCCGGGGCGAAAGCGATCGATTTTCTTGGCCAGAAATTGCGCCTTGCTCTCGTCGCTCGCTTCTTCCTCGGCGCTCAGGGCGCGCACTTTCATCACATATTGCCAGTTGGAATTATCTTTATTGGCTATGGTATAAGCGAGTGGTGCACCACTGGTGATACCATGTCTGAGGCCGCCCAGCATTTCCACCTGATCTGTTTCGATTTTTTGCCGACCGCTGCGACCATATCCCCCCTGCCGCAGAGCCAGCTCTTGATTGATGGCATCCAGGTCGACCTTGAGCCCGGCCGGAAATCCGTCCAGGATACTGACCAGTGCTTTGCCGTGGGATTCGCCGGCGGTAAGAAGTCGCAGCATAGTTCTAAATAGATTCCTGAAAAATTGGCCTGTCTCAACTAAGATACTTGAGATTATGGCAGCACAGAGAGGTTCCTAAAAGTAGATTGGTAAAGCCGAGGTTTTTAAGGGGTTCGGCCGTGATGCCGGGCGACAAGTCGATAACCCACCGGGCCCTGATCTTTTCGGCCCTGACCGTCGGCAAGTCGCGGATTACCGGCGCCCTCGGTGCACTTGATTGCCTCTCCACTATTTCCTGTCTGCGCCGCCTCGGTCTGATGATTGAACCGGCCCAGGGCGGCGATGGCTGGCGCAAGATTTCGACCTGCGGTCGTCTGGATCTTGTTGTCAAAAGCCGTGGACCGGCTCACCTGGATTTCCGGGAAAGCACCCGCAACGGCCCGCTGCTCCTCGATGCCGGCAATTCGGGCACGACCATGCGCATCATGTCCGGCCTTCTGGCCGGCCTGCCGGGCAACTTTGCCCTGGCCGGCGACGAATCCCTGAGCAAACGGGACATGCGCCGGGTGCTCGATCCCCTCAGCGCCATGGGCGCCACCGTTACCTATCGCCGCAGCGAGGGGCGCGCGCCCTTCATCATCGGCGGCGGCAACCTCCAGGGCGGTCGCTTCGACCTGCCCATGGCCTCGGCCCAGGTGGAGGCCGCTCTGCTTGTGGCCGGCCTCTTTGCCCGGGGCAAAACGACGGTCACCACCCCTGCCAGGGTGCGCGACCACACCCTCAAAGCTTTCATGCATCTGGGCATTCCTTTTATCAATGAGGGCCTGACCACCGAGGTCGAGCCCCTGACCGGCGAGATCGCCGCTAAGGATTTCACCGTGCCCGGCGATATTTCATCGGCTGCCTTTTTCCTGGTGGCCGCCGCTATCATGCCCGGTTCGGACCTGGTCATACCGGCCGTCGGTGCAAACAGCGGCCGCGGCCTGGTCGTCGCCGTGCTGCGGCGCATGGGGGTGGAAATAACCTACGCCAACGAGAGGCTGGTCAATTTTGAACCGGTCTGCGATATCCATGTAAAGGCGCCGGATTCACTGACCGCTACCGATGTCAGCCCCGAGGAAGTGCCCCTGGGCATTGATGAGTTGCCGATTCTGGCCCTGGCCTTTGCCCTGGCGAAAGGGCGTTCGAAAGTGAGCGGGGCGGCGGAGCTGAAAGAAAAAGAATCCAATCGACTGAGCGCCATCTGCAAAAATCTGGCCAACCAGGGCGTGAAAGTCGAGGAAATGGCCGATGGCTTTGCCGTTGAGGGCTCGGCTGCGGCGCTTTTGCCCGGCGGCGGCGTCTGGGCCACCGAAGGCGATCACCGTCTGGCCATGACCGGTCTGGTAGCGCAATTAGTCGCGCAAAAGCCGCTCGAGCTGGGAGATGTCTCCTGCATCGATATATCCTATCCGGGCTTTCAAGCCGATCTGGCCGGGCTTGTCGCCGGCGAATAATCTCAAATCTCAGGTCAGGGCGTCAGCTGCGCTTTTTGCCGCTGCTTTTGCCACTGCCGCGGGCTGCGGTTTTGGCCGTCGGCTTCTTTGCCCGACCTGTAGTTCCGTTGCTGCTCGCCTTTGTGGCTTTTTTAGCCGGCTTGCCCGCCCGGATAACCTCCACCAGGTCCTTCGATCCGCGTCTGGTGTGGTGCGTGACTACGCCTTTGCCCCTGGCTTTGTAGCCCTCGGTGGAAATTTTGCCGAAGTCGGAAGCTTTGACTTCTACGATATCGAGCGGCTCCTTGCAGTAGATTGAGAAGTGGCAGGCCGCCTCCAGACCGAGTCTTGTCAGTTCGTGGGCATCGTCAATCAGGTCGTAGGTACCGTAGAGGCAGCCCAGGGAATAGTCCGCACCGGCTCCCTTGGCGGCGAAGCGCTCAAATTCGTGCACCGACAGATTGGCCGAAACGCCGTAAATACTCTGCGGCGTCACCAGCAGGAAAACGTTGTAGAGCCCGGCATACGTCTCTTTTCCGTGATCGACGAGGGTGTAGGACTTCTTCAATTCGGCGAAAAATTCCAGGAAAAATTGAAAGACTTCAGCCCGGTTGCGGAAGGTGTTTTCCATCATCTTATGGCGTTTGTCGTAGAGGTGCTCCACCACATTGTCCAGGAGCGTGTAGCCGGATGTGGCCAGGTACGCATGTTTGAGCTTGATTAGCTTGGAACCGTTGACCAGGTCGGTCGAATACTCGGAGCCCGAAGTCGTCATTCGGTCGGCTCCCAGAAATATTTTTCCGTCTTTTTTTACAGCCACCAGAATGGTCATTTGACATTCCCCATCGTTGTTACCGGATTTGCTTTACTGATTGTTTCAGGCTTATAAGCCCAGTTTTTATTATCGGCAGGATAATAGTTTTGCGCTCATACTTTTGATACCCGCTAGATGGGCCTGCTCAATCAGGTTGGTCAGCCCCGTGGGCTTTACGCGACAGGCCCGTTTGGCATATATTAGGCGCCTGGGAAAGTGGCGGAAAGGGCCTTAACTCGTTAGAATTTGACTGAAGTACAAAAGGAAATCCATTAAATGGACACCAAGGGCAATGAAGTGAAAAAACAGGTTTTGCAGCCCATTATTTTTCGGAGCTTGAGCCTGTCACTACTGGTGGTGGCACTGACCGCTCTGACTCAGTCGACTATCTTGCCTGCGGCGGCGCAAAATTATTCGCAGGGACAGATGGCCTCGGGGCAGATGTCGCCCATGGCGCAGGGCCAGATGATGCCGGGGCAAATGTCCGGTCAGCCGGCCACAAGTCCTGCCGCTATCCGCGATTGGTTTAATAAGTACGATATGGTGCGCAGGCAGGCGCAGATGAGCCCGGCCGAGCGCAACAATGCCGATGAGCTGCTCAGCCACGGCTTGCAGGTTTTCGTGCCCGGGGAGGAGAAAATTCTCGCCCAGAAGCTTTTGAAAAATCTGGTGCTGAAATACGATACGGCCTGCACTCAGCTCAAGAGCCTGCCCTTCTTCCCCGAGACCAGTGGTCTGCATCGCCAGTATTTTCAGTACTTCAGTGATGCCCGCAATTTATTTGCCGATTATCTGCGCGTGCAAAACAATCTCATGGCCAAGGATAATAACGGCAACAGCATTATGGCCGGTCTGATGGAGCGCAAGGCCAATCTGGAAGGCACCGAGCAGAATGCCAAAAATCTCGATGGGCAGCTGCGCAACCGCTTTGGCATTCCGCCTTACCGATTCTAGTTTTTACAGCGGGATGTCGGCTTTGCGCTGATACAGGCGGGTCACCGTGTTGATGTCGCGCTGCGAAATGCGCGAGTACTCATCGGTATTCATATACATCATGTCCCCTTTAACCGGGCTGTGACCCAGCATTCCCAGGGCGTGACCGAGTTCATGGGTGGCGATGTTTTTCAAAACCAGGGGACGAAGCTCGGGGTCCTGGCCGTAAATGACATCAAGGTTGACCTCAATCAGTTGCGGCGGCACCGAATATTTCGGCCCCATAGCCGGTATATAGAGGGGCACCGGAATGGAGCCAACGGGCAGGAAAGCCAGTTTCCCAGCGCCGCGCGATTTCCATTTCGTCACCGTGTGCGCGCCCAGGCTGCAATCGGATTCCGGTTTTAAACCCAGGCGGCTGAAGATGACGACAACGCGGGCGTCCTTTTGATTTTTTACCTCAACAAAAGAAACCAGTCCATTGGTCCTGGCGCCCCAGTCGTCGAGCGCTTCGCGCACCGCCTTGTTGAAGCCGAATTCTTGAATAGGCGTTATGTAAACCGGCACCGGCATCTTCTGAAATTTCAAAACTTTGTTTTTTGACTCTTTCAAAACAGCGTCCAGATAGTCGCTTTTGTCCGGCTGAGTGTCCGATGCCGCCTGGATGCGCGAAAAACTGGGAGGATAGATATCGGACAGGACGACAATTTTTGAAACCTGGGCGCTCTTGATGAAATCCGCCATGCTGCCCTGGCTTGACTGGGTTGGCGGGGGCGGCGCAGTTGCCGCTGGTACCGCAAGCGGTGCGCTTGAATTTGTGACCGGTGTCGCTCCGACCGGTATTGCTCCAACTGGTGCCGCGCCTTTTGCCCGCAGTGATTCCAGATTCTTCAGTCGCTCGATTATGGAGCCTGTGCCGGCCTGACCGAGCAGTTTTTGCTCGAGCCTGGTAAGTCGGTCAAGGATTGGCATATCAGCTGCAGTGGGCGGCAGCTCATGCAAGAGCTCCAGTCTGCTAAGCCTGTCTGCAAATGAAAGAGTGTCTGTTGGAATTGCCTGGGGGGAGGCGGGGGCCGTTTGTGTCGGCGCCGCCGGCTGGGCCAGCGCCCTGAGGTCGGAAAACCCCGCGCCGAAGCCGACTGAAAGTGCAATCAAAAGAGATAGTGTCGCTCTAACCTTCACTCGTGGGTGAAAGATTGAGTTCTTCAATGGAGTCATCAATAAATTGCAGCAGTTTTTCGCGGACTGCTTCCTGAATGCGGACGAGTTCTTTTGAGTAGCAGTAAAACTCTGCCCCTGTGTCGCGGTCGAAGCTCATGGAAAAAAGTCCTTCCATGGGATCTTCCATTTCCGACAATTGCGCTTCTAATTGCTGAATGCCGATATTGCAGAAAATGCTCTTTTCGATCAGTTGAGGTTCGGCTACTTTGCTCAGCCGTCCGTTGGCGTCCATGCGACCCCAGGTGCCGGCCAGGAAGCGGTAGCTCGGCGCTTCCACTTCGGGCTTTTTGGGGGGCGCCCACATCAGTACAATTTTGGACAGGGAGCCGCGTTTGGCGTCTTTTTCGCCCAGGGTCTCCAGATCTTCGGGTCTATATCCGAGCAGTTCTCGATTGAGCCAGGTCAGTCGATTTTCCGAAAAGCGGCCGCGCAGGGCGCGTAATGCCAGAAGCAGGCCATCGGAGACGCTCAAGTCTCTCTTGGCTAGCTGCCCACGGATACGACTTAGTTGGTGGTACAGCATTCCACACCGATCTAACTATCTTTACTCAATATATATGAACCGGCGAGAGCTTGGGCTTAAATCCAAACTAAGGCTTTTAGTGAGAGCAAACGGGACTGTCTTTTGAACGGAAATGGCCCTGAGCCCCGGAAGTGGCCCTCTGGCCACTATTTGGCCTCGCGATTGGGGCCGACGGGGCCGCTTTTGTGAGGCACCGGGCTTGCCACCTTGGGTAGTATCAAGGTCCCGAGGACGCCGTCGGCTGGCCATTGAAGCCTCTGTAGATGAAATTTTCGGCCAGAACCATTCAGTTTACAAAACTTATGGTAGGTTAAGGGAAAGGTCGGAATTTAGGTACCCCAGGGATTTGGGATGGACCAGCGCTTACGAGAAATGGCAGAAGCTCGCTACGGGCAACGTGAGTTCCTTAGCGCTCTTTTTGACCTGGCTCTGGAAGAGCAATGGTTCGACTTGCAGCACATGATCCAGCACGACATGGCCAAGGCCATCATCGCCGACTATTCCTATGAGCTGGGCCGCGACTATCTCAATCAAGAGATTTTCTTCAACTGCTGGGAAGACGTGATCGACGTTGGCTGGACAACTTTTTGCCAGCACACCGGTCTCACCCGCGACAAGGTAAATGCCAATCTGGCCCAGCTGCGAGAAGCACGATAAGGGAGCGAACGGCCGCTATTGCGGTGTCGCCTGTTGCCCTTTCATTTCTTGATAGCGCACGACCAGGGCAATACCGGCCGGGAATTTGCCGTTGCTTGTCGTTTGCGAGACTTTTTCGGAGGCCAGTGACCACACTCCGACATTGCCGGCGGTGAATTCCACATCCATGCGTTCGCCCGGATTGAGGGCGATAGTATCGCGGAATACGCGGGGCTCGAGCAGATCCGATCCGTTGTTTGATACCACTTCCATTTTGTGGCCGGAAAGATGCAGCGGCACGGTCTCTTCGCAGACATTTATCAGGCGCAAACGCACGCGCTCGCCGGCGCGCACCTCGATCGGTGGGATATAGGGGGCGGTTTTACCGTTGACGATATATATCGGTCTGGCGTTCGGGTCTTTTGCAGCTTCGCTCTCGTTTTTCAATTCGCCTATCATCAGCACCTGGTCGACATCGGCCTGTTTGCCGGTTCTGGGATGGACGATGATGGCTCCGTAAAGACCGCGGGTGCGCTCTTCCATGTGCACAATCTGGGGATGATAGAAATAGGTGCCCTGGCCCTGTGGCACAAATTGGAAGCCGTAGCTCTCACCTGGCTTGACCATGCGCTCAGGCAGAGAAACAGTTACCGCACCACCGGCGGTGCCGGGGCCTCCGCGGAAAGTGCCCGGCACCGAAGGCGGAGCGCTGGACTTTGAGCGGGGCAAGCCGTCCACATTGTGCGGCACAATCAGTCCGTGGAAATGCAGCGAGGTCGGCACTTTTAATTGATTGTGCAAAACGATGCGCACCGGCTGACCTTCGCGCAGATCAAGTTGTGGTCCGGGGATGTTGCCGTTGTAAGTGATAGTTTTTATTTTTACGCCTCCGCCTATGTCGACGGCGGCCTCTCTGGCGAAGAGGTGATATTCCTTGGCGGGATTGGCGATGCGGTCATTGAGCATGTGCTGCAATTGCCCCAGGCCTTGCATGGCGCCGTTGACTTCGCCTTTGATGTCCTTGAGCTCATGGCGCATATCTTCCAGTTCGAGCTTTTCCTTAGCCTGTTCGTTGGCCACATCGTCCATCTCGATGGGCGCGCACAGGACGGGAGTCAGTGCGGCACCGGTGAAGATGCTGCCTGCCAGAGCCAATGCCGTCGCCAGAACAAGCTTATTCATTTTAGCGTGCCACTACAGTCGGTGCCGAGTCGTGGGTGACGATGCGATTAGCCACATGTCCCATGAGGAAATGCTTGACGGCGCCCTTGCCCTGAGAGCCAATGACAATCAAGTCGGCACCGGTCTTTTCCTGGGCTTTGATTATTTCGGCTGCGGGGTTGCCGTGGCCAAGCTCCATTTCAAGCTTTTTGTAGCCCCTGTCGCTGAAGGCTTTTTGCGCGTTGGCCAGGGCCACATCGCCTTCCATGATCATATTTTCTTCCAGGGCGGTGACGAAAGACTGTGGTGTGAAGGAGGCAACGAGCGGCGAAAGTGAAACAACATGCAAAAGATGTATGTTGAGAGTCGATTTATCCAGATTGAGATGATCGACGGCGGCAAGCACAGACTCCAGACAGCGGTCCGAGCCGTCGACGCCGACGAGAACTTTTTGAACACTGCCTTTGCCCGCAGCCGCGGCATTTTTGTCCTGGCGCAAAATCACAACCGAGCTGGGTGCATGTCTGATGATGTGGTGACTGGTGCCGCCTATCAGAAACACTTCACCGGCGCGGACACCGGCTGTAACGACCGTCAGATTGACGGCGTGATCCCGGGCAACCTGTTCGATCATATAGGCGGCCGGGCCGTGCACTATTTCCACCTTGACTTGGGCGCCGGCGGCCTTAAACTTCTCGGCCA
This sequence comes from Cyanobacteria bacterium SZAS LIN-3, assembly GCA_018266215.1. Lineage (GTDB taxonomy): Bacteria > Cyanobacteriota > Vampirovibrionia > Obscuribacterales > Obscuribacteraceae > REEB67. The sequence goes on along the minus strand of JAFEAV010000024.1, from coordinate 48,868 downwards.
GGCTGTCTAATTTTGTGCGGGCGGCGCTTTCCACCTTGTGGCCCAGATCTTCGGGGAAATCGGCCTGGGTCTTGAGAATCGCTTCATAGGAAGGCAGTTCTTCCTGGACAAAGAGCAGGATGACTTCAGCCCCCTTGAGACCGACCACGCTCTCAAGCTGACTCAGCTGAGCTGTGTCGAATTCCTTGCCTTCCGCCCCTGATTTGCCCACCTGTGAGGATTGTGAGACATCGACCGCGACTAAAATTTTCATTTGATCTTCCTGAGCACTGCTGGCCTTGTATTTTAGCGCTTTGATTCCTTTGACAACTGCTGTAAAGGAAATCTCTTGATATAGCTTTGTACGTCGGATCAGAATGGCGCCCATGGTGGACAATCATGGAGGACAATGAATGATTTCGATGGCAGCCGCGTTCGGGAGACTGTTCTGTGATTGAGCGTTATACCAGGAAAGAAATGGGCGACATCTGGTCGCTGGAATCAAAGTTTCAGACTTTTTTGGAAGTCGAGCTTGCGGTTCTGAAAGTACAGTGCGAAATGGGGCTGGTGCCCGCCGAGGCCTATGATGAGGTCAAGGCCCGGGCGCGCTTCGATGTGAAACGCATTGACGAAATAGAAGAGAAAGTCAAACACGACGTTATCGCCTTCCTCACCAATGTCAATGAAAATGTCGGTGAATGGTCTCGCTACATACACATGGGCTTGACCAGCTCGGATGTGATTGACACGGCTCTGGCCCTGCAATTGAGAAAGGCCAGCAAAATATTGCAGGATGATCTGGCGCGTCTGACCGCCGCCGTCGAAAAGCAATGCATCAAGCACAAACAAACAATTATGATCGGCCGCTCGCACGGCATCCACGGCGAACCCATCACCTTCGGCTTCAAGCTGGCCGTCTGGCTGGAAGAGCTGCGGAGGCACAAAATTCGTCTGGAGCAGGCCATTGAGATGATCTCAGTGGGACAGATGAGCGGGCCTGTCGGCACCTTCTCCAATATCGATCCTGAGGTGGAGGAAAGAGCCTGCGCATTTCTGGAGCTGGAGGCGGCCAAGGCCAGCACCCAGATTATTCAAAGAGACAGGCATGCTCAGTTTGTTCTGACCCTGGCGCTGATAGCCGCCAGTCTGGAAAAATTCTCGGTGGAGATTCGCCACCTGCAGAGAACCGATGTGCTGGAAGCGGAAGAACCTTTTACGGCCGGCCAGAAGGGCTCCTCGGCCATGCCGCACAAGCGCAATCCGGTGGCCACCGAAAACATCACCGGTCTGGCCCGGGTGATTCGCGGCAATGCCGTCGCCGCTCTGGAGAACGTCGCTCTCTGGCATGAGCGCGATATTTCGCACAGCTCGGTCGAGCGCATAATCCTGCCCGATACGACTATTCTTCTCGACTATATGCTCAACCGTTTTTGCACCGTTATGGAAGGTCTGGTTGTCTATCCCGAAAATATGCTGGCCAACATGGATGTTTTCGGCGGAGTAATTTTTTCGCAGTCGGTCATGCTCAAACTCATTGATAAGGGCCTGCTGCGCGAAGATGCCTACAAAATAGTGCAGGACAATGCCATGGCCGCCTGGAACACCAGGGACGGTGACTTCCGGGCTAATTTGCTGGCGGATAAACGAGTGCGTGATCATCTGAGCGAGTCGGAAGTGGTTTCATGTTTTGATCCTTCGGCTTATTTGAAAAACATTGATCATGTCTTCAAGCGAGTCGGCGTTTAAGTTTCAGAGAATCAGGACGTAAGAAAAATTATGGCTAAAAAAATCGACGCCACAAAAAAGATCGCCGGACTCTTGATACCGGTCTTCGCTCTGCGTGGTCCATCCGACCTGGGCATCGGCGACATCAAATGCGTCATCGACGCCATCGATTTTTTTGCCCGCCACAAGCTCAAGGTCTTCCAGGTATTGCCGGTCAATGAAACGGGGCCGGACAACAGTCCCTATAATGCCATCAGTTCTATTGCCCTCGATCCGGTTTACATCAGTCTTTTGCCTGATATGGTGCCCGGTCTGACCAGTGCCATGGTGAATGAATTTGCGCCACCGGATGTGGTGCGAGGTTTGAGCCAGGGTCCGGTGCAGTACGCTCTGGTTAAAGACCTGAAATTGAAAATTCTTTTTCAGGCTTTTCTGGCCTTCGATAAGCTCAAGACCAGCGCTAATGAGGATTTTAGCGCCTTTCTCGAGAGCGAAAAAGACTGGTTGGACGATTACGCCCTGTTTCGCTCGCTCATCGATGAAGAAGGCGGCAACGTTTGTTGGACATACTGGCGCAAAGACTATCAAAGTCCGGACGCCGCCAGAAAAGTGATAGCCGCCGCCGCTGAAGACGATAGAAAGCGGCTGGAAGAAAAGATTCGCTTCTATAAATTTGTCCAGTGGGTGGCCTTCAGTCAGTGGCGCAAGGTGCGCTCCTACGCCGATGAAAAAGGTGTGGAACTGATGGGTGATATCCCATTTGGTGTCAGCCGCTACAGCGCCGACGTCTGGGGCAAGGGCCATCTCTTTGAGATGAAATGGTCAGGAGGCGCGCCGCCGGAGCGCTTCTTCCAGTCCGACGAATTCACCCGCAAATGGGGACAAAATTGGGGTATTCCCGTATACAAATGGGATGCTCATCGCAAGGAAAATTTTGCCTTCTGGCGCAGTCGTGTTAAACACGTGGCCGACATTTTTCATTATTTCCGCATCGATCATGTCCTGGGATTTTTCCGGGTCTATGCCTTTCCCTGGCTGCCTGAGCGCAATGGAGAATTTGTCGAGCTGACCGAGGAGGAAGCGGAAGAGTTAACGGGCGGTGAACTGCCGCGCTTCATTCCCAGAGATGATGAGACGCCCAAAAATTGCAAACTCAATTGCGCAGAGGGCAGTGAATATCTCAAAGTGATTCTTGAGGCCGCCGGTGATCATTGCGGTGTTGTGGCCGAGGATCTGGGCATGGTGCCCGACTATGTCAGACCGCGTCTCAAGGAGCTGGGTATCCCCGGTTTTACGATTCCCATTTTCGAGCGCAACGAAAAGGACCGTTCATTCAAAACCCGCTCGCAGCATGAAGTGCTTTCTCTTGTAACTCTCGGCACCCATGATCACGAGCCGATCAAGACCTTCTACGAGGGGCTCTGCCGGTGGTGGCACGGCGAGAACGGACATGAAGGTTGGTTGGAAGTGCAGCGCTTGATGCAATTTTTGGAATTGCCCAGGGATCAGGATCCGCCCACTGAATTTACCCCGGAACTGCACAAGCGATTTATCGAAATATTGATGGAATGTCGCCCCTGGTTGGCTGTTTTTATGATCAGCGATCTGCTCGGTCAGAGTCAGCGGTTCAATGAGCCCGGTATCGCCGGTGATTCCAACTGGAGTCAGAGACTTTCTCTGCCTCTGGCTGATTACGAGAAGGAAAAACCCTTCAGCGACGCCATTCACTGGCTGGATCAGGCCATGGCCGAGACCGGTCGTGGCGCCGCCCTGGCGAAGGCCTCAAACTGATTTTCCTTTGGCTTTTGTCCTGGTTCTGTTAATATGCTTTTAGTCAGTCTCGACCTGATGTGATTTTTTGATCGGTGGTTTGGATTTCAAGGGGAATTGCTGTTAGATGCTTCCTGCGTATCTGGTAAGAGTGGGCATCGATTGGGTCAGGCACAATCCTGAACTGTCGACCTCAAATCCCTATTCTCGGTGTGAGCAGACCGTAAAAATCTGCGAGAAACTCTGGGAAGAAAATATTGGCAAGCCCAATGTCGAGCATCTTGAAGTTGCCGTCGTCACGGCTTACTGGGAAGAATTTTTTCACGCTGAAGATCCGCTGCCGGATGAAAAAGACTGGCGCGACGGCCTGGCGAAACGCTCGGGACAGTACGACGGATTCGAAGCCTGGCAGGACTGGTTTAAAACCAATTACGCCAAGGTCTACAGCGAAAACAACATCTGGACATCTCTCTTGATGACCGCCTGGGCCAGCACCCACCAGTATCAACTCAGCTACGGCATGGAGTCCTGGGAGTTCAAGCCCTCGCGCTCGTATCTTTCGACCTCCGAGATGTGGCGTCTCAAGCCGCACCTCGATACCGTCACCGAAGTCATTCGCGAATGCTGGCTGGAAGAGGCGAAGCGCTGGGAAGAAGCAGGATTTCTCCTGGAAGACGAAAGCTCGGATCACTTCGGCCGTGTCGAATGCCTGGGCTTCGACAACAAGCGCTATCTTTTCACCTGGCCCTCCAGAGCCAATCGCGACCGCGAGGAGCTGGACGTGGGCGGCATGGTGGCCGATCTGATCGCACCGGTCGGGGACAACTGGTACCGCCGTCTGGACAACGTCATTTTCGCCCACGAACACGTCGACATTACCGCTCTGATTAATCGTGTCGCCTATGTCTTCGGCAGCAAGCGCAGATTGTTTGAGCTGGCCTGCGATGACGGCATGGACAAGGCCAAACTGCAGGCCCAGGCCGAAGGTTGGATGGTCGGAGATATGCAGCTGTCGGTCTAGGCCGGGCTTTTATCTTGCCGGCACGATTTGCTTCCACTCACGCGGGTATTTTTGCGGCGTGGCGTGCAGCTTTTTCACCGGCACAATCAGCGCTTCCTTCAATTCTTCGTACTGCTCCAGGGCCTCTATCTGTCCGATTTCGGCGCCGATGGAGCTGAGCAGATCCTTGCTCTCGGCAATTTCAGCCTGGATGCGTGAGGTTGTCTTTTGCGCCAGGAAAAGGCCGCCGGGCTTGAGAAAGGGAATGGCCAGTTCGCTTGTTACTTTGAGGGTGCCGACGGCGCGGGCGGTGACAAAGCGATATCGTTCTCTAAACTGACTTTCGCGGGCCAGTTCTTCCGCCCGGCCGTTGACCACTTCGATGCGCTCGTTCTGGCCCAGCTCCCGGGCCACCATTTCCAGAAATGCACACTTTTTGGCCGTGGCGTCGAGCAGGGTCACCGCCAGCTCCGGGCAGGCCAGGGCCACGATCATCCCGGGCAGGCCGCCGCCGGTGCCCAGGTCGAGGTAACGCTGGCGGCCGCTCTGTCCTTTGTTTGCGGCCAGCTCTTTCCTGATCCGCGAGACAAGGGTGAGGCCGTCAAGGGTGTGGCGCTCGATCAACATGTGCGGCTCGCAATTGCCGACAAGATTTACCTTCTGGTTATAATTTGTCAGGGTAAGCAGATACCGGCCGATGAGATTGTGGCTTTCCTCGCTTAATTCCATGTCTGTGCCTCTTACGCGCTCTGTAAGGGCCAAAAGCTTGGTTGCCAGCTCATTTTCGGCAGGTGACGGTTGAGATTGAGAAGCCAAGTTATTTCTCCTGGTAGCTTATGTCTTTTATGCTGCTTTTAGTTTCACGAATAAGCTAAAACAGATTGGGAAGATTATTATTACAACTCTGTCTTATCCCGGGCAATTTTGCCCGTTACCAAAAACGCCATAGCCCTGAATGAACGCGTCTGATACAAATTCGCCAACCAATGACTCTTCGTACTCCCGCGAGCGCCTGGAGCTGGAGACGCGCGTCCTGGCGGCGGCTTTGCGGCAGAGTCTGGAAATAGGAGACACCGAGGGCTCCAGTCTGGCACATGAACAGATATTTCTGCTGCTCAAGGCCAGTCAGGAAATGGTCATCGATGAGCCGATTAATTTGCCAAGAGAGGTTTATGTCGAGCGCGGCCGCCGTCTGCCCGATATCGACTGGGGTTCATCCGACACGGCAACCGAGGGGCCCGAAGACGGCGCGGTGGCCGAATTGCCCGAGGCTCCTGTCAGTCCAGTCGACGGCAATGGCAATATTCAGGCCCCGGCAGAGCCCCAGCCTCAGACCCCGGCGGAGCCACCGACTCAAACAGAAATAGAGCCCCAGGCCGAAGCCGAGGCAGTTGCGGCGGCCGATTTACCGCCCCAGCCAGTGTCGGATAATAATTTTGCCCCTCCGCCGCCGGCTTCCGAAAATCAGGCCCCGGTTGAGGCCGATCCTCGCTCCCAGATGCAGACCGATCCCCACGCTCAAGCTCTGGCTGTGCCTGAGGCTGATAAAGCCAATGATTATTACAACGACTTGAACGTTACTGACATTGCGGATTTTGCATCTATCCATCTGTCTTTCTGGCGCCAGTTGAGAGTGCTTTTGCGCACCGAAATCGGTCTGGTTGGACCCGGTCGTCTGCCCCATCTCAAAGTAATTCAACGTCTGTGGATCGCCCACGATATCCTCACCGATCCGGTCACCAGAGCCGACTATGACTTCCGGCGCATGGGATTGCGCGGTGATGACATCGAGACGCAGAAGCAGTCGACCACTCGTGGCCCGCGCACTCAATTGCGTATAGGCGAACTTTTGCAGTGTGCCGGTCTGCTTGAACAAACCGAGCTGGATATCGCCGCCGACATGCACAAGGCGATGCCTGAGATGATGTTCGGAACATTTCTCGTCAAGCAAGGGTTTATTGAAGAAGCCGATCTGGACTGCGTTCTCGTTGGTCAGCAGTTGCTCAAGACCGGGGATATCACGGTTGTGCAGTTTCAGACCGTGATGATCGAGCGCAGCGCCACCGGTCTCGATATCGGTGAAATGCTCCTGGCCAAGGGCTATGTCAATGAGTTTATGCTGGAGCGCGCATACCGTAATCAGTCGGAAGACACGCTGGTGAAAGTGCCCGCTGTCCTGGCCGTGGGGCAGCATACGACCATTGAGTTCAAGCCGCTTCCTGAACACGCTGTGGAGCCTCCGCCCCAGGTTCAGTCTGAGCCTGAGCCGTCCGAGGAAGAGAAGGCTGCGGCTGAAGAGCAGGCCTATGCCGCCAATATGGAGACCGGAGAATACGCTGCCGCCATTGCGCCGACGGCTGAAAGTCCTGTTGCCGCTCAAGCGCCGGAGGTCATTGCCGAGCAGGTCGTGCTGCGTCCTCCTGCCGCGGACGCGGAGAGTGCAGAGGCAGGCCCGTCTCTGGTGGAAAAAGTGGAAGCTGCTCGTGCCACCTTATCTGATACCAACTTCATTACCGAGCGCACTCTCAAAATTTCCAACGCCGCACCGGCATGGAAGGATCAACTGGACTGGAGTTCTCCGGATAGTTCCGAGGAAGAGGCGGCTCCGGCAGCGGAGACGCAAGAACCGGCTGAATCATCTGAACCAGGCGCTGAACCTGCCGCCCCTGCTGCCGTGCCACCACATGTGATGGCGCCTCTGACCCCCGATACGCTGGCCGATTCTGTCCGTGCCATTGCTCAGATCTGGGCCGAGGACGTCAGTCCGGCAAATTCCTGGGCCAGGCTGGAAGCCCCCGCACCCCAGGCTGCACGTCAGCCGGAAGCCCAGCATGACCTGGACCTCGATACAACCGGACCGCTTTCGGCAATCGAAGACGATCCTTCCGAATCATTGATAACAGGAGACAATCCTTTCGTTGCCGGAGATTCCGCCGAAGAGATGCCTGCGCCGGACAGTGCTGCACCCGAGCCTGCGGCGACTGAATCTACGCTTCAGGACGCTTCTGCTTCGGATGATGTTGTTTCTGAAATCGAGACATCGAGCCAGCTACCCAGTTTGATTGAGCTGGAGGCGAGAGCTCAGAAAAAAGACAGGCAGTCCGAGCAGGATAAGCTCAAGCTGGAGCCCAAGCGCGCCACCGGCGACTGGCAGATTATGTCGGTGCCCGGCTCTGCCCTGACATCGCTTTTCCTCGATGAGGAGGCGCCAACTCCGCCAAACGCCTTCATCACCGAGAGCAGAGAAGATCAGTATCAGACCGGCCCCCAGCGCGTGCACTCGGGCGAGGCCGAAGTCGGCCAGGAACAAAATCCGCCGCAGTCGGAGGAGACGACGCCACCTGCGCCTCAATCTAATACAACTCAGCCCGCCGCGCCGCCCAAAGGCGAGGACGGACCTCCTGACGGTGAAAGCCGCCGCGGTCGCAGAAGACGTACGCGCTCCTGAGCTTTAGAGCTTATTGTTCATGATTTCGGGGCGGCCTGCGCCGGAACTGCTGGCTATCTGGCGCCCTTTCAACTCCAGCAATCTGAGCACAACCGACAATTGCTCGCCAATCAGGCGCACTACTTTTTGATCGCCCGGTTTGAATATCTGCTGCGGGTAAGGCACTACGACCAGCAGTCCGAGCCTCTGACCGGTGATGTCGATGGGCTGAGTCAGGGCGTTTTCGGGCATGTAATGACCGCGCAGGACTTCGTCCTTGAGTGGTGGCAGTCCCAGTTGCAGGGCAATCTTAGCGATATACGAGCGCAGCGCGCCCTCATCAACTTTGGCACTGGCGTCAACGCGCAGCACCGAGCTCTTGCCCTGGTTGATGACGAGGCCCAGGGCTTGATAGTCGAGAATGGACGACAACAGTTCGATCAATTTTTCGGTCACCGAATCAAGATCGAGAATATCCTCGGCGATGCGGCGCACTTCGTCGACGATGGTTGCCTCAAAGAGAAGGCGCTCCAGAAGCTGATTTAGACGGTTGTTAACGTCTTCGCCTGTAAGCGTTTTGGAAGGCTCGCCGATTATTCTCAGGCGCGGTTTGAGAGTGGCTTCTTCCAGGAGTTCTTTTGTGGCCTTAATCAGGCTGCTGAAGCCAGGCTCTTTGGGAATATAGCGATCGGCCCCGGATTTGAATCCCCAGAAGCGGTCCACGGAACCGTCCAGCTTGGTCAAAAGAATAACCGGTGTCTGTCCCAGATCCGGATCATTTTTGACCAGACGGCACAGTTGATAACCATTGATGCCGGTCATGACGACATCGGAAATAATCAGGTCCGGCAATTCGTTGTATGCTCGCGCCAGCCCCTCGGCACCGTTACGGGCTTCAATGACCGAATAGCCCTCACCCTGCAGCGTTTTTGCAATAGTCAAAAGCTGAGTCGGACTGTCTTCTATAAGTAAGAGTCTAAAGGACATTGGTGCACCGTGTAGTACTGCTCGACGAGATTCCCCGGGATAACCTGGTCAACCGAGATGCGAGGGTGCCAAAAAATGCCATTGATTCCGCTGCCGGTATCTGGAGGGAAAAAATCCGTCCAGTCTGTCGACACAGATAAGTATTACACTTTCTCAGGGATTTTGTACTGCAAAATTAAGCTTGGCAAGCGTTTTCAGCCCCTCGGCGGGGGCTGAAAATGCCAATGGTTGGCCCTTTCAATTTTTATCTGCGGCATTTTGCAACAATTCAAGATTTGTCCGGATGGACTTTTCCGCCGACTCGATTTCGGGCAGGGTGTCCTGCTCCAGGGCCATATTATCGTCGCTGATGAGGCCGGCCCCGGGCTCTATTTCCTGCCATTTTTTCAGGGCCTGTCTCAGCCTGTCGCCGCGCAGCAATACTCTTTTATCAACTTCACCGGGGTCTCCCAGTCCCAACTCTTTCAAAATTGAAATAGTTTTTGTTTCGTCCATATTCTTCTGCCGGGTGGCGGCGTCCAGTGCCGATGTCCCGTCTCGCTCAAAAGCCAAAACGAGAATCTCGCCCGCGCCTCTGGGATGGTAAATGAGGCAGTCGGGGAAAACCAGCTGAATGGTCTTCAAGGCACTGACCAGACCCTGCCTGTCCATGCCGTAGAGTTGCAGCCACTGGCAGTAGGAGCCGTTTTTGCGCAGGCGACTTTTGACCAGCTGGTAAAACTCCTGCGAGTAAAGATTGGTCGATCCCTGCACCCATGGTTCGGCCGGTTGACTGATGATCAGATCAAATTGCTCTTTTGACTGTGCCAGGATGTGTCTGGCATCACCGGTGGTGACTGCCTGCCGGGGGACGATTGCGGTATTGCGTCTGAAGTTTGCCGCTCCTTCAAGCAGGGCCGGTTCGATCTCCGCCACCTGTAGCTTTATCGACGGGGCGGCGCTCAGTATGGTGGCCGCAGTCGTGCCAGTGCCGTAGCCGATGATAAAGCAATTAGTGGGCGGGCCATCTGTGGCGGCATCTCTCCAGACTATCGGCAAAATGGCCAGCAATTCCTGGGTCGGCAGGTCAGTTGCCGGTGCGGGCTTGTCGTAGTCCAACGGAGTCGTGCCTTCTACTTTACCGTCACTGCGCAGGACCATAGTGTTGGTGCTGTCATTGACCAGCACTGAGACTGTGGCACTGCGGCCCTCACGATAATAGATGCGCCGGCTCAACTGATCGTCGGCGACAATGCTCTTGATGGCCGCTTTGGGCGAGACAAAGGACAGACCCAGGTCAAGTTTGCCGGCTGTCACCGGCCGCAGGCCCAGCACCACCAGTAGTGCCAGCGTAATGGCCCCGGCACAGATGGCCTTGGTCAGTATGGCCTCGGTCGCTTTTTTGCCGCGCAGACAACCGGCCAGTCCGATTACGCTCAGTGCCGTCAGCAGCACGGTGAGTATTCTCAGTGAAAATTCGAGCACGCTTGTAGTGGCAAGCAATTGACTGTTTGAAAGCAGGGTGACGAGCAAAATCGGCGCCAGGGCCGAACCTGCGCCGCCTGCAATGTAGAGCTTGAGCATGTCGGCCGACCGCGACGCGCCCCGTGCCGCCAGGGGAAAGACGAAGGACAGTGCTGTGGCCGCCGGTACGCAAAAGACGAGGGCGGTAATCAGCCGGGGATAGAGATAGGCGAGCCATCTGGCGTGCCTGTCTGCTTCGGCGGCACCCTCGTATGTGAGTTGGCGCAGAGCCTGGAAGACATTGGCCAGGTGCGGCACCATAACAATCGTAGAGGCCAGTCCCAGAGCCGATATGGCCAGGGCCGCGGTGATCACCAGGCGAGTGTTTTTGCTGCTGGGAAAGAGCAGGGAAAATCTGGTGCCCAGGGCAATGCCCAGCAGTGTTGCCGTAATTGCACTGGTAGTGGTGACGAAGGAGGCGCCGCAAATCAGGGCAAGCAATCTGATCGATAGACATTCAAATAATAGAGCCGCCAGGGAAGCGATGAAGACGCCGGCATAAGTATAGGGGCGGCTCGTGGAAACAATCGCTTCGGCCAGTTCGACATCGGTGGCCTGATCTGGATCCTGATCTGTTGCTTTATTCGGATTCGGCACCGCTGGCGGTGCGTGGTCCGCTTGCGGTTTGAGCTGCAACAGAAGGGGCGTCAAGAGCAACAGAACCGGCAGCCAGCCGGCGCCGGTGAAATAGAGCGCATTGCTGATACCCAGGCGCGGCATCAGCCAGACGGCGCTGGCCACCGCCCCCAGGGCCGATCCCAGGTTGCTGACGAGATAGAGCAGCAGGACCTGTCCCGGACTTGTGCCGCCGGCCGTGCCTGCTTCGCTTGATTGGCGATAGCTTTCTTCACTGCCGAAATAGAAGCGCGCACAAAGCGTCAGCAGTAGGGGAAAGATTGTGCCGACCAGAAGCGCCGGGATAAAAATCACCAGGCAGCTCAGGGGTAGGCCATTGTATATATTGACGAGGGGCAGGGCCGGGGTCGGCAGGGTGCTTAGAAACCCCAGGCCGGCGCTGGCCGCCGCCACCGCGAGCAGGGTAAGCAAGGGCAAATACCTGGTGTATCCTCTTCCCTGTCCAGACTCGTTTAATTTCAAAACCAGTGCCGCGCCGGCTAATAAGCCCAGGAGATAAAGGGTAAGAGCCGCCGTTGTGCCGTCTGATGCCGAGCCCATGTACCGTGTGGCCAATCGCATCAAAATCATTTCCAGGGCGATGGCCAGGGTGCCCGAGACAAGAGATGCCGCGACCATGAGCGTAAATGACTGTTTTGCTACCCGGACAGCGGCCATCCTATTTATTCGCGCACCCCGTGGACTTGTCTGCTAAGCTAACACCAGACTGTTTTCGCCGCCCGGCGAATGCATTTTATATCAATAAAGCGGTTGTCATCCGTGATACTCAACCACATACATCTGCACAATTTTATGAGTTATGCCGACGCTACGCTCGACTTGAGCGGCATCAGTGTAGCCTGTCTCACCGGTCTCAATGGTGCCGGCAAATCCGCCCTCCTCGACGCCGTTACCTGGGCTTTGTGGGAAGAGGCCCGTTCCGGCTCGGATGAGCTGGTGCGCCTGGGTGAAAAAGAAATGTGGGTTGAGGTTGTCTTTTCGCATGAGGGGCGTCTCTATCGGGTGCGCCGTTCGCGACAAAAAGCTGCGGGCAAAGCCGGTGGACGCGGCATGTCCAAGGGGACGCTGGAGCTCATGGTGGCCGAGCGGGGCAGTGAATCCGGCCATTACGATGGCCTCAATTGGACTTCAATGACCTCGGCCAGTATGAAGGAAACCGGCAAGCATATTCAGGACCTTCTGCGCATGGATTTTGACACCTTTGTCAATAGTGCCTATCTGAAGCAGGGCCGCGCCGAGGAGTTTACAACCCGCCCACCGTCGGAGCGCAAACAGGTGCTCTCCGAAATACTCGGGCTTTCTTATTTTGATCGGCTGCAGGAAGAAACGCGTTCGCGCTTGCGGGATAAAAAAGCCCGGGCCGAGCAGATGGAAGCTTCTCTCAAAGTCCAGAGTGAAAGTGAGGACAAGCTCAGTCTCACCGAAGACGAACTGACGCTGGCTTGCAAGGATGTGGAAGAGCAGGGCACACTTTTGCTGGAAGTGGAAGGCAAACTTGCCGAGCTGACCGAATCTGTTGCCAGGCTGAAAGTTGTGGAAGCCACCGTCGCCGGCAATGAGAACCGCCAGCGTGACATGGAGCTGGGGCTGAAGCGCCTGATTGATCAGAAGACGGCGCTCACCACTCGTCTGGCGGCGTTGACACAGACCATCGCCGATGGTGGCGACATAGCGGAGCAATTGACTCGTTTCAACGCTGTGCGCGCAGAGGTCGAGACCCTGGATCAGCTGGCGCTCAAGGTGCAGGAACTGACCGAGGTGAAGGTCAACCTGTCCGGCGAGCTGGCGCGGGAGCGCAGCAGGCTTGAGCTTTCGCTGGAGCAGGTAAATAAAGAGGTGGCCGAACTCAGTCGCCAGAGAGAAAAATTACAGAAAGAAGTAAGCGATGAAGAGAAAGTCAACGCGTCCTATATTGAATATAAAAACATGCTCGCCACCGAAGCCGAGCTTACCGGTCGGCAGGAAGCCTATGTGCAGCTGACAGTCCGCATCAATGACCTGAGCAATGCCATTCAGGAAAGCCGTATCCGCCTGGAAGCCGAGCTGATGCAAAAGGAGCGCGCTCTGGCGGAGGTCGAGGATTTAACCGGCTCCACCCAGAGTCTCAGCCGCGAGGGCGAAGAACTCGAGGCCCTCAAGGCCGATCTCGACAGGTTGGAAGTGGAGTTTGACCTGATTGAGAAAAACGGCCTCACCATCAAGGCCGACATTGCTTCAGCCACGGCCAAAATCGAGGAGCTGCGAGTCAGGCAGAGAGAAAATCTGGAGAAAATTCGCGAGCTGAAAGAGCATGAGCATTCCTCCATCTGTCCGCTTTGCTCGGCTCCCATTGTCGATCGCGCCGCGGTCATCGATCGCTATCTCAAACAAAACGAAGACATGGATAAAGAGATAGCCAATATCGAAGCATCGGTGAGCGAGTTTGAAAATCAACTGGTTGAATTGCGCAAAAAATATACGTACACGCGCAAGGAGCTGGAAAAAAGAAAGGACCTCGACAATCGTATCGGCCGCTTTAATGAGCGCGAAAAGGCGGTGGAGCGCGCCCGGCAGAGCGGCGCCAAGCTGGCCCAGGAACGCGCCGAACTCAGTGCCAAATTGACAGACAATAATTTTGCCCAGGTCGAGCGTGAGAGTCTGATCAATTTAAAAGCTGAGCTTACCAAACTGGAATTTGACCCGGCTGTTTTCACCTCACTGCAATCGCAGATTCGCCTCAAGCGTCATGTCGAGGCTCGCTATCAGCAGCTGCACCGCGAGCTTGATGAGCTTGCCCGTATCAATGAAAAATTGCCCCGCTCCCAGGAAGAGCGCGAGCGTCTCAGTGTCGAGCTCAATACTGAGTCCTACGGTGCCGAGGTGCGGGCAAAATTGAAAACTACTCTGGAAGAAATTGAAGCACTCGCCTATGACCGACATCTGCACGGCAAGCGCAAGGAAGAGCTGAAGGAATTGTTTGTCGCCACCGAGAAGTCGCGCGATCTGGCCCGGGCTATAGATGATAAACCGCGGGTGGAGGAAGAGCTGACTCAGCTCACTGCCGAGATCCAGGAACGCGAGCGCCAGATTGAGATCATCAAGGACGAGCAATGGCGCCTGTCGGCTGATCTGGCACAGTTGAGCGATATCAAAGTGGCGATACTTGGTTTGAATCCCACCCTGGAAGAATTGCGCGAGCGCAAGCAAGAGGCCAGTCTGCGTGTGGCGGTGCTGACCGAGCGCAAGCAAAGTTTTGAACAGGAACTTGCCGCTTATAAGGATCAGCTGATCAAACTGGCGGTATTGAAAGAAGAAATTGAAGACCTTGTCTATCTGGCCGAGGCCTTTGGTAAGAAGGGCATCCAGGCTGTGATTATCGAAAACGCCATACCTGAGATCGAAGCGGAATCCAATCGCATATTGTCGCGCCTGACCGACAATAAGATGCATGTGGCGCTTATAACCCAGGCCAAGAATAAATCCGGTGGTATGTCCGAGACCCTCGACCTGGTGATGGGCGATGAAGTAGGCACGCGCAATTATGAGTTGTATAGCGGCGGCGAAGCCTTCAAGGTTAATTTCGCCCTGCGTATTGCCTTATCTCGTCTGCTCGCCCGGCGCGCCGGTGCCAAGCTGGAGACATTAATCATCGACGAGGGTTTCGGCTCCCAGGACGACGGCAGCCGCGACCGCCTGGTTAAAGCCATTCGTTTGATTCAATCGGACTTTTCCCGGGTGCTGGTTATCACCCATATCTCCGATGTCAAAGACATGTTCCCGGTGCAGATCCAGGTGTCCAAGAAGAACGGAGTGTCGAGCTTTAAACTCGTGTCCTAGTTTTTGCTCTTTAGTCTCTTTAGTTTTCTCATAGCCGTACGTTCCAGTTCCCGAACCAGGTGCGGTGTAGTGTTGTACATAATGGCAATTTCTGCCAGGCTGTGCTGTTTTCCTTCCGGCAGACCAAAACGCAGATTGACCAGCTCTTTTTCATGGTCCGATAGAGCTTTCATCAGCTCCGTCAGGTCCTCTCTGAGCAAGTCTTCTCTGGAAATCTCTCTGCTTCGTTCTTTCTTTTCAATATCTTCCTGTTCCATTTCAGCCTTGCATTCGAGCATGTATGCACACTCTTCAGCGTTTCTGGCTGCCTGTAATTCTGCAGACTCAGGCTCCGTCAACAGTGCACGGCCGTCTATCTTATCGGCTATGGCCTTGCGAATGGACCAGGTCAGATAGAGCCTGAAATTTTGCTCGCTCTCATAGTCAAAATTGGCTATGGACAGAACCAGTGCGGTATTACCTTCCTCAATTAGATCAAGAAGAGCGGCCCCGCGTCCGTGATTTCGGCGAGCTAGTTTAATCACCAGACCGAGGTTTGATTGCAGCAGCCGCCGTTTGGCAGCAAGAGACCTGTCCGGGCTGTCTTTAATTTGAATCAGACACTGCTTCTCGTCGTCTTCGGCCATTGTCGGAAATGACTTTATTTTTTCGGCGTATTCACTCAACTGACCGACCACAGGATGGGGGCCGACTAGCTGAAGCAGTTCCGCCAGGATTTCTTCACTGCTTTCCGGTGGTTTGGAATCGGTCATTATAATTCTCCGTGAATTGCTATTTTGAAGAGCCCAGCTCCACAGCACTGAAGCCAATTTCTTTGAAGCCCAGCAGGCTCTTGGTCAGTGTGCCGCCGACAATCACGAGTTCGTGCAGGGCTTCATCAATGTGTTGAGCTTTGACGACGATAGGATCCCCTTCCGGGGCGGCAAACAATGCCGCTTTGCGCATCAGCTCACTGATAAAGGCACCGCTTGCTCCGGCGGTCCTCTTAATGAAGAGGTCCATATTGTCCACTTCCACATTCAAACCCTGACTGTAGAGTTCAAAGAGGCGCTTGCGGCAGTCCGCGTCCGGCAGCGGGATTTCATAGGCCTGGTCTATACGGCCGGGGCGCGAGGCCAGAGCCGGCTCCAGAATCTCCGGTCGGTTGGTGGTGAGCATAAAGAGTACATCGGCGTCGTCCGATAGCCCGTCCATTTGATTGAGCAGCTCGAAGAGCACGGCACTGTTGCCGCCACTGTTTTGTATGCGGTCTTCGGCGATCAGGTCCACGTCTTCTATTATCACCATCGAGGGCTGCAGCCACCTGGCCAGCTCACAGGAGCTTTCAATCAGCCCCAGCCCGCGGCCGGTCAGGACCAGCACCGTCCGCTCTTTCATGGCCGAGGCCAGGTACATGGCGGTTAGCGTCTTGCCCGTGCCGGGTTTGCCGTGCAGCAATATGCCGCGTTTCATTTTGCGCTGGGCTTTGCGCAGGGCCTCACTATACTGAGTCACTTCCACAGTCTGGCGCTCGATGCGCTTGAGCAGACCTTCGGGCAAAATAATGCTGCTGCGCTCAACTGGTGGCACGGTGTGAAATTTTATGCCGGTGGAAGCGGTACCGACAGGATTATCCTTCCTGTCGATGGAGAGTATTTTGCCGCGATAAATATTGTGCTTGTTGATCAAGTTGCGCAGCTCGGCGATGACGCCCTCCGCCGTCTCGCGCTCCTCGGCCATGACGTCGAGCAAGATGGTGCCGGTGGCACCGCCAAACTCAGCGCCTTTCGGGCGCATCAAAATGACAATGCGCTTTTCACCTTTGACCAGATAGAGTGCGCCCTGCACGCAGGCCAGGCGTTTGTCGCCTTCCAGGGCAATGTTTGAGTATTGCACCGGACCTTCCTTGGCCTGCCCCAGGCCGACGAAGGAGGCCATTGTCTTGGGCGCCACCAGATCCGCGAGGCTGGTGCCGGTGAAGCTGAGGAAGCCGCCCTGGATACCTATAAGGCTGGTAGTGCGGCCATTGGTTTTGCCCATTTCTTCCAGGGCCAGGTGCAGGTTGGGGTGGTTGTGCCCCTCAAACTGTTCGGAGAGTATGGGCAGGCCCGCCGGGTCTTTGCCCATGTGTTCGACGATTTTCTGACGAACCGGTTTCTTACGATTGAATAGACTCATCGGTTTTCTCTTATGCAAGAAGGATAGCCCGGATTCCTATTTATTTACCCTAGCAGGCCGGGCCTGTGCCCGCCAGCAGCTTAATAGATAGTTTCGAATGTCGCCCTGCCGCTCAGTAGGTTTTGAGCCAGTGGGGCGTATAGCCTGCGGTGTTATATAGCATCCAGCAGGAGGCGAAATAAACGATGATATTGAATGCCACCATAAATAGTATCAGCGGTTTGCGCGATTTCGGGCCGGTGAGATATAGGCCCCCGAGGATGAGTGCAATTATTGGTATTTCCGATGGGAATAAATAACGGCCCTGCGCGCCTCCGAGATTTTTTGTCGAGGCGTAAATCATCAGTGCCAGATTGCTCAAGAAGCAGGCGGCGAGCACGAGCCAGATTGATGCCTGACCGTAGCGCGCTTTGCGCTCCTGCGCAGAAAGTGCCGGGGCGTTTTTGAAATTTTCGGCCAGGGCGGCAAATTTCTTTTGTGCCTGCGCCGTAACCAGGGCTTTTATACCGCCACCGGCGGCGATGCCCATCAGGACCATGTACACAATATAAAAGGGCCGCCAGAGATAGCGGGTCATGTAGCCAAACATTCCCCAGTAGCTGAATGTCGTCATCCGCCACCAGGATTTTTGTTTCATTATTGCCCAGGCGCTGACGTCGGGATTGAGTGATTTATTGTAGGTGACGGCCCAGGTATGAAACATTGTTTTGGTGCCCATGAAGTCACCGTTTAAAATCTGAGCGCTGCGTACAAACCACCAGACGCAGCTGGCGGCGGTTACGATGGCGGTGAGCAGGGACTGGGTGATAAAAGTCAGTAAGCTCTGGCGATTGAGCCAGGCGGCACAGATGAGCCCGGTGGCGCAGGCTGGATAGACGGATACGCCGGGATATTTTGTCAGTACGATCCAACCGAGCATCAGTCCTAAGATAAGACTGTATTTTGTTTTCAGTCCGGTCTCCATCATGCGGCAGACCAGAAGCATACTCAGCGCAGCCAGGCTGGCGGTGGTCGAATCACTGTTGGCATAACTGTGCAGAAGCACCAGTTGCGGATGGAAAATAATCATCACCGGCAGTGCCAGGCTGAGCACTTTGTCGGAGCGGAACAACTTGTGACCAAATTCCCAGGAGCACCACAGAAGCACCAGACCATCGGCCAGCGAACCGAATCTGTCGGTGAGGGACAGATCGACTGTCGGCGTAATCGTATGGCCAATCACCCCGGCTATGACATGGGGAATGTAACCCAGCTGCGGCAGGGATCCGTATACTCCGGAGGCGCCGCCGGCCAGGATCTCGTTCAATTCCGGCAGACGCATGTGCTCGACCAGAAATGTAATCACCCAGTAATGCGAGAATTCATCCGGCGCTTCCACCATCGGCACCATGAAGAGCCAGGGCAGGCGCGTAAAAAAATAGAGCCCGACCAGACGCCAGAAGGCAAGACAACGAAAGGCCGCCGGCGTATTTGTCGCACCGCTTTCCGCTTCTTTGTTTGTGCCGTCAGTCGCCATATGTTGTGCTTTGCTCTCAGAGCAAAAAATCGCCTCGCATCTCTTCGCCCATCAATATCAGGTCGGCGGCATCGCGCATCGGACCGATGTAGCGCGTGTACGCTTCTTCCACCTGCAGACTGTGGCGTATGGTGTCCATTGTCGATCGGCCACGTTCACTGTCGCGGCGAATGCGTCTGGCCATGCGCTGGTCTATTGGTGTGTCGATAAATATTTTCAGGGTGGCTACATCCTGGATCGGGCTGTGAAAGGCAAAAATGCCTTCAATGACGACTATTCGTCGACTGGGGGCGGGGACGATTTTTTCACCGGTGCGTGTGGCGCTGACCATGTCGTAGACGGGTATTGTCACGTCTTCGCCTGAGGCCAGCTTCAGACAGGCGGCGGCACAGCCCTCCAGATCGACGGCGCTGGGATGGTCGAAGTCAAAGGTGCCGTCGGCTCTTGGTGTGAGAACGCTGATGTCTTTGTAGAAGCTGTCGGTGGAGAGCACGGCCGCACCAATAAATTTGCGCGCCAGCGTGGTTTTGCCTGAGCCGGAGCCGCCGCAAATGGCAATAATTTGTGCCGCTTTCTTTTTCAAGGGCTGGATGCCTCCGCTTTGCCTCAATTGCGCCGCTAAGTGAGATATTATCGCCGGTGATATTATTTTAGAAGTACTGGTGATGTCATTTTCCTCCAGAAGTCCATTTTGAGGGCTTATTGTGTCCGCTAAAAAAGAGCTTAGAGGCCCACGGGCTGACTTTGCCACCTTAGTTAATTCTGTCGAAGCGATTATTTGGGAAGCTGAATTTGACACTTCGCGCATTATTTTTGTGTCAGACCACGTCGTGGAGCTTCTTGGCTATCCCCTGGAGGATTGGCTCGACAAACCAAGCTTGTTTAAGGACATTTGCCACCCCGATGATTTTCCCAGGGTGGTCCGGGCTAAGGAATTAGCCTCCCCCGCAGCCAATCGCTACGAGGTCATCTATCGGCTGCGGCGTGCGGACGGCCATTATGTGTGGCTTTCCGACCGCGTTACAGTGGAGTTTGTCGACGGCGTCCCCACTTATCTGCGCGGTGTCAGTACCGACGTTTCGGAGCGGCGGCGCATCGAGGAGGCTCTGGCCCTGGTGGTCGAGGTCATCGCCGAGGCCAGTGAGCTGGAAAATGTCGAAGACATAAGCCTGCATTGCCTTACGCGCATTTGTCAGCTGGGCAACTGGATGGTAGGGCAGGCCTGGTTCCCAAGTATCGACGGCGAGACCCTCAAGTGCTCGAAAATGGCTTATTTCTCCAATATCAAGGCCGCCGCCTTCCGGGAGGAAAGTCTGGCCACGACTTTTGCCATGGGTCAGGGCTTGCCCGGGCAGACTGCGCATTCGGCATTTCCGGTCTTTGTCGACGATCTTTCCATCGAGTCGCGCAAGACCTTATCCCTTCTGGAAAACGACGGTATCAAGGCCGGTTTTGCCTTTGCCGTTAAAAATGGCCAGAAAGTCTTTGCTGTTTTTGAGTTTTACGGGCCGGTGCGCACCCGCCCCGACAAATACTTTTTGAATGCCATTGAAGAGATTGGCACACACCTGGCGGTTGTCTTTGAAAGACGCATCGCGCAGGAAATGCTCATGGCTCAACGCGCGCATGAACAGACCATTCTCGATGCCATCCCTTCGCTTGTTTTTTACAAGGACCGCAACAACAGTATTTTGCGCGTCAATCAGGCCACCGCCGATCTGCACGGCAAGACCCCCTCCGAAATGGTCGGTATGAGCTGCTTTGATCTTTATCCCGGGGAGGCCGTCAAATATTTTCAGGACGACCTGCAGGTGATGAATTCAGGTATAGCCAAACTCGGCATCGTCGAGCCGCTAATCACCCCGGATGGACAGAAAAACTGGGTTGTCACCGATAAGATACCCTACCGCGACGAGCACGGAGAAATCCAGGGCGTGCTCTGTTTTTGCTCCGACATTACACAGCTCAAGCGGGTTGAAGAAGAGCTGAAGATTGCCCATGCCGAACTGGAAAACAAAGTCGCCGAGCGCACCAAAGAGCTGAATGAAGCCAATATTTTCTTCACCCTGTCGCGCGACTTGTTTTGCATCGCCAGTCCCGAAGGTTATTTTAAACGAGTAAACTTCGCCTGGGTAGATCGATTGGGCTACTCGGAAGAGGAGCTGATTTCGCGGCCTTTCATTTCATTTGTCCACCATGAGGACCGTGAAAAAACACTGCAGCAAATGGGCAGTCTCTCCGACGGCATGCCCGTAACCAATTTTGAAAATCGCTATGTCTGCAAAGACGGCTCGACTATCTGGCTTCTATGGAGCGCCACTCCCAACACCGCCCGCGATTTTATTTATGCCTGCGCCTACGACATCACCGACCGCAAAGCGACCGAAGCCGACTTGCTCGACATCAGTACTGCTCTGCAAAACGCGGTTGAAGGCATCGCCAAGGTGGACATCAACCATTGCTTCCTCTCTGTCAACCAGTCTTATGCGCAATTGCACGGTGTCGACGCCGAAGCCATTATCGAACGCTCCATTCTCGAATATGTTTATTCGGACGACCTGCCCAAGTTTCGCCGCTGTTTTGAAGAGATGCTGCGCAACAACAAATCCGAGGTCGAGCTTCTGGGCCGCACCTCCAGCGGTGCCCTATTCCATGAACAGGTAACGCTGGTAAAAGTGCTGGATGTGCACGGTGATTACAGCGGCTACTATGTCTTCAACAAAGACATCACTGCTCGTAAAGTGGCCGAAGCCACCCTGCAACAGAGCGAAGCGCGCTACAGTCAGCTGGCCTCGCACGTACCCGGCGGTATCTATCAGTACCTGCACCGGCGTGACGGCAGCTATGCCTTCCCTTATGTAAGCCCGGGTTGCGAAGGCATTCTGCGCATGACGCCCGAGCAAATTATGGCCGAGCCTCATCTCGTTTTTGAAATGGTGCATGAGGAAGACAGCGCTCGCATGGCCAAGAGCATTCAGCTGAGCTATGAGACTTTGAGCGGCTTTGAGTTTGAGGGGCGCATCAATACAAAAGAAGGCCTGCGCTGGATCCGAGCCGTGTCCAGTCCGGAACTGCTGGACAACGGCGATGTGATTTTTAACGGTCTGCTCACCGATGTCACTGATCAAAAACTGGCTGAGGCCGAAATCAAAAAACTCAATGCCGATTTGAGCGAGCGAGTGGAGAATCTGGCCTCGGTCAATAAAGAGCTTGAGCTTCTCACTCGTAAACTGGAAATCGCCTTCGATGCTGCTCTGGAAGCTTCCAAGCTGAAGTCGGAATTTGTCGCCAACATCTCGCATGAAATCCGCACACCGATATCGGCCGTTATTGGTATGTCCGAGCTTCTGCTCGATACTTCGCTCACCGATGAACAAAAGCAATTTACCAACATGGTGCGCGATTCGGCTCAGTCGCTGCTCACTATTATCAACGACATTCTGGACTTCTCCAAAGTCGAGGCCGGTCGCCTCGATCTGGACATCGTCAGCTTTGAGATCCTCTCTCTTGTCGAGGACAGTGCCGAGCTCCTGGCGCCCACCGCCCGCAAAAATTCTCTCAATCTGCTCACCCTGGTCGACCCCAATCTCCCTGCTACGGTGATGGGCGATCCTGTGCGCATCCGGCAGATTCTGATCAACCTGATCAGTAATGCCGTCAAGTTTACTCGCGAGGGCGAGGTCTTTGTTAACGTCGAGCAACTGGAAGACGAAGAGGATGTCGTCACTTTGCGATTCACCGTCCGTGATACCGGCATCGGCATATCGGAGGAAGCGCGCAAGCGACTATTCAGTCCCTTTGTCCAGGCTGACGGCTCGACGACCCGCAAGTACGGCGGCACCGGTCTCGGTCTTTCAATTAGTAAACTGCTGGCCGAAATGATGGAAGGCGAGCTGGATTTCGTCTCGGAGGAAGGCATCGGCTCGTCCTTCTGGTTCACGGCCCCGATGATAAAAATACCTCCGCCCGAGGGTAGTTCGCTCTCGGTGGCGGCCTCGCAGACTCAGACCGTGCTGCTCGACAGCCCCGAGCCGCCCGCGGCGGTAACTGTCCTTACCGCCTCCAATACCGTCGAGCTCATTCTCAAGCGCTATCTTGGCTGCATGTCTCTGACGCCGGTTGTGGTCGCCGAGGTTGCGCAACTGTCCATCTCCAGCGACAGACAACACTTTTTGATAATCGACAGCGATAGTGTCGGCAGCGTTGTCGCCGGTGTCTACCGCCCGTATCCGCAGGCCCTGGAAGTGATTAAGGAGCTGTCGGCTTTGCCCAACGTCACTATTCTCTTCCTCGGGGTGAAGGAGGATGTCGTATCGCATTTTGTTGCTGCGGAGCACAAAGACCGTCATTTGCTCTTACTCAAGCCCTTCCATCTGGCCGAGCTGGTTTCAATCTGTGCCAAACTTGCTCTGCATTCGGCTCCGTTTATGCGGGAGCAGGCTACCAGTGGTGCCTATCGCATCGCAGGCGATCGCCGCACGGGCGAAAAATCGCAGCCGCCGGTCAAGGTCTATGATGCCGGCCCGCAGGTTTTGATTGCCGAAGACAATAACGTGATGCAGGAAGTGGCCCTGCGTCAGTTGCAAAAATTGGGGCTGACCGTGACCGTGGTCTCCAATGGAGTGGCGGCGGTGGACGCTGTGCGCACCGGGCAGTATGCCCTCGTATTTATGGATTGCCAGATGCCTGAGATGGACGGCTACGAGGCAACTTTGTGTATTCGCAAGGAAGAAGCCGCGCGCGGCGGGCACATCCCCATTATTGCCATGACCGCCTCGGCCATGAAGGGTGACCGTGAAAACTGCATCGCTGCGGGCATGGACGATTATTTGAGCAAACCGGTCAATCAGGAGCAGTTGGCGCTTCTGCTGGAAAAGTGGCTGCCCTCACTGGATTCTTCCAACTTGAGCCGTGGCGGACTGAAACGTCAGGAGCCCGGTCAAATCGAGCCCTCCGATCTTGGAAACGAATCTATTACAATCGTAGATGCCAAAGATATATCGCCAAAACCGAAGATGGATTTTGCCCAGTTGGAAAAACTTTACGGTGATATAGGCTTGCCCCATCTAATCGATAGCTTTCTGGTGGAAGCTCGTGAGCTTTTAGATGAGATGGCGGTCAAGCTGGAAGTCGACAATATGCTGGAAGTGGCCCGCCTGGCCCATCAGTTGAAGGGTCTCTCGGTTGTCATGACTGCCGCCGATCTTGCCGCCCTGGCAATTAAGCTGGAAAAAGAAGCAAAAAATGATGGTCGGGAGCGCGCAGACCTGCTCAGATTGGAGCTTGAGGAAGAACTCAAGAAGATAGCGGCGGCCATAGCTGAGCGCAAGTAAATCCCCTTAAGCTCCTGTTAGCACTATAATTTGACAGTCGCTTCCGTTGAAAAGAATTTGCTCAGAGTCCTTCTAGTTATAGTTGTTGTAATTGTCCTGTCGGCGACGGGATTCTATTTTGTCGCCCAGCGCAGTCTGCCCACCCTGGATGGCATTGTCAGCTATCCCGAGTTGTCGCGCGGCGGGGTGGTGAAATTTGACGATCGCTCGGTCCCGTATATAGAAGCGACTACCGAGCTTGACCTCTATCGCATCCAGGGCTATGTCACCGCACAGGACAGACTTGTCCAGATGGACCTGCTGCGTCGCCGGGCGCTGGGTGAATTATCCGAAGTATTCGGCTCGCAATCCTTGTCGCAGGATAAATTGATGCGCACGATTGGTATAGGCCGCGCCGTCAGGGACGAAGTCAAAGCTCTGCCGCGCGAAGTGCGCACGGCGCTGGAGTGTTACGCCCAGGGTGTTAATACTTATATTGCTTCCAACAGCGATCGTCTGCCGCTGGAGTTTGGATTCCTTGGTTACCGACCAAAACCATGGCGGGTAGAAGATACCCTGGCCATCCTCAAGTACAGCCAGTATGAGCTTGATGAGTCCTGGCGCCTGGATGATTTGCGCCAGAACGTACTTGATAAAGTAGGCGACAAGATCGCCGGCAAACTTTTTGAGCGTGTTTTTGAAGCACCACCGGCGGTGAGTCTCACTTCGCCCGCGCGCAAAGATTTGCGCATACTGCCTGATCAAAATATTTCTCCCGTGCGCGGCTGCAACGGCTGGATCGTCGGTAATACATTGTCCGACAGCAAGGGCGCCCTGCTCTCCCTGGACCGCCACAATGCCTTCAGTCTGCCTGTCGACTGGTATCTTGTTTCGATGCGCAGCCCCGATATGCACGTTGCCGGTGCCACCATACCCGGTGTACCGGGAGTGGTCAGCGGGCGCAACGACAAAATCGGCTGGGGGCTCCTCTCTCTCAAGGTTGATGTCCAGGACCTTTATCTGGAGCAGTTCAGCCCGCAGATGCCCGGTAAATACAAGATACCGACCGGCTGGGCCTCCGCCACCGAAATTATCGAAGAGATACCGGTGCGCTTTAGCGGCTCGCTTTTCAGCACTTCCAATCTTTTGCACAAAGTCCTGATTACCAGACACGGTCCCCTGTTGACCAAAAATCAGGACAGCGGCGTGGCCCTGAGCTGGATCGGCACCGATGCTCTGGGCCATCCGGAAAAATCCGCCGGTATCATGGAGACCCTTTATCGCTTCAATCATGCCGCCAACTGGCAGCAGTTCCAGTCATCTTTGCAAAAATACGCCGGTTCACCCATGACCGCACTTTATGGTGATACCACCGGTAATATCGGCTACCAGCAGGCCGGCACCGTGCCGATAAGGGCTAATGGAGCGCGCTTCGGTAAGTATGAGAGCTGCCTGCTCACACCCGGCTGGACCGGCTTCGGTGACTGGGTGGCAGCTATGCCTTTTGCCGATATGGACCACGCCTACAATCCGCCCCAGGGTTATTTTGTGGCCAATATGGCGGAGATCAAAAACGACCTGCCGGTCAATGTCAATTATTACCGCGCCCAGCGCATTGACGCCGTGCTCTCCACCTTCAAAAAGTCCAATCAGAAGCTCGGTCTGCCTGATATGGCGCTCTTGCAGGCTGACCAGCTGGCACCGCTTGCGCCCACTGTTAAAGCCGTTATTTCTGAGGCGGTGACGCGCTCGGAGCTGATAGATGTTTTCCAGATCAAGGCCCTAGATGCTCTCAACAAATGGGACGGCACCCTCGCCGCCGACAGCGCCGGAGCGGCCATTTATGAAAGTTTCCTGCGTACCGTCGCCCGCCGCGTGCTGGAGCCCATGCTCGACGGCGAGATGACCACCGAGTATCTCAAGCGCTACCCCAGCTGGTCGCTCTTTGTCGACCGCCTGCTGCGTGAGAAGAAGACCGATTTTCTGCCCAAGGAAGAGCGTACTTTCAAAAACTTCATCAGCACGTCTTTTGTGCAGTGTTTGAAAGATCTGCGCGTCAGCGAAAAATCGGAAGAGACCAGCGGCTTCAAATGGGGAGACCTGCACCGCATAGATTTCGTCAATGTCATTGCCGATGCTGCCCCGACACTGTCCAGTCTGGCTCCGGTGCTCAATGTCAGCGGCACCCGCGTGGGAGGAGATCAAGACACTGTGGCGACCATGGAAAGCTCTCTCAAGCGCGGCAAGGAACAATTTGCCTGCCGTCAGGGCTCGACCATGCGCCTCTTAATTGATATGTCCGACTCCGAGAAGTTTTACCAGACCCTGGCCCTGGGTCAATCCGGCAATCTCTTCTCCGGCACCAAGGCTGACCAGATGCGCGCTTTCTTCTCGCCCAATCCGGTACCTCTGCCGATGGCTTTTGCTCCCAGCTCTGAGTCTAAAATCTCGCAGCATCGGCTGCTCTTTAGCGATAAGTAAAGGCCATGACTGCTCGGCTGAAAAATACCGTCCTGGCTCTTCTGGTTTCGCTTACCGGGCCCTGGCTTGCTCAGAGCGCGGTTCTGGCCCAGACTTCGGCCGACGGCATGCGGGTCGGACCATCGCTTGATGATGTGCGGCGCAAGCGCACCCTCGACCGTGAAAAAGCGCTGCAGGATTTAAATTCACCAGCTAGCGGTCCTCTCACTTTGCAGCGCCAGCCCAATCTTTCCGATATGTTCCCGTCGGTTTCGATGGGCCTTGTGCCACCGACGCCTATGTCTCTCGAGGGTGTGAAAATCCCCGGCCTCTCCAATAAGAGCGTCAGCACTCTGGCCATGAACGGCTTTATCGTTGTCCACGGCAATAGCTTTCATTTTCCCACCATGGCCGAGCTTTACCGCGACAATAGATTGAATAATCGCAGCAATTTCATCACCGCCGATGTTTTTACGCACCTTTATTTTGTCCTGACCAACACACTTTTTGTCAAAGTCATCGATCAGGCCCTCTACGGCGAGCTGGAGACTCTGCTCAAAGAACTTATCGATTCCTGTGTCAGCGATTACCGCGCCTGTGATATCGCCGAAGTAAAAGACGACATCCAGCGCAATCTGGCCTTTGTCATAGTGGCCGCCAATCTGCTCGATCCTAAAATTGACCTGCCCGATATGGGCGGCGCTTCCGACCTGGCTAAAAGCGATCTGGCAGCCATCTCCCGTGGTGGCAAGGGGCGCTCGGTTATTTTCAACCGCGAGCAGGATTTTTCCACCTTCCGTCCCATCGGCTTTTATGCCACCACCGCCAGGACCGCTAATTTTTACCGGGCTTCGGCCTGGCTGTCCTCGATGTATTTCCCCCTCACCGATGTGACCAATAACAGTGAAACCGGCGGCGGCAATACTTTCCGCCGGGCGGTCCTGCTCTACCGGGCCCTGGAGCTGGGCAAGGCTAAAGATGGAGCTTCGCTGCTCAGTCACTGGCAGCATGTGCTCGAGGTTTATTCCATAATCACCATGGGGCGGCTGACCCGCGAGCCCTCGGTCTATCCAAAAGATCTGCGCTCGATGTTCAGTACCGCCGGCAAGCTCGATTTTAAGGACCTGCTATATACGCTTGCCCAGCCGCTTTCGCGCGCCAGGCTCCTGCTCAGCATCAAAAAGCAGAGACAGGTGGGACTCAATGCCGTATCGATTTTTGAGATCGACAAACCAAAGGAAGCCGATGAGTCTCTGCTTGTATTTCGCTTCCTGCCTCCGGTCATGCCCTATGAAATGGACTGGCTGCGAGCACCGGTGAAGGAATTCCGCGACGATGGGACCTCCGCCGGTCAGTATGTCAATCCGCTTTCGCTCTACATCATGTACGGCTGGGGCGCCTCCATGGCCAGCAATATATTGCGCAATATGGTCGGCAATCTTGACCCCACTCTCTTTTACGGCTTGAGTGAGCTGGTGCGCACCGAAGGACGGCGCCAGCGCGCTAATGATTCTACCCAGGCCTATCAGTATCCGGAAAAACGCTGGACGCTGATAAGCGAATTTTTCAGCCCTGTCAAGAAAGGATCGCAGGTCATACTCTACAGTGATTCCTGGATGACCCAGCGTCTCAGCAGTGCCTCCGGGGCTTTTGTGGACAGTTTGATTGCCGTCGATAAGTCATACAAGACCGAGCTGGCTCCAGACAAGCAGGTGACCGGCAGTATCGCCCCCGGTGGCGAGACCAAAACAGGCACAGTGGATGCCGCTGCCCCGGCAGCCGCCGCCAATTATCCCAGCAGTTCGCCCAAACTCTCCGCCGCCAGAGCCGCCGCCCTGGTGCCTGTTTTTCACTATCTGGAGCCCTGCCCCGACTATTACAAGCGGCTGGCTGTTTTCACCCAGTTGAACGAAAGCGAGCTCATTCGCCTGGGTGCTTTTCCCCAGAGTGAGAAGCAAAAGATGGGCGACTTTATCCGTCTGCTCACACGCATGGTTAAAATCTGCGAAAAAGAAATCAGCTACGAACCGCTTCCGCCGGAGGATTTCCGCCTGCTGGCAAACTTTGATCAGGTCTTGAGTGCAGTCGACTCACCCACGGCGGGCAGCATATATATTCCGGCCAACTCCGGTACCGGTGCCAGTCTCGGTCTCGGCGACGCCGGTCCCTGTTTCATCATATTCAATACCGACAAAGGGCCCTACCTCAGTCGGGGAGCTGTTTATACTTATTACGAAGTATCCGGCGGGCCCTTCAAAAAAGAACACTGGGAGCGCAAAAAGACCTATGGATTTTTGCGACCGGCCAACTGGCTGGCGCAATATGATTTTATCCAGGAGACTGCAGCCGCAAAAGCGGCGCCGCCAAAACCCGCTGAATCCGGCACCGGGCGCCCGACTCTGAGCGATCCTGGCGCGGGCAAAATACCGTTTAAAGAGTTGCAAATTTTAGGCAAGCCACTAAATCCACAGGGGAAATGATAAGAATGAAGATTGCTGCTTGGGTCCTTGGAGTATCTCTTGGTCTTGTGCTTGGTCAACCGCAAACGCTAGCCGCTGATGCCTCAAGCACGGCGCCTGCGCCCTCTGCTTCCCCCACACCCGCGGCCTCTCCTGCAGTGGCAGCACCGCAAAATCTCTCCGATTGCCTTGCCGAGATCCACGAAACACTGCGGCGGATGAAAGGTGACAGTGACGATATTTTGCATGAGGTCACGCGCACGCAGGAAGTGACTCGTGACGGCGTGGCGGAAGATAAAACCCAGAGGAATATGTTCCCTACCTATATGGGCACGACCATGACGGCGCTGGATGCGCTTTCTCGCGATGTTTTGCTGCCGCCCCGTCCCCACTGGCTCAATAATTCCTTCGCCCAGATGCTCGATTTGCAGTCAAAATTGCAGGCCGAAACGGCCAATATCACCAGGATTGTCGGAGATCCCGAGTGCAGCTCCGGAGCGCGCGCGCAGGGTATGGTCCTGGGCGACATTACCAGCGAACTGTCCAAGGACCTGGGGGCGCTCGAGGTCCTTATCCGCGAAACTCCGCCAAAAAATGCCGGCATAAATCTTGCCGCACATAAGATTGGCGATACGATAAGTGGTATGGAGAAGGTGTGCGACCGATTGTGGAAAGAGGCGCCACGCAAACTTAAATCACGGTAAGCGAGCCCAGTGGAAGAGTTTAAGAGCAAGAAAAAGGTCTTTGTCAAAGAGGCTGTTTCGCCCGAGCAGTTTGAGTCGGATAGCGGCGTCTTCGGCTCCTGGAAGATGGAAAAATTGCTCGGCCGCAACGCCGTAGGCGAGCTCTACCGGGCCTCTAAGGAGCTGGGAGGCGATTCGGCGGACTCAAAGCGCCTGGTTGTGGCCTTCCGCATTTTTGACCCCTCCCTGGCGCGCAACCCTCGCCTGGTCAAACGCTTCCTGCAGGAAGGCGAAAAGCTGCAGGCCATAAGCCACCCAAATATCGTGCCGGTGACGGAGTGCGGCCGCGCCGCCGACGGAACGCCCTATATTGCCCGTACTTATATAGAAGGCCAGACCCTCGGTCAGCTCGCCGAAGAAGGGCCGGTGGATTTTTACAGGGCTATTGAAATTTTGCGGGAAATTGCCGCGGCCTTGCAGGAAGCTTCCCGGCATGAGCTTTTGCATCGCAATCTCAATCCCTCCAGTGTGTTTATTGATGACTACGGCGCAGTCTCTGTCGCCGATTTTGGCCAGAGCAAGGGTGTGCCCGCCGAGGGTAGCGATACCCTGGGGCTGACCCATTACGGCGCGAATATGCAGGATCTGCGTTATGTCAGTCCCGAGCAGATGGGTGATAAGAAAGTTGACCTGCGCTCGGATCTTTATTCGCTTGGTTGTATCGCCTATTTACTCTTTACCGGTGCCGACATTTTTGCCGGCGTCAGCGGCTTTTCGCTGCTCAATGTGAAAATGCTGGAGAAATACGATCATGATGCCTTTGACTATCTCAACTTTTCGGGCAGCGAAAAAATGCGTGTGCAGGCCGTAAAGGGTGCTGATACCTTTGTCGAAAATTTGATCAGCCCCAATGAGGAGCTGCGCTACCAGAGCGTGGAGCAGCTATTGCAGGACCTCGATAAACTCAAGGCCGGTAAAGCACTGCGCGCCCTCAATGTGGCCCGGGGCCTTAAGCCCGTGAAACCTCCGCAGCTGACCAGGGTGAAGCTGGCGGCCGCTGTGGCTGGGGCCGGCCTTTTGCTTTGTGCCTTCCTGTTTTTTGCCATTTCGCCGCCCGGGCGCCACATGCAAGCTCACCAGTCAGCCGGGCACGTGGTCCAGAGCCCGCCGTTTGAGCTTGATGAGCCCGGCCGCAGTACTAAATTTAGCAGTGCTGATTTGAGAAAGTTATTGCCCGGGGTGTGGCGCTATAAGTGGGGCACCTCGCAGGGCGTGATGCAGATTCAAAATGTAATATTCATCGATAAGCTGCGGGCTTTTGTCGGATTGATGGAGCGTGACGGCAAGGTTTTTCCCATTGCCGGGCGGGTTTCGGTCTTTCAAGATGGCCTTATGCTTACATATCCACTTGGAGAAGGTGCCTTTTCCGCCGACATGAGCGCTAAGTTGGTCCGCACCGAAAGTGGTGGCATGGCTTTTGTACCGGCTGTCGATTTCGAGGCCTCAAGCAGCGGTTTTACGGCGCAAAAGACCTCAGACCAGCGGATTCCGCCTGTCATCGAAGAATACCGGATACCTTCTGAAATCCAAGAAGGATTGAGTGGGGTCTGGCATTCAGTCGGTTTGCAGACCGGCATGCCCGATCACTTTTACATACGTCCAACCAATGAGCAGGGCATTTTTGAGCTACGGGACCTGTCCGATTTTACCGCCAGTAAAAAAGGACCGAACGTCCTTGGTCTGGCCATTGTGACCGAAGAAGGCAACATGACGGTGGAGTATACTGGAGACTGGACGCCGCGCCGCTTCCGTATATTTGAAGGCAAGCCGCAGATCCTCAATGGCACAGCCGTCGCCGCGGAGAAAGAATAGTGCTGCCCACACTCTACATCGCCCATGGTGGCGGACCCTGCTTTTTTGTCGATCTGGGCATGGGTGATACCTGGGACGGTATGGGCAACTGGCTCAAACAGTTGGCCGGCACTATGCCGCACAAACCAAAAGCGCTGCTCGTCGTCTCCGCCCACTGGGAAGAGCCGGAGGTGACTATCAATATCGCCGCCGCCCCCTCCCTGCTTTATGACTATTATGGCTTTCCCCCGGAGTCCTATGAGATTACATACAATGCCCCGGGTTCGCCCACTCTCGCCGAAAGAGTAGCGGAGCTTGTCAGCAGTGCAGGCATAAAATACCGCACCACTGATTCTCGGGGACTGGATCATGGTGTCTTCATACCCCTGAAACTTGTCTATCCAGAAGCCGATATTCCAATTGTGCAACTGTCTCTTAAAGCGGGGCTGGATCCGGCCTTTCATACGGATCTGGGGGAAGCGCTTGCGCCTTTGCGCAAGGAAGATGTTTTGATAATCGGCAGCGGCATGAGCTTTCACAATCTGCGGGCCTTCGGTGAGCGTTCGCACGGTGCTTCCGTTCTTTTTGACGACTGGCTCAACGCCGCAGTCTGCAATGATGATTCTCTGCGCCGTCTGCAAATGCTCAACAACTGGGAGCGGGCACCGCATGCTCGCGACGTGCATCCGCGGGAAGAACACCTGATACCGCTAATGGTGGCGGCCGGTGCCGGCGGCACGGACCATGGTCGGAGAATTTACTCCGAGCAGGTTATGGGCGTGGCAGTGTCGGCCTTTCAGTTTGGCTGATAATAGCGCCGTTTGCGCCGCTAATATCGGCCCGATATATCCAAATACCCACCCGAAAGATTTATCGCTTGCGCGTTTGTAACGGCCCGGGCGCGTCTTAATACTAACTAATTTTGTTTTATGAATGGAACAAAACCTTTGCTGACAGGCTCTTTCGCTAAAGGACAGAGTTGTATGGGATTGTTTTCTCTTGTCAATTGCCTCTTCAGGAACGTACGATCATGCTCTTAGTAAGAGAATCCACCTCAAAGGATCGAATGTCAGAGACAGCCGCCAGGCCAGTTTTTAGAAGGGTGATATCGCGCCACGCTTCCGAGCTCGCGGTGATGCCGGAAGTGTCCGAGATGGTGATGTTGCGCGAAGAGCCGCAGCCTTACGCGTCCTATCCCTACACGGCAAAGTATCCGGAGCAAGGCTCCGCCGCTAAAACCGCCGATCTGCCGATGACTCCGGCTGAGGAGATGGTCAGTGCCCTGGCCGCCGCCACTCGCTTCAGCGAAGAAGGCACCGAACAGCTTACCCAGGGCAAATTTGACCAGGCGGAAAAACTCTTTCTCCTCTCGCTCAATATCACCCAGGCATTCCTGGGTGAAAATCATCAGGGCGTGACCCGCCCGCTGGAGGTCCTCGCCACCTTCTATCTCACCCGCGGTAATTACCAGAAGGCCGAGCCTTTGCTCAAGCGCCTCTACAACATCCGCCTGGTGCAGCACGAAGAAGGGCTCGCCGCCAGCAGCGATGACTTCCAGGCCCGCGAAAATTATTTACTCATGGCCCTGACTGTGGAAAAATGCTCCAGCTGTCTGGAAAAACTGGGACTGCTGGCCGACAGTGAAACTATCTATCTGGCCCTGCTCAAGCGCCAGGAAGAATATTTTGGTCACGAACACGCACTCACTCTCGATGCCCTCGAGCGTCTGGGTGAGTTCTATATGCGTGCCCGGGTCTACGGTCTGGCTCAGGTTGTTTTTGAAAAACTCTATGACACCAAGTCCAAGTTGCACGGCCCCTATTCGATCGAAGTAAGCTCGGTCCTGTCGAGCCTCTCGGTCATCTACAGTAATCTGGAAATGTACCTGGATCAAGTCACCGTACTGGAGCGTCAGGTCTTTTTGCTCGACACCATTCACGGTGGCACTGGCTTGTCTCTGGCCTCGGCTCTGACCAGACTGGCCGACGCTCTCTCCAACGCTTTTAAAGAACGGGCCGACAAAGACATAAGCGAACGAGCCGAGCTAATTTATCGCCGCGCCCTGACTATCTATGAGCGCCATTACGGCCCGTCTACACCGACTGTGGTCAGCCTGCGCAATCGCCTGAAAAATCTCGCTGCCGAAGCCGCCGAAAAACTTTAGTCTAGTTGTTGTTGTTATTTTCTTTATTGGTGCGGCCACCGGATGTGGTGCCGGATTTTTCGCTGCTGGTATCTTCGGCTTCGGCCTTGGATTTGGCTGAAGCATCTCCGGTATCTACCAGTGAGCCTTTGCTGAAGGTCAGCTGCGGCTGTTTGGCCAGTTTCTGACCGGCCATGCGCGGTGGCGGATACATATAACCGGGGATGAATCCCAGGCGCAATTTGCCGTCATTGTCCTGATAGTACTGTTGCAGGATCTGGTCGAATCTCCAACCGCGT
Source organism: Cyanobacteria bacterium SZAS LIN-3 (assembly GCA_018266215.1). Classification (GTDB taxonomy): domain Bacteria; phylum Cyanobacteriota; class Vampirovibrionia; order Obscuribacterales; family Obscuribacteraceae; genus REEB67. The sequence continues at coordinate 15,145 of JAFEAV010000024.1, read as the reverse complement.
TTGGCCAGCATATTGGCACCGTGCTGGCTCATGCCGCGCGCGCCGTTGCCCGGACCGCGATAGGTGAAGACCCAGTTGTCGCCCTCTTCGCGCACATCGAGTATTCCGGCCGTCGCCAACCCCAGTGTGCGCGCCAGCGCCACACCATAAACCTGGCGAGAATCTTTGGGGTTTCTTCCCATAACCTGCATGGCATGGGCGTTGCCCTGGGCATCAAAACTCATGACTGTGACGCCGACGATATCTTTGACGCCGGTCAATTTTTCCAGACGCGCCTGTGGCACCGGTGTTTTGCGGATGTTGAGATTTTCAAAATCATCACCGACCCAGGCGCGGTAGAAGCCCGGTTTGACTTTGTCGGCATTTTTCAAAATCAGACCGCGGGTCTGCCAGGTGGCGGCGTTTGTCGAAGGCGCTTCGGCGGCCAGTCCTTTATATGCCTGGTCGCGCACGTCGGGCACCAGATCGAAGCCCTCGGACTTCCACTTGGAGCCGGCACCGATATGTGCCCAGGCGTAGGAGCGAGCGGCCACGGCCTGACACTTGAGCGCTTCGGCGGCCCAGCTGGAGGGCATTTCGGAAGGCACCACACCCTGCAGGTAATATTCCAGATCGAGCACATTTACCGAGGTGATGCCGTTGGCCAGACTGATTACCTCCAGGCAACCATTCCACCATTTATTGTTTGTCCACACCCGGTAGTCGGGAGCCGAAACGATGGCGCGTTGATCGAAGGGCAGGGGATAAGACTGACCGGTGGCCAGCTCGGTGATTTTGCCGGGCGAGAGGCTGTACATCATCTGCGGCTTGAGGGCAAAAACCGCGCGGCCGTTGACAAAAACGGCACCGGGGGACCAGACCACCACACGGATGCTGGAGACCCGCGTCTGCAGGCCGATGCGTATGGGATGCAGCATGGGCGGGTAAGGACTGAAGGCGATTATTGTCGGAATCGCCTGTGACGTACTGGCGCCCTTGGCATCGGCCGCACCGGATTTGCTAAAACTTGCGACTTGCGGCGCCAAAAATAACAGAAGCATTACCAGTGCTACGTACGCACAAAATAATGGCCCCTTGTAAACTTTGGCCAGGCGCAAAAATGTTGTTTCTTCGCGCAAACTCTTCACCCACACCCGAGATTCTTTTCCTAATAGCGATGATACTATGAAGGGGCTTTCTATTAACTCCTCTAGTGTGGAAGATGAAAAAACTACTTATTGTCGACGACGAAGTAGATATAGCTACAAGTATTCAATATGTCCTCTCGCAAGAGGGCTTTTCCACTCTGATGGCGCATAACGGGCTCAAAGCCATATCGCTTTACGAAGCGGAGCGGCCGGACCTGATCATCCTCGACCTGATGATGCCCGAGCTGGACGGCTACGAAGTCTGCCGCCGCATCCGCGCCAACGACAAGCGCACCCCCATTCTCATGCTCACCGCCCGCACCTCGGAGATAGACACCGTCGTCGGTCTCGAGCTCGGCGCCAACGATTACATCGCCAAGCCGGTCCGCCTGCGTGAGCTGGTGGCCCGGGTCAAGGCCCATCTGCGCGAAACTCCGCAGGTAGCCGAGCCGACTACCAAGGGCCTGCGCCTGGGCGAGCTTTTTATCGACACCGACAGCCGCACCGTCACCGTGGCCGAGAAGGAAGTCGACCTTACATTTAAGGAGTTTGAACTGCTCCTGGCCATGGCCAAGCAGCCCAACCGCGTTTTTTCCCGAGACCAGCTTTTTGCCCAGGTCTGGGGCTCGGATTTTCTGGGCGAAAGCCGCACCGTCGACGTGCACATCCGTTACCTGCGCGAAAAGCTCGAAGCCAACCCCAGCCAGCCCAAGCATATCCTCACCGTACGGGGCGTAGGCTACCGCCTGGTGTGGGACTAGCGTGGCAAAATTCATTAGAAAAACATCCATGGGAATTCCCCCACTGGATTAGCTTAAATGGCTCGTTTCACCTGGGCTTTGCGTACTTTTCCCAGTGACAGCATGCTGACCCGTCCGTAGACTGAAAGAGTCAAACACGGCAACGGCTTCTTGGCGGAATGGGTATCAGATGAAATCAACGGCGATCTTTGTTGGCGTAAACGTCGCAGCTTCTATACCGCTGGTATTTTGCCAGCAGGCGAAGGCAGAGGGTGAAGCTCAGCTTTCGAGTACTGCGGACTTTCTCAAATCCTCTCTGGCGCAGAAAGGCGACGCGGCTACGGCCAAATCGATGCTGGCCGGAGACCCTACATTTAGCTCTTCACGCAGACCTATCCGCATCAAGCGCGACCTGACTCCCACTCAGGCACTGTCAAATCCCAGAGCTGTGGCCACTCGCAATGCGATGGCACCGGTGAACGGCGTCAAGCTCCGTCCTTTCCAGGCCGGTCGCAGACTGCCTTCCGCTGCGGAATTGCAGGGCTTCACGGCGATGGCGCCGCAGATGGAGAACGGCACCGACCCCAACGCCCTCAGCGCCGGCGTCAGTGAAAACGCCTACATGGCCCGCAGCGCCGACTATTCGGCCCCCGGCTACAACAATTATCGACCGACCGATGTGCGTGCCCAGAACCGCGCCCGGCTGAAAGACGCCGCCCGCGTGGCCTCCGGCTACGACCGTCGCTCCGCCCCGCGCGTCACACCCGGGCATTCGCCCGTGACCCCCGGTCAGGTTGGCTTCCCCTGCGCCCAGCAGGCCGTAGCCGACATGCAGCCGGTGCGCAACGGCAACCCTGAATGGGCCAACTCCGGCTCCGACCTGGCTTCCCAGCCGGTCAGCCCCGAGATGCTCAACGTGGCCAAGCAAATGGCCGCCGGCGGCGCAGAAATGGCTCAGCATCCCTCCGGCACGGCCGGTCCGGCACCTTTCCCGCTCAGCTTGCTCCCGGAAGCCAGCCTCAAGCAATTCATCGGCAGCACGGCCGGTGGCGCCAAACGGCCCCAGGCCGCGGGCGGCCAGCCCAGCTACTTCGGCTCCTGGAAACAGGGCCAGAACGCTGTCGCCTCGCGCTCAAACCTGCAGCCCTCGGGCTTCCACAGTCATTTGAACGGCGGCGGCCACGCCATGAGCAATATCGGCGGCTCCAATCTCAGCTCCAACATGCACATGTCCTCGGCTTTCAGCTCCTATGCACCCATGGCCATGACCGGACGGCGCGCCACGCCCAGCCGGCCCGCCGAAGCCAAGCACATCGCCCAGAACGTCCACGCCTCAACCACGGTCAACGTGGCCAGCTACGGACCTTATACTCAGCCGACTTTCTGAGTCGAGCAAGATTAATTGCAAAATTAACCAGGCGCGTGGCAGTCAATGTCCCGCGCCTTTGCTTTTGTCCAAAAACTCCGCAGTCAGTGTAGATACCATAGGTCAAGCAGTTAAAATGACTCCACCAGCAAGAGTAAGCTGATCTGGTAGCGCAATTCCGAGGTTTCCGATGACGGATCCAGACCGCAAGCGCCCGCCTCGCGGACATAAAAAGAAAAACGATCCGGCTCAAACTGGTGTGGGCTCAGCCGATGTCGACGATCTGGCGACATTTGCCTACGAGAGTCTGCTGGCCGGCCGCTTTGAAGACGCCAAGGAAAGTCTCGAGCGTGCCCTCGGTTTAGTGGACGCCAATAACCTGGCATCACGGGCGGTGCTGCTCACATATTTTGGTCAGGCTCAGCGCTTGTTGCAACAATTTGAACAGGGCGAAGCCAGTCTGGGCAAAGCGATCGAGCTGGCGCGCAAGGCGTCGTTGCTTGCCTGCGAACTCCAAGCCCGCATGTTTCTTGGTGAAATGCTCAAAGATTCTGGCCAGATGAATGAGGCGGCCAGGCAGTTTGACGCGGCCTTTCAGGCGGCATCATTTTTAAAAGACGACGCTTCAATTGAAGTCGCCGCCGGCAACCTGGGCTCGATTTATTTGTCCACCTGTCAGTTTGAGCTGGCCTCCGACTGGTTTACTACCGCCCTCACCATCGCCCAGGCGACGAGCAGCAAAAATATTTCTTTCTGGTTGGGCTCCCTCGGTCTGGCCATGTCCGAGCTCGGCCAGTACGACAAATCAGTCGACTGGTACCGCCGCGCATTTCTGGAAGCCGAGCTGAGCAACGACGCGCTCACCATGTCCATTTGCAAAGGCTCCGAAGGCAATGTGCGCTTTGAGCAAAAACAGTATGACGTGGCAGTGCAACTCTATAAGGAAGCGAAGGAACTGGCCGGGCCGGTCGACCGCCGCCGCGAGGGCATCTGGCTGGGCAACATGGGTGTGGCTCTGTCGCGCCTGGGCAAAGTAGACCAGGCCATGGAGTATATACAGGAAGCTATAGAGCTGGCCAAGACTTTAAAAGACGAGCATTCGCTCGCCGCCCATCTCGACAGCATGGGTGATTGTTTGAAAGCTCAGGGAGAGCCGGCGCGCGCGGCGACTGTCTACGAAGAAGCCCTGGAAATCGCCCGCCGCATAAGCGATCATCTGGGAGAACGCATCTATTTATCTAATCTAGGCAAGCTCAAGGCCGAAGCCGGTGAGCTTACTCCCGCCTATGAATATTTTGCCTCCGCCTGCAATTTGTTTGACGAGCAGCGAAGCTGGATCAAATCCGATGACCTGAAGACAAGCTTCGCCAATAAAGGGCAGGAGCTGTATCAAGACGTGATCGCCACTTGTCTGAAGATGGGCAAGCGGGTGGAAGCGCTGGAATATGTAGGCCGCGCCAAGTCGCGCGCTCTGCTCGATTTGCTCTCCAACAGTCCAATTGATGTCACAGATCTCGGCAAGGAAATGGCCGAGGGCGCAGGCGGTGACGCCGAGCCGCTCGGTCTGAAGCAACTGGTCAATCGCGAAGCGACTCTGCGCGGTCAGATTGCGCAGCTGGAAAGATTGTACTGGCAGGGCGACGGCCCATCCTCCCAGCCCGGCCCGGGCAGCACTCGTGGTGCCGTGGTGCCGACCGAAGACAGCGCACGCCTCTACGGCGAATGGCGTGATGTATTGAATCAGCTGCGTCGCCGCCATCCTAACTATGCCTCTTTGATAAGCGCATCGACTCTTACTTTTGGTCAGATGCGCGACCTGTGGTATGAGCGTGTACTGTCGGACGACACCTGTCTGGTTGAGTTTTATTTCCCAAAAGAATATCTGCTGGTCTCGGCGGTAACGTCGGCTTCGGAAGCGCCTCTGACCCATGTGATCCTGGAAGACGAAACTCTGGAATCTCTGCGCGAAGACCTGGCCACATTTTTGGAAATGAGCTCGACCGAAGGTTGGGAAGTGCCGGTCAGTCTGTGCAAGCGCCTCTACAATAAATTGCTCGGACCGCTGGTCAGTCAGTTGCCGCCCTTTGTCAAACGCCTGGTGCTTGTGCCCCACGGTGCGCTCTATCATTTGCCTTTCAGTGCCCTGCATGACGGCAGCGGTTATCTATGCGAAAAGTATTCGGTCAGCTATGTGCCGACTGTTTCTCTGATACCGATTTTGTCCAAGCAGAGATCCGAAAAATCGCAACCGGAGACTCTGCCCGGTGCAGGCTCCTATCTGGTCTCCGCCATATCCGATTACAGCGCGACCCGAGCCAATGGCCTGGTGTTTAGCTCCAGACTGCGCTCGGCCGCGGGCCTCGAAGATCTGGGGTACACAATGGAAGAAGCACAGTCCATTGCTACCCTGGGAAAAGGCACCGCCGGCAGTGCAACACTTATCACCAATGAACAAGTCAAAGAACAACTGCCCAAGATGTTTGGCGACTACGAAGTCGTGCACTTTGCCGGGCACGCGGTGTTTAACGCCGACGAACCGCTGGCATCGGGCCTGGTGCTGGCCGATGGTTCAATACTGTCGGCGGCGTCGATCCTGGAAGGCAGTGCCTTGCGCACACGTAGAGGTCGCCTGCTGGTGCTCTCGGCCTGCCAAACGGGTGTCAACGTGGTAACCGACGGCGGTGAGATTCTCGGCCTGGCCAGGGCGCTCATGTACGCCGGCATGCCTAATCTGGTGCTCTCACTCTGGGAAGTAGCGGACCGCTCGACGGCGGATTTGATGCAGGACTTCCATACATTTTTAAAATCCGGCTGGGAAGCCGGTGCCATGACTATCTCCGAAGCACTGCGGCAAGCACAGCTGAAGGCGATTGCGGCGAAGCAGCCGATTCATGCCTGGGCGCCGTTTATTCATTTTGGGGTGGAGTAGGGGGTGTACGATTATTTGAGCGATTGCGTCGATTGCGTCTGGGAGAAATTGTCCATAGACGGAGTCGAGAGCAAAACTATTTTTGAAAGTGACGGCGATCATCACAAGACTGTACTTACGCGACTGGCTCCTGGTGCCACCATTCCCAGGCATCATCATACTCACGCCAATGAGACCGTATATGTCCTCAGCGGCGACTTTGTAGAGGAAGGCAAGGCCTATGGCCCCGGCTCATACTTCGTCGGCAAAGCCGGCACCAGTCATGGACCGCATCACTCTGAAAGCGGCTGTGTGGTCCTTACTCACTGGACAGGCGGACCGATGGACTTTGTCGTAGATTAGTTTTGAAATTGCTGCTAGTCGCCGGGCGGAATATTCTCTCCAAAATGCAAGCTATTACGATGTTCGTGAATGTCACAGCAATTCTGCCGAAATAGGGTACGTGATTGGGCATCTGATTACTCAGGGCGATACCCAGAGTAGTCAATACCGCGATCCCGATCCAGGGCCGGTAGTGAAAAATTGCGGTTTCTGTTTGGCCCGTTAATTCATCGGCAAGGAATGCAAACAGGTGGTTCAATCGACAGGCTAAAGTAATCGCGAGAGTCCACAGGGCCGCTCGGACAACTGAGTCTGCGTGCCCGTTACTCGAGTATCCAAAAACCGTCGTGTAGAGGACGATATCTACAAACACATAGAGCAGCCCGAATCGACCAAGCGCCGGAATCGAGAACAATTCTCGCTTGGTTTTTGTAATTAAGCGTTGACTAAGGCTCATTTTTCGAATCTCTGGCGGTTCCTGGTTCTTTAGTGCGGAAGAGAAAAAGTTCCATGGCATAGGCGGCGGCAAAACCAAGCATTACAAACACCATTCTAAATGCATGGTTCATGCGCTCGTCTAGCAGTCCTTGCAGCAGAAGGGAGAGAAACATCACCACGAAATACAGGACTATTATGGAGAGAAAAATTACAGGAAGTCTATGGACAGGTTTTGTCAGGCGCATAACTGTGAAAGTCAGAGTGCTGCACAACCGTGCCATAAGGGAGATGATGATGGCGCAGATGGCGATGGATTCTAAGGGGAATTCATAGGCTGTGCCGGATATCGTTCTGACTATAACCAGGACGGAGGTCACTCCAATGTACGTCAAAGCAAATCTTCCCGCTTGCGGCGTCAAGACTCTGATAAATTCTCTAAAAGGCTGTGCTCTGGACTGTTCGGTCATAGATTCATCTTACACTGAGGCAATGAATCCGGCCGACGAAAGGTCTTTTGTTGGATTTTTAAGCGCTATAATCAGCATCGGCGTTTCACCTCAGTGGGCTAAGGCGATGAAGGGTGCTTGTCTGTTTCTGATAACCGCAGGGCTGTTAAATGCCTCTGCCGCCGACGCTTTCCCCGGTCTCTGGCCCAAAGCTAAGGACGATGGCAAGGCTAAGGAAGAAAAGCCTGCGCCGCGGCAGATATTGAATGAGCCGGCGATAAAACCTCTGCCGAAGCCTGTGCCAAAACCTGTGCCGCCGCCTGCCAATATAGAAGTACCGTCGTCTATCCCGCGTGTGGCGGTGCCGATTGAGTTTGTGCCGCCGTCCAGCGCTGAAGGTGCCGTGCGCCAGGACCCGATGGCTATATATAGAAGCGCTGGGGTCAGTGTCGCCGAGGAGCGCAAGATTCGCCAGCTGGCTCAGGAGTTTGAAGGCATGCAGCGCGTGCGGCTCAAGCTCATGGCTAATTTGCTTGGTGAGTTACGCGAGTTTGAGTTTCATGAGGATCCGGACCCCAAAGCCGTGCTGGAAAAGCAGGCGGAGATCAATAAGCTATCGGCGTTGATGGCTAACGAGCGGGTGAAGTTGATTCTGGCTATCCGCGATGCCATGACTTTTGAAGAAAAGCAGCGCCTGGTGGAGCTTCTGGAGAAGGCCAATGGCGTGACGCGCAAGACCAAAGAAGTGATTCTTGATGAGACCGGTGCGGTGAAAGAGTCTGCTGACGCGAACGATACTCAGTCGGGCAAGACGCCGCAAAACTGAAGTGTGGCAAAATTTTTGCTGAAATTGACGCGGCTGATGGAGCCGGTTGGGATGGCCAGTCGCCAGAAATTGCCTACGGGAATATCGAGGGCGTGCAGAATAATCGAGCGGATGATGCCCGAGTGCGTCACCATGGCGATGTTCTTGCCGGCGTATTCTTCGTTGCCCAGGAGTTGCTGCAGGCTTTTGCCGATGCGCACGGTGAGATCGTCGATAGATTCGCCGCCGGGCGGTGCATTATTGGTTGGGTCCGCGCACCACTCGTGGTACTGCTCGGGATCGTTTTTCTTGATGTCTAAATAAGTCCGGCCTTCCCATTCGCCTACCTGCCACTCTTCGAAGCCGTGCACGACGACGGGCGTCAGGCCGGTGAGTTCGGCCAGTGGTTTGGCGGACTCGGCCACGCGCACGGCCTTGCCTGTGATGATGACATCGGGTTTAAATCTTGTCGCCCACTTTGCCGCAGCGAGTGCCTGCGCGTGACCTTTTTCTGTCATGGCCATACTGGCGTCACTGTAGAGCAGCCCCTGTTGCGTGGCTTCCGTATGGCCGTGGCGGATGAGCAAAATGTTCGTCACTGTTTCCAGTGGATGCAGCTCTTCTTTTTTCTCTTCAGCTTTTTCTGTCGTCATTTTTTGCTTTTACTCTCGGTTATATCGTGCGAAACCCGGTCGCCTTTCAGCAATTCATCGGCATTGGCAGGGACTTTTATGCCGTAGATTGAGCAAATGGCAAAGAGTTTTTCGACTGAGTGTTTCTGCAGTGGTTTGGCGCCACCGAGCATTTCCGCCATGAAAAATGTCTTGGCGTGATGCTCCAGTGTTTCCAATAAATAGAATGCATTCCATATAGTGTCGCCATAGCAAAGTGCGCCGTGGTGATCGAGCATAACAACGTTGCTGGAGCGTACACCGGCCTCGATACTCTCGGGCACCTCTTCCGTGCTTGGTGTCGCATATGGTGCCACCGGAATTTCACCCAGCATGAGAATGGACTCGGGCAAAATGCATTTTGTCAGTGACTTGCCGGCGACGGTGAATGCCACCGCGGTGGTCGGATGTGCGTGGACGACGGCGCGGATTTCCGGGCGCAGGCGGTAGACCGCCAGGTGCATAGCTAACTCAGTTGAGGGTAGCTTCCCATTTTTTGCTCTCTGGGAAACGACCTCACCATTGAGATTTGTTACTACTAAATCAGATTCCTCTAATGATCCCTTGCAGATCCCGCGCGGAGTAGTCAAGAGGAGATCGTCTTCCAGCCGAATGCTGAAATTGCCCTCTGTGCCGCATATATAGTCGCGTTGGTAGCATAAGCGCGCCACCGCAACTAGGTCTTTGCGCGCCTGGTCTTCGTCTAATCTATTCAACCTTGGTTTAAACCTTTGCAAGCTGGCACTTGTTGACCCTGCCGAAAGCAACAAGGATGAGTATTATATACGTCTGGGGAGACCCGAAAACACTATGAAATGCCCTCAATGTTCAGTACGAAATTCTGTCGCCGCAACCCAGTGTAAGGATTGCGGGACGAGGTTTCCGCGCAAGAGTATCGCCGGGATAAGCATGAAGCTGCCCGGTAAGAGCCGCAGCACCCGGGAGCTGGACATCGATGCCATCGATAGCGTGACGCCCAGCCCAGCCGCCAGCCCGGCCCCGAGCGCTCGTGCCGCAAGCGGTCCCTCGCCCGTGGGGGCAAATCCCGCGCCGGTCCCGATTGTCAGCCCGCGCCAGAGTCAGCCCAACCTCGAATCTTTGACCACCGGCTCCAATCGGGCCGTGAGTCCCGTCGATACCGCCGCCATCAGTGGCGGCCGCCCAGTCGTCAATCCCGAAGTCGTCACCACCGGCACCAATAGAGCCGTCGGCGCGCCGGACCTTTTTGCCGACATGGACCCGGTGATTGAGAGTCGCCGCTCCCGCGCGAAGGGCTTCGCCGCGAAAGTGCCCAAGAAGTTTATCGTCGGCGGCCTGGGTGCCGTCGCTGTGGTCGGCGTGATTGTGGCTGCCTGCAATATTTTGCCGGCCATGTTTGACGCCGAAGGCAATCTGCAAAAAATCGCCAAGCGCGTCGCCGCCGGGCCCAAGAATGGCTCCGACGCCGAACACATCAAGGCTGAGCTGGAGAGCACGACCAAGGATTTCCTTGAGAAAAACGCCAAGCTGACCACGCCTGAGTTGACAGAGAAACTGCAGAAGATTTTCCCGAACTCGGTTTTTGAAATCCGTGTCTTTGACCTGCCTCACGACCTTCGCCTGGTGGAAGTGGACACGATGATCACGGCCACCGATTATTTGATGACCTCCAAACATGCGGCCGTCATGCGCAATTTTGAAGTCTACGATGCCGCCAAGGTCGTCTCCGATGATACCGGCAGTAATATCGCTTTGCTCGGTCACAGAAACGCACAGGCCGGCCACAAGCCTCAGGTGCGAGTCTACGCGCTGCTGCCCGATGGTGTGGCTGACCGCACACAGGAAACAGTCCCGGCCCTGTCCGGTGACGGCAATGCTGTGTTTGCCAGCAACGGCAAGGACATCAATCTGGACCTTTCTCTGATGAGCAAGGCCAGCGAGGAGAGACTTTTCACAATAGAAACACTGGCCAAGGGCACAGTGCCCGATGAAACAGTCAAGTCACGATTGACGTATAAAAACGGCAAGTACGAGCTGACTGAAGACCTGGGCAAAGGCCCGATGGCCTGCCTGCGCGCTGTGGCTTTTGTGCTGACCGACGGCAGTGCGAAAGATAGATTTAGAAGATACTTTGGCGATGGCACCATGGGCAGTATCGCCTCCGTCGGCAAGTTGAAAGTCAACCCTCCGCTTTTCACATTGAAAAAAGTTGGCGGTGGTGCGGTTGTTGCCGCGGCCCCGGTCAACACGGCAAGCTCCAACAACTCCAGCTCGGATGATGATTCCAGACGCAGCCGCAGGCACAGAAGACATCGTCGCCATCACCACAATGATGATGGTGGATCGTCGCAGTCGAGCAGTAGTAACAGTGGCAGCTCCAGCAGATCCGGTGGCGGCACTCTTACCTATGTATTGAATAACGCTCAGGACGCCTTTGAAGTTTCGCTCTCGCGCGGCGATGGTCGGTACTTTGTATCGAACATCCGCCGGGTGAAGGCCTCGACCGAGGGTTCCGATGTGGTTGTCGCTGCACCGCAGCCGCAGGACACCGTGCTCAAGGCGGCTGATGAGGTCTTGAAAGACAAGGTCGTGGTCAAAGACGCCGACCTGAAGAAGCTCACCGAGAGTAACGCGGCGGACAAGGTCGCGGCCGACAAGGAACAGCGCGATAAGGCGAAGTTGGCGGTCACGCCTCCCTCGCCGGATGGCAGCGGCGACACCGAGTCTCATAAGCAGATAACGCCCAAGGTCGTGGAGAAGAAGGCCGACGCTGAAAGCGGCACAATCTCCAGTGCCCTGACCACGCCGACGATCAAGGTGCGGCGCGGGGCCTCGACCGGTTACCGGTCGGTGGGCGAGCTCAAGCGCGGCCAGGAAGTCCAGATCATCGGCAAGAAGGACGGCTGGTACAAGGTACAGCTGGACGGGCGCGAAGGCTATGTGTACGGGGGATTTGTCGACTGCAAGACCCAGGACGCTTACACCACGGCCACTGTGCGTCGGGGTAAGGCTGTGCGGGATAGTCGCGGCAGCACGATTGGCGAGGCCCAGAGCGGTGACAGGCTTGTTGTCATTGGGCCCGTAACCAATGACAAATATAAGGTGCAGCTCTCCAGCGGCCGGACGGGCTACCTGGACAAGGATGCCATCGACGTGACAGCCGATGCGCCACAGTTTGTGCCTTAATAAAGTTTGTAGGCCGGGCGGGCGCCGTGTTATAGTGCTTCTAACGGGACGTAGCGCAGCTTGGTAGCGCGGCTGCTTTGGGAGCAGTAGGTCGCAGGTTCAAATCCTGTCGTCCCGAGATTTTTCATCAACAAGCTTATCGGAAGGTCCAGTCGTATCTGCACGTTCTGTTTAAGCCTGCCTTTTGGTGCTGACTTGATCCGCATTTATAGTAATTACAAATCATGAATGGCACACAAGCTCGAGGAGCAATAGAGGCGCGACTTCGGAGAACTGATAGCGAAATTAAGTCACTTTTGGTGCAATTTACGGGAAGGTGGATCTCTTAACTTGCTTCCGATAAGTTGTATTCCCGGAGTTTACCAGTTGTCCAACGTCCAGACAGACAGGGCATTTTCGAATTGCTATCCGTGGTAGGTTTGGTTGCTGCTCCAAGTGAGCCTTGGAAAACTTGCTTGCCTGAAGTTTAACGAATAGGTTGAATTGAGGTAGCTGCTTATGGTCGTGTCGATGCCACTAATGATTCATTAGTTAGGGAAATCGCGATGGACGTTTACCGAGGTCGAGGCAGAAGGTGCTCAAGATCTCGCTAAGGTAATGCACCTTAGAGCTCCTGGCGCGGTCACCGGGTTGCTGATAGCGATACATTTGAAGTCGGCTCGTGGAACTCACACTATAGTGCACAGGAAAAATCTGCGATTTCTGAATATTGCATTAGAACTCAGGATCGCCGTCCTGGAAACAAATCGAGTAACTGGGACTATTGCGAAATCTTTGCTGCCACATAACGGTAGCGGTCCCTCTACCTATGAAGTCGACTATGTTTTCAGTGGCGCGATAGGGCTTAAGCGAAGTATTTTCTTGAGGGACTTTTGAAAGGCTTGTCTGATCAAGTTGGGAGATTGATCAGCGTCGGTTCTTTCATTCACCAATTTCTGATTTCAATTCGGTCTCTTTTTGCGGCCCCTTGACGATCTGGTCCGAGGGAGAGCTTATTACTGCGCTGTCATCTTGCAGCCGACCGTCTTGGATGCCTCGGTTCGAAAATGGTTCAGCTGTCAGTTAGTGCTACAATCGAGATCGCGTCTGGTCAATTACAATTGCGGAAGCTGAGTTCGAAAAGCTAAATCGATTTGGATTCGTTTTTCTTGTTATCTGCTGCCAGCCGGTGTTGAAAGTTTATCGACGAGGTTTTAGACAATGCATACCGGCAAATGTCCCAATCCCAGTTGTCAAAAAATGATATCCCATATTTCGCTCCAGCCGATTGACATCAGAATGGATTTCGGCGGAACTGCGTGGAAGGGGGTTTCTATGCAATGTCCCTATTGCCGCACTATAATTTCCGTAGGTATAGATCCCATCGCTGTGAAAACAGACACCGTGAATGAAATATTGAAGGCGCTTCGCGGTCGCTGAGAAACTCTTCCGATTTTGCGTACTAGTACTTGCTCGAAAATTCAAAGTAATCTATGGCCTCCAGATACATCAAAGAAATTCGGCTGCGGCATTTTCGGTCTTTTGAAGATGCCAGAATTCCGCTCGATGACCAGACCATACTGATTGGTCGCAATGGCTCTGGGAAAAGTACAATTATTTATGCGTTTGAATTTCTCAAGAGTGCCTTGGCGCATTCACTATCTCGGGCTGTTGAACAGTCAGGGGGAATTGCTGAGTTGAGGCAGCGACAAAACAGTCCCGGTATTCGATACGACATTAGCGTGGCAATCAATTTGTCGATCGGCTTGGATGAATTCGTCTATGGTTTCAGGCTTGGTTCGAAAAAGGGCCTTGATAGTGAATCTCAATGGGTGATCAAAGAAGAAGTTTTGAAGTCAAATACTGACGTTTCTTTTCGAAGAACTGAGGGAACCTTAAAGTCTAGCGTTGACCGGTTGCTTCCTTCCTTTGAGCGTGATTCTTTGGTATTACCTTTGGTGGCAGGTGCAAATAAAACGCTTAATAGCATATACAGAGCTATTCGTTCCATTGAGTCATTCAAGGTGTCTCCCGAAGCAATTCGGGCGGAACCACCGATTGGCGCACTGAATAGAATGGAGAAGGACGGACGAAACTCTGGTGACCTGTTGAAAGCTCTTCAAAGTCAACCTGAGTCTATGGAGTGGTTACTGTCTCATCTTTCTGCTATAACACCTGGCCTGGTAAGTGTTTCTGCTGACCAATACTCAGGCAGGCGCGTCATTAGGTTTCAGCAGCGAGGAAAGGGGATCAGTGAGATATACGAGTTCACAGGTCGGAATATGCCTGACGGTACGTTGCGAGCACTGGCTCTTCTCGTTGCGGCGTTGTCGAAACCTGCTCCAGCCCTTATTGTGATTGATGAAATTTCTGATTCGCTTCATCCTCACGCCGTTGAGGTACTTATTGACGCCCTTTTCAAAAAGCCAACTACCGGGCAAATACTGTTTTCAACTCATGACTCTGACGTCTTAGCGTTTCCTAGCGTCAGAGCAGACATGATTAGAGTCGTCGATTGGCAAGATGGTGTTAGTAAGGTTTTTCCTATTGAAAGAAATTTGATAGACAATCCGCCCCCTTACGATACCCTTGGTGATCTTTTTCGGACTAATGCGCTTTTTCCCGCACAAAATGCACTTGTTAATGATTCTGACTTTTATAGACTAAGCGGCTCTCGAAATGTATCGGACCTATAGTCTGTTTGCTATAGTTGAAGGCTTGGGTGACGACGATGCTATCCCCGCATTGCTCAGAAACTATTATAGTGAAAACGGGTTGTGGAATTTCTCAACTCCCGTCGCAATAAACAGTAAGGGCGTGGGGCGCTTAACAGCGCCGTTTGATGAGCGAAGGCGACTTGGTATCGAATACTATGTGCAGACTGCTTTGCGTGGCAAGCCAGACGGAATTCTAGTGGTTTTAGATGGCGATAAGGAGTGCATTCGTAGGACTAGTGCCAACATCGCTGGTTTAGGTACCGAAATGTTGATGAGGGCAAAGAAAGTATCGGGAAGAACACCAATTTCCGTCGTTGTTGCAGATCCAGAGGTCGAAATATGGTTTCTTGCCGCGCATTCGCAGTATCTACGTTTGGGAATGCTGGCTGTGTATTCCGGTGAAACCGGCACCCTTTTCCGGTCGAAGTCGGCATAGCCGCC